>CAVUYQ010000012.1:0-53098 GCA_963745765.1 uncultured delta proteobacterium | reverse complement strand
ACCATGAGGGCCGTAAGTATCAACGACTCCTTTTGAGTTTAGTTCCGCATTCCTTGAGAGCTTCGTCCCAGGAGATTTTTTTCCATATCGGTGCACCGCGCTTGCCAACGTTCTTCAACGGGTACTTGAGACGGTCAGGGTCATACAGGTACTTGATACCCGCATTTCCCCTGGCACAGATGGACTTGCCATTGTCTATGGATTTTGGATTACCTTCAAGCTTGACCAGCCGATTGTCCCGAACCTTGCCGACAAGCTGGCATCGCCAGAAACACATCTCACAGATTCCTCCGGTCACGGTCTTGTCCTCAAATGTGCCTGTTGGATCCATCGGTGTCTTTACCACGCCGGTATCTGCCGATACAACTTTGGAAAGTGGTACAGATAGTGCGGCAGCCGTCGCTGCCTGGAGAAAAGATCTACGATTGAGAGTAAATGCCATTTTACTCTTCCTCCTTGGTGAAGTAGTCTATCATGGTAATAACCAGCCGGTAGTACGGGTGGTTCGCCTCTGTCAATACTTTATCTCTAAAAACGGGAAACCAGGTCAAAAAAAAGCGCTGCAGAAACTCCCGCTCCCCTTCCTGGTCATTATCTGCTGCCAGGTGCGACAAAAACTCAAGTTCATGAACAATATGGTCGGGAAGGTCTGAATCCGCTGACATGGCACAGCCTTTCTCCCGGTAAAACGCCAAGGTCCTGCTAGCATGCACCCCTTGCAAGGATTTGTCCAGGTAGACAGAAGCATAGGGAGGTGCCGCCACATGCGGAACACCATTAATAAAAAGCCGGGTATACTCAACCTGAAGCTCTTCCAGCAGATCTGCTGATTCAGTAAAATATTTCTCAAGATCAAGCGCCTCCTGAACAGCACCGAGCTGGTTGAGCAGTGCTGAAAAACTCCTCCTGAAATCCTCGGTAAACCAGTCAGCCTCGGGAAATTTGAGGCTCTGCCCGAGAAAACGGTAGAGCAGTGAAATATCCTGTAATTGCTGATTGCTGTTTACCTGTTGCCCGGAGGAGGAAGAAACTGTCATGAGTGCTTATGTATTTATAATTACCTATATTTCGTACAACAATCACCAGCCTAATTAAGACAATAGTTAATTACTAGCGTACTATAACCACAATGTCAATTACCACATAGTGGTTATTTTATCCACCAGAGAATTACTATATCACCAAATATACAATAAAACAAATAAGTCATGAGATCGCCTATGGGGTGCGCCATATAATGAGATTATTCCTTTGAGCATACCGCAGAGATCGGGCGAAAAGACGATTATTCAAGGTGACCCGGAGTCTTATACCGGCCCGGATAGACAGAGCCCATACCGCCGGAAATAATCAGGACAGCACCAATGACTGCCGACCGTTCCGGAACCTGCTCCCAGATAAGCCAGCACAGTAGTCCGGTAAAAAGCACACCACTGTGAGTGATCGGGATATGACCGAGGTCTTGGCATTGCTGTAGGTGCGGGTGTAGAGCCACATGGTCAGCCAGATGGAAAAGCCAATGCCGGGTAGTACACGCACGTTCTGAAAATCGTTTTCTTCCCGGAAGTAGCTGAAAGCACTTGCCACATTAACCCAGATATTTCACGAGTTGAGACAGCCGGCTTGTCAAGGAGACTGGCGATTCACCATACAGAGTAGTATGTGAATCGCAAAAGCGACGCGGGAAAGCGGGTTGTATCGACTCGCCTTCGATGAACATTGCCAACGATTGAACCAATGAGAGCTAAGGAGGGTGAGTTAATAGCTATCTCTCGTGAGTGGAATTTCAGGATATCAACTTGTGAAACGAAACATTGATCCGGGATGTGGCTGTTAAGATTGAGTTATCGCTTCTCATAGCGGTAACGCAGCTGTAATCGTGTATCCGGGTCCGACCTCGTTGCCGAGAGATAATATGCTACCGGGAGGCGGCGATGAACGGCTGAACAGGGCCGGGCCTGCCTTAAGAGCGGATCCTTTCACAAATTCACTCTATAAATTTTGCTATTATGCTATGATGCTGTTTGATTTCATTGATGAAGTTGTCGTAATGCCTCAATCGGATTATTGAGCGGAAAATCAGGTATGCACCTAAACCAATTAAAACAAGATTGAGCGCTCCCAATGGGATGATAAAATGTAAAACGTCAACGACATTGTAATATTTGGAAGTGGCTATCAGAAAACTCATAACCGTCAGCGGTAAAGCCAAAACTGCTATACCTGTCCTCATTACAGCTAAAGATGTACGCTTTTCTGCCAAAACCAGTTGGACTTCATTGATTGCTATCGAATCTAACTTATTAGTGTCGTCGCTCATACCTTTCCTTCTTCAAATACCTCGCTTAGCTCAACGTAAAAATCACCGGTTTGTCGACTGCCCTGCTTTACTGGAATTAAATATACTGTCCCCAGAACTTCCAGAACTTCCTGTAGCGGTCGGACTGGTCACGCACCTCCTTAGAGATGTTTGAGAACACTAACCGAAGCCCCTGGGTCTTGAGAACCGTGCGAGAGAGAAAATCTGCATCCTGAAGATCTGCTCACGATAGTGCGCCATGATATCCTCTTGGCAAATTATTCCGTTGCCAGCCTACCCATTTCGTGAGCCTTACCGTCGTCTATACCCTTCTATTCTGCCGCACTTGCTGCTTAGCGGATCCGTTGTGCTTCATAACTACCCCTTCATGGTAGCTTTCGCAATTATTTTACCACTGAAACCATTAAACAGCCCCGGACCGGACTTCCCAAGACTCTTTTTTACCAGAAGCAGAAAGAGGCCGTCCTGTCTTTGCAGAAATCCGGTAACCTCCAAATCAGATACAGATTCTTAATAGCATAAACACTGCAAACATTGTAATATACCGGATAAAGATAAGAATCACCAGCCTGCCTTCAGTTTCGTGCCTGAAGGCCACGCCTGAACAAACAATGGAAATTCCCATTGGAGAGAATGCTTCTCTGCCACCGATATCCAACGGACGTTTCCAGCGGCAAGTGGCTGGGCCACATGGTGGAATCTATGTTTTCTCTAGTACAATCATGTTCCTCTCTTGAGGCCGCCGTATGAAGCTGCGGGTAAGCTGTGATCTGCAATTCAGCATAACGGTCCCGACACCCTTCATATTGATGCTGAGACCGCGCAGTGGGACACAGCAATGGGTCGCACGCGAAGAGTACCTGATCTCTCCACGGATACCGGTGCATGAATTTACGGACAATCACGGAAACTTCTGCCAGAGACTGGTTGCTCCCGCCGGCTTTTTTTCAATCAATACCGCCGCCGAGGTATACACGGCAGATATGCTGATGAGGGCGCCTGAAGCTCCGTTTGTTGAGGTTCAGGAACTGCCGGATGAGGTGCTCAAGTATCTTTTGCCGAGTCGCTACTGTGAAGCAGAGCAATTCGGCCAGTTGGCAACAGAAATAACAACCGGACAGAAGCCCGGCTATGACCAGGTCTCTGCCATTGAAGCCTGGATAAGGATATCACTGTACTATGACGCCCATCTCAGCGACCTCTTTGTCTCAGCGGCAGAGGTTAATAACAGGCAGAGTGGCGTCTGTCGTGATTTTGCCCATCTGGGCATCGCCCTATGCCGCAGCATCAGCATCCCGGCGAGAATGGTGGTTGGCTACCTCCATGCCCTTGAACCGATGGAAATGCATGCATGGTTTGAGGCCTTTGTGGCCGGCCGCTGGTATACCTTTGATGCGACCCAGCCTTACCTGAGAGGCGGCTATGTCGTTCTCGGTATTGGCCGCGATGCAGCTGATGTGGCGGTATATAACCAGTTCGGCCCGCCGGTATATCCGGTCATTCAGGCAGTTACGGTGCGCCGCCTGGAAGAAATACCTCAGGAATCCTGAACATCGCCGCAGCAAGATCTTACTTTGTCGCTTTGCGCTCAGGGCCGGAAATTGAAATGAACATGAACGATCAATCGTGCCACCCGTCCTGTCCTCCATTGTGTGCAGAGGATGTTGAGCGACGAATCGGTGTGAGCCTTCGAACCAGATAGACAAAGGAGTACTCGATGGAGACATTTAAAACGTATGATCCCGGGGATTTTTACGATGAACTGATCGATGAGAACGGCAGACCCCGCCCCGGAGCCCAACTGCTTATTGACCGGATCGAATCGCTTCCGGACGGCGACCTGATCCTGCGCCAGAAGGAAGCGGAAGCGTTACTCCTGAAAATGGGCATTACCTTCAATGTCTATGGCCGGGATGAAGGCACTGAAAAAATTTTCCCCTTCGACCTGATCCCCCGCATCGTCTCAAGAACTGACTGGCAGCAAATCGAGTCCGGTCTCAAGCAGCGTATCCATGCACTCAACCTGTTCCTGCAGGATATCTACAATGACAAAAAAATTCTCAAGGACAAGGTTGTACCCGAAGATCTTGTGCTTTCCAGCAGGACCTACCGCAAAGAGTGTGAAGGCTTCACCCCGCCGCGAGGCATCTGGTGCCATGTAACCGGCACTGACCTGATCAGGGACCGTGATGGATGTTTCTATGTGCTCGAAGACAATCTTCGCTGCCCGTCAGGCGTTTCTTACGTACTGGAAAACCGGCAGGTGCTCAAGCGAACCTTCCCCCAGGTTTTCCAGGCCTCGAAGGTAAGACCGGTGGACGAGTACCCGGGAAAACTGCTCGAAGTTCTTGCCTATCTTGCACCTGATCACGTGCAGGCACCGATCATTGGCGTACTCACTCCCGGTATATACAACAGCGCCTATTTTGAACACTCCTTCCTGTCGCAGCAGATGGGCGTGGAGCTGGTTGAAGGCCGGGACCTGGTCGTAGTGGATGGTTTTGTCCATATGCTGACAACAAAAGGTCTCAAGAGGGTAGATGTTCTCTACCGCCGCATTGACGATGATTTTATTGATCCGACGGTATTTCGCCCGGATTCAATGCTTGGCGTCAAAGGGCTCATCGACGTCTACAAGGCTGGCCGGATCGCCATGGCCAACGCCCCGGGAACCGGGATAGCGGACGATAAGGTGATCTATGCCTATGTGCCGGCAATTATCAAATACTATACCGGTGAAGAGGCCATCCTGCCGAATGTGCCGACCTATATCTGCCGCAACGACAAGGACCGGGAATATGTGCTTTCTCATCTCGACGAGCTGGTGGTAAAGGCAGCGAATGAGTCAGGCGGCTACGGTATGCTGATCGGCCCCCACGCCAGTGACGCTGAACGGGCTTCTTTCGCTGAAAAAATAAAGGCGGAACCGCGCAACTACATGGCCCAGCCTACCATAGCACTCTCCCGGGTGCCGACAATCACCGGTGACCGCATCGAGGGGCGGCACGTGGATCTGCGCCCCTACATCCTTTATGGAAAGGACATTTATGTGCAACCTGGGGGTCTGACCCGGGTGGCGCTGAAAAAAGGATCGCTGGTGGTAAACTCATCCCAGGGCGGCGGCAGTAAGGATACCTGGGTAGTGTAGGCGAATATATTTCTGGAGGAATTCAATGCTGAGCCGTGTAGCAAACTCAATCTACTGGATGTGCCGATATATTGAACGAGCCGAAAACGTGGCCCGTTTTATCAGTGTAAACCTTAACCTGCTTCTGGACATGCCTTCCGAGGAAGGCCAGCACTGGAAACCGATTGTTATGACCACCGGAGACCAGGAGATATTTGAAAAGAAGGACCCCGGCTATAATCATGATGAGGTTATCCGCTTTCTTACCTTCGATCGGGACTACCCCAATTCCATCCTGAGATGTCTTGGTGCAGCGCGGGAAAATGGACGATCCATTCGTGAAATAATCTCCTCGGAAATGTGGGAGCACCTGAACAATTTTTACCTGGAACTGACAACTGAACAAAGTATAGCCATGGCCCTTGAAGATCCCCACCGCTTTTTCAAAATAATTCAGATGCGCAGCCACCTGTTCACCGGTTTAATGGACTCTACCATGAGTCACGGCGAGGCGTGGAATTTTGCCCGTATCGGCATGATGATGGAACGGGCCGACAAGACGTCGAGAATTCTTGATGTAAAATATTTCATGCTGCTGCCCCAGGCAAGCCTGGTCAACGCCCCCATCGACCATGTCCAGTGGATGGCGGTGCTCAAGTCTGCCAGCGCTTTTGAGATGTTTCGCAAAGAACATCATGAGATTACCCCGAACAAAGTTGCCGATTTCCTTATTTTCGACAACCAGTTCCCCCGTTCAATCCGGCATTGTATAAACAAAGCGAAGATCTGCATGCACCGTATTACCGGGACTCCCCCGGGGGCGGCGATAAATCCGGCGGAAAAGCAACTGGGTCGTATGCAGGCAGATATCGAATATACCGATATTAATGAAGTTATTGCTATCGGCCTGCATGAATACCTGGATACGCTGCAGGGCAACCTCAATGAAGTCGGGGCAGCAATCGGCACAACTTTTTTCAACCTGAACCCCCTCATCGAAACGGCCGCTCAGGAGCAGTAGCAAGCGGCTGTCAACGACATCAATCAATAAGGGTATCGCTCACAGTCGTCTCCTGGAGATACCCTGCAGCAAAGGACGGTAAAACGTGGGAATACATATCTCGCTCAATCACAAAACATCGTACCGGTATGATCGAAGCATAAACCTTGCTCCTCAGATTGTCCGGCTTCGTCCGGCACCCCACTGCCGTACGCCGATCCTCAGCTACTCCATGAAGGTGACCCCCGATGATCACTTCCTGAACTGGCAGCAGGATCCTTTCAACAATTACCTGGGACGACTCGTCTTTCAGGAAAAAACCGACACGTTCGTGGTGGAGGTTGATCTGCTTGCCGACATGATCATCATCAACCCCTTCGACTTTTTTCTGGAACCATCGGCCGATGAATTTCCCTATACGTACGAAGCTGAGCTGAAAGCTGACCTTACCCCGTACCTGGCCCGGACAACACCGGGAAAAATGCTCGGTCAATATATGAAAACAATCGATATCAGTCCGATGCGGACCATCGATTTTCTCGTTGCCCTGAATATGAAACTGAGCAGCGATATACGCTATCTCATCCGCATGGAACCAAACGTGCAGAGCTGTGAGCAGACATTGACGCTGGGCAGCGGTTCATGCAGGGATTCTGCCTGGCTGCTGGTAAATGTTCTCAGGCATCTCGGTCTTGCCGCCCGGTTTGTCTCCGGTTACCTCGTGCAACTGAAACAGGATGTCAAATCCCTTGATGGTCCATCCGGTGCCGAAAACGATTTCACCGACCTGCACGCCTGGACCGAGGTCTATGCTCCCGGTGCCGGATGGATCGGTATGGATCCGACCTCGGGGCTGTTTGCCGGAGAAGGACACATTCCTCTCGCCTGTTCTCCCGAGCCGCAAAGTGCTGCCCCGATCAGTGGCGCCCTGGATGAGTGCGAGGTTGAATTCGAACACACCATGTCCGTTGAACGTATTTTTGAAGCCCCGCGATCTACCAGGCCATACCCGGAGGAGATCTGGTCTTCCATTCGGTCACTTGGAGAACAGGTTGACCTTGAACTTGCCAGCCAGGACGTCCGGTTGAGCATGGGGGGAGAACCCACCTTCGTCTCCATCGACAATATGGATGGTGCCCAGTGGAATACCGAGGCTCTTGGAGCCGAGAAACAGGAATTAGCCGAAAATCTTATCAAACGCTTAAAAGATGAATGGGCTCCGGGCGGACTGCTGCACTATGGACAAGGTAAGTGGTATCCCGGTGAATCACTGCCCCGCTGGGCCCTCGGCTGTTACTGGCGAAAAGATGGGAAACCGGTGTGGAAAGACAGCAGGTTGCTTGCCGATGTCTCCAGGGATTATGGTTCAGGAATTTCCGATGCCAAACATTTCATTGCAACGCTGGCTGACATTCTCAAGGTAAACCGCGCCTTTATTCGTGAGAGTTTTGAGGATGTATTACATTATCTCCAGCAGGAACAGAAACTTCCGGTCAATGTTGATCCCACCGATCCCAAGCTGGAAGACCCCGAAGAAAGGGCGCGCATGATACACGCTTTCAGGAACGGACTCGGTTCGGTGGTGGGGTATGTCCTGCCGCTGCAGCACGGATCATGGAAGAGCGGCCCCTGGCAGTTCAGGGGCGAGCACATGTTTCTGTTGCCGGGAGACTCCCCCGCCGGGCTGCGTCTCCCCCTGGACTCGCTGCCCTGGGTGGCGCCAAAGGATATCCCGACGCAATTCTCACTTGACCCCATGGCCTTGACCCGCCCCCTGCCCGATATACATGAAGGGCAGCAGGCCCTGCCGGGAAAACCCGAGGAACTGTACAACGAAAATGTTCGCAGTCAGCCGGCGCCTTTCGCCGACCCCGTGCCCGTTACCGGTGAGTCAGCCGCCTGGGTGGTGCGAACCGCTCTCTGCGTGCAGCCGCGACATGGCCGTCTCTATGTTTTCATGCCACCGATAACCTCGCTCGAAGGGTACCTGGAACTGCTCGCCGCCGTTGAAAAAACGGCCGAAAAAACCGACCTGCCGGTTGTCATTGAAGGATACACCCCCCCTGCCGACCCAAGACTCGAGAGTTTGAAAGTCACTCCCGATCCCGGTGTTATCGAAGTGAATATCCAGCCCCTGCATTCCTGGCAGGAAATGGTGGAGCACACCACCAGGCTCTATGAAGTTGCCCGGGAATGTCGTCTTGGTACCGAAAAATTTATGGTGGACGGTCGTCATACCGGGACCGGCGGGGGGAACCATATCGTCGTTGGCGGAGCCACGCCGGCGGACAGTCCCTTTTTACGAAGGCCGGATCTGCTGCGCAGTTTTGTGACCTTCTGGAACAACCACCCCTCTCTTTCGTTTCTCTTTTCCGGTCTTTTTATCGGGCCGACAAGCCAGCAGCCGCGCATTGATGAGGCACGGCATGACAGCCTCTACGAACTTGAGATCGCCTTCGCCGAACAGGTGCGCCAGACAACAGCGGGCCAACCGTGTCCGCCCTGGCTTGTTGACAGACTGTACCGGAACCTGCTCGTTGATGTCAGCGGCAATACCCACCGGGCTGAATTCTGTATAGACAAGCTCTATTCACCCGACAGCTCTTCCGGCCGCCTCGGGTTGCTGGAATTCCGGGCCTTTGAAATGCCGCCCCATGCCCGCATGAGCCTGGCCCAGCAGCTCCTGCTGCGGATGTTCATCGCCTTGTTCTGGAGGACTCCCTATCGCCAGAAACTGGTGCGCTGGGGCACCAGGCTGCACGACCGTTTCATGCTCCCCCAATTTGTCCGGGACGACTTCGAAGATGTCCTGTATATTCTCAACCGAGTAGGATACCCGGTGTCAATGGACTTTTTTCATCCCCACTTCGAGTTCCGCTTTCCGACCTACGGCAGGGTAATTTATGAAGGCATGGAACTGGAACTCAGGCAGGCGCTTGAGCCCTGGCATGTGCTGGGAGAAGAGCCCGGGGGCGGCGGTACCGCCAGATATGTGGATTCGTCCGTCGAGAGGCTGCAGGTCAAGATCTCGGGTATGACCGGAGAACGCTACATTGTTCTCTGCAACGGCAGGCGGGTGCCTCTGCGGCCAACCAGGGTTGAAGGGGTCTTCGCTGCCGGGGTGCGATATCGGGCCTGGCAGCCGCCCGCCTGTCTGCATCCAACCATCGGTGTACATGCGCCCCTGACCATTGACCTGTTTGATACCTGGTCATGCCGGTCCGTTGGCGGCTGCACCTATCATGTCGGACATCCCGGCGGCCGCAATTACGATGTTTTTCCGGTTAATTCCTACGAGGCTGAAGGTCGGAGGAATGCACGCTTCCAGCCGAATGGGCACACCCCCGGAAGCAATATGGAAATCCCGGCTCTGGAAACCAACGGCTATTATCCATATACGCTTGATTTACGCCGTTAAAATGGTTAGACAGGCGACTCTGTCACTATTTGTATTATCTTAACGAGGCATCAATTGCATGATCAAGACTGAGTCGGGCGAACCTTTAAGCCCTCAATCAACCGGGACATCGCTTTTTGATACGGTTGTCTTCCCGGAAGATTCCTATTGTGAAGCCTTCAGTCCTCTACTGAACCCCGCCCGCATTGGAAAGAGCTTCTCCAGGCGCTGGAGGAAATGGGCCCGGAGGCACTGACGAAGCATCATGCGCGAGCCCGGCACATGCGGCATGAAGATGGGGCCACTATCAATCCCTTTGATGACTCTGCGCAGCGGAGCACCTCCTGGGATATAGATCTGATTCCCCTGCAAATCTCTGCTGCGGAATGGAGCACCATTGAATCGGGGCTGATCCAGCGCGCTACCCTGCTTGAAAAGATCCTTGCGGATACATACGGGCCCCAGCAGTTGCTCACCAGTGGCATGCTTCCTCCGGAACTGATTTTTGCCAACCCGAACTTTCTGCATAGCTGCCACAATATCCAGCCCCGGGGAAATCGTTTTCTGACGTTTTACACGGCTGATCTCTATCGCACAGAAGACGGCCGCTTCCGTGTATTGCGTGATTATGCGGCCAATCCTGCAGGATTGGGCTACGCCCTTGAAAACAGGATTGTCATGTCACGAATCTTCTCAGATTTGTACCACAAAAAACAAATCCTCCGGCTGGCCCCGTTTTTTCAAGCCTTTCACCGTGCCCTCATACAAATAGCCTCCCCGGGAAAAGATGATCCCGGTATTGTGCTGCTATCCCCCGGACCGGAAAGCCCGCTCTATTTTGAGCATGCGATGCTTTCCCGTTACCTCGGTTATACCCTGGTAGAAGCCCAGGACCTGACGGTACGAAACGGCAAAGTGTTTTTAAAAAAACTCGCCGGCCTTGAACCTATTCAAGCCATATTCCGTCATATTTCAGATCAGAACAGTGATCCGTTTGCCTTCAGGCGTGAGACAACAAACGGCGTTGCCGGTCTTCTCCAGGTATGTCGTGAAAAAAACATTTACCTGGTAAACCCTATCGGCAGCGGTTTTGTCGAAACCCCGGCACTCCCCGTATTTCTGCCGTCACTCTGCAACCACCTGCTCGGAGAGGACCTGCTCCTGGAAAATCATCCCAGCTGGTGGTGCGGAACACCTGACGGCTTGAGCCGTGCCATGGCCAATCCCGAGCAATTGACGGCAGGACCGGCGTTTGCCTGCCATGATTTCAGTAAAGTCTCTTCCGATCATCTGGCACAGATCAAATCTTCCCCGCAAAGCTTTGTCGTTTCCGCAGCGCTAAATCCTGCTGCAGCTCCCAGTTGGGAGCGTGACGGGGTCGGCAGCAGCTATAACCTGTTGCGGGTATTTGCCTGTGCCACGCAAAAGGGATTCTCTGTTATGCCTGGCGGCCTGGCCATCACCGCCGCGGATAGAGAAACGCTTGCCGGAAACAACCCGGCGCGACAGCAAAGCAAAGATATATGGGTGCTATCCGACAGACCGGTCGAGAGCTTCAGCCTGATGGAAGGTTTCCATGCCATTGGCGAATTTAAACGCAGCAGCGACCTGCCGAGCAGGGTAGCCGATCACCTCCTCTGGCTTGGTCGTTACCTGGAGCGGGCGGAAGGGCTCATACGGCTTCTGCGTTCGGTTTTCCGCCGGATTTTTGGTGAAGATCGTCCGCAGGATATTCCGGAACTCCACTTCCTGCTGAACCTTCTCAGGGGCAAGAATATCATCCCGACACCGCCGCAAGATACTCCGGACAGCCCGCTTTTCCAGGAGTTGCACTCTCATCTTAACAATGCGCTCTACCAGAGAGACCGGCTGGACAGTCTGATTTCCATCCTGAAGCTCGTTCAAAAAGCCGCTCGAAAAGTTCGGGATCGTCTTTCTCACGATTCATCCCGCATTATCAACCGACTCGAAGATCTTGCCGACTATCCTGCAAAAGATCCGCTGGAATTCATTGACGAGACGCTCTTTGCCCTGAGCGGGTTCAGCGGCCTGGCCATGGAAAGCATGACCCGCAGTCTCGGCTGGCGTTTCATGGATATGGGCCGCCGGGTAGAGCGGGCCATGAACCAGACCAGCCTGATCAGTATCGCACTCCCCCAGATCGGTGATGAGTCGAGGAACACGCTGGAAGCACTGCTGGAGGTCTCTGACAGCACCATGACCTACCGGGCTCGTTATCGCTCGGCCTTTCAACTGGCGCCGGTACTCGATCTCCTGCTGGTTGATGAAACCAATCCGAAATCGCTGGCCTTTCAGTTCAGCCATATTGCCGGTCATGTCGAGCACCTGCCCCGTCAGCACGAGCGGCGCTTTGCCTATCCAGAGGAACGGATTGCTTTAAAAATGCTGACTGCCGTCCGCTTGCTGGATCTTACCGACATTCACCATGGTGAAGAAAGCTCGCAGACGGAAGCGCTGGCGATTTTTCTTGCCTCCATGTCGGACAATCTCAAAGAGTTTTCTCAGCAGATTACCGGCCATTATCTGACCAGGGTACCAACCACGCCCCATTTCACGGTTATTCCAGGTGATCGCAAGTTATGAAATACAAAATCACCCACAAAACAGCCTACGACTATTCAGCGCCAGCCTCACTCTCGCAGAACGAACTCTTTTTACGGCCCCGGGAAACATACTGCCAGAAGGTTCTTGAATGCCATTTAACAATTGTACCGGAAGCGCAATACCTGCAGCGACGACTCGACTATTTCGGCAATACGGTTGATGTCTTTATGATCCAGCATCCGCATAATGAACTTGCTGTTTCGGCAACCAGCCTGGTTGAAACCAGCAATCCGACTGTGCCGGATTCTGCTGGAACCGCAGCATGGGAAGTGGTTACCGAGCGACTGGCCACGCATCGGCAGCCGGCTGAGCTTGACGCCTGCCAGTTTGTCTTTTCCAGCCCACTGGTCACGCTCAGCCCGCAGGCGGCATCCTATGCCAGGCCTTCCTTTACCCCGGGAACTCCTGTTTTGCTCGGAGCTTTAGATCTCATGCGCCGGATATTTACTGATTTCACCTATGACAAATCGGCCAGCACGGTTGACACAACCGTTGAACAGGTGCTTATAAAACGCAAAGGAGTTTGCCAGGATTTCACCCATCTGGCCACAAGCTGCCTGAGGTCGCTGGGGCTTGCCGCACGTTATGTGAGCGGCTACCTGGAAACAATGCCGCCTCCCGGTAAAGCCAAACTGGTTGGTTCCGACGCCTCCCATGCCTGGGTCTCGCTGTTCATTCCCGATGCTGGCTGGGTTGATTTCGACCCGACCAACAACCAACTGGCCGATGATCGATATATTACGCTTGCCTGGGGACGCGATTATGGTGATGTCGCCCCGGTAAAAGGGATTGTCATGGGAGGAGGCACCCATCGACTATCGGTAACGGTTGACGTTGCCGCCCGAGTGGAACTGCGACCTGAAGCTGCTCGGCAAGATGCAGGGTGATGCCGACGTCCTTGGACATAAGCTGCAGGGAAAACCCGGAATTGAATGCGCCCGATAGCATGAACTGCGAGGCCTTGTTATCGGTTGTATTATTCCTGCCAGTCGAAATATTCAATGTCTCGATCATGATGTTTGGATCAAGACCAAATTTTTCACCGGTATGCAGCGCCTCGACAACAGCCGCAAGTCCCGCAGCAGAAACATAGTTGACCATCGATCATCCCCCTGAAACAAAGCGTTAACCCGGATCACTTTGTTATAGAGGTCGAACAAAGTGTATCGCCTCCTTGATTCCCTCTGTCACCAGTACCTTGCCATTTAGATCGACAATAAGATGGGCGGAGGCTCTTTCCGGGGGAAGCAAAAAGCAACCCGACTGACTAGTTCATTCTAGCTGCGCGTTGAGCGCCAGGGCGGCAAAATCAGCTACTCTTGATTCGGTACAACTCTGTATGGTCGGTAGTTTTTGCCGAGGAGGCGGCAGCGTTTCGCCAGATTTCCGCACAGGCCCGCCCGAGTGGAACTGCGACCTGAAGCTGCTCGGCAAGATGCAGGGTGATGCCGACGTCCTTGGACATAAGCTGCAGGGAAAACCCGGAATTGAATGAGCCCGATAGCATGAACTGCGAGGCCTTGTTCTCGGTTGTATTATTCCTGCCAGTCGAAATATTCAATGTCTCGATCATGATGTTTGGATCAAGACCAAATTTTTCACCAGTATGCAGCGCCTCGACAACAGCCGCAAGTCCCGCAGCAGAAAAATAGTTGAACACTCGTTCTCCCCCGAAACAAAGCGTTAACCCCGAGCACTGTGTTCTTGAGGCCGAACAAAGTGTATCGCCTTCTTGATCCCCTCGGTTACCAGGACCTTGCCGTTTATATCGACGATGACACCGTCGATTCCCAATCGTGCCAGGGTAGCCATCCCCTTTTCCGGACCGAGGACGAAAATTCCGGTGGCAAGAGAGTCGCTCAGCGTTGCCGTCGGCGCGATGATCGTTACACTTTGGCAAAGACGGGCAGGAAATCCCGTTTTGGGATCGAGGAGGTGGTGGTAGCGTATCCCGTTTTCGATAAAAAAGCGCTGGTAGTCGCCGGAGGTGGAAATACCATTTGTCTGCAGATCGACGGTTGCCAGTAACTGATCATCATCTTTTTCCTGTCGTGGATTCTGAATACCGATACGCCATGGCCCCCCGTCTATTTGCTGACCAAAGGTCTTGATATCACCGGCAACAGCGACAAGGCCGTCATCAATGCCGTTCTTCCGGAGGACTTCAACGGCCTTGTCGGCGGCAAAGCCCTTGATGATTCCACCCAGGTCAATTTCTACTCCGGGCTTTGCCAGAAATACCGTGGAAGCATCTGCATCGACAATAATGTTTTTATAGCCCACCAGAGGTTGTAATTTTTTCGATCTCGGCGACGGTTGGTCGAGTTTTTTTATTGAAATCCCAGAGTTTGACAAGAGGTCCAACGGTCACATCGAACCCCCCTTCAGTCTGGTCCCCCACATAGATTGCTGCCTGGATTATTGCAAGCGTATCTTTTGCCACCTTTACCGGCCTGACTCCGGCGTTTTGATTAATCAGCGAAATCTCACTGTCATCGGCATAGAAATTCAACAACAAACCAAGACGGGAAAGCTCGTCATAAGCTGCCTCAATGGCTTTTTTGGCCTGCTGCTCGGATGGTGTCAAAACAGTAATGCTAACCTGGGTGTACAGCGCCGTTCGGGTTTCTTTAAAAAGCTGTTTATGCTGCCACGGTCTAAACAGCAGAGCGGTGAGGATAATAAGCAGGCCGAGAACGATAGGAACAAAACGTCGTTTTTGTTTATCCATGGATCATGACATCAGTAGATGATTATTTACCTGTACTGTCCTGAGCAGTTATTTATTCGCTTTTTGCAAACTATGCCAGTTTGTTTAACATGAGGGTTGCCAGACTGAGAAAAATAAAAAAACCGCCCACATCGGTTGCCGTGGTAATGAAAATGCTTGAGCCCAGGGCCGGATCAATTTTCAAAGCCTTGAGCGTCAACGGTATAACTGAGCCGAAAAGCCCAGCTATCGTCAGGTTGGCGGTCATGGCTACGAACATGATGAGACCGAGCCAGGGATTACCAATCCAGAAGTAAGCTATCACTCCAATCAACAGTCCTAATAAAATTCCGTTTACACAGCCGGCAGCTACCTCTTTTATAATCAATCCCCGACCGGTAGCAAGCGATACTTCACCAAGAGCTATCCCCCGTACTGTTATGGCCAGGGCCTGGGTCCCGGCGTTGCCCCCCATACCGGCAATGATCGGCATCATTGCAGCCAGGACGATATAATGTGAAAGTGTATCCTGAAAGAGGCTGACCACAAAAGATGCGCATATTGCTGTAAGAAGATTGATGGAAAGCCAGGGCGCCCTAAACATAACCGATTTGTAAACGGGGGAATTGACCTGTTCTTCTGCTTCCATACCGGCCATACGCAGAATATCTTCAGTGGCCTCCTCGGTGACGACATCAAGCGCGTTATCATGGGTAACGATACCGACCAGGGTATCACCGCCATTAATGATGGGCAGGGCAATGAGATTGTGTCTGGCGATGATCTGGGCGATATGCTCCTGATCATCACTGACCCGGCCAAACATCACATCCGGCTGCATGATACTTGCCATGACGGAGGTCGGTTTGGCAAGAATCAGGTTTCTCAGGGAGACAAAGCCGAGCAGGCGACGGTTCGCATCGACAACATAGGTATAATAAATGGTTTCCTTGCCAGACCATTCCCGCCGGATTTTTGCCAGGGCTTCCGTCACGGTAAGATCTGGTCTGAAGGCGACATAATCAGAAGTCATTATGGCGCCTGCGGTTCCTTCCTCGTATGAACTGAGCTTGCGGATATCTTCGCGTTCCGCTTTGGCGAGAAACGGCATAACCGAATCCTGTATGGATTCAGGCAGGATTTTATAGAGATCGACGCGTTCATCCGCCGGCATAGCGGTGATAAGTTCAACCAGGAACTCACTGCTGATGCTCGAAGCAAGTTCCACCTGGCGTTCAAGCTGCAGACGACCAAAAATCATGGCCCTGCGCCTCAGATCAAGACATTGCAGCACACGCCAGATTTCAGCAGCAGAAAAGTGCTCCAGATGATCAGCAAGTGTTGCGTCGGCTAAGCCGGAGCAGAATTCGCGACAGGTACTGTCGTCGGAATCGAGAAGAAAAGCCCGTGATTCGGGTATGGATATATTGGTGTCCAAGGTTCACCTCCAATTGAGAATACCGCCGCAGGAGGACGGCAGGAGGGAACCAGAAAGGATAAAAGAAACTTAAATCCTTAAAGGTTTATCCAGGCGTCCGCCACATGAAGCGAAGGTAAATCCCGTTTGCATGCATTCAGTAACAATGACGGTTAAATTCTGCTGGGGTTCAGGGTCAGGGTCGTCCATTTTATGTTCTTTTTCGTTAGGATTTCCGGCTGATTTTCTCAGCCATTTATGCAACACACATGATGACAGGTATTCTAAAACCGATAGCCTATCCGATAAAAAACACCATACAAGTGCGATTTATTACCACCAAAGAGCGCTCATAGCAACAGGAATAGTGGCCATGACGGATCGGCTTATTTCGGGAACATGAACTGAACCTGGGCACGAATCTGCCAGTCCGGACCGTCATCGGGGGTGACCGACGTTGTAGTAGGCCTGTAGAGATGTATTTACCGGCAACTTGCCGAGATGAAAGATCTTTCCAATACCACTGCCCAGAGGCACTGTCCACTGATCACCGCTGTCGGCCTCCCAGTTGACGGTGTCAATAGGTGCACAGGTGAGATAGGCTCAATCTTGCGTATAGATTGCAGCTGACCAGCTGCAAGATAATGCCCCGTGGCAAATGAAATACCCCGCCGCAAGCAGCGGGGTAGTAGCACCGAGCTACGCAATAAAGCGAGGGAAATTCCCGGTAAAATACCGGTCATAACCAAAAGACCTCATAATTTTATTAACCTGGACAATTACGTTAAAAAGCAGATCCGGCTAATACACAAATGTGCAGAGCCAAGGTCTCCACCGACATCTGCGCATCTCTGCGTCCGTAAATTTAAAAAATGGGCATTCCTCATCGCGCTCGTATCACAGTTCTTCGCCGGCAAGGCAAACAAATTCGAGGTTTTCTCCTCACCGGTGTCCAACGGGCATCAAAATTGCGAAGGCTTTATCATCATTCGGCTTCGGTAAGTGCAAAATCTCCGTGATCTCATGTATAAATTACGATTTTCAAGACCACTATTCATAACAAAACGAGCCTATAAAAAATGAAAGTTGAAAGAATGTTTGCAAATGGAACGATAGTCTCCCCCACCGGTACCTATCAGGGATGCATCGGCACACTAAACGGCAAAATTTCCTGTCTCTCTGAAAGTCTGCAAGGAATTGAAGCCGAGGAGATCATCGACCTGGACGGGCTGTTCGTTCTACCCGGCGTCATTGATGCCCATATCCACTTCCAGGATCCCGGTTTTACCCACCGGGATGACTTTGAACATGCAACTGCTGCCTGTGCAGCAGGAGGAACAACGACCGCACTTTCACACCCGATGAACAAGCCCGCCGTGGTTAACATCGATTCGTTCAATGAAAACATCAAGGCTTACGAAGGCCGCTCTATCATAGATTATGGCCTGCACGGTGGCGGCACCAATGATAATATTGCCGATATAGGCTATGTGGACACCATAGGTTCCGACCACTGCCCGTTTACCAGGGAGGAGAAAGAAGCCGGACTGGACAATATTTTTCGTGCGCCAAACGGCATTCCCGGACTTGAGATCATGTTGCCGGTACTCCTGAACGGGGTTAACAACGGACATACAAGCCTTGAAAAGATCGTTGAGATAACGAGTTATAACCCTGCAAAGCTATACGGACTGTTCCCTGACAAAGGGGTGATACAGATCGGCGCGGACTGTGACCTGACCATCGTTGATATGGAGAAACAACGGTACTTTAACAAGGGAGATCAGAAATCAAAATGTGACTGGTCTCCCTATTTCGGGCTGAAATTTAAGGGCTGGCCGGTCATGACGGTTGTCAGGGGTACCGTCGTCTGTAAGGATGACCAGATACTGGTGCAGCCCGGGAATGGTAACTATTGAGAAAGAGCGAAATAGCACGGAAGAAAAAGGCAGGTGAAACGGGCTCGCTTGGTTGAAACCTGCCGCTATTGGCCTGCAACCTCAGAGCCCGGCGCAACTACCGTCTGCCGGGGGGGCCGTGGCCTCCTCGATCAGACTATTTTTATGGTGGATTTCGGCCCCCGCCTGGGCGGCCAGAAGATGAGGTTCGCTGACCATTCCACCTATACGGCTTCGACTTCGCACCATACATTTTCTCCGGAGAAACCATCCAGATAGACGGAAAGGGGAAGGTTAGTAGGCTTATCCCTGCATCATCGTTGCCAGGGCAACTGCCATTGCCGTAAGATCAGCATCACTTCCCGGCGGCCCCAGCAGGGATATTCCCAATGGAGCCCCATCAATCTCAGCTGCTGGTATTACGAGTTGCGGACAGCCTGCAAGCCCTGCAGGACAGAGTATCCGAAGAGCGAGGCTGCGGAAATTTCCAAATTCCGCCTCACTCGCCTGACGATAGGGAGCAACGGCCGGAGCTGCCGGCATAACGGCAATCCCGTTTCCAAGCCAGCGATGCACCTGTCTCCGGATCAGCTCACGCTCTTTCGCGGCTGCAGTCCAGGCCTCTCCCTGAATTGAAGCTGCCATCTCAAAGCGCTCTTTAACCCCGGCACCAAATCGAGGCTTTACGTCTGATACCCAGGTGCCATGGCTCTCCCATATTTCAGCCGCCTGACATATCTGAAAGACCTCACACCAGCGACTCAACTGCCCGCCGGAAAGACTGCCTGTACGATATACTCCCCACCGCTTCTCCATCCTGTCAAGCATTGGTTCAAGAGAAGCGGCAAGGGACGGCTCAATCGCTTGCCAGATATCCTCCGGCAGCAGCAAATAAACCGGGTTTCCTGATGATTGTTTCAAGCCGAATGCCTTCGCAACATCGTGGAGTACCCCGGCGTTCCTGGTAAACCAGCCCACCGTGTCAAAATGACGGCGCCAGAGGCATGATGCCATCGACACCAATGGCACCGTGTGTTGTGCGCAACCCATAGAGCCCGCAGAAGGAGGCGGGAATCCGGATAGAGCCGCCCGTATCTGAGCCAAGACCGATATCTGCCAGACCCGCCGCAACCGCCGCCGCCGAACCGGATGAACTTCCCCCCGGTATTCTGTCAGGCGCCCTGCTGTTTATCGGTGTACCGTAATGACTGTTCATCCCGAGAAGACTGTATGCCAGCTCATCGGTATGGGTCTTGCCGGTGAGGTTATTGCGCCATTGTTCAGCAACGTGTCAACGGCAAACGCATGTTTCTTTGCCGCAGGATGTGTACTCAGCCAGTCCGGATTGCCGCAACCGGTTCGGTACACCGGCGACATCAAAGATGTCCTTCACGCCCACCGTAAGCCCTGCCAGGATACCGGCATCCTGCTTTTTAATACTGAACTCCTCAATGAAGGCGTTGACGGTGTCAAACCGTTCTTCTTTCACGCGGCAACTCTCTTCCGGATCGGGAACCATGGATGCGTCCAGGTACGCTCTAACGATTTCCGCATTACTCATTTTTTTCATTATCTCTTACTCCAGCTCTTCTCTATTGATTGTTGCACACGGCAAGGCAGATCAGCCCGCAAGCATTCCTTCCTGTTCAATAAATCCTATTATCTCATCAAGCCCCTGCTGCGTTTTCATGTTGCTGAAGACAAAAGGACGGTTACCCCTCATCTTTCTGCTGTCTGAATCCATGACCTCAAGGGAGGCGCCGACCAGGGGAGCGAGATCGATCTTGTTTATGACCAGCAGGTCTGATTTGGTAATGCCCGGTCCGCCTTTTCTTGGAATCTTATCCCCGGCCGAGACATCAATCACATAAATAGCCAGATCGGCAAGTTCAGGACTGAAAGTGGCGCTGAGATTATCGCCGCCACTTTCGACGAAAATAATATCAAGTTCGGGAAAGTGAGTGCAAAAATCATCAATGGCCGCAAGATTCATTGATGCATCTTCCCTGATTGCCGTGTGCGGACACCCCCCCGTCTCCACGCCGATGATCCGATCGGGCGGCAGGACCCGGCTATTGGTCAGGAATTGAGCATCTTCCCGCGTGTAAATGTCGTTGGTCACAACCGCAAGTTCATAGGTGTCCCGCAAACGTCTGCAGAGCACCTCTATCAAAGCAGTTTTCCCCGAGCCGACGGGGCCGCCGACACCGATTCGCAACGGTTCCCTGTTCATTTCTATCTCCATACAGGCTAAGATCTAAAGAGCCTGGTAAATTGTGTTTCATGAAGGCTCGAGCCAATGGCAAAGGCCGGACAGGAGCCGCTCATCTCTTCATCTTCCACCTTCAGTCCATATTCCACCACTTCGCTGCACAAGAGGGCAAGATCGGCCAATACCTGCTGACCGGCAGTCTGTCCCAGGGGCATCGTTTTGACCGCAGCCATTACCATGTTTTCAAGCCAGCTCCAGGTATAACCGAGGGCGGCAGTCGTCAGATCAATGTTCCACCTGGCCGCAGCCAGGGCAAAACCGGCGACCTGACTCTGTGCTGCGACATCAAGCCACTCGCTTGTGATCTTTGGGTCAAGATCACCAAGAATCCTGGCCATGGCCCTGCCACGATTTCTTTCCTCGTCCCTGAGTTCACTGGTTTCACGGCTGGCAGAAAGAAAATCACACCAGCGGGAAAAATCGCTGAGATCCGTGGTAAGGCCAGCCTGGTAAAGCCGTTTTAACAGCGGGATCTCAAGTTCGCGGTAAGCGCTATAGAGCAGCGAAGCGAGCCACTCCCGCAGACTTGCCTTATCTTTTATCATGCCGGACTCAACGCCCCACTCGAGTCCCTGCGAGTAGGTAAAGGCACCAGTGGGCAGGGAGGGACTGATAAGTTGAAAAAGTCTCAGTGTCGCCTGCAGATCAATGGGCATGATGATGACCTGTGGTGGCGCCATAGGCACCGGGTTCAGGCGCAAACGGCGCGTTGTCCTGTAATACCGCAAGACCCAGGCCGCGCAGCATAGCATCAAGGACATGATCGTGCAGATAAGCTAATCTGTCCTTTCCGATCTGCAGGGCTATATGGCGATTTCCCAGGTGATAACAGGCCCGGGCAAAAAGCAGCGGGTCTTCACAATGCACGACCGAAAGCAGTTCATCAGCCGCCAGGACACGAATGATGACACCCGTCTCTGCAATAAGCAGATCGCCATCATATAAAACCGTGCCTCTCGCCAGATAAATCGCAGCATCCTCGCCGTTATCAAGTGTAACCCGCTGCCGACTCCTCTGCCGAAGTTCATAAGGCAGCGTCAGGCTGGCCGATGCAGATACGGAACTGTCCTTTGTTTTGGCAATAAATTCATGCATGGCTGCATTTTCTCCCGGTATCCGGAAAAGGCTCAAAACAGGAAATAACGCTGAGCCAAAGGCAGCACCGAGGCCGGTTCACAGACAAGAAGCTCTCCATCGGCTCGAACCTCATAGGTCTGAGGGTCTACGTCTATCCTGGGCTGATAATTATTTAAGACCATGTCTTGTTTGCTCAGCACGCGACACCCGCGACTCACCCCGATCAAACACTTCAGATCAAGTTTTTCGGCAATTCCGAGGTCACGGGCAGCTTTTGAAACAAAGGTCATGCTCGTTGCATGACGACTGCCGCCCAGGGCACCGAACATGTGCCGATAGTGAACCGGCTGGGGAGTGGGGATGGAAGCATTGGGATCGCCCATCGGTGCCGCCGCAATCATCCCCCCCTTGATGATCAGGTCGGGCTTAACCCCGAAAAATTGCGGCTTCCAGAGAACCAGATCAGCCAGTTTACCGACCTCGACGGAACCCACTTCATGCGAGATACCATGGGCTATGGCAGGATTGATAGTGTACTTGGCGATATAACGCCTGATCCGCAGATTATCGTTGTCACCCTTTTCTCCGGGCAGGCTTCCACGCTGGACTTTCATCTTGTGAGCCGTCTGCCAGGTACGTATAATGACCTCACCTACCCGGCCCATGGCCTGTGAATCGGAGGCTATCATAGAAAACGCCCCGAGGTCATGAAGAATATCTTCAGCGGCGATGGTTTCCCTCCTGATGCGGGATTCGGCAAAGGCCACATCTTCAGCAATCTTGTTGTCGAGATGATGGCAGACCATCAGCATGTCCAGGTGTTCGGCCACCGTGTTAACGGTATAAGGCCTTGTCGGGTTTGTCGAGGACGGCAGCACATTGGCAAGACCGCAGGCCTTGATAATGTCGGGGGCATGCCCGCCTCCGGCGCCTTCCGTGTGATAGGTATGGATAGTTCGTCCTTTGAAGGCTGCGATGGTGTTCTCCACAAACCCTGATTCGTTTAGCGTATCCGTATGAATGGCAACCTGAATATCATGCTTTTCAGCAACCTGCAGGCAGGCATCGATGGCGGCTGGCGTCGTGCCCCAGTCTTCGTGCAGTTTTAAGCCCATAGCACCTGCCAGGACCTGCTCGTCCAATGCGGGAGTAAGGCTGGCATTACCTTTCCCGAGATAGCCAAGATTCATCGGCAGATCATCGGAAGCCTGCAGCATGCGATGAATATTCCAGGCCCCCGGCGTGCAGGTGGTTGCATTGGTCCCGGTTGCCGGGCCGGTGCCACCTCCGAGCATCGTGGTCACCCCTGACATCAGCGCCTCTTCCACCTGCTGCGGACAGATGAAGTGAATGTGCGAGTCGAGACCACCGGCGGTGACAAGTGATCCTTCTCCGGCTATGACTTCAGTGCCAGGCCCGACCAGTATAGTCACACCCGGCTGGATGTCCGGATTACCGGCCTTGCCTATTCCTGAAATCCGCCCTTCTTTGACACCGATATCGGCCTTGATAATACCCGTATGATCGATAATGGTTGCGTTGGTGATAACCAGGTCAGCGACCCTGTCGCCGCACTCCTGGCATTGTCCCATGCCGTCGCGGATAACCTTGCCACCGCCGAATTTCACCTCGTCGCCATAGACGGTATAGTCCTTCTCCACTTCAGCAAAGAGTTCTGTATCACCAAGGCGAACCTTATCACCGGTGGTCGGTCCGAACATCTCTGCATACGCTATTCTTGAAATTGCAGCCATCTCCTCAGCCCCCATATCTCATGAACACTTTCTCATAATTTAAAGAAAAAACTGTAACCAAACGCTTTATTGCAACACTTACGGTGAATAGCGAGGTCAACCCTCCAGTGGTCCCATTATCTTACCGTTAAAACCGTAAACCTTCCTGGTACCACCATAGGCAACAAGTTCCACCTCCCGTTCCTGGCCGGGCTCAAAACGAACCGCTGTTCCGGCGGCGATGTTGAGCCGGAAGCCCCTGGCCGGCTCACGGGTAAATCGCAGGGCCTCATTGACTTCAAAGAAATGAAAATGGGATCCGACCTGGACGGGTCTGTCACCGCTATTGGCGACAACCAGCGTAAACGTTTCCCTGCCGCTATTGATTTCTATTTCACCATCCTGACAGATGATTTCACCCGGTATCATAATGAGCTCCTCTTTTACCATCTAGATGATCGGATTATGCACAGTCACCAGCTTCGTGCCGTCCGGAAAGGTGGCCTCGACCTGGACATCGGGGATCATTTCAGCCACCCCCTCCATCACCTGCTCCCGGCCGAGAATGTGCCTTCCTTCATGCATAAGTTCCTCGACACTCCTGCCATCACGCGCGCCTTCCATGATAGCGGCACTGATAAGAGCTATCGCCTCCGGATGGTTAAGTTTCAAGCCCCTGGCAAGACGTCTTTCGGCGACCAGGGCCGCAGTGAATATGAGAAGTTTATCCTTTTCTCTTGGGGTCAAGTTCATGTTTTGTCTCCATAAAGTAAACAATTACCGCAGGAGTTCCGCCGCTGCTCCTGCCTGCTGAAACCATTCTGTTCATGTCGCCCAGATCCTTGGCAAAACCGCCTGTCTCTGAAGGATATAGGGCCGCAGCAATCTCCACGATGCAACAAAGAGCTTCCGCGCCTGAGCGGTTGACGAGCCGAGGTAGCGGATGACGAGCACGTCCGCGAGCAGGGTTGCTCCCCACAGGAAGTCATCCATTTGCATCAGCTTCTCACGCAGAAGATCAAGCAGATGGCGGTTTGCCCCGGTTGTGATGAATGATCCGAATACCGGCTGATTTTGCAGAAACGCAGCCGATAACCTTGTCTTATCAGCAGAGGCGGTGAGTGATTCAAGAAGCAGCGGCTTCCCGTCCCGGCAAAGTGACAGTGCGATCCTCGCTCTCCCGCTGCCGAAAGGCTCGTTATTAGCCGGCAGACCAAGACAGTGAATATCCCAGCCCATAAACTGCGCCCCACCTTCCAGGTGAATGGTGGTCGTCAGCCTGCCATTTGCTTCCGGGAAATAGATGGTTTCCTGCGGCAGCCATTCAAGCGTTGAGCCGTCTGCGACCCTGAAGTTGTGGTTCTGCATGGCAGTCCTGCCATTGGTTTTATAGAATTTTGTCGCCCCGGGAGTGGTAAGCAGGGCTGTGCCGCCATCCGTTACGCCAACCGTAAGGGAAAGTTTGTCGCCGCCGACAATACCGGCAGGTGGATGCAGGAGGTAGAGGTGACAAACATCATCCTCGGGATAGAACGGAGCCTGGATGGTTAGCGGCCCCTTCTGCCGGGACCGGCTGACCACACTCTTTTTGCCCCGGCGGCATATCTCAAGATCAAGAGACGCACACCACCCCTCGTCAGACGTGCTCATCCCGGATTCAGGTACGTGCATCGCTGATATCATTGACATCAAACAGTCAGATACTTTTTTATCATCTTCTAGTTCAGCTCCTTTATATCGCCTGCTCCTCAATCAACATGAGCATCGTGTTTTTAAGGGTGGTTACACGTATTGCCATGGTCCCGGACAGGGAATGCAAATTGCCTGCTTTTATCGTATCGACGAGCAAGAACCGGTGTGGATAAGGCCAGAGTGGTTACTGCCGTCCCGATTACTGCTTTTGCTAAACTGATATAATCCATTTCTTCGCCTTTTCCCTCAGTAATGTTTTTCCGGGAAACATCGATAATGCCGTATCGCAACAAGAACCAGAAGTGAAGCACAACAAGAAGCGTGCCACTCTCTACCCGATACCGCTCAACTATTTTAGAAACCGATGAAAGAAGCCACTATCTACTCTTATTTAGGTTCAATTATCTCAAAATCAAGAACGTGACACAGACTACTCATAACAACAGCACCGGGTTGATCCCTCCCTGGAATCCCGATTATGTAATAAAGAAATTGTCAATATTACATAATTGCGACCCGGCCGGCAATCATGGATGTGCAGCTGAGACGGTACTACCGGTACGGGATGAAACACGCAGGACTCCCTACTATTATTGGGAACGGCCATCAGGTGGGCAAAGGACCGGCTGACCGGCCGCCGGTAAAAAAGCGTACCCGGACAATCGAAAATTTACAGAAAAAGGGCCGGGAAAA
The DNA here is from genome assembly GCA_963745765.1 of uncultured delta proteobacterium. Lineage (GTDB taxonomy): Bacteria > Desulfobacterota > Desulfobulbia > Desulfobulbales > Desulfocapsaceae > Ww85. Next base: position 27,137 of record CAVUYQ010000012.1, on the reverse strand, counting down.
AGAAGAAGCAGAGCCAGACGTTCACGAGTTGAGACAGCCTGCTCGTGAAGGAGCTTTGCGATTTACATACGGCCCAGCATGTAAATCGCAAAGCGACCAGGAGGGGGCTTTATCGTGCTGAACGTCAGGCTAATTCATATAGTCAAGCATCACCTGCTTAAAGACTTCCACGCCGACAGCCAGGACCTCTTCATCCAGGTCGAAATAAGGTGAATGCAGGGGACTATCAATTCCCTTGTCAGGATTGGCGCAACCAAAACGCATGATGGAACCGGGGCATTGCTGCACGTATAAGGCAAAATCCTCTCCGCCTGTCTGAGGCGCAAGCCAGAAAACATTCTCCTCACCCAGGACCTTTACCGAGGCGTCGTAGAGTGTTTGCGATACTTCCGGGTCATTGATACAGGCAGGCACCCCGTCGCTGTAAACCAGCTCCGCCCGAACCCCGAAACCTGCTTCCAGACCGACAGCCAGATCTTTTAAGCGACGCATGATGGTTTGACGCACGTCCTCGTCAAAGGCCCGTACCGTTCCCTGCAGATAAGCTGAGGCCGGAATCACGTTTGCCGCAGTTCCCGAAGTAAACTGACCCACGGTGACGACGGCGGTCTGGACCGGATCGAGATTACGGCTGACAATGGAATGAACCGCAGTGACAAAATGTGCACCGGCCAGGATTGGATCAAGCCCATGGTGGGGTTTGGCACCATGGGCGCCTTTGCCGGTAATGGTCAATACGAAACGGTCAGTGGAAGCGTGACTCACCTGGTGGTAGATGCCCACCTGCCCCGCCTTCAACTCAGGCCACATGTGTCCGGCCACGATGCGGTCAACCCGGGGGTTTTGCAGGACACCGTGGTTGATCATTATCCTGGCTCCCGAAACACCCTCCTCGGCCGGTTGAAAGATAAACTTCACGGTACCCTTCAACTCGTCTTTAAGTCCGGTTTCCATCAACTCCCTGGCCACGCCCAGCATAATGGTTGTGTGAGCGTCATGGCCGCAGGCATGCATATATCCGGGACGTTTGGATTTATAAGGAATCCGGTTCAACTCCTCCATGGGCAGCGCATCGATATCTGCCCTGAGCGCCATAACCTTATCGCCCGGCTGACATTCCACCAGTCCGACCGTTCCGGTAGGGGGGGCTTCAAGCTCCACCAGGGGAACACCGAGACCGGTGAGAATCTCCTTGATCCTGCCGGTTGTACGCGTTTCCTCAAGGGCGGTTTCGGGATTCATATGCAGGTCGCGCCGAACCTCGCTCAACCAGTCAACCAACCGGTGTTTCTTGAAATTCATATCGCCGTTCCTCTTCAGCCGGGTAGTCCGTGCTCACCGAGATCCCAGAAGAGACCGGCCATTATCTGCAGCCCCTCGCGCATTATGGGCTCAAGAACATGTTCATCCGGGGCATGTTGAGAACAGCCGCCGTAGGAATGAGGCACCCAGACAGTGGGTAAACCAAGTATATCGGTGAATGCATCATTGGGTAAGGAGCCGCCCAGGTTAGGCAGTACTGCCGGTGCCTGACCGAGGCTCTTGGTGATACTTTCCACCGCCCATTTGGACCAGGGACTGCTGGGGTCCAGTCGGGTTGCCTGCATTGATCCCTCTCCTACGGTGAGCAGTTGCACCTTGGAAAAACCGTTGTCATCCAGATGCTTACGTATGATATGCTGGAAGGTGGAGGAGTCCAGATCCCGGGTGAATCGCAAGTGGATACGGGCAGTGGCCTTGTCCGGTATGGCATGCGCCGGAGCGACAGGATTGCCGCAGGTGAAAGCCAGGACCTCCAGTGTGCTGTAGCCGTATACCTTTTCCGCCGGCGTGAGGCCGGGCTCGCCCCAATCAAGATCGAGCGCCGGCCCCCCCTCACCGGTAACTTCAAGCTCAGCCAGGACCTCGCGTACCGAAGCGGGAATTTCACTCGGCTTGAGGCCCGCTACCTGGATAACACCGTTCTGGTCTATCAGGCTGGCAATGGCGTTGGCCAGGATAACCCCGGGGTTAGCCAGCAAGCCGCCCCAGTTCCCCGAGTGATGTCCTCCTTCACGCAGATCCACCTTCAAATCAAAATTAATCACTCCCCGGGATCCGCCAAAGATGGTCGGCTTGGTGGGCTCTATACGGGGACCGTCACTGCCGATCAACACATCGGCCTGCAAAAGCTCTTTGTGCTTGGCACACACTGCATGTAAACCGGGAGAGCCCATTTCCTCGCCAATTTCTATGAGTACCTTGGCGTTAAATCCAAGAGAGCCCTTTTCCTTGAGGACCGCCTCCAATGCGCAGAGGTTGATGGTGTGCTGCCCTTTATTGTCGGCCGAGCCCCTGCCATACCAGCGCTTCCCATCCTTTTTCAGCTCCCAGGGGGTAAAGCCTTCGCGCCAGCGCTCGGTCATGGCCCGCACGGTATCACCGTGACCATAGGTGAGCATGGTGGGCAGATCATCGCCTTCATGCCGCACCGCAACCAGCATCGGCAGGCGCTCCATTTTCGGGTTTTCCAGAATGTGGCAGGTAAAACCCCAGGACTGCAGATACGGCACCATTTCCCTGGTCAGATAGGCTTGTGACTCAGCACTTTGTGATTCTTCCTGGCTCTCACTCTTGTAAGAAACCCTCCGGGCCAGAAGGTCAAAAAAAGCTCCGGAATCGAACAATTCTTCTGCATTCTTAATAGCTGCTTCTCGTGACATATTTCTTCATTCCTTCTTTAAGTTTTATCCCAGGGGGAAATGACATTCGACCATATGCCCCTCTTCGCTTGCGGGCGTCGGGGCTACTTTCTTGCAGATATCCTCGGCAAAAGGGCAACGCGGGTGAAACGTACAGCCCGATGGCGGATCGATGGGATTGGGATAGGCAATACCAAGGTGGGTATCCGGTAAGCCCAGATGCGGTTCCGGCGTGAGTACCGATTGCAGAAGAGCATGGGTATATGGATGTCGCGGCCGATTGAATAAATCGCCGGTCTTTGCTTCCTCAACAATACGGCCCAGGTACATCACCGCAACTTTTGTTGCCAGGTGTTCCACCACTGCCAGGTCGTGACTGATAAGCACATAGGTCAGTCCAAGTTCCCGGCGCAGATCCATCAGTAAATTGAGAATCTGGGCCTGCACACTGACATCAAGGGCGCTTGTGGGTTCATCGCAGAGCACCACCTCGGGCCTCATTATCAAAGCCCGGGCGACCGCCACCCGCTGACGCTGTCCGCCGGAAAGCTGGTTTGGGTAATTGTGCCTGGTCCGGGGAGGCAACCCGACAACTTCCATAATATCGACTATTTTCTGATCCCAATCCTTCGAAGAACCCACCTTTAGCGCCCTCAGGGGAAGAGAGATGATACTGCCAATACTTTTCCTGGGATTCAGGGAAGCATAAGGATCCTGAAAAACCGGCTGTACGAGCCGGGCAATCTCCTTGGGACCAAAACGGGACAGTGCCCGCCCGCCCAGAAAAATCTCCCCGCTGGTGGTGTTTTCCAGGCCAAGGATCATTTTGGCCATGGTGCTCTTACCGCAGCCGGATTCACCAACCAGCCCCAGCACCGAGCCTTTTTCCACGGTCAGGGAGACCCCGCTCACGGCATGAAGGGGTTTTTTCGTTTTCATGACCCCGGCACTGACCATATAGGTCTTCGTTACGTCCCGTGTCTCCAATACTATTTTCGTCTCCATATCCGCCTGTCAGAATGTGCTAGGAGTTGATCTGCTCGCTGATACAACGTACCGCTCTGCCCGGTCCCAGTTCGCTCAGAGGAATATTTTCGGTACACTTTGGTCGGAAATACTTACAACGATTACGGAACAGGCAACCATGCAGATTCCCGATGGGGGTAGGCACGATGCCGGGAATTGAGCCCAGCTTCTGGCCCGGCTCAATCTTGCCCGGAATCGGAATGCAATCCATGAGTCCCCTGGTGTAGGGATGTTTCGGATTATTGAATATCTCCATTGCCAAACCGGTTTCCACTACCTGGCCGCAGTACATGACCGCCACACGGTCAGCCATGCGGGCCACCACCCCGAGATCATGGGTGATCAGGATCAGACCCATGTTGAACTCTTTCTGCAGAGCATGCAGAAGAGCGAGAATCTGGGCCTGAATCGTCACATCGAGAGCGGTCGTCGGTTCATCCGCGATGATCAGTGCAGGTCCGCACATCAGCCCCATGGCGATCATCACCCGCTGACGCAGGCCGCCGGACAATTGATGCGGATACTGATTGAGACGGCTGGCGGCAGCGGTGATACCTACCTTTTCCAACAGATACACCGCCCGGTCTCTGGCTTCCCGGGCTGGAACATTGCGGTGCTGCAGGAAGGCCTCTTCCAGCTGGTTACCGATGGTATAACAGGGATTAAGGGAAGTCATCGGCTCCTGGAAAATCATGGCCATCTTGTTGCCACGGACCTTGGCCATCCCTGATTCTTTGAGACCCAGCAGGTTCTCGCCCATGAACTCCATCTTTTTTGCCCTGAAACTCCCGCTTGGAGGAAGCAGATTCATCACGGCCAGAGCGGTCAGTGATTTACCGCAACCCGACTCCCCGACCAGGCTCAGCGTTTCTCCCTGGTCCACTGAAAATGACACGTTCTGCACCGCCTGCAGGATGCCGGCCGGCAGCTCGAGATCAACAAAGAGCCCTTCAACTTCGAGAACCTTTTTCATGAGCGGCCCTCCGGTGCAGTAACATCGCGGATGCCGTCGCCGAGAAGGTTCATGCTCAGGAGCAGCACGAACAGGGCGATACCGGGAATGGTGATCAGGTGGGGTTGAAACAGCATGAATTCCTTGGCCTCACTGATCATCAACCCCCAGGACGGGGTCGGCGGCTGTACGCCCATGCCCAGGAAAGAGAGCGCCGCTTCCAGCAATATCGCCCGGGCAACCTCGAGAGTCATGACGACAATGAGGTTATTCATCAGGTTGGGCATGACCTCGGAGATAATGATTCGGCGCGTCGAACAGCCGGCAGCTTTTGCCGCCGCGACATACTCCATTGGCCTGATCTGCTGGGTCGAGGCCCTGATTACTACCGCGAAGCGATCCCATATCAGAAACCCGAGCACGAAGATGACCACCTTCGTCGAACCGCCGATCAGGGCGACGACCGCCACGGCGACCAGAACCGCCGGCAGGGCCAGACGAACGGTAATCAGAAAACTCACCACCATATCCACCTTGCCGCCGAAATAGCCGGCCAGAAGCCCCAGAGTGGTGCCGATACTTGCCGCGATAATCATCACCACGAAACCGATCAGCAGGGAAACCCGCGAACCGTAAATGATCCGGCTCAGGTAGTCCCTGCCCATGTTATCGGTACCGAGCGGATAATCCCAACTCCCGTTTTCCTGCCATACAGTCGGCAGCATCCGCGTTGACAGACTTTGCTCATAGGGATCATGGGGGGCTATGACCGGGGCCAGGACCGCCATCAGAAGGACGATGACCAGGACCGTGACACCTATCAGAAAGCCCTTGTGATGCAGCATGGAGCGACGCATGATCTGATTGGGAGTGGGAAACACCACCTCAATGCCAAGCTCGCTCGCCTTTTCGTTTGTTATCGTCTCTATCGTATTCATAATCACATCATCCTGATACGGGGATCAAGAACCGCATTGAGGATATCAGACAAAAATGTCAGAAATACGTAAATCATGGAGAGCAGCAGCACGATGGCCTGCACCACCGGCAGATCGGAACGGCCGATCGATTCCCAGGCAAGGTAACCGATACCGTGCAGCGCGAAAACACTTTCCACGACGATGGAACCGCCGAGCATGAAACCCAGTTGGACGGCCGCCAGGGACACAACCGGAATGACCGCATTGCGCAGGGCATGTTTGAACAAAACTTTGGGCCAGCGCAGCCCCTTGGCCCTGGCGGTGCGTATATAATCTGAAGCGAGTACCTCCATCATACCGGAACGGAGCAGGCGCATGAAGGCCGGAGTGGCATAGTAACCCAGGGTTATCGTGGGCAGCACATAGTGCTTCCAGCTGTCTGAACCGGAAACCGGTAGGATCCTCAGGTGAACGGCGAAGATGATGATCAGGATCAGGCCGAACCAGAACGAAGGCATGGCCTGACCCACGACGGAAATACCCAGGGCCGTGCGGTCCCACCAGGTGTTCGGCCTGATGGCGGCCAGAACCCCCATGGGGATTGAAATCACCAGGGCAAAAATGAGCGAGCAGGCGCCCAGAGTTAAGGTCACCCCGATACGGTCACCCAGTATCTGCTTGACGGGCAGATGGAAATAGGGCGACTCGCCCAGGTTTCCGCTGGTGGCCTTCATGCCCCAATCCAGGTACTGAATAATCAGGGGACGATCAAAACCGTACTGCGTCGCGGATATGCTCGATCTCTTCACTGGAGGCATTTTCACCGGCAAGTGCGATGGCCGGATCCCCCGACATCCTGAGGAGCATGAAGCTGACCATTGACACGGCAACTGCTACCGCGAGAGCAAGCCCCATCCGTTTTAATATGTAAATGAGCATGGCTGCAATTCACCGATTATCTTTAAAGATGTCTTTTCTTTAGAGGGTTACCCGGAAAAAGACGCGGCCTCCGCAAGGAGGCCGCGCAAAGGACTATTTGCTGTACAGGACCGATTATTTCCACTTGGAAAAGTAGAACCGGGGAACCGCATCCGGATAAGGAGTAAAATCAAGTTCCTTGGTGAAGGCATTATTGTTCACATAGGTGAACATAGGTGCGGTAAGAGCCCGCTCGGCAATGAGTTGCAGAGCCTTATGGTACATCCCTTCACGCTTCTTCACATCCATCTCGGTTTTTGCCGCGTTGATCAGATCGATTACTTCCTGGTCCATGGCCATGTCGTCACTTGTGCCCGCAAGCCAATAGCCGATGAAGGCGGAAACGTCGTTGAGGGAGTTCGATCCCCAGGTCCAGAAAGCCAACTGTACTTTTCCGGCCTCAGCCTTTTCCCGCATAGCCGAATACTGGAGCTGGGTGAGGTTGGCCTTGATGCCCACCTTGGCCAGATCGCCGACCATGGCCTCAGCATAGGGCCGGTCACGATAGATAAAGAAGTCGAAGGTGAAACCATCCGGGTAACCGGCCTCGGCCAGTAGTTTTTTTGCTTCCTCGGGGTTGTATTCATACTTGGTTACCTGATCCGTACAGCCGAACTGGGAGGGGTAGCAGGTCGCATAAACCGGGCGGGAACCTGTCACCTACCAGAAATTTTGCAATCTCGTCCCTGTTGATGGCATAGTTTACCGCTTTGCGGACTTTTACGTCCAGAAACGGGTTGCTCGGAAATGAATCCTTGCTGCGGTTGGCTGAATCCATGAACAGGAAGCCAACCCGCATGGTCTCGGCTCCTACTACTACAAGATTGGGGTTTTCGGCCAGCTTCTTGGCCTGGTCCTGGGGAATAAACCAGCACCAGTCAAGTCCGCCGGTCATCAGTTCAGCCATCTTGGTGTTCACCTCTCCCATGGTGCGCCAGACGATTTTGCCTATGGCAGGTTTGCCTTTGGGGCTGCCCTCGAAATAGTTTTCATTTTTTTCCAGTACGATCTTCTTGCCGGGTTCGACAGAAGTAACCTTATAGGGACCGGTTCCTATCGGCTTGACGCCGAATCCTTTCGGCCCAACCTCGGCGTAATAGTCTTTGGGATAGACAGGAAGCGCGTTGGACAGGTATTCAAGGGCTGCCGGGAAGGGTTCGTTCATGATGATCTGGATCTTGTAGTCGTCAATCTTTTTTACTTCCTTGATCCAGTTGACGAAACTCCAATACTTGACCTTGTTGTCGGGATTGGCCGCATAGTTGAACACGTAAACCACGTCGTCCGCACTGAATTTGGCCCCGTTGTGAAAGGTTACACCTTTGCGGAGTTCGAGTTCCAGCACGGTATCGCTAATAAATTTCCAGGAAGTGGCCAGCAGCGGTTTGTACTCGTAGGTTACCGGATCGCGAAAAATCAGCTGGTCATACACATGCCTGGAAACGACGATACCCTCACGGGCCGTGTTGAAATACCAGTCGAGGCTCTCCAGTTCTTTTTCAAAGGCGACGTTCAGGGTGTCATCTTTTTTCCCCGCCACAGCCGGGGCAGCGAAAAAGCCTACTGCCAGCATGGCAGTCAAAACAAATAAAGCAATTCTTTTCATCAGCATACTCCCTCCTCATAGGTTACCAATTAAGCAGATCTTGGCCGCACAGCCGGAATCACCTTAGCGGGCCGACCAACGTAAGTCAATCCAAACATACTTATCGCTCAAATCATTTAATAATTATGAATGATTGAAATAAAAAGCTATTCCCGAGAAAACGCAATCTCCCTGATCAAAAGAGGGTAGAAGACCAGAAGCAGCGCTTAATATTTACCATAATGCTCAAAAAAAACACAAAGAATATAATGTAAAGTAACCTCTCCGCCGGCCACCTGATTGAATCTGCCTCACATCATCCCGAGCTCTGAGTCTATCGTCCCTGTGAACTCTCTCCCCAACCTTAATATTACGGTTGGCACACTTTATTCCAATTCATCAGCGGCGGAAATAAACTATCACGCCGCAAGCGGCGGGGTAATAGACCCGAGCTCCGCAAGAACAAATTTACCTTCAACAGTTTGTCAGAATGAACGGTAACTATATATGACCAACTTGAATAATTTGATTATTCGATCGAGATCAAGGCGTGCAAGAAATTTTACCGATAGGCCTTCTGAAAGAAGTGCCATTGAGGTGCCTATAATTGATAATTAGAAGAGAAAATTTCGAGCATAACCAAGTGATCGGGGGAAAAGGCAATTATTCAAGGCACCCTTATGAACATGGGGCTCGATGTTTGTTTGATGGTATAGGTGGAAAATTGCTGTTTGTTCGAGGGGCAAGTTCAGTCGCTGAAAGGGTAATTAATAGCACCCTGTTTGCGAGATAGTCTGCCAGCCGGCAGCGTAAGCTTGTTGAGTAACTGCTTGCAGCCTTCCGGCAAAGGGATGGCCTGGTTACAGTGAGAGCAAGGGGCATACCTTGAGAGACGGTTACCTCCTCTTCCTTTAGGAATAGATCTCCTGCCAAGATCATTGCAACAACAATTCAGTATACTGTCCCCGAAATTGTCACCGAGCGGGCTGAAAAGGGGATATTCGTTTTCCCTGGCCGTTTTTCCATTGACTGATACCTGGAAGCCAGCGGAGCTGCGAGGAATGTCTTGCAATAAAAACAGCTAAAGAATATCATTAAATTCTTACATAGTTGCGCGAGTCAATCAATACTTGTAATATTCAAGGTTGATTACATTGTATTACAGGAGATACCATCATCCTCCTCCCTCAGCGGCATTTCCTTACAAAGAAATGGAGAGGAGGTTTGACATTGAATCACTCTTCGGATATTCGATATATTTGCAGAAAGCGTCCATGAAGAAGGGAATTCACCGTTGCTGGTATTTCTCTCGGGAAATCGATTGTAATGGAATGCGGAGATACCTACCATGTCAATTATTACCATATCACGAGGTTCTTACAGTCGAGGTAAGGAAGTTGCCGAAAAGCTGGCCCGGGCACTCAATTATGAGTGTATATCGCGGGAAATCATTCTTGAAGCATCAGAACAATTTAATATTCCTGAACTGAAACTTGTTCGAGCCATTCATGATGCGCCAACCATTCTGGACCGGTTTACCTCCGGCAAAGAGAGATTCATCGCCTTTTTTCGGGCATCTCTCCTTACCCATCTGCAGCGGGATAATGTTGTTTTTCATGGCTTGGGCAGTCATTTCTTTCTGCAACAGTTTCCCCATGTTCTCAAGGTCAGAATCAGTGCCAACCTTGAGGATCGTGTCCGTGAGGAAATGATACGCGAAAATATCCCGGCTGACGAAGCCCGCATGATGCTGGTAAACGATGATGAGGAACGGAGAAGATGGGGGCTGCAGATTTTTGGCCAGGATTCCTGGAATGCTCAGCTCTATGATATGATACTGCATATCGGCAACATGAGCGTTGATCAGGCCGTTTCCATTATTCTTCATGCCGTGGAACAACCCTGTTTCAAAAGTACCCCCGAGAGTCTCCGCATGCTTGCCGATGAAGCCCTCTCCGCCCAGGTCGAAGCCTCCCTGGTGAAGGTCTTTCCAAAGGTCGTCGTCGATTCCGGTAATGGAGAGGTGTTTATCAATGTTCGTGGATCGCTGGCCGATGAAAAAAACATCATCGAAAAGGTCAAACGTCTGGCGGAAAAAGTTGACGGGGTGAAACATATTCAGGTTAACATTGTTCCCTTTATGGTTGAAGATTGAAGATAATACAAAGAGTTGGCAAGAGGCATAAGAGAACATGACAAACAGGTATAATTTGAAAACTTCAGCCAGCCGGAACCAGATCCCGGTGGCGCAGGCTGTTTCCGTTTCTGCGCTGGTGGAATTTTATCGGTTGGGACACCTTAAAGGCTGATCTTCTGGCCGGATTGACCGGGGCGGTCATCGTCCTTCCTCAAGGTGTGGCCTTTGCCATGATTGCCGGGCTTCCTCCGGAATACGGACTCTACACGGCCATAGTTACCCCCATTGTGGCAGCGCTTTTTGGCTCTTCCCTGCATTTGATATCCGGTCCGACAACGGCTATTTCCATCGTTGTGTTCAGTTCGGTCAGTCCCTTCGCTGAACCGGGTTCTGCAGAATATATCCGGCTTGTTTTGACCTTGACCCTCATGGCCGGGGTGTATCAGCTGGTATTTGGCTTGGCCAGACTGGGGACGCTGGTCAATTTCGTCTCGCATTCCGTCGTTGTCGGTTTCACCTCAGGGGCGGCGATCCTCATCGCCACGAGTCAGTTGAAGCATGTACTTGGTCTTACATTGCCCGGCAGTCATGACTTTCTTGAGGTCTGGTTAAAGATTCTCGGCATGCTGGATCAGGTCAATCTCTATGTGTTTGCTGTGGCCATGGTCACGCTGCTGTCTGCGGTTTTTTTTCGAGCCAAAATACCACGCTGGCCGGGAATGCTCTTTGCCATGATCATCGGCAGCGTGCTCTGCCTTGTTATCAATGGCAGTCAGCACGGCATCAGCCTCGTCGGACAGATGCCGGCCAGGTTACCGCCGCTGTCGATGCCGGATTTTTCTTTTGAGACTGTCCGTGAACTGGCACCCAAGGCCCTGGCTGTGGCTCTTCTCGGCCTTATCGAGGCGTTGTCCATAGGCAGATCCATTGCTGCCAAATCTCACCAGCCGATTGATGGCAACCAGGAATTTATCGGGCAGGGTCTGTCCAATATTATCGGCAGCTTTTTTTCCAGCTATGCCGGTTCGGGATCTTTTACGCGATCCGGTCTCAACTACCAGGCAGGTGCCATTACCCCTCTTTCTGCTGTTTTTGCAGCGATGTTGCTGGCCCTGCATCCTGTTGCTGGTGGCACCCCTTACAGCCTATCTGCCCATTGCCGCCATGGGCGGAATCATCCTGATGGTGGCCTATCACCTGATTGACGTAGGCCATATTCAGACAATAATAAGAACCAGCAAAGAGGAAACGGCCGTGCTGCTGGTCACCTTCCTTGCCACGCTGTTTTTGGACCTGGAATTTGCCATTTATGCTGGAGTATTGCTGTCTCTGGTGCTCTACCTGAACCGTACCGCGCATCCGCGCATTGCCAACCTCGTGCCGAATACCGATACTGCGGGCCCGTTACTCATAGAAACGGAGTCTCGAATGCCAGTATCTGAAGGTTATCCGTATTGAAGGTCCGCTGTTTTTCGGTGCGGTCAATCATGTCAGCGATTACCTGTACAATATCGACAAGAGTCTGATGCGAAAACGCAACGTGCTGATTCTCGGCTGCGGGATTAACTTTATCGATGTTGCCGGTGCGGAATTGCTTGCCCAGGAAGCACGACGCCGTCGTGCTCAACGGGGAGGGCTGTATCTCTGTGAATTTCAGCCCCAGGCATATAGTGTTTTAGAGCGTGGAGGATACCTCGATATTATCGGCAAAGAGCATATCTTTGCCAGCCAGAAGGATGCTATCGCAAAAATTATTCCGGAAGCGGACGAGATGATTTGTCGGAACTGCAAGAATCATCTTTTTAAAGAGTGCAGCAAACTACCTGTTTTCTCATCGGATGCTTCCCCGGCATAGGGCAGAGCGCCTAGTCCCTTCATCCTTGCAGAGGAATAACGCAATTCTGATTCCAAAATATCCGGGCCAGGCCGGAATGACCGCCTGCATTGCCGGATGCTGTCCTGGAATTCTGCGCTTGTGGCGGAAAAGGTTCTGTGGCAGGATAAAGGATGGCTTCATGGCGGATGGTTGTCCTGGAACACGTGAATCACAAGAAACTGATTGTCCGGAGAGAGGTGTGTGTCCCAGCGTAAAATCTTCGCCATAGGCGATATTCATGGCTGCGCCCGGCAGCTTGCCACATTGCTTGATCGCATTCCCTACGACCGACAGCGGGATACGCTGGTCTTTCTCGGGGACTATATCAACCGTGGACCGGACGCAAAAGGTGTACTCGATATTCTGGTCGAGTTGAAAGAGAGCTGTGCGGATATCCATTTTCTCAAGGGAAACCACGAACAGGAACTGCTTGAATACAGTGCTACCGGGCATGTGGACTCCCTGCGGGCGCTTCGGGATATGGGGGTCGAGGCAACCGTTGAAAGCTATGCCTCCAGGGTTAATTCACTCATTGGGCTTGGTTGTTTCCCGCCGGAGCACCGGGAATTTCTGCATACGCTGAAATTTTTCCATCTTCAGGATGACTATCTCTTTATTCACGCCGATATTAACGAGCAGACGCTTCGCTGCCCAATGAAGGAGTCGGAGGGCAGAATGCAAAACTACGTCATGGAGACAGGGTTGCTCTCCAGCAGGCGTCTCGCCAAGGATCAGACAACTGCCATCGATACCGTTATTGTTTTCGGACATATTCCCTTTGCCTCACCGCTGGTTCTGGCCGACCGCATCTGTATCGATACGGGTGCTGTATACGGCAATATGCTGACCGCCGTGGAATTACCCGCGCTCCGATTCTTCCACGCCTGAGAAGCCTTCGTTATCTCTTGTACTGAAATTGCCGGCCAGAAACTCTTCTGCCATGGAAATCGGGGTGGTGTCATCGCTCATTACCCCGTCAAGGAATCGGCTGAATCCAAGTAACCGTCCGATCATTATTAGCCGCTCATGGACGATTTCCTTCGATGCCCCGGTCAAGGTGGCCGTGATGAGGTCTTCAATCACCGTCGTGTAAAACCCGTTTTTTTCCAGGACGTGCTGGAGAAAAAGGGCACGACGGTGGCCCCGTTCCCGGCCTGCCCCACCGCCCTTGAAACGGAAGCGGATATAATTGGCATGGGTATCCCGACCGCAGATCGCATCCAGCATGGCAAAATGGAATTCGACCCGGGCATTGAGATTGATATAGTCCCGCGCCACCAGGGCGTAATTAAAGGATCCGGCCGGCCTGCGTCCCCGGCCGTTCAGCATGGTCTGAGACATGATATTGCCCATTGCCGCATCATCGGGAGCGGAATGCCAGCTCAGACCGGGAGTCATGAGTCCGTCGCAGAGTGCTGCAAGGGGAATGGAGAGGACATCTTCTCTTCCCAGGGGCTTGTGAAAGGCCAGTTGCTTTCTGAGGAAACTCTCTTCTGTCCTGCACAGACCGCCGCCGAGGTCGATAACCAGAAATGATAACGGTACGCCAATGTTAAGGGGGCGCAGCAGGCTGCCCGCGAAATCCATAACCATGTCACCGGTATCGAACATCGCCATCACTGCCATTTCATGGGAATAGCGTATGATGTCGTGCAGTGATCGGCATTCAAGCAGGGAAAAGGTCGAACCGTAGGCATCTGTCAGATTGAGAGGAACAATCAGTTTACGCAAAGCTTCGCGTTCCGGAGAAATAGTCTCCGCCCGCAGGCTGGTCAACAGATCGTTGGTTTTGCCCTTCCTCCTCTTCCCGAGCTTTTTGAAGGCCTCGATGGCAGCCTCGCGCACCGATTCCGGAGCCTCCCGCACGGTCCCGTCGTCGGCGTCGAGAATGATCCACTGGTCATTGACAAGCGTTGTGGAGGCATGACGGGTACCGGTGAGCATGGGGATTCCCAGTTCTCTTGCCACACAGGAGAGATGGTCCGTCGGATTACCTATATCGACGATGGCACCAAAGCATTGGGCAAAGAGATGGGAGGCATCGACGATGCTCTGGGAAAGAACGAGGACGGTCGGCTGTTGGTTAAGGACATTATTCTCATCCTTGCCGAGGGCCATGAGGTCCGCCAGGGAGAGGGCGAGGCGCACACAGCCAATGACCTTGCCGGAGGAAGCACAGGTGCCGGAGAGCAGGCGATTCGCCGTATCGTGGGATGGATTACGACGGCCCTTCGAAGCGAGCCTGAGCGGTCTTGACTGGAGAAGCGATAATCCGGAGGTACGTGAAAATGCCCATTCAATATCCTGGGCCATGCCCCAGATATTTTCCAGGAGTTGTCCATAGCGCATCAGTTCATAGATGGTAGCCACTTCCAGCAGTGGTTGACCTGCTTCGGCGGCAGAAAGTTGTTCCAGTTTGACGCCACCCCCTTTTTTTGCCACCTCCCGGACGGTTTTTTCTCCTATCTCGGCCTGGTCCATGATCTCCGCTTCGATACTGCTGATGTCGCGGATTTTCGTCTTCCCCGCTTCTGGAATGGAATCTGTTTCGTTGGGCAGAACCGAGCGGTGCGGACGATAAAGATCCGCCGGTGATGAGCCTCCTACCGCCTGGGTGCCAAGTCCCGGCACACAGCTGATCAGCATCCTGCCGTTTTCCGGTTCCGATGGGTCAACGGTGAAAAGGACTCCGGCACAGTCGACATCCACCATAACCTGGCAGAGAACGGCAAGGTCAAAATCAAGCGGGGGAAGTCCCGCATTAAATCGATAAGAGATGGCTCTGGCGCTGAAGCCGCTGGCGATAACCTCCTTGTAGGCTACCAGGAGTGATTGCCGGCCAATGACGTTGAGGATCGAGGTATATTGTCCGGCAAAAGAGTGTTTCACCCCATCCTCGGACACCCCGCTGCTGCGTACGGAGATGGCAAGAGGAAAGGTTTCCCTTCGCTGCTCCTCCTGTCCTTTCTTCGAGGAGTTGGTAGTTTTTCTCCAGATCCCGGGCCAGATCGTCCGGAAGCGGCGCATCGAGAATCCTTCTGGTGATTTTGTCTGCGGCAAGGTTGAAATCGCTCTGGCCACGTTCCAGGTCCCGCAGCAATCTGCGGATATCCGCGGCAAGTTTATCCATGTAGAGGAAACGCTTGGTCCCGGCAGTTGTACAGACAAAGCCATCGGGCACCGGCAAAGTCAGACGTCGCAGTCGGGCCAGGTTGGCAGCTTTGATTCCAGCAGTTCCTGCCGCGTCTCTGCGCAGGGTGTCCAGAGGAATACAGTAACCCTCCCGTCTTATATCCCGCAAGGTGTCGAGTTGAGCGAGGGCCTTTTCCGCCAGTTGACCATGAAATCGGTAGAGGGAAGCATGTGCATCGTTTGACAGGAGGTTGAGGCCATCGACCAGCTCGGCGGTGGTGCTGATAAGTGCTTCTGTCAGCCGGCGAACCTCATCGGTCTCTCCCCTGATCAGCTGGGTGTCAATATGGGCAATGTGTTCCAGGGCGATACCGTTATTTTCGAGAAAGATACGGAAAGCATGATAACGAGCCTTGAGGTTATGGATGGCGAATGCTTCCTTCTGCTGCTTATGGTTCTGGAAGGCTTCAATGACTTTTTTCAGAGGATTGACCAGTTTCATGACTCTTCTCCTGATTGCTGAGTTGGAGGGATGAAAACTGGTGATTTTCTCAGTCTGCCTGCTGGATTTGATTGCGCTGCGTTGCGCAGGCTGCGGTGAGTCGCCGAATTCTTGCCGAAAGGCAGGAGAAACGTGTCGGCAAATCGATCAAAGAGCTCCCTGCCCAACTCATCGCTGTAGAGGCTGGTATCCCGTTGTCGGGAATAGGTGGTCAGGGCACCGAGGATAAAAAGGGCCGAGCGCAGGACATTCTTTTCTTCAAATTTCATCCGGCCGACGACGAGGTCACCTTTCCAGAAGACCTTGAAGTCCATTGCTCCCAGCACGTCGCTGATGAACAGCGCCCGTCGTGCACGTCTGGTCTGGTCGGCGAGCCCGCCGACAAACCGGAAGTAGATATAGTTGCGGAGCCGGTCATTTGCAAGATGGGCATCAATGACACTGAAATGGTAGCCCAGCCGCAGACTCAGATTCATGTATTCCTGGCTGAGGATGGCCAGGTTGTCACCGGACATTTCAGGAGATACGCTGCTGAGTCGTGAGGTCCTGGGAATGGAAGAGATGATATCCCGTATGCCCAGTGTTGGCAGATCCTCGCCTGCGGCCTGGGGATGCAGCAACCCGTCCAGGAAAATGGCGAACGGCTCCGAAAGGATGTCGGCGGGACCCAATTGCTGTACCGGGCCATCCGGAAGACCGCCACCGATATCCAGCAGATTGATATTCATCTGCCCCGGCAGTTGAAGCCGTGTTGTGCGAATGCCTCTCAGGCCCGGCCGTCGTTCCTGGAAATGGGCCAGCTCATCGACGGCCATTTCATGGCAGAAATGAATAATGTCATGAAAGGAACGACAGTTCTGCGCAGAAAAATGAGGGTCATCCGGGTTGACCAGCTTGAGTGGAGAGATGAATCGCAACAACCTGCGCAGGACCCGATATTCAGGATCGATAGGAGAAAAGCTGTTTTCACTGTTGCCCTGCTGCAGAAGATGGTTGAGGACTCCTTTATAGACACAGCCCTGACCGGCATCCACCGTGACCTCTGTTCCGTTGGGCAGTTGTTCAAGAATGCCGGGAAGGCCGAACACTGTCGGCAGACTGATCTCCCGGGCCACCGTAGCCAGGTGGCCGATCGGGTTGCCATGTTCGGTGAGCACAGCTGAGGCCCGGTGGAGAATGGGGGTGAGCTGCGGGGTGGCAATGGGCGCCACCGCGACACCGCCGATGGGGAAATCGTTGAGGTTGGTATCCTGGGTCACATGGAAAACGGTACCGGCAGCAACACCGGACTGGACAACCTGGCCACCTTCGCCAAGGATGGTGGCATTCTTCATTTCCTGCTTGAGTTCAAGGGCGGTAGGCTTTGCAGGTTTTTCCAGGTAGGGAAAAAGCCTGGTAACCACGAATTTGCCATTCTCCAGATATTCCCAATGCATGATCACCGGGACTCCCATGATCCTCTCCAGGGTCATGGCCGTTTCTGCCAGGGCCTGGATATCCCGGGGCAGGATGGTGGCGGAACCACGTCGGAAGTGTCGGTATTCGGGCGCGGTGCTGGTGGCCTGCAGACCATCAGGGAAGGGATGATCCATGCTTTTCGGTGTCACCGTTGAAGAAACTAAATCAAAGGGGAAAATCCGCCGCAGCTGGTGGATATCCATCTCCTGTCTGTTTCCGGGAAGCCATGAAGTGACCGTCAGCAGTGGTGTGGGCGTCTTGTTGACGGCTCTGGTTGTGATGGAGCCCCGGATGAGAGCGTTAGATGCGGGTCGGAGAAAGAGTGCAAAATGAGGCTCGGTATCCGGGTAAAGCGTGTGACATCGCTCCGCAGCGATGGTGATTATACGGGTTATTCCTTTCAGAAAAAGATCTTCGAGGCCGCTGTCTGCACTGTCGCGGCCGATAGTTTCTTTCGGTGATGGTGAGCTCGGGCTGGGACTGCCGGTTGCCTGTTCAAGGGGAAGGGAATCTTCCGCCAGCACTACCAGGCTGCCACTACCGTCCTCTTTGAGCAAAAACTTCCCGAGATCACGGGGGTCTCCCGGCAACCCATCGAGACGGGTGGCAGAGATGGAAAGGAGCGGTCTGAATTGTCCCGTCAGCATGAGCTGCAGGGAACTGCGCAGACTCTCTGTCACCAGATCGATGGACAGTTCTGTTGCGGATGGGGCCGCGTAGGTTGTGTTATTCAGTATGGCCCGGGTGGCATCACTTGAAATCACCAGGCCGTCACGTGCTTTAATCCCGGGATGGTGACGCAGCTCAGCTAAGCAGACAAGATCAATGCCAACCAGCGGTTCAAGCTCCCAGCTCAGGGAATCAAGAGGGAGAACCGGAGGACAGGCGAGGACTTTAGTGTTACCGGCAAGGATATCATCGAGAATGATCCGGATCTCCTGGTACCGGTCATAAAGCGGGATATAGCCATTGTTGGTCAGGGCATTGAGATTGTAGGTAACATGGTGCACATGACTGGCAATGGTACGGACAGACTCTTCCAGAAAGTTCTGGTCGAAGATATATTCTCCCCCGAGAGCACGGTCCATTGCTGCGATCTGTTCAAATACCAGGGTGTTGAGCTGCAGAATTTTTCTGAAATTATTGAAGAGAGCCTTGACCCGCCAGATATCAATTTCCTGCGCCCCGCTCACGGACTGACTCATCTTTTTTCGAAAGAGGTGGCGCCACATGCCTGCTTCTCCTGCCTGGTACTGTCTGTTGGCCGGTCAACCTTCCCGCCGATCCGGCGGCAGGGAGTCTTATGTCCCGGAGAGACTGAAACAACAAGCCCATTCTATACGGTTTTATACCTTTCTCCAATGATCTGCTACATTTTTCGGAGAGAAGGAGTAAAAGAACCTTCCCTCATGTTTGAACAACACATCATTGTTTATTAAGCGGGCCCCAACATGACATGCACTTAACAGATCACCATCATTTGGCACCTGCGACCTTTTATCAACTGGATGTATCGCCGAAGATCAACACACGCATAAAATGTTCGGTAGCTCTTAATCCGGCAACTTTTATTAGTGACGATACAAATGGAACCGGACTATCATTATTTTTGAGGTGAAGGATACGGATGTCTTTCTCATCATCAGGGATGACATCAACTATAACGAAGCCGATACGCCGCCGGAAGGTATTGACGCATGTCACTAATTTGCGCACGATTGAGTCCATGCGCGGACTCGCAAAGGCAGGAGATCAGCAGCCCGATGCAGCAGGAGAAACATTCGGGTCAAACGATCAGAGTGCACTGGCGACGTGCGAAAAATAGAGGGGTTCGAAAAGCATAAGGGATGATTATGCTATCACTGATGTAAAAAATAAGGCAACAAGTGGCATAACCATGCAATTCAAATCAACTTTAGTAATAACTCTAAGCGCATTTGCATTAAACACTGCCTACGCACTTGATGCGGCACAACAATCGGAGATCGTCCAAGCTCATAATAAATACCGCTCCATGGTCGGTACACCTGAGCTGCGCTGGTCGGCCTCACTGGCAATAACCGCCCAGGCCTATGCTGACAAGCTGAAAACCACTCAAGACTGCAATCCCGGACATAGTCATGCTGCAGGACTTGGCGAAAATTTATACTGGACCAGCGCCATAATCTATTCCAGCGGCACCAGCAAACTGCAAGCAATTACGCCGACGCAAGTAATCGACTTCTGGGGCAGTGAAAAAGACAATTACTCTTATGTCACCAACACCTGTACTCCGGGCAAGGTCTGCGGACACTACACCCAGATTATTTGGAAAGCCACAACGCAAATAGGCTGCGGCAATGCGGTGTGTAGCGATAATTCCCAAATTTGGGTATGCAACTACTCCCCCGCAGGAAATCTTGTCGGTAAAAAGCCTTATTGATCGGATTGGTCCTGCCACAAATTTTTGGAATAGCCCTGATTTAAAAATGCGGCTTAACTCACATTCCATTTTACAGAGCAGGTTCGCAAAGCTATTGACTATTGAGGGAATATCTACAGAAAAGCGCCCTGCCCCTTTGAGAAGGAAATAATCTGATTACAACAGGAAAAACAAGGCGTTCACGGTGATTTTTCCCTGGATGCAAAGACGTTGCCCTCATCCAGGACGCTGGCGCAGGTCAAAACCCATAAAGCTATAAGCGTGATGAAAGACCCGGATCAGCCTTCTTATCCGAAGGAAGGAAACCGGCGCGAAGCATCTGTATCAGCCCATCGAGTAAAACCGGAATTTCCGTATCGAGATCTATGAATTGAGGAAACAATATCAAATTATCTATCAAACCGCTGATAAAGGAAATGGAGGCAATACTCCCCATCCGGACATCAAAATTCTTTGGTAACTGTCCCTGCCTGACTGCATTTCGCAGTACGATTTCAGTCTTTTGCAGTCCAGCAAGCAGGTGATTGACTCTCTGGGAGTACTGGGGACCCGCATCCGCCACCATTTCACATTTACTCAACAGAATTTGCAGGAGCTGCAGACGACGAGGATTGTTTTTCAGACTTTGAAAAAAAGCAATATGTGCTCGCTTCAAAGTACCAAGAGGATCGGGCGTATCCAGATTTTCACTGATCCGGCCAAGAGGCTCGAATGGCAGGAGGATCTGTCCCCACAGCGCACCAAGGATATCCTCCTTATTCTTGAAATGCCAGTAAATGGCCCCCCTGGTGACACCGGCTGCTTTGGCAATATTGGCAAGAGTGGTACGGGATACACCCTCAACTGAAAATAGCTGCACTGCCGCATCCAGTATGGCTTCGCGGGTCTTAAAGGCTTCTTCTTTTGTTTTTCTTGCCATAGTGAGTTCGTTAGCTATTCGGTGTCTCTTTTCCAGCCGCCGCCAAGGACTTTATAGAGGTTCACCTGATTCGCCAGCTGAGCCAGCTTTAGAATAAGATACTCCTGTCTTGATCTATAAAGTGAACGCTGTGCATCCAGTAAGGTCAGGAAACTGTCCACACCCTCCTGGTAGCGATTCCGGGCATGACTGAAATATTGTTCGTTTGCATCAAGGTTGGCTTTTTGGGCAAACACCTGCTGGTCATAGGTTTCTATGCCTACCAGGGAGTCCGACACTTCCTGAAAGGCTGCTTGAATTGCCTTTTGGTAGCGAACCACGTACATATCTTTTTCTATTTTTGCCACATCGAGTTCCGCCTGGAGTTTTCCAGCGGTAAATATCGGCAAATTGATAGCTGGTGAAAACAGCCAGGCGCCAGATGTCACCATCAAAAAGATTGGAAAGATCTGAGTTGATCACACCTGCCGAGGCGGAGAGACTGACCGTTGGGAAAAATGCTGCCCTGGCCGCCCCGATATTGGCGTTCGCTCCTTTCAATTCATGCTCCGCAGCCATAATATCAGGTCTTTGCAACAAGACAGCGGATGAAAGTGTCGGCGGCATGACGGCAAGAGGTGCCACGTCTGTCAAGAGTCCTTTCTCACTCAGCACGGTATCCGGCAATGATGTTCCGGCAAGCAAATTCATATAATTATAGTCCTGGGCAACTCTCCTGCGGTACATTGCCAGGTTTGCCTTTACTGTCTCCAGGCTTGTTCGTGCCTGGGCCAGATCCAGTTCGTTGGCTATGCCGCCCTGAACACGCTGCCGGACAAGTTCATAGGACTCTTCTTCAACTTTTTGAGTATCTTCTGAAATCTGCAGCAGTTCACGATCTGCAAGCCAGGTCAGATAAGATTTGGCAATTTCGGCGATCAAGCTGATTGTTACACTTTTTTGCGTTTCTTCCATGGCCAGGTATTGTTCAAGAGCCTGGTCCTTAAGATTTCGAATGCGACCGTAAAGGTCAAGTTCATAGGAAGTAATCCCAACCTCCAGTAAATAGGTCTCTCCGGTACTGTATCCTGATCCACTGAGTGTACGCTGCTTTAAACCATAGCCATCCCCCGTTACACTCGGGAACTGCGCAGAACGTTGGATACGGTATTGCGCCTGGTACGATTCCACATTAAGCGCTGTCTCGCGAAGATCAGGGTTATTGCGCAATGCCGTTTCAATAAGTTGCTGCAAACCGGGATCGACAAATACATCGTGCCAACCGAGATCAGAAACATTGTTCTATTGCTGATTGCCTGCAAGAGAAGGTACCTTGGCGAGGTACTTACCGGCAAAAGTATCAGCTACCGGCAACTCCGGCCGCTGATACTCCGGAGTCAAAGAGCAGCCGCTTAAAAGAACACACAGCGCCCCAGTAATGAGTTTTTTAAATTGCCTATCCATAACCATCAGCACTCCTTCGTCAAAGCAACAACATTCTGCTTTGCCTGGCGTGTTCGAAACAAACGCATAACCACGACAAAAAACAGTGGAATAAAAAAGATAGCCAACACCGTTGCCGACAGCATGCCGCCAAGAACCCCGGTACCGATCGCATGCCTGCTGTTGGCGCCGGCCCCCGTACTGATCGCCAGCGGTAAAACCCCCAGCATAAAGGCAAACGAGGTCATCAGGATCGGACGAAGACGCATCCGGCATGCCTCTACCGTCGCCGTAACAAGATCGGTCCCCTCGTCATATTGCGACTTGGCAAACTCAACGATCAGAATGGCGTTTTTAGCCGACAGGCCTATGGTTGTCAGCAGACCCACCTGGAAGTACACATCATTTTCCATACCACGCAGATATGTCGCCACCAGGGCTCCGAGAACCCCGAGAGGCACAGCCAGCATAACGGAAAATGGCACCGACCAGCTTTCATACAACGCCGCCAGGCAGAGAAAAACGACCAGGATCGAAATGGCATAGAGTCCCGGAGCCTGTGCCCCGGACTCCTGCTCCTGAAAAGAGCTGCCGGTCCACTCGTAACCGATGCCGGCTGGTAGCTGTGAGACCAGCTTAGCTATCGTTGCCATGGCATCACCACTGGATTGGCCCGGAGCAGCTTCTCCCTGGATTTCAACAGCAGGGTTGCCGTTGAATCTTTCCAGCCTCGGAGAACCAAAACTCCAATGGCCGGAAGCAAATGTTGTGAACGGCACCATCTCACCACCGCTGTTTCTGACATACCACTGCTCGATATCTTCAGGCTGCATGCGGTACGGCGCATCGGCCTGGAGATACACCTTCTTGATCCGGCCATTCTGAACAAAGTCGTTTACATAGTTTGAACCCCAGGCGGTGGAAAGAGTAGTGTTGATGTCGCTGACAGAAATCCCCTGCGCCATGGCCTTCTCAAAATCTATATCAATATTATATTGAGGGGTGTCTTCCATGCCGTTGGGGCGAACACGGGCAAGATTGGGATTCTGCGCCGCCATGCCAAGCAGCTGATTTCTCGCCTCGATCAACTTTTCGTGCCCGATGCCACCGCGATCCTCCAGGTAGAAATCGAAACCGGTTGATGTGCCGAGCCCCATTATTGCCGGCAGATTGAAGGCATAGACCTGTGCCTCCTTGATCGTGGTGAAATACCCCATGGCTCTGCCGATGATGGCATTAACAGACTGCCCCTTGCCTTTTCGCTCGCTCCAATCCTTCATCTGCACAAAGACCATACCCATATTCTGACCGGTTCCGGCGAAGCTGAAACCGGCAACGGTGAAGGCGGTCCTGATATTCTTCTTTTCCTGAATCAAATAATAATCCCGCACCTTATCAAGGACCGCCTGGGTTCGTTGTTGGGTAGCACCTGTCGGCAGCTGCACCATGGAAAGAAAAACACCCTGGTCCTCGGTTGGCAGAAATGAGGTGGGCAATTTGGTAAAAATAAATATCGTCCCGCCGATAAGCAGAAAGTAGATGAATCCGAACCGGCCCGTGCGTTTAATCATATAGGCGACACTTCTGCCGTATCTGCTGGTATTGCGTAAAAACATCCGGTTAAACCAGCCGGAAAAGCCGCCTTTGTCATGATGCTGCCCAGCCTTCACCGGTTTCAGCATGGTGGCGCAAAGTGCCGGGGTAAGAATAAGAGCAACAATTACTGAAAGGGCCATCGCCGAAACAATGGTCAGAGAGAACTGACGGTAGATGGCACCGGTTGAACCGCCGAAAAAGGCCATGGGCACAAAAACAGCTGAGAGCACCAGAGCAATACCGATAAGCGCGGGGGTAATTTGCTTCATCGATTTCCTGGTCGCCTCCAGAGGCGGTAAACCTTCGGTTTCCATGATCCGCTCGACGTTCTCAACCACAACGATGGCATCATCGACCAGTAGACCGATAGCCAGCACCAGCCCAAACATGGTCAGGGTGTTAATGGAAAAACCAAAGGCAGCCATGACACCGAAGGTACCAAGCAGAACGACCGGTACGGCAATTGTCGGGATGATGGTTGCCCGGAAATTTTGCAAAAAGAGAAACATCACCAGGAAGACCAGGATAACGGCCTCAACCAAGGTGTATACCACCTCTTCGATTGATATTCTGATAAAAGTTGTCGTGTCATATGGATAGACAACTTCGAGACCTGCCGGGAAGTAAGGCTGCAGTTCGGCCAGTTTGTTGCGGACAGCCTTGGCGGCATCAAGGGCATTTGCCCCTGTGGCCAGATTTATACCCATCCCGGCAGCAGGCTGGCCGTTGAAAGTCGTTACGGCATTATAGTTTTCACCGCCTATTTCAACCCGGGCCACATCCCGCAGACGTACCTGAGAACCATCCCTGTTTACCTTGAGCAGGATATCGGCAAACTCCTCGGGTGAGGTCATCATGGTCTGGGCCATCATACTTGCACTTACCTGTTGACCGGACACCGAGGGCGTTCCGCCCAGGTCACCCACGGCCACCTGATTATTCTGAGCCTTGATGGACGCCCTGACATCACCGGGAGTCAACTGGTAACTATTGAGCTTAATCGGGTCGAGCCAGATGCGCATCGCGTACTGACTGCCGAAAATACGAATACTGCCAACACCTTCGGTACGGCTGAGAGGGTCTTTCAACGTGGATACCATAAAATCGGCCAGGTCGTTTTTGTCCATGCTGTCATCTGTCGAAATCAGCCCGATAATCATCAATATGGTCGAATTGGATTTGGCTACCTGCAGTCCCTGTTGCTGCACCTCCTGTGGAATCTGGCTCGTCGCCTGCTGCAGTTTATTCTGAACCTGCACCTGGGCGATATCCGGGTCTGTTCCCGTCTGAAAGGTAAGTGTAATCGTTACATTACCGGCCGATGAACTCTGCGAGCTCATATAGAGCAGATTATCGATTCCGTTCATGTTTTGCTCGATTATCTGCGTCACACTGTCTTCAATTGTTTTTGCTGATGCACCAGGGTATACTGCGGTAATCGTCACTGACGGCGGCGCAATTTCAGGATACTGGGAAATCGGCAGGCGCATGATCGATAAGGCACCCGCCAAGACGATAACGATTGCGATAACCCAGGCGAAGATGGGGCGATTGATAAAAAATCCGGCCATGATCTACTCCGCTTGTACGGCAGAGGCTGCCGGTGTTGTTTTCGTGGCGACCTGTCCGATTAACGGTTCCTGCTGTTCAACAGCCTTGACCGTAACGCCCTGTCTAATTTTCTGAAAGCCTGCCGTAATAAGCTTCTCCCCCACGGAAAGACCGTCATTAACCAGGACCATTTCTCCAATATTGCGTCCACTCTGAATAAGACGGCTTTCGACTTTTGACTCGCTATTCACCAGCATTACCATAGCCTCGCCCTTACTGTTACGGCTGATGCTGGCCGCAGGGATAAGTATAGCATCCTGTTTCACGCCGTTGGAAATACGGGCACGGACAAACATCCCCGGCAATAATGTTTTATCCGGATTGGCGATAATAGCGCGCAGAGTGACCATTCCCGTTGATTGATCAACGGTCACATCGGAAAATTCAAGTGAGCCGGTCTGATCATATTCAGAACCATCCTCAAACAGAATTTTGATATACGATCTTGCACTATCACGGTTATTCAAACTGCCGGCTGACAAATTCTTTTTCAACCCGAGCAATTCGTTGCTCGATCTGGTGACATCGACGTAGATAGGATCAAGCTGCTGAATAATGGCAAAGGCATTGCTTTGCTGGGCCGTAACCAGGGCACCTTCGGTAATCATCGACTTACCGATCCTCCCGCTGATCGGGGCTGTCACCTGGGTATAATCAAGATCGATACGTGCACTGTTCAAGGCCGCCTCTGCTGCCGCCACATCGGCAACCGCCTGCTTCCAGTCTGCCTCGAATTCGACCTGATCCAATTCGCTTACCGATTTAGTGCGAACAAGTGCTCGATACCTCTCTGCCTTCAATTGAGAAGAGTGCTCAATGGCCCTGGCCTTTGCAAGGGCGGCCTTGGCACTGTCGAACTTCGCCTGATAGACAGCAGGATCTATCTGGTACAGGAGTTCCCCGGCCTTGACTTCACTGCCTTCGGTAAAAACGCGCTTTTTCACAATACCGTTCACCTGTGGTCGAACCTCTGCAACCCGATAGGCTGCTGTCCGACCAGGCAATTCGATCTTGATCTCAGTCGGCTGAGTCTTGATGGTGACGATGTCCACCTCGACAGGCCCCCGTGGGGCCATCATTTGCGGGGTCTTGTCCTTACACCCGCCAAGGACTAGTCCGGCAACCATAAAGGCCAGCATAATATGTTTTTTATTAATTATTTCAAGCACATTACCACCTTTAATTATTCTGATATGTTCTGTAAAATATTCGTTTTGCACTGAGTTCAGCATGAAGCGAGTATCTATACATACATTCGGGAATGTATGCAAGAGAAAAATTCCAGTAGTTCAACCACGGGCTTTTTTCTTGGATGAAGAGAAGATAAGGAAGGTAGAGAAAGAAAAATAATTGCGGATAATCTAAATATATACGAAAGTAACAATTAAGAATATAGGGAGTTTCTCCTGATTAGGAATGCACTCAAAAGAGATATCTGCTAATAATCTCGAAAGCGATTACTCATGTCCTGGCCAAATGGCTGTGGCTATAGCGCCAGGTCCGCACATTGACAAAGAAAAGCCGGGAAAACACCACGTGCGCTAACCTCTTCAAGCATGCGGCAAGGACTGTTCCAGGCCAGAGGACTGGATGTTGCCGGATGCGCGAACGTACTCTATGAATACCTGCTCTAAAATCGCTGAGAACCTGGAACCGCCAGGTGTCCCAATTCGCCGGATGGGAATTTCAACGTGAAAATATTGCACTCGGGCTCCAGAGGTTTGTCCTCCTATTGGTCGGATCGCCTTTCTGCGAACACGTGCGGTAAGTTTGGGAGGGATATACCCCGATGAGTCGAACCATACTGTTTGTAGACGACGACCCGAAAGTCCGCGAGATCTTCAAAATACATCTTGCCGGGGAAGGGCATGAGGTCCTCACCGCCGACAGCTATACCTCCGCCCTGAATGTCATTTCCAA
>CAVUYQ010000011.1:0-143121 GCA_963745765.1 uncultured delta proteobacterium | reverse complement strand
TTCAACGCTAATTCAAACTGAGCCACCTCTGCTAACGAAAAATGAGCCAGCGGCTCCATTTCTTTTTTTCTGAAATCCTGCTTTCCCTCTTTTTTGTTTTCCCATCTGACCTCTGATCTGCTCAATGAGATGAATTTGTTGAGGAGATCAAAATGGCCGAGAGGCGCAAATGCAAACACTGCCACCAGAGTTTTAGCCCTCGGCCGCAAAATCCTGATCAACAGTATTGCTCGGAAAGTGCCTGCCAACGCGCCCGTAAACGAATCTGGCAACAGCGGAAATTGCTTGCCGATCCTGACTACCACGCCAATCAAAGTGCTGCACAGAGCTGCTGGCAAGAGAAGAACCCGGACTATTGGTCAAAATATCGAGAGAAGAATCCAGATTACGTTGAGCATAATCGCGATCGGCAACGGGAACGAAACCGTCGTCGGCGTGGTCTGGATATCGACCGGACCCTGATTGCAAAGATGGACGCGTCAATGTCTGAAAGATCCATTAATCCAGGACGATATCTGTTAAGTAGGGTTGAGGGTGGCTTGATTGCAAAGATGGACACGTTAATCGTTGAAATAAACGTTGTTTCAGGTGGTTAGTTGACTGCCAATATTGATTGCAAAGAGAGGACTCGTAAGCTTTTGGGCAGGTTTGCGATTAAAAAAGGTCTATGGAAAAGCAAACCGTTGATCTTCATCTGCTTGAATTGCGCTACGCCCACATCCGGGTAAAGAATGAGGCACGGGTACGCCGGTTGGCGGACTCTATCTCGCGCCATGGCCAGCTTGAAGCGATGCTGACGATATCCAGCGAAGACAATCGCTTGATTCTGGTCGACGGTTATCAACGTCATGCCGCACTCAAATATCTGGGCCAGGATATTTGCCTGGTAAGAGTCGTGGATGAGCCGGAAAGCCAGACTCTCTATCGACTTCTCATTCTGCGTGGAGAAAGGCAATGGGAGGCGATTGAAGAGGCCGGATTGATCCAGGAACTGCATCGGCGATTCAGTCATTCGTTGAGCGAAATTGGCAAACGGATCGGCCGCGACAAGTCCTATGTGAAACGACGCATGGATCTGCTGGAATCATTACCGGAAGAGGTTTTGTCGCAGGTAATCGCCGGGACAGTCTCGACCTGGGCGGCCAGTCGGGTGTTAATACCGTTGGCGCGCGCCAACGCCTCCGATGCAACCAGGCTTGCCTCCCATCTTGCGCGTGAACCGATGTCTACCCGGGAACTGCAATTGTTTTATGAGCATTACCAAAAGGCTAACCGGCAGGTCCGGGAACGGATGCTGGATCATCCAGCGCTGTTCATCAAATCGATCCAGACTCTCACCGGGAGCAGGAACGAAAGCCCTGAAGAAAAATGGCTGCATGACGCCAAGGTGGTCTGCGCTATCCTGGATCGTCTGCGAGATAAGGCGGATACGGTTTTTTATCCGAACCAGGAACAAAAGTTGCGCCGACAGCTGCTGGTCCGGGCGGCCAAAGCCAGGCGTCTGACCGTCGAACTGCAGCAGAAAATCAAGGAGCGTCTTGAATATGATCGACCCCATCAAAGAGCAAGTGATCCGGGAAATGGCGAAACAAGGGATAGCGAAGCGGATGATCGCCAGACAACTGAAGGTCGCCCGCAACACGGTGGACAGAGTACTCGAATCAACGGCAGCTCGACCATCGGTCAGCAAAGAGTCGGGATATGACCGGCACATTGGACAGGTTCGCGAACTCTTCCGCGACTGTCAGGGCAATGTCGTCCGGGTGCAGGAGGAACTTTGTGCCCGTTATAATGTCACCATCCCCTACCAAAGCCTGACCTGGCTGATTCGGAAATATCAGCTGCGCATCCCGGCACAAAAGAGGGCCGGACGCTACCACTTTGAGCCGGGCGCGGAGATGCAGCATGACACCTCGCCGCATCGCTTCAAAATAGGCGACCGCCTGCTTACCGCCCAGTGTGCCGGCCTTACCTTGGCCTACAGCCGCCAGCTTTTCATCCAGTACTATCCGAGGTTCACCAGGTTTGAATGCAAAACCTTCCTGACCGAGGCCATGGCGTATATGCAGGGGGCCTGCGGTCGCTGCGTGATCGATAATACCAGCGTGATTGTCAGCCGCGGCGCCGGTCCGGATGCCTCATTTGCCCCGGAAATGGAGGCCTTTGCCGGAATTTACGGTGTTCATTTTTGGGCGCATCGGATTAAAGACGCCAACAGAAAGGCCAGGATCGAGCGGCCCTTTGACTATGTAGAGCGAAATTTCCTGGCCGGTCGAACCTTCGCCGACTGGCATGATCTCAACCTCCAGGCCAGGCAATGGTGCGATCAGGTAGCCAACCGCAAACCAAAGCGCAGCCTGGGGATGAACCCGACGGAGGCTTGGCTCATGGAGAAACCGTTCCTGCAACCCTTACCGAAAGTCTTGCCGCCAGTCTATCTTGCCGAACAACGGACAGTGGATATCGAGGGATACGTCCATCTCGACACCAACCGCTATTCGGTGCCCGATACCTTGATCGGCAAAAACGTCGAAGTGCTGAAGTACTGGCAACGGGTAGTGATTTATCAGGGGCGGACCATCGTTGCCGAACATGTCCGGGAGCTTCTGGCACGGGACAAGCGCATCACCAAACCGGGCCACCATCGGCCACTCAACCGCAAACAGGCCCATCAGGGAATCAGCATGGAGGAGCAAACCCTGATCGGTCAGCATGAATCCCTCAATCGCTATGTCGCTGAACTCAAAAGCAGGCTCGCGGGCGGGGAATAGTCAAGCTGCGGCGTCTGCTTGACCTCAAAAGGACATATCCCCCGGCCCCATTCCAGAAAGCAGTTGAGGAAGCGCTCCATTACGGGCTTTACGATCTGGCCAGACTGGAAAAGATGATCCTGAAAAACACCGGAGGCGATTTCTTCGAGCTATAATGAGTGACGAAATCATCGAACTTCTTAGTCAGCTTAAACTTCACGGCATGGCTGCCGGCTTTCCCCGGCTGCTTGCCAGGGCGGAGCGGGAAGGCTGGGGACATCAACATCTGATTCTGCAGATGCTCGCCGAAGAACTGCAACACCAACGGGAACGAAGTGTGCTCTATCGTCTCAAACAGGCAAAAATCCCCTGGGACTGGACCCTCAGTACCTTCCCCTTTGATCGTCAGCCGGCGGTTGATCGAACCAGAATTATGACCCTGGCTGGGCTCGACTTCATGCAGCGAGGCGAAAACATCATTTTTACCGGCCCCACCGGCACCGGCAAAAGCGGCCTGGCATCCGGAATCCTCAGGCAGGCATTGATCTCCGGTTACCGAGGTCGATTCTACAACGTCCAAAACTTGCTGGACGAACTTTACGCCTCTCTGGCTGATCGCTCAACACCACAACTACTTATGCGTCTTTGTCGTTACGACCTGCTGCTACTCGATGAGCTAGGATATCTAACCCTGACCCCCGAGCAGATGAACAGCTTCTTCAAGCTCATGAAAGAACGTTACGAGGCAGGCCGTCCAACAATCATCACAACCAACCTTGCGTTTGAGCACTGGTACGACATCCTTCAACCGAAAAGTATGGTCGACGCATTGCTCGACCGTCTCCGGCATCGCTGCTGCATAATCCCGATCAAGGGAATAATCTCTCCGCACATAAGCCGCACAACAAATATCAGCCAACCTGCCACCCGCATCGCTCTTACATCTCCCTAAAACACTTCCTGCCGCGCACTCTCTGGCTCATTTTTCATTGGCAGAAATGGATCAATTCCTATTAGCGTCCAAGGCAGAGCAGGATGTTGAGAAAAACAAGAATGATGTCCTTCGACTAGCGAACAATCTAAAGCTTGGAACTGTAGAATGGGTTG
The DNA here is from genome assembly GCA_963745765.1 of uncultured delta proteobacterium. Taxonomy (GTDB): domain Bacteria; phylum Desulfobacterota; class Desulfobulbia; order Desulfobulbales; family Desulfocapsaceae; genus Ww85. Next base: position 139,264 of record CAVUYQ010000011.1, on the reverse strand, counting down.
AAGAAAAGGTCAGTGGTACAAAGAATTGGCGTGAGCGTGAGTTGGGTAAAGTTCTCAGCGAACTTGAGGCTGGTGATACGGTTATTGTACCAGAGTTATCTCGGTTAGGCAGGTCAACACTACAGATATTGGAAATCATGCAACTGGCAAAAGAAAAGAATATCGCTGTACATGCACCTCCTCCGCCCTATAGAGCAACAGGAAGAAGTTACGGTAAGGAAAATAGCCAATCTTGTAGAAGCTCGGCCTGGGAGTATTAATTAATATCTGTCAGATCTTATCTGAACTAATATATAGGGTGTGTACAAAAAAGCCTGAAATAAGGGAAAATCACGCTCAATGGTATTGATTCCAGATTTCCTGCTCATTAGAAGTGGTTTCTGGACGTGTTGACCAAGCCATTTGTGGTTTTGGAATTGAAAAATAAAAGGTGGCGCCGATATCATGTTCAGCTTCTGCCCAGGTTCTTCCGCCATGCCGCAGGATTATCCTTCTGACATTGGCCAGGCCTATTCCTGTTCCCTCAAACTCTGCAGATGAATGCAATCGCTGAAATACACCAAAAAGCTTTGGCGCGTATTTCATGTCGAACCCCACACCGTTATCCTGAATGTAAAAGATAAACTCATCCTTTTCTTCTTTGCAGCCGATACTGATAATCGCCATTTTCCTCGTATTGGTGTACTTTACGGCATTATCCAGCAGATTCAGCCACACCTGGAGCAACAGGTTGTAATCTCCAAGAACAGCAGGCAATGGCTGGATGTTCCAGTCGATGTTGCGCCTCAGCCAGGAAGTCTGGATATATGTCAATGCCTCCTGGACAGCCTGATCCATATTGACTGGTGTTTTTTCCATTCCTGTACGTCCGGCCCTTGAAAAACTCAAAAGGTCATCAATCAGAACACCCATCTTTTTTGCAGAATTGGTAATGGTCTTCAAATAATGTAAGGCTTCCTCTGAAAGTTGATTTGAATGTTTTTTTGAAAGTATCGCCGCAAAACCGTCAATGTGCCTGAGAGGGGCCCGCAGGTCGTGTGAAACAGAGTAACTGAAGGCTTCCATCTCTATGTTGGATGCTTCAAGCTGGGATGTTCGTTCAATCACCCGTTCTTCGAGCTCGATATTTAATCTTTTAATCTCTTCCTCCATCTGCTTACGCTCGGTAATATCCTCAGCGTGCAAAATAATGTCATTTGTTGGTAAACAAACCCATGTATTTTTGGTCCACATGGTCTTGCCGGTTGTTTTTACCTTGTAGCAGAATTCCTTCTGGATAACTTGTTTTTTGCGATAACAATCCTCTAGAGAACCGATCATATGGGCTCTATTTTCTTCAGAATATATTTTATCAGCAGATCTCCCAAGCAGGTTCCGGATTCCACCTTCAGTTGTCTGTTCTGCAGCATGATTATAATCTGATAGAATAAATTCGTTATTTTCATGTTTCCATGTAAAAATGGGCACAGGAAACTCTAGAAAATGTGTGCGATAGGTTTTCTCGCTTTTACGCAATGCTTCTGCTGCTTGCCTGAGCTCAGTGAAGTCCAGGAAAGTCACGACTACCTGCCGCAATTGCCCGGTATTGTCTAGTTCTGGAAATGCGTTCACCAGGACCCATACGAGATCTTTGGTGAACGGCCTGTTGATGCTGAGAACTTTGTCCTGTAACGGAGCTAACGTCGCAATAACCACATTTACAGGATATTCCTCAATCGGCATCTCGGAGCCGTCTTCGCAAAGAAAACTCCAGGCTGGGTCAATAGCGGTCTTCCCCATCATCTGATCAACTGACATTCCAAGCAGCATTGACGCTTGTTCATTGGCAAACAGTATTTTAGTGTCCGGTGCATGAACGACGACGCCGGAGTGCAAATTTTGAAGGAGGTGTTTGAGTTGGTTCTCACTCGTCCTAAGAGCATCTTCTGCTTTTTTACGTTTTTCAATTTCCTGTTGGGCTGTGGACAATTCAAACTCCACCTCTGCAACCTGTTTGAGAACAGCCAGGATTGGTCTGTTTTCGATTTTTATACCCACTTTCTTGTTTTGCCACTTCAAATATCCGTACAAGAAGGGAAGGGCAAAAATCGTAACGAAAAAACGACTGATAAAGGTTCCGGAGATGATGTTGAGATAGTTTTCAGTACCGCCAAAAGCCAGGGTGCCGAAGACGATGACATCAAGCCACATAACCCCGAGCAGAGTCAAAAAAGCCCTTGACCACAACTTCATATGGTATGATGACCTGCCAAAAAATTCCCATGCAATGGCCAGAAAGATAAGGTCAATCAACGTTGCTATAACTGAGGAAGTGTTAATGCGCAAACTGGGCAGAGGCACGTAAGGGAGACGACTTTCCCCTATCAGGTTCATCTGGAGGTGCAGACAGGCGGCAATAATGGGGACGATGGCAGATACTCCGACAATTGTTGAAATGGCGACTCTTGTCGATCGGGGGCCATCATAAACATAGACGACGAAAACGCCAAGAAGCAGAGATGTATAAAAAACAGTTGATCCGACTACAAAGGTAATACCACCGATATTTATAGCTATACCAGCATCGGTGACCCAAGACATTATTGCTGTAATTCCACCGATCAAGGCGTAAAAATGGACTGGACCGAAACGGTGCCGTAGTGAATGCGCTCCGAGTACCAGAAAATACATCACCATCGCCTCGACAATCAGTATCAGAAGTTCATTTGTCATTATTATTTCTTCGTGTTAGAGCAACATGTTGCGGAGCATCTCAGCCCGAGAGGACTCTTGACTCATGTTTGCGGTCAAGTCTAATTCCTATCCCGAAACAAGAAATCTTTTTCTAAATTGAGACGCTCTCAAGAAATTTTACCAAAGGCAAACGCTCTTGAATGAACCACTTCAATAAGCATGAATTTATAAAATAAATATCAAACAGAATTTCGATAAACATACTCCGAATTTTGAATCCTTAAAACCGACCGTAAAGCAAATCTTGTTTATCTACTGTAAAATATCTCTGCTAAGATTAAACTACCCTTTGTCAGTCTTAATCTTTTGTGCAATATTGAAAGTTTAGCTTCTTCCTGAGTCTCTGGTGGTTCTCAGGAGGCCGATGCCTATCATAGTTTAACTTGATGTCGCATTACCTCCTGACAAGCAAAAGGTCAATCAATTTACATGTAAGGCGAGTGACATTTTTTTCAGGAAATTTATGGATCATATGTCTGAGAGCATTGAATAGATAGCCCCCATGCCTGCCATTCCCCCCCCAGGCCCCTGTTCAAAAAAACGATAACACCTCCCCCCTGGCGGTTTATGGTCGCATGTTGTGGGGTGTCGAGTGTAAAGAAATGTTACATAGAGCGGCGAAGATTTAGAAAGCGATTAAGCCAGGCCTATCTTTTTCCAATATCCCGCAATCTCAAGTTTACCTTAAGAAAATAAAGAAAGCTATCTTCACACTTCAACATCTTTTGAAGCTGCTGGTACTGACCATTGCCTTTCTGGTGAGATCCTCATACAGGCCATATGCGATAAAGAAATCTTCTTGCTGTGCGTCAGTCATCATGTAATACACCGTCAATATCTGAAGTTATAGGTTCAGACCGAGTATATAAGCGAATACTTACAAAGATATTACATGAAGGAGTTGTTACCGGAAAAAAATAATTGAAAATCACCAAGGATCGACTCAGGAAATTCTGGGTCGGGCTTTTTGCACCTATTGGAAATGAATAATGTGGGACTTTCGTTTGGGATAAATAGCACAGAGAAGAACCAAACCAAAAAGCCCTCAACTCAATTAAGAGCTAAGGGCTTGATTTTTCATCTCAAAAATGGTGCCGAGACCAGGAATTGAACCAGGGACACACGGATTTTCAGTCCGTTGCTCTACCGACTGAGCTATCTCGGCACGTAATTGAGGTGCTCTATTTACAAAACATCATCCTGAGTGTCAATAGTTTTCCGCCCAGGACTGCTGCAATTTTTATCGCTCGTCGTGAATTGACAAACCTCCGAGATCGAGATCAAGATCCAGGTCATCATCCATGCCGGTGCTCTCCCGTGGCGACTTTTTCGCAGGTGCTGCAGCCGACGAATCCGGCTCGGGAAGATCGGCACCTTCAGGTTCATCATCGTCGAAGGAGAAATTCATATCCAGGCTGCCAAAATCCAGTTCTCCTCCGAACCTCCTAATTCCCCGGCAACCTGCCCGCTTTGAGCAGCCGGGACAGTCGACGTTTCCGGCTGCTCATCATCAAACGCAAGCGTCTCTTCCCCCCCGATGCTGTCCGGAGGTGACAGGTCGGAGATATCACTTAACTCTTCCGGAATTTCAAGACCCGCACCCTCTGCAGATCCCGCTATATCACCATCGTCAAAGCCAAAAGTATCCTCTTCGGAACCATCCTCAAACATACCCAGATCAAGAGCGGCTTCACTTTCTGCAAGAGCATCCAGCTCGCCTGGCGTCTCTATTTCAGTAAATTCTTCGGCTATGGCTGCATTAGCCTCTTCAGCGCCGTGTTCATCGTAACCATCCATGGAGAAGTTGATTTCACCATCTTCCTTCATCCTCAACGAGAATTTCCAGATCAGGATCGGCAAACTCCTGGACGCTATCAAGGTCGTCAGCTCCATCTGCTTGAGAATCATCGTCCTCGTCTTGGGTGGAAAATTTCAGAAACACCGGAGTTGTAACGTTGAAGGTTGTTCCCTCGAATGCTGCAGAAACCTCGGAAATATCCTTGTTGCATTTCAGGCAGGTTTCAACATTATCAAATGAAATAAAGCCACATTTCGGACAACGCATCAGATTGTTCCTCTCTAGTGATCAAAAAACGATAAGGTCTATCCGTTGTATGAAACAGACCACTCATACCGATATGGTCCCAGTATCACACATTTATTTGAGAAAAATCAAGAATTAACTGCTTTTTGCCGGTTTTATCAGTCCGGCAACAGCCAATCCATGCCAATGTCGCAGGCAGGTGCGGAGTGAGTGAGTGCGCCCGAAGAGATGATATCAACCCCCGTTTCGGCAATTTCTCTGACACGATCAAGCGTTACATTCCCGGACGCTTCCACGAGAGCCCTGCCGTCAATCAGCGCGACGGCCTCTGCCATGGCAGCAAGCGACATATTGTCGAGCATGATGATGTCCACGCCGCATGTAAGGCATTCTTCGACCTGGCCCAGCAGGTCTGTTTCCACTTCTATCCGGATGGTATGTGGAACCATTTTTCTCACCCGCTCCACGGCCTTTGTCAGAGAACCGCAGGCGGCAATATGATTATCCTTGATCAATACGCCGTCAGCGAGATTGAAGCGGTGATTGCTCCCGCCGCCTGCGACCACTGCATACTTTTCCAGTAGGCGAAGTCCCGGCGTGGTTTTCCGCGTATCGCATATCCGTACCGGATAGCCTTCCACCTTTTCAACAAAGCGTGCCGTCATTGTGGCTATCCCGGACATACGCTGCAACAGGTTCAGCGCCACCCGTTCCGCCTTCAGCAAATCAATAACCGGGCCGGACACGGTGAGCAGTACATCTCCCGCACGCACTCTCGTCCCATCTTCAACACCGGCAACGGCGTTAATAGCAGGGTTCTGCAACTGGAACACCCGCGCAGCAACAGACGCCGCGCCGGCAACCAGAAACGGCTCACGGGCAACGAGGCGGGCACTGCCTTCATCTTCAGGCGTGAAGATCGATTCACTGGTAAGATCACCCCTGCCGATATCTTCTCTTAGAAAAGATTTCAGCAGGGAATCGAGCAGATTTTTGTCCATAGTATGAGCAACCGCAATACGAATAACCTCACAGACTCAGTTATCCGGAGATATTTTTCAGCCGCAGCTCCGCCTCGGAAATCCTGGCCAGCCGTGCCTCGAGTTCATCTTTCTTCTCTCTTTCCTTGGCAACGACTGCATCCGGCGCCTTTGCCAGAAATGTTTCGTTGCCCAACTTACCCGTCACCTGTTTCAGGCTCAACTCAACCTTGATCCGTTCACGCGTGAGCTTGTCACGTTCATTTTCAACATCAACCAGGCCTTTAAGCGGAACGTAAATCTCAATATCATTAAAGATATAGGTTGCGGCGTCATCCGGCTTTTCGTTTTCAGGCGCAACGTGCAGGCCGCTCAGACGGGTCATATCGGATATGGCCGGGGAAAAGGCGGCAATCAGGTTCGCTGTTTTTTCATCAACATTGGTTACAAATGCCTCAATACGCCTGGAGGGATGAACGTCGGCCTCGGAACGGATGTTACGGATACCGGTGATGATCCCCATCAGCAGCGCGACATCGCTTTCCACCTGCTCATTGATCCACTCTTCCCTGCGTTCCGGGTAGGGTTCAAGCATCAGGACCGGCCGTTTACCCGGCAGTACGCTCCAGATCTCCTCGGTAACAAACGGAGTGATCGGATGAATCAGCTTGAGTATCGTCTCAAGCACCACCAGCAGCACGCCACGGGCCTGGTTCTTCTTTGTTTCATCCTCGCTGAACAGATCCGGCTTGATCCACTCGAGGTACCAGTCGCAGAACTCGTGCCAGATAAACTGGTAGTTTGACGAGGCCACCTCGTTGAAATGGTATTCGTCAAGGCCGGTGCGGACGTCATGTATGGTTCGGGCAGTGCGGCTTAATATCCACTGATGTATCAACGGCAGTTCCCTCGGCCTGGCGACGACCTCTTTAATGGTTTCATCACAGTCTGAGACATGCATCTGCGCGAAACGGGCGGCGTTCCATATCTTGTTAATAAAAAAACGATAGCCCTCGATCCGTTCCTCATCCAGCCTGATTTCCCGACCCTGGGCGGCAAAGGCGGTAAGGGTGAAGCGTACGGCATCGGTCCCGAAAGCACCCATCACTTCCAGCGGATCGATGACATTACCGGTTGACTTGGACATTTTCTTTCCATGTTTGTCCCTGACAAGAGCATGCAGATAGACATCCTTGAACGGCACATCCTCCATGAAATGAATGCCCATCATCATCATACGGGCCACCCAGAAAAACAGGATATCGAAACTGGTGACAAGAATGGCGGTCGGGTAAAACGTTGCCAGCTCCGGTGTTTTCTCCGGCCAGCCCATGGTGGAAAACGGCCACAATGCTGAAGAGAACCAGGTGTCGAGCACATCGGTCTCCTGGACAAGATCGGCAGACCCGCAGGAGGGACAACTCGTCGGATCGGTTGTCTCGACAATCATCTCCCGGCAGGACGAACAGGTCCAGGCGGGAATACGGTGTCCCCACCAGATCTGACGCGAGATGCACCAGTCCCTGATATTGTCCATCCAGCTGTAGAAGGTGTTATACCAGGTCTTCGGATAAATATTGATACGGCCCTCACGAACGGCCGCGACCGAACTGTCGGCCAGCGGCTTGACCGACACAAACCATTGCAGTGAGGTGGTCGGCTCCACCACCGTCTGGCAGCGATAGCATTGACCAACGGAGTGATGGTAATCTTCAACCTTTTCCAGAAATCCGAGCCGGTCAAGGTCTTCGACGATCTTTTTCCGGCACTCGTAACGATCAAGCCCGGCATAACTTCCCGCCTTCTCGTTCATAACACCGTGATCATTCATGACCTTGCACATCTCAAGACCATGCCGCCGACCGATCTCGTAATCGTCACGATCATGTGACGGAGTAACCTTCAAGGCACCGGTGCCGAAATCTTTTTGCACATGCGGGTCAAAGACCACCGGGATGATTCGGCCGGTCAGCGGCAGTTCGATACCGACACCTGCCAGATGACGATAGCGTTCGTCGTCGGGATGAACGGCAACGCCGGTATCGCCTAACATGGTTTCCGGTCGGGTGGTTGCAACAACAACATGGCCTGAGCCATCAGCATAGGGATAGCGCAGGTGATAGAGTTTTCCGGCGCAATCCTCATGTTCAACTTCATCGTCTGACAGGGCCGTCAGGCAGCGGGGACACCAGTTGACGATATAGTCCCCCTTGTATATCAGTCCCTCCTTGTAGAGCCGCACGAAAACTTCACGAACTGCCCGGGACAATCCTTCGTCCATGGTGAAACGCTCCCGGCTCCAGTCACATGAACAGCCGAGTCTCTTCAGCTGATTGATAATGGTTCCGCCCTTTTCGCGACGCCAGTCCCAGACCCGTTCGATAAATTTCTCCCGCCCCAGGTCATGCCGGCTCTTGCCTTCTATGGCGAGCTGTCGTTCAACCACATTCTGGGTGGCGATGCCGGCATGATCGGTACCCGGCACCCACAGGGTGTTATCCCCGCACATACGATGATAACGGGTAAGAACATCCTGCATGGTATTATTCAGCGCATGTCCGACATGCAGGACGCCGGTGACGTTCGGCGGCGGTATAACGATTGAAAATGACGGCCGGCCTTCCTCCATCCTGGCATCAAAGCAGTGCTGCTGCTCCCAGACAGCAAGCCATTTTTCTTCTACATCGGCAAAATCATAGCTTTTGCTCAGCTCGTTGTTGTTCTCACTCATGGTCTATCGATTGCATATCCCGTGTTTGTTTCGATTCCTGAAATTTGCGGACTCATTCCGTATCCGGTTACCGGCGGAGGCGAAGATTACTTGCGACGCCGCGATAAATCAACCGTTTTTGTCAGCCGCTAACGCTCTCCCCATGGTTTGGGCATAAAGAGATATTCATAGACACCCAGGGCGTATCGGTCCGTCATTCCGGCAATATAGTCGCAAACGCGCCGATGGGCGGTTTTTTCATCAGGCCAGGTGCCTTTTTTATCGTCAAGGAGCCACGCATCCCCATTTCTCCTGACCAGTCCATGCTGCATGAAGTAACCGTAAAGTTCACGGATTATCCGCTGGGCCTTTTCAAACTCCTGGTGTACCCAGATATGCCGGTACACCTTCTCGTGAAGAAAACCGCGCAGGCCGCTAATCGCCTCCAGCATCGGCTCGCTGATATGCAGCCCGCCATCGTCAGCGGTGAGCGTCTCAACGATAACGTCCCTGACCATGCTGCCGATTCTCTGGGAATGTTTTTCTCCGACAACAAGATTGATAGCCTTGGGGACATCGTTCTCCTTGAGGATTCCCGCCCTGAGGGCATCATCAAGGTCATGGTTCACGTAGGCAATAATATCGGCAAGGCGGACAACCTGCCCCTCAATCGTCACGGCAAGTTCTGATGGAGAACTCGGTATAATCTCATCTGTTCCTTTTGAATGTTTGACGATGCCGTTGCGTACCTCGAAGGTAAGGTTTAATCCGCGCCCCCGGTTCTCAAGGAAATCAACAACCCTGAGACTGTGCAGGTTATGTTTAAAGCCTCCCGGATGCAATTCGTTCAAGGTCGCTTCTCCGGCATGGCCGAAAGGAGTATGACCGAGGTCATGTCCAAGGGCGATTGCCTCGGTAAGAGGCTCGTTCAGGCAGAGCGCGGCGGCAATAGTCCGGGCAATCTGCGAAACCTCGAGTACATGGGTCAGACGAGTCCGGTAATGATCGCCCATCGGCGCAAGAAATACCTGGGTCTTGTACTTGAGGCGGCGAAAAGTCTTGGAGTGAATGATCCGGTCCCGATCCCGCTGAAAGGGAAGGCGAATATCGCAGGCATCTTCCTCTTCAGGAAACCTTCGCCCCCGGGAATTCTTGCTGCGTGAGGCATATGGAGACAGGATAAGGTCTTCCCGTTCTTCTAGCTGTTTTTTAATAGATGTACCGACAACCGGAACAAAGCTCATGAGCAGTCACCTGAACAAGTAGGTAAATTACTGTATTTACATGCTTACCTTTACCACACCCACTTATTTGTGCAAGAACCAAAAAGCGACTGGCCGACAATAGCCATGATTCGTGCCATTCTGTTCAGCATCTCCATACCCGCTCTACCTGACAGGAGGCAGCGGCGGTTGGCACGTATCAGCCGGTTCGCTTTATTGGCTGCCGGGCGCTGCTACTTCTTGAAACGGCAGCCAAAAGCTGTTATTTCATGCAGTGAAGAAACATCTTACCGATAGAGGCCTGGGTACAGCACAACCCCCCGGAGGCAAGTACGCTATGAAAGGAAAACAATTATCTCCCCTTTACCGGGCCATCCTTCAGGTGCCGTTTTATCTTCTCGTCCTTTTCCTCCTTTACCTGCTTGGTAAAAGTTTTGTTACCCTGGTGATCGGATTCTCCCTCCCTCTCGGCTTTTCCGAAACGCTCGTGCATTTCATCAGCGGCCTTATGCTGGTCTTTCTGCTTTTTATCGGATCTGCCATCATCATGCATTTTGTGCAGAACAAAGCCGACGACTAAGAATTATGGCCACCTTGAATAATTGTCTTTCTGCCCGATCTCTGCGTTATGCTCAAAATTTTATCCCCGGCATATCAGTTATATGCACCCCAAGAGTACTTCCTGCGGGGCGCCTACGGCAAAATTTCTTGCATGCTTTGATCCCGAACAAATAACCTAAATATTCAAGGCACCCTACATGCATAAGAAATTCGGTTTGAGCAAGGAAGAGCTGAGCTGGCTGCTCTATGACGTGGGGAATTCCGCTTTTGTTCTGGTCATGGTAACCGCAATTATGCCCATCTACTTCAAGGATGTGGCAGCATACGGTATGCCCGCCGCCGAATCAACGGCTCAGTGGGGATTTGCCAATTCCACGGCATCCCTCATCCTGGCAATACTCTCGCCGATTCTCGGCGCCCTTGCAGACCATCCCGGACAAAAGAAACGTTTCCTGCGTTTCTTCATCCTCACCGGCCTGTTTTTCACCCTGTCGCTCGCTTTTATAGGGAAAGGGCAATGGCAGCTCTGCCTGGCCATCTTTGTCTGTGCGCGTATAGGCTGGGCCGGTGCCAACATTTTTTATGATGCTTTTCTTATCGATGTAACCACCCGTCAACGCATGGACAGCATCTCAACGAAGGGTTATGCCTATGGGTATATCGGCAGTGTCATCCCGTTTCTTCTTGTTATCGGACTCATCCTCTCAGCAGGCAACATCAGTGACGGACTACCGATACTGCAGACAAGGCTCGGCTTTATGGTGGTCGCCCTGTGGTGGTTCCTGTTCTCTATCCCCTCTTTAAAGAATCTCTTCCAGAAATATTCCCTGCCGGCCTCATCCTCGCCGCTGACCGATAGTTTCAGGAAACTTGGCGCCACCTTCAGAAATATCAGGCAGTACCGCCAGGTCTTTATCTTCCTGGTGGCTTACTTCTTCTATATTGACGGTGTCGGTACCATCATCAGCATGTCGACCGCCTACGGTCGCGACCTCGGTTTTGGTATCACCCTGCTCATCAGCGTACTGCTCGTAATACAGATTGTTGCCTTTCCCTGCGCCCTCGTTTACGGCAGGCTGGCCAATCGTTTCTCCGCCAGGACAATGCTCATAACCGGGATCATTATTTACTGCCTGATAACCCTGCTGGCCTTTCTGCTGCCATCTATCACGAACATCTCGATGAAAATCGCTCTATTCTGGTTTATTGCATTTCTGGTTGCATCTTCCATGGGAGGTATCCAGGCACTGAGCAGGAGTTATTTCGGCAAGTTGATTCCGGCTGAGAACAGTGCCGAATTTTTCGGTTTCTATAATATCTTCGGCAAGTTTGCGGCTATTTCCGGACCATTTCTGATGGGTATGGTCGGCAGTATAACCGGTGAAACCAGATGGGGGGTATTGAGTATTCTGCTCCTTTTTATTATCGGGGGCTGCTTCCTGATGAAGGTTGATGTACAGGCCGCTCATCCGCCCGGCCGGCAGCCATCCAGTGGCGGATAAATGACGGGAGCGACATCGGCTGACAGCCGCGCCTGCGGTTCTCCGCCGCGATCTGAAAGGCAATTGACCATTGTTCCATCAGCGTCTTCCAGGCATAGATCACTGAATTGCCGGGATCGTATATATGAGTGGCCTCGGAGGTAACCCCGTTAAGTTCTATTATCTTCAGATCGCGGCCAGCACGCAACTCCTCTTCACTGGCAGCTTTCAGATCGAAGCGGCCGAAATAGAATCCCTTGTAAGGCTGAGCAATGTTCTCAACAGCCTGCAGCAGTTCACTGCTTGCCAGATCCGCACCGTCGAGGAAAAGTGATCCGCGGCTGTGGGTTCCGACCTGAACAAGCTGCCTTTTTTCACCGGCCGGGATGATATCAAGCAGATCCGCCTCGTGCTCTTTGAGAAAGAGCGGTGCCAGGCAGAGAGCGCGATTATCGAGCAGAATAAGCTCTTCAAGGGTGTGGCATCCATCTCCCGTGACGAAGATAAGTTTTTTCCTGGTGATGCTGAAAATGCTCCCTTCTGCAGCTGTTGGAAAGCGGTAATAAAACAGTCCGAATTCTTCGCCATGCAGAAATTCCATAACGATAAAATCCCGGTCGGCACCCTGCAGCCACGCTTCGGCTGACTCTTTTCCCCGGCAGATACCGACACCCTGGCCCCGCTGCCCCCGGTCCGGTTTGAGAACAATGGGAAAATCGAGTTGCTGGTCGGCCATGAACCGGTGGACCGCCTCACATTTTTCGGAGACAGCGATGGAGCCATCGATAAGCTGCCAGCGGCCAACCGATTCCTGAGGCAAACCCTTTAGAATTTCACTTTTACGCTCTCCGATAAAACCGCCGTCCGGTTTGATCGCCGGGTTGACAACGGTAAACAGTGTCAGCTTTTTGTAGCGGAAACATCCCAGATAAATCACATAAAGGAAGGTAACCGCGTTCGTCAGGTAATAGGGCCAGAACTCCCAGCGTGTCAGCCGCCGCCATCTGCCGAGCGCCAGTCTCCTGCCTCGCCAGGTGAACAGCGGTACGATGAGCCGGCTTATGAAATAGATGCCAAACAGCAGGCCGACAAACAGCCAGAACGCATAGGAACTGTAAAGTTCGACATAGTGTGTCATCGGCCGGCCGATGACCATCGCGCCAAGAACAAGTACAGGAGTCCAGAGCAGCACAGCGAGGCCAAAAACAAGCAGGAGCCTGACCAGGGGTAACCGGGCCAACCCGGCTGCGATAAACGTCGCTGTTCTGGTCCCGGGAAGAAAGCGGCTCATGAAAACAATGACCATCCCTCTTCTTTGAAACAATGCCTGGCACTGAACTACCGTTCTAACACTGACCAGGTACTTCAGCGGTACCCGCCCAAGAGCACTGGTGCCGATGAAATAGCCGGCAAAGTAAAGGAGCATATCACCGGCATAGATACCGACAGCACTTGCCGCCACCGCCTCAAAGGGAGAAATAATGGACCGTGCGGCAAGCAGCCCCGCTGCAATGCAGGCAATATCCTCACTGATGAACGTCGCGCCGGCTATTGCCGCGAGAAGGATAAGGCGGTTGTCTGCATCCGCGGCATACTGCTCAAACTCATGCAGAAAGGTAAGTAACAGTGTTCCGCTTTCACTCCGGGCAGGAAATGGAAAAAACAGCAGGATCAGAAGACAGATAATGAGGCGTAAGGCTTGCTTAGACACGGCTCTTTCTTGCGATAGTGGCCGGCTGCAGTTGAACCTGTTCTAAGACCGCCTGCCGCAGACACAGAAGATTATCACGTACAACCATAACATTCCATAAAATCATGTATTTATCGGGAAAAAATTCCGCCTCTCAGGTTGACACAACTAGCAAATGGTGTCAACAGCTTCAGTACACAGGGGTTCAGAAAGAAAAACCTCCTGCTCCTTTATTCATGAGCCCCGGATATTTCGTTTATTCCCTTACTGTATGGAAGGAGCACGTTATATTCCAGGCGGACAACGGTGATCATCCGCCACCGACCAGGCGCCATCGTAAATGCTGCCGGCAGACCGGTCGGGTCAGGAAGCAGATCGTGAATCGAAACACAATTTTGCCAGGAAAATACCAACCGGGATGTAGCCGACAAGAGCCAGTGCGGCAATTTTGGGAAAAACAAACTGAGCCTCTTCTGAATAGATCAGAAGATAGGCGACCAGGGCCGGCATCTTGTCCAGGTGAAAAAAGGCAAACAAGGCCGGAACAAAACGTCTCATCAGATCGGGGTGATCAAGGGTTGTCCCCCTGCTGGCCCGATACAACAGCAGCAAGGCCGCCGATGAGGCGGCAAGGTAGAGGCAGACACCAATAAAAACCATGGTCCCTTGTGAGTTTATGCCAAGCATCAACCGCTTCTCGTCAGAAGGAAACCAGAAAGCGATCGGAATGAAGAGACTGGTGATATAAAGCAGCAGACCACCACCGAAAAACTTCATGTGTCGGGCTGAAAGATTTTCTTCTTCCGCCGGGTCTGTCTTATGAAGAAAGAGCCAGACGATCAACAGTATCAAAAAGAGTGCAATAACAAAAAAGGGCCAGGAGGCTCCGGAAACCGAAATCGGAAAGAGCAGACGATCAGCATCTGGCGGCAGCAGAAAAACAATAGCGAAAGAGACGGCAGTAAGAACGCCGAAACCTATCAGCAGCGCACTGACAAGCCGCACCAGTCCTGCCAGATAACAAAAACTGAAAACTATCGAGACGAAACCTGCCAAAAGCAACCTGATAATCATAAATCACCTTCTTGCCAGCAAGCTATAGGTAAACATTGGCAAATACTGCACCCCATCTTCCAGATACACATGATAAGCATTGTTTCCTAATGTTTTCAAGCATAAACAACAGAGACACAACCATGACAGTCAGCGATCGGCCTGCACTCCAGAAATTGCCGGGCAGCCAAAGGTACCATCCGCTTAAGCCGGGCATCCAATCGCTTGCGACAATCTTTTTTAAAATCAGCGGTACAATTTGTAAAAATGATTATTACTTTATTCGGATAGTTACGATTCATCGTCTATTTTATCACCATTACATTACCGCCTAAAACGGTATAAACGTTAAAAAATCCTCAGCACAGGGGAGAGAATCCATGCGGATCGGCGTACCAAAAGAGATGCACGAAGGCGAACGGCGCGTTGCAACAACACCTGAAGTGGCGGTGCTGCTCAAAAAACTCGGTTTTGAAGTGTCGGTGGAATCAGGAGCAGGGTCTGAAGCGAAATTTACCGATGCGGCCTATGAAGCCGCCGGGGTAACAGTCGTCGCAGATGTGAACAAACTGTACCGCGACTCAGACATTATTCTCAAGGTCAGGGCTCCGGAAAACAATGCATCAAACGGCATAAATGAAATAGATCTTTTAGAAGAAGGCCAGACACTCATCAGCTTTATTCAACCCGGCCAGAACACGGAATTGATGGAGGAACTCTCGGCACGCAAGGTGTCGGTGCTGGCCATGGATTCAATTCCCCGAATTTCCCGGGCCCAGAAGATGGATGCCCTGAGTTCCATGGCAAATATTGCCGGCTACCGGGCCGTCGTTGAGGCTGCCCAGCATTTCGGGCGTTTTTTCACTGGCCAGATCACCGCGGCCGGCAAGATTCCGCCGGCAAAAGTGCTGGTAATCGGCGCAGGTGTTGCCGGTCTCTCGGCAATCGGCGCCGCCAGGAGTATGGGAGCAATTGTCCGGGCCTTTGACACCCGGCCTGAGGTAAAGGAGCAGGTTGAGAGCATAGATGGGGAATTTCTCATGCTCGATTTCGCTGATGAGGACGGATCCGGTGAAGGCGGTTATGCAAAGGTGATGAGTGATGAATTCATCAAGGCCGAGATGGCGCTCTTTGCCGAACAGGCCAAAGATGTCGATGTTATCATAACCACCGCCCTGATCCCCGGTAGACCGGCTCCGGAACTGATCACCGATGCGATGGTTCAAAGCATGAAAGAGGGCAGCGTCATTGTCGATCTTGCAGCCGAGATGGGCGGCAACTGTAAACTCACCGAAGCAGACAAGGTGGTTGTCAAGCATGGCGTGACCATTATCGGTTACACGGACCTGCCATCACGTCTTGCCACCCAGTCAAGCCAGCTCTATGCCACCAACCTCCGGCATCTGCTCACCGACCTGACGCCCGAGAAAGACGGTAAAATCGTTCTCAATATGGAAGATGAGATCATTCGCGGCGCCACCGTCATTAAAAACGGCGAAGTCACCTGGCCGCCTCCTGCCCCGAAACTTTCCGCCGCTCCGGCGAAAAAGAAAATAACCCCTGTCGTCGAGAAGGTTGAGGTAAAGAAAAGTCCCTGGAGCATCCTGCTGCCCTTTGTTATTGGCGCTATTGTGCTGTTAGGCCTGGGAAGCGTTGCCCCTCCCGCCTTCATGTCTCATTTTACCGTCTTTGTTCTTGCCTGCTTTGTCGGCTACATGGTGATCTGGAACGTTACGCCCTCCCTGCATACCCCGCTGATGAGCGTGACCAATGCCATCAGTTCAATCATTATCATCGGGGCCCTGCTGCAGATATCCTCTGGCAGCGGGCTCATTGTCTTTCTGGCAGGGATCTCGATTCTTATAACCAGCATCAATATTTTCGGCGGCTTCGCGGTTACCCAGCGAATGCTTTCGATGTTCAGGAAATAGGAGGGACGGATGTCTCAAGGTATCGTAAGCATCGCCTATATCGGCGCGACCATCATGTTTATCCTCGCCCTGGGCGGCCTGAGTAATCCCGAGACCTCCCGCCGGGGCAACCTCTACGGCATTCTCGGCATGACAATGGCCCTACTGGCCACGATAATCGGCATTGTATCAGACCATTATTTCATCCTGTTCGGCGGACTTTTTATCGGCGGTACAATCGGTATCGTCCTCGCCAGAAAAGTCGAGATGACCCAGATGCCGGAACTGGTGGCAATCCTGCACAGCCTCGTCGGCCTTGCCGCCGTGCTTGTCGGCTTCGCCAACTTTCTCGATCACGGTAATGTCCTGAGCGGTATTGATAAAACCATCCATGACGTAGAGACCTATCTGGGCATCCTGATCGGTGGGCTGACTTTTTCCGGCTCGGTAATAGCATTTTTAAAACTAAGTGCCCGTATCAGCGGCAAGCCCCTGCTCCTGCCGGCCAGGCACTGGCTCAACCTGTCCCTGCTCATTGCTGCTGTCCTGCTGGCCTTTGTATTCGTCAACCAGTCGGCCGCAGGCGGCGGAACGCTTGCACTCATCATCATGACCATCATCGCCCTTGGTTTTGGCGTGCACATGGTCATGGCCATCGGCGGGGCTGACATGCCGGTTGTCATTTCAATGCTGAACAGCTACTCGGGCTGGGCGGCGGCAGCCACCGGCTTTATGCTGAGCAATGACCTGCTGATCGTTGTCGGTGCCCTGGTGGGCAGCAGTGGCGCCATCCTCAGTTACATCATGTGCCGGTCCATGAACCGCAGGTTTTTCTCGGTTATCGCCGGCGGATTCGGGACATCCGGGGGTGAAACGGTTGACGGTCCCGAAGGCGAGGAAGGCGAAGTCGTAGCCGTTGAGGCGGCAGAGGTGGCTGAATTGCTCCTTGATGCCAAGGAAGTAATGATCATTCCCGGCTATGGCATGGCCGTTGCCCAGGCACAGCATGTCGTCAATGACATTACCCGGAAGCTGCGTGATAAAAAGATCAATGTCCGCTTCGGCATCCATCCGGTTGCCGGCCGCATGCCCGGCCACATGAATGTGCTGCTGGCGGAAGCAAAGGTCCCCTATGATATTGTTTTCGAACTCGATGAGGTAAACGACGATTTTCCCAATGTCGATGTTTCCGTCGTCATCGGAGCCAACGATATCGTCAACCCCGCCGCCCAGGAAGTGCCGAACAGCCCGATCGCCGGGATGCCGGTACTCGAATGCTGGAAGGGCAGGACAACTATCGTTCTCAAGCGCTCGATGGCAACCGGTTATGCCGGGGTATCGAACCCGCTGTTCTACAAGGAGAATACCCGGATGCTCTTTGGCGACGCCAAGGACAGCCTGACCGAGGTGCTGAAAAATATCGGGTGATTTTCTCCGGGGACAGTGATGAGGGGGACAGTATACTTAATTCACGATCTTTTACCGTGAATTAAGTATACTGTCCCCCTCATGAGACAGGGTTACCGTGCATCCCAGGAACAGCAAGAGCCAAAACGCAGTTCAGTGTCTGCCGCTCTGCCTGTTGGCCTCCCTGGTTATTGAACGGGCTTGCCGTCTGCAATACAATTAAGTTTCTCTTTTGAAATGGTTACCACTTCTTTCAAGTCGTATCCATTCTTCTCAAAGGCAGCAGGAGAGACGATATATCGCTTCTGGGTGCCTTCTATCAGATATGTCTTGCCTTCGGGATCACGTACCAGAAAATTTGTTTTTTTCAATGCATCTATCTTGTCCTGCCCCATTTTATACTGGTTCTGTCCGGAGAGCCTCAGGCAGTTGTACACCTCGGAAGAAGGAATTCCGGCCAGGGATCCGGCAGGGGTGACAAAGTAGAGGGTTGCTGCTGACACTGATTTCACCACTGTTCCCGGTTTCACCGCCAAAGCCGATGTCTGAAAGGCAAAAACGCAAGCCATTGTCACCGCGGCTGCAATTACCAATCTTTTCCATCCGCACGTTACGATACCCATTATATTCCTCCTCAACGTTATTGGATTGCTGGTAGCCAAACTGGAAAAATCAAAGCCAGATTTCATACCGGCACGTTTTGATTTATTGACAGATTGGATTTCAAAAACTATATCTCCTCAGGACAGTAAACATTCAACATATTTCTACAACACCTATGCTTGTAAGTTTCTTTGCAGCAGTACTGGGATTTATACTCACCGGAACCCAGGCGGTTCTCATCTACCTTGATGGCTCAGGGATCTGCCTGAATGAAGGGTGTGAGGTCGTTGACAGCCTGACAAGGATAGGACCGATTTATTTTAATATTTTCGGATTTTTCTTCTTTCTGCTTGTCAGTTTTGGGCTGAGCCGGGCCCGGAAAGGGGCTGCTATCTGGAAACGTTTTGTCAGTCTGCTCCTTCTGACGGCACTTGCGGGTGAGGGTGTCCTTTTTTCTTTTCAACTATTCGTCACCGAAATCTATTGTTCCTACTGCCTCATCGTTCTGGCACTCGTTTTTCTCTGTAACCTGTTTATGGGGCTGAAACAATTATTCAAGGGTGTCGTTATCTTCAGTACGATAGTCGTGGCCATGGCCAGCCTGAACTTCGACACCAATCAGGAAAAAAAGATATCTCTGGATGACGGGACGCTGGCAAGGGTTGGCGCTGCAGCCCCTGACAGGCAGCTCTATCTGTTTTTCTCTTCGAGCTGTCCCTATTGTGAAAAGGTCATTGAGACGATAAAAGAAGACAACAATTGTGCCATCAATTTTAATCCCCTCGATAGGATTGATTCGTTCTCTTTCCCGGGAGCAGTCATGACGGAAACATATAACCCGGAAATAAACCGGAAGTATCTTGGAAATCTTGAGATTCGGGAAGTTCCTGTTTTTCTTGAAAGACGCTCGGATTCACTGAGGATATTACGCGGCGCATCGGCAATCAAACAGTACCTGGAACTGAACTGTTCCCCCTCTCATGTCGGGCAGATCAGCCCGTCAACATATCTGCCGGACCAGACGTCAAGCAGCGCTGCCACGGACATTCTTCCAGGGGCAGACGGCTGCTTGACCTCAGAAGTGTGCGAAGAGCCGCAGATAAAGCCTCCCCTTCCGCAATAAGATATCCTTTGTGAGCCATCGGAGTTTAAAAAACTGCCCCCGCTGTATGTCTAATGACAGCAGGGGCCATGCTATTGCAGAGCAGATCCTGTTATCCGATCTACTCCCAGGTAATACATTCCGCCGGACATGAGGCGATGGCTTCATCAACGCAGTCAGCGCCTGCTTCCGCCCCATCTATAACGTATGCCTTGGTTGCATCATCATCAAAGGCAAAGACTTCCGGGCAGGCCTCAACACATGCCTCACACCCCAAACATTCCTCCGTGTCAATAACTACCGTTTTTGCCATGATCAAACCTCCGTATCTGAGTTGTATCGATTAAGAGCGCCGCATTGTTAAGATAACGGCTCCGTTGTCACCTTCGTACCCCTTGTCTGCCAATGATCAAATCGGCGGGGCAATTGTTACCAGTATACGCATCTTCTCCAGCGCACGAACGCCATGCGGTTCTCTTATTTCGGAAATCAGGATTGCCCCTTTCCCGGCAGGAATCTCAGCCCCGTCTGCACCGAGGAAAAAGCCGTTTCCTTCAAGAACCTGAATGGATAATTCCCCATCAAGATCATGTGAATGAACCGGGAAGGTTACTCCCGCGTCAAGATTAAAATTGATGATTTTAAAAAATGGGGAATCCTCCACCAGAAAGAATCGTTTCATGACACCCGGGCTAAATTCCGTGGTGTCATCAAGACTGAGTACCTGCATTATCTACCTCCTGTATCTCCTGATTGCCATCTTTTCAATGCATCATACAGGATATGGTGGGAGTAAACCTTGACTTTGGTCAAAACTGAGAGGTCATTGCTTTTTTTTATGAAAAACAGGTTGTAACCTGAACGACCGACCTGATAAGACAAGACGAGGTACCTCAGTTAATGATCAGCCGGGCGGAACCATCGGTGGAAATCACCTTGCCGATCCATGCCGCGGCCGGTGTGGCTGCATCCTGAAGTGCCTTGATGAGATCAGGAGCCTGATCTCCAGGGACAGCCGCCAACAGCCCCCCACTTGTCTGAGGATCGTAAATGATCTGTCTGCGCCAGTCGGGATATTCGACATCAAACGTCAGGTATTGTGCGACCAGCTGTTCGTTATAACGGTTGACGCCGGTACTCATACCCTTACGATACATGGCAAAGGCTTCATCCATGACCGGCAGGTCATCAAGACTGATCTGCAATGCCGCTCCTGAAGCTTTTGCCATTTCCAGGGCATGCCCTGCCAGGCCAAAACCCGTTACATCAGTTACCGCATGGATATCAAACTGTTTCATGACATCCGCAGCAGCCTTATTCAACTGGATGAGGGCCTCAACGCATGATTCCATCGCCGCAGCAGATACCCATTTCTTCAGGTTTGCATTGAAAAGGACGCCGCTGCCCAGTGGCTTTGTCAGTACCAGAGCATCTCCTGCCTGCGCACCACCGTTTTTCCAGTATTTTGATGGATGGACGATACCGATCACCGACAGGCCGAATTTTGGCTCGTCATCTTCAATGGAATGCCCCCCTGCCAGGACCGCCCCCGACTCGGTGATCTTGCTCAAGGCTCCGGCAATAATTTTGTTAAGATCCTCCGGCGGCAGTTTTTTTGAGGGAAAACAGACGAGATTGAGGCAGACCTTCGGCTCACCGCCCATGGCATAGACATCGCTGATGGCATTGGCGGCGGCGATCTGGCCATAGACGTAGGGATCATTCACCGGCGGCGTGATAAAATCGGCTGTCGTGACAATAGCCAGTTCATCATTGAGTCGGTAGATTCCGGCATCATCATTAGTCTTGTAGCCGACAAGCAGATCAGGATCATCTGTCTGCGGTAATCCGGCAAGTAAGGCACCGAGCCCGACCGGGTCGATTTTTGCCGCTCAGCCGCAGGTTTTCGACAAATTCAGCAGCGTCGGTTTCCGGAAGAATTTCAAAAAGGACATTATCGTTTCACGTTTCTGTAATAATTAAAATAAAATTGTTAAACGTATCCCGGCAGGTCAGCTGCAACCGTTACCGGGATACGTTATCCGGAAGCAGGTAACGGCCTACAGCAGTTATGCTTCTTTGCCCACGACAAACTATTATACACAAGGCCCCGCCAAACAAGGATTCATTTACAATCATTACAAGTAAAACCATAGGATAATCCGATAACCTGGTCGCAGATTCGTTATGGTATGCGTTCCGTTCAGCGGTAAGCCGCAACCAATTATTTTCTGGTCGTCCAGATAGCATTGGATTGTTTAACGGCGCGAACTGGTGTATGTTTCAGTTAACCGTTACTTTCAGGTTTTCCTCTTTTCAACAGGTGATTCATCATGGCAACCACAAGAAAAGTGAAACTGGTACTGACCAGCGTGCCGACCATCGAAGGAGCCGGGGTACATCTCAACCGGGTGTTCGGATTCAGCAACGAAACATTATTCGACCCCTTCCTCCTGCTTGATGATTTCCGCTCCAACGAACCGGCCCATTACCTCAGCGGCTTTCCCTGGCACCCGCACCGCGGCATCGAGACAATCACCTATGTGCTCAAGGGTGACGTTGAACATGGAGACAGCCTGGGGAACAGCGGCATCATCTCATCGGGTGATGTCCAGTGGATGACGGCCGGCAGCGGCATCATTCACCAGGAGATGCCGAAAGGTGCTCCGGATGGGGCGATGTACGGCTTCCAGCTCTGGGCCAACCTGCCGGCACGAGACAAGATGATGCCGCCGCGCTACCGGGATATTACCGCTGCCCAGATACCTGAAATCCAGACCGATAACGGCACCAGAATCAAGATCATTGCCGGAACCGTAAATAATGTTTCCGGCCCGGTTACGGACATTGTCATCGATCCGGAATACCTTGACTGTTCGGTACCCCCCGCCATCAGTTTCCGCCATGCCACCGTCGGTGACTATACAACCTTTATCTATGTCATCTCGGGTAGAGCCCGGATGGCAGGGGTCGAGGTCAAAAACGGCATGCTGGTGCTTTTTGATGAAGGTGATGAAATTCTTATATCGGCCGGAGCGGAACCACTCAGGTTTCTCCTCTGTTCGGGAAAGCCGCTCAGAGAGCCCATCGCCTGGCGCGGACCGATCGTCATGAACAGTGAGGAAGAGCTTAATCTGGCCTTCAGTGAATTCCATGCAGGAACATTCATCAAGCACAGGACCTGATATCACGACCGGAATGGCAGGAATCAAACTAATGTCCGTCTGATGCAACCGTCATGTAGCTCCTGCATGTAACAATCGCGAGGTTCAGTTCGCTGATCCTCCTGCCATGAATGTTTGTCCTCCACCCCGAACAATATCAAGCCACGGCCGCCATGCCGGGAGCTGCCGTGATCTCAAGCGACATGGCCACCCGACTCCACTCGACGGTGATCACCTTTAGACACACCGTTTTTGGACAGTTCTGTCAGTCGTTTTCCTGGAGACCGTTAACGAGGGCCGGACAGGGAGCACTCGCCTCTTCAATGCGATCCCCCCGGACTCTGCCCCATCAATGGCGGAAGCTGTTTCGGCATCGCTGTCAGAGACGAACATCCCGGGCAGGTTTTCAAGTAATGACAGATTCCGGACATAGACATCTAACCACGTCGTCACTAATGTATTTGATGGAAAGGGACACGGGCTTGGTTCAGGGCTGCCCCGGCGACCTGCATGAAGAAATGAAGAGTCATGATTCCCGTTTTCTCAGTAAATGCTCTTCCGGCGATCCACCTGCCTCACCTAGGTTTCAGGGAATGGTTGGCATCCTGAGCTTCATGCGGCACATCTCAGACTCATAACGGGCAGAACCCCTTGCCGAACTCATGGTTCCAGAGACAGATCCGCCGGAAACGGGAAAGCATTTCCCTTCCCGGTAATGCAAAGAAAAAAACATGATGGAGGTTATCATGGAAATAAAAGATTACTGTCGCAATGTGGAAATGGAACTGAACGTATGGAGATCAAAGCTCGACGATGTCATTCGCAAGATGGATCAGGCGAGCACCGCCGACAAGAAAAACATGTTCGAGGATATCAATGCGCTGCACATACTCATGGGCGAACTGGAAGAACGTATTGAAAACCTGCGAATCTCCTGTCCCACTGAATGGCGACCTGATGAAGAGGACATCAAGGTAAAACTCGGTAATCTCGAGAGCCGTTACAACGACGCCCCCAATGTAAGGGTCGACTACGACTTCGGCGGCTGATCGAGAAACTTCAGAAGGGCTGGTTACCCGGAAATTAAACCGGCGGTGAACGTTGTCGGATCACCACGGGATTGGCATGCGTTCCCGGAAAAAGCCGCCGGTTGGACCGTCGTCAGGCAGGGTAGCCAGCCAGACCGGAGTCTCCGCTGCCTCCTCCGGAGACAAGGAGGCCTCCGGTCCTCCCATATCAGTTCTTACCCAGCCGGGACAAACTGAATTAACCAGGATATTTTCCCCCTGGAGGTCATTGGCCAGCAGCGCCGTAATTCCGTTCAGCATTATTTTTGACAACCGGTATGATGGTGATTTCAGAGCCGAGTGATGCGATTCAGGATTGAGGATATCGGTCAAGGATCCAAGGCTGCTGGCAATATTTACGATACGCCCGTATCCGTTCTTCTTCATGATCGGCGCGCAGCCCTGGCAGAGCAGCAATGGCCCGAAAGCGTTGGTTTCGAGCGTGTTCTGCAGCACAGTAAGAGACACTTCCTGAATACCGGTTCCTCCGTCGATCATGATCCCGGCATTATTGACCAGTACGTCAATCCTGTCGAACCTATCCTCGATTTTGCCCAAGGCCGCAATGATAGATGCGGTATCGGTGACATCGATACGCGTGAAATGCACGTCAAGATTTTCAGCGCTCAATGTTTTTTCGGCAGACCGGCCTCTCTCTTCATCCCTGCAACCCATAATCACGGTAAGTCCCCGGCTGGCGAGCATTCTGCTGATAGCCAGACCGAGTCCTCGATTGGCGCCCGTTACCAGGGCGACCCGCTTCTCTTTTGGTGACATAATCTTCTCCGTTTCCGGGGAGCACGAAACGAGCCTCGTGCTCCTGCCTAAAGATGGTTGAGACCGCTAACGCTGCAGGATCTCGTCGAGGGCGCTGTCGATGTCGGGATAACTAAACCGGTACCCCGTTTCCAGCAATCTCTCCGGCTGGACCCGCTGGCTGCAGATCAGTGCCTGTCCGAATTCTCCCAGGACCGTCTTGATTACAAAGGCTGGCGTTGGCAGCATGACCGGCCGATTCATTTTCTTTGCCAGTTTCGCGGTCAATTCACTGTTACGTGTCTGCTGGGGAGCACACCAGTTAAACGGTCCAGACAGTTCCTGGTGATCGATAAGATGACGATAGCCACCTATCAAATCGTGTAAATGGATCCACGGAAACCACTGCCGGCCGCTGCCGAGACGTCCTCCCGCAAAGAGTTTAAAGGCAGGCAGCATCGAGGCCATGGCACCTCCGTCGCGGTCTAGAACGATGCCGAATCGAGTCAGCACGACCCTCACACGCTCCGTTTCAGCCTGCCTGGCCGCCTGCTCCCAATCCCTGGATACGGTGGCGAGGAAGTCATTTCCTGCGGGTTCATCCTCGGTAAGGACATCCTCGCCTCTGTCACCATAATAGCCGACCGCCGATGTGCTGAAGAACAGGGTTTTCGAGGCACCGGCAAGACTATCGGCGAGATTGCGAGTGGTGAGTACCCTGCTTTCGTAAATTTCTTTCTTCACCTTCCTGCTCCACCGGGTAAAGATAGACCTGCCGGCCAGGTTGATGACAATGTCGTGCCCGGAAACCCGCTCCTGCCAAGCGCCAGGCTTAGCGGTATCTGCCGCCAGGTAGTCGAAACGCGGGTGCTCTATCATGTTGGATGGATTGGCTCCGCGGCCAACACCGGTTACATGATGACCGTCGTCCAGCAAGGCCCGTGCAACGTGACGACCGACGAAGCCGAGACTGCCCGTGATAAACACCTTCATACCGCACCTCCTAGTTTTGCCATCCTCGTCATAGCACACGCTGTACGCCTCGATCCAGGCCCGGCGCTCCTGTCTAATCCCTGACGAGAATGGGTCAAGGTGAAAATGCTCGTCGGAGCCAATGCTGGTTTCAGACGGGTCAGAAGCTGCAAACCGCCCGTGTACCCGGTATAATTGTCAAACTTTATATGTCTAGAGAGAATTTATCCATGCTGACAGACAAGTCAACCGGCTCCTGTGAAAGTCTGTCCGGTCAGGTTTTGCAGGTGCTTATGGTCTTGGGATTGTCGATTACGTCTCTCATACCGGAGAAACTTAAACACCTGGTTCACTCGGCCGCCTTGCTTTTTCCGGCGTCCCTGATTCGGATTTCCCCCTGGTTTGCAGGATACTTGCCAGTCTTGTCGCGATAGAAATCCTTGATAATTTTGAAATCCTGCTCGAGGTCGCCCGACGGTTCAAGAACCTGCCCTATACCAATCCGTTTTTTCGGATAGTCAATATAGCCAAGTGCTATCGGTACGCCTGCTTTCAATGCTATGGTATAAAAGCCGGTCTTCCAGTAGCGGGATCTGCTCCGTGTTCCTTCAGGGGCTATCGCCAGTACCATACGGGTACGTTGCCGATACAACTCAATAGCATTTTTTAGAAAAGTAGTGCCGGCACTGCGATTCACCGGGATTCCGCCAATTGCTTCAAAGATATAACCGAACGGCCAGATGAACAGGGTATGCTTTGCCACCCAGTTAAACCGTACGCCCATGCTGGACAGACCAAAGAGCGTCAGCGGGAAATCCCAGTTTGATGTGTGCGGCGCACCGATAAGAACATATTTATCCAGTTTCGGCACATCGTGATCAACCGTCCAGCCCAAAATTCCGAGAAGAAAGGTTGAAAAGGATTTCATGGTATTGTTTTATCTCATACGTCTTGGATGTCAGAGAGTCGCCTTGCCGAAAAGACGGGTCCGGCGCGACGCGGCTTGCTGATTTGAAACGGGTTTCTGCTTTCTTAGAACCAGCAGGTTGCCCAGGAGTATCAATCCGACGCCTGAGGCAGAGGACACGCTCCAGTGATAGTCTTCCCAAATCGTTGAGATGGCCAGTGCGACGATAGGGAAAAGCAGGGTAGCGTAAGCTGCACGATCAGCACCGATATTACCGATCAGGGTCAGGTAACAGCCAAAGGCGATGACCGACCCGAAAAAAGCCAGGTACAGCAATGAGCCTACGTACTGGTAAGACAATACAAAATCAAACGTCCTGCCGGTGACCACACTGGCCAACAGCATGACCAGGGCTCCGTAGGCCATTCCGTAGGTATTGGTCTGAATGATCGGCAGCCCTCTTTTCTGATTGCGGGCAGACACAATATTCCCAAGCGACGCCAGCAGGGTTGCTGCCAGACAGAGTATAAAGCCGGTAAGCCCCGTGCTCTCCAGGGAAAATGAACTGATTTCCGTCCTGAACACAAGAATGATGCCCGCCATACCGATCAGGCCGCCGATGACGACCCGGCCATGTATCGGTGTTTTCAGGAAAAGAGCACCATTAACGATATTCATCAGGACAATAGTTGAGAAAATAACTGCGGCAAGGCCGCTGGCAACATATAATTCAGCGATATAGAAGAGAAGATAATTGAATCCGAAAAGCAAAACGCCCTGAAGAAACATAAAGGCATGCTCCCGTGCGTCAAAACGCATACGAAGATTGCGAAGAACACACCAGATCAGCAGAATAAGCGTTGCCAGGGCAAACCGGTAGGTAACCGACACCATGGGATCAACGATGCCGAGCTGCAGTTTGATGCCTATCCAGGTCGACCCCCATATCAATACGGTGATCAGGTAAAAAAGTATATTTTTCATGGTAGCGGTGTGCTCGTATTCAGGTCATTGTCTTCCAGAATGATGCAACCAGCCTGACAGCCAGCAGCACAAAGGGCAGAGCGTGCATAAGCAGGTCAAAGATATCGACAGGTTTGGTCAGGGTTCCAGTGAAGAGCATCCGCAGTTTTTCCAACAGGTGCGGCTCAGGGAAAAAGGGCGCCAGCCCGAGCGTCAGACAGAGTACCACCAGGACCGGGATGGGGATAGCATTCAACATTGATAAAGCTGGCATGATTCAGGCAAGGGCCAGGTTTGTACAGCTACCGTCGCCGGAAGCTTCTATTTCACCCAGTTGCCGGAAGTGACGGCGTTCCTCGGCAATAACCGTGCCAAGCTGCCTATGAGCCTCATCATCAGTTATCATGGTCTGCAGAAATTCATAAAACAGTATCGTGTCGTGTTCAAATAGCTTTGACTGGGCCAGTATCTCGGATAAATCACGGCTTTTCTGCAGTCTTTCACGCTCCAGGGAAAAGGTCTGATCCGCAACCATCTCCTGCAGCAGCTGTCTTCCCATTTTTTCCAACGCCAGCTGCTCTTCGGTGAGGGGGTGATCAGAGTGAATGGACTCGAACCACGCCGCATGGCGTTTCTCTTCCTCCGCCATCCACAGAAATATCTCCGCCAGCCCGGAATCGGCTGCCATTTCAGCTGCCTGCCGATAGGCCTCTTCCCCGTTACGTTCAATCTGTATGGCTATATTCCTGATATCAGCGACGGTAAACATGACTTGATTTCCCCCTGTTCTCTCTGTAAAATCCTGTTTCTTATTAATGATAAAAAGGTGCGCTTTTTCTTCGCACCAAATATGTTACGTTAAAATCATCCCCATCCAGGCTGAAATATCACTGATCTGTTGCGGGCACACGCTGTGTTCCATCGGGTAGGTTCGATAGGTCGGTTTATACCCCTGTTTTTCCAAAATTAATTTTGCCTCTCTGCCAAGTTTTTCAGGTACAACAGGATCATAGAGCCCATGCTGAATTTCAATGGGAACCTGCCCGTTGGCCTCATGATAGCTGATCTGGCCGGCAGTGGCAAAATAGGTAGACATTGCCAGGAGACCGCCAAGCGGCTCGTGGTAACTGAGAGCAGCATGGTAGGCTACCGCGCCGCCCTGTGAAAATCCGGCCAGGATAATCGAACGGCTTCTGATTCCCCGCTGACGCTCATTATCCATAAGTACGGTAATCGCATCAACCGAGCCGAGCAGCCCCGTAATGTCCACCGTTCGATCGATATCCATTTCAAGGATGTCATACCAGGCAGGCATCACCATACCGCCGTTAATCGTCACCGGTATCTGCGGTGCGTGGGGAAAGATGAATCGAATCCCCTTCTCCGGCGACAGTTTCAACTCAGGCACGATCGGCGCAAAATCGTTGCCGTCAGCACCCAGGCCATGCAACCAGATCACAGAACATTCAGGATTTTCTTTTGTTTCAAACTCAATCGCAGGCAAACTCATGTTATTCACCATGTGTAACAAATCTGATTGACAAGATGCACTTGTACCAGCACAACCCGAAAAAGACAAGCAGGCAGTAACGCACGTAACTCTTTGCTTCTACCGGTTATTATCAGGATGGTATCCCCTGTTCAGCAGTTCCGATTTCAGTATTTCCTCGACCTGGAGAACCGTCCGCTCACTGCCGCGCACCCCCAGTTCGACCTGCCAGCCGCCCGCTTTGGGAAATCGCGGCAGGCTTGACAGCTTAACATTTGGAAAACGCTGCTGAGTATCCTCAAGCAGCCTGATCAACTCGCTTTCACGGGCCCCGGGAACAACAAACGACTGGAAAAAGTTCTCCGGGTTTTGTGAAACATCATAATAGGTCTGAACAACCCACTGCATCATGGACCAGGCCATCTCGGGAAAACCGGGAAGGCAATATATTTCACCCATGGAAAAACCGGGAATATTGTTAAACTGGTTGGGAATCAGTTCAGCCCCCGCGGGCAGCTGGGCCATCAGGATACGATTCGGGTAAGCCCCTTCGCCGAACTGGTTTTCAATTAACCTGACCGCTTCAGGATGCGGAACTATCGACACACTATGGGCTTCGGCCATTGCCTGCCTGGTAAGATCATCAGGCGTTGCGCCAATACCGCCAAAGCTGAAACAGACATCGCCTCTTTGTTTAATCGCCTGAAAATGCTCAATAAGCAGGTCCGTTTCGTCGCCGAGCCAGTAAACCCAGGAAATATCCACACCCAGCTCATCCATATAACCACGTACATGGGGAAAATGCTTATCGACTCTTCTGCCCTGCAGAAGTTCATCACCAATGATGACCAGACCTGCCTTCGTCATTGCTTTTTTCATGCTCACACCGCCTTTAATTCCAGGGTATCTTGAATATGCTGCAGCAGCAGCCAGCCGTTACCATAAGCATGATGACGGCAGATGAAACGGGTAAACGCTTCATAAAGTCCCGTCAACGGTCATGGGCCTGATTTTCAGGCCGACACCTTGTATCATGTTTACGACATCATAAGGGTACCTTGAATAATTAGATTATTCACCCGAGATCAAGGCCTGCGAGAAATTTTTCCGCAGGCGCCCCGCAGGAAGTACTCTTGTGGTGCATATATTTGATATTTCAAGGATAAAACCCTGAGTATAGTGAAGAGATCGGGTGAAAAAGAAATTATTCAAGGTGGCCATAAAAATACTCGACATGCTTTCATGCGCGAAAAGCGACACATTCCCGCCCGTTTTTCGTTGTCATCAAAGCCATGGTATGGTACCGGTTTTATTTCATTAAAATCGTTGTATCGAAGAGTTGGTTGTTTACAAGAGCCGCCGCCGGACACGACTATTCTGCTGATGCAGCAGAATGTTCTGCCGGAGATCCCGGTAATTACCGATAATCAGCTCGATGATCCCAAAGTCAAAATAGTTTACCCTGGCGTCTGAGTCAGTTCAGTGGAACAACAATGATGAAAATCGCAATCAACGGTTACGGCAGGATTGGCCGCTGTATCTTACGGGCCCTCTATGAATCAGAGAGGAATGAGCAGATCTCTATTGTCGGCATCAATGAGCTGTCCGATATCCGTGCCATCGCCCACCTGACCCAGTTTGACTCCACGCATGGAACCTTTCGACAGCAGGTCAGCTGTAATGAGAAACACCTGTTTATCGGCAAGGATGCCATCCGCGTCACCAGGGAGCCTGATCCGGGGCGGTTGCCCTGGAAAGATCTCGAGGTTGATGTCGTACTCGAATGCAGCGGCAGTTTTATCGAACGACAGATCGCACTGCAGCATCTTGAAAGCGGTGCCGGAAAAGTACTTTTCTCCTGCCCGGCCCAACCGGATGTCGATGCCACTATCGTCTTCGGGTTGAATAATGAAAGCCTCACGCCAGATTGCCGCATCGTCTCGAATGCCTCCTGCACTACCAACTGCATCAGCCATATTATTAACCTTCTTGATCAATCATTTTCCATCAACAACGGGGTGATCACCACGGTCCATTCGATGATGAATGACCAGCCGGTTATTGATGCCTATCACAATCCTGATTTTCGCAAAAGCAGGAGTTCAGGTAATTCGATCATACCGGTCAATACCGAACTGGCCAAAGGAATCGATCGGCTTTTCCCTCACCTGAGCAATCGTTTCAACGCCGTTGCACTGCGTGTTCCGGTCGCAAATGTATCCACCATGCAGCTCACCGCCTCTATCGGCCGGCAGGCGTCTGCTTCCGAAATCAATGAACTTTTCAAGATGGCGGCAGCGGGGAACCTCAAGGGAATCCTTGGCTACACGGAACTTCCTCTCGTCTCCTGTGATTTCACTCATGATCCGCATTCCGCGGTAGTGGACGCCGGTCATACCAGCGTTTGCGGCGGCAGGCTGGTAAACGTCATGGCCTGGTTCGATAACGAGTGGGGTTTTGCCAACCGGATGATTGATACCGCCTGGGAGATGTATAATACCCGGCCCTGACCTCCTGCAAATGCATAAAAAGAAAGGGATCACCCGTCCGGATGATCCCTTTCTTTTTTTCCAGCAGACAAGCCTGCCCCTGCCTGACGGAAATTCTGTTAATAGTTATATCTGCTGTGGAGAATATCGACCTCGTCCTTCGGCTTATATCCGGTAATCATACTGTTCAGGGAGCCTTTGATTGCGAAGAGGGACATGTACAGGTGGGTCAGGAAGAAGGCAACCAGGAAGGCACCAAGTGCGTTGTGAATAATCGCATAAAGGCGCACGGTATCAAGCGGGGCCTGCATGGCCCAGATGACATAGCCGGTATAGGCCATAACACCCCCGCCCAGCGTTGCTCCCCAGAACCACATCTTCTGGCCGGCATTGTATTTTCCGGCGGGCACCGGTTTCTTTTCCTTACTCAGGTAACCGCCGAGGATAAACAGCCA
The DNA here is from genome assembly GCA_963745765.1 of uncultured delta proteobacterium. GTDB lineage: Bacteria > Desulfobacterota > Desulfobulbia > Desulfobulbales > Desulfocapsaceae > Ww85. The sequence continues at coordinate 107,505 of CAVUYQ010000011.1, read as the reverse complement.
CTTGATGTCATAAACGGCCGGCAGCATGTCTTTCACCCACATCAGAAACATCAGCGGTGCATCACAGGCGAAGACGATTGCCGCTCCGATATGAACAAAACGGGCAGTCCTGACAAGCGTTCCACCGCCGAGAAATGCGCCGAGGGCAACCATCAGGCCGGTCGTTGCCAGAAAAGCAAAGGAGATGGCCGCAACAAGATGAACAATCCTGGTGAAAAGGGGAAAAAACAGGATTTGCGGACCATCATGTGAAAATTCCATGGGGCCGACTATCACATAGTGCAGAAAGTAGGCCAGAGGCACCACGGTTATGACTCCCAGAAACAGTTTCCAGAACAGCTGTCCCTGCAGATTGGTAAATAATCGGCCATACTGCTGCCAGTCACCGGTTATAAACTTGATGAGGTCATTGTAGTAATCAGCAGACGAACCTTGAGCAAAATTAGCCAGCAAGTCGGCACCGGCAATATTGGCGCCAATGACAAAACTTGCTGCCAGAACAGCAAACAGCACTATCCCGGGTAAAATAAGTCGCTGCATAAAAACTCCTTGGCGAGGATCCCGGGGGGCAGCTCCCCCCGGGTTTCACGAGTTATTTTTTATTGTACGCCTTGTCCCAACCCCAGGCATTGACGCCTGAACCACGGGAAATACACGTTCCCGGTAGACATCGGCAACGACATCGGCATCGCCTGCCAGCAATGCCTTTGTCGCACACATTGCGGCGCAGAGGGGCGGTTTACCCTCGGCTATACGATTCTGGCCATAGAGCTTTTTCTCTTCCTCACTGAAAGTTTCTTCAGGACCACCGGCACAAAAGGTGCATTTATCCATGGCCCCGCGGGCCCCAAACACATTCCTGCCGGGAAACTGCGGGGCACCGAACGGACAGGCCATAAAACAATAACCGCAACCGATACAGGTTTTCTTGCTCACCAGAACAATACCATCTGCACGCTGATAGATGGCATCGACCGGACAGACAGCGATACAGGGCGCATCGGCGCAATGCATACAGGAAACCGAGATCGATTTCTCCCCGGGCTCTCCCTGTTTTAAGGTTACAACCCGGCGGCGGTTAACGCCAACAGGAACATGATTGCCTTCTTTACAGGCTACAACGCAACCACCGCAATCAATACAGCGCTCAACGTCACATAAGAATTTCATTCTTGCCATTATTTATTCCTCCTCATTCAACGTTGATTAAGCACGGGTGACTTTACACAGACCATCTTTGGTAGACTGCATCTGGGTGACTATGTCATAGCCATAATTGGTGACGATATTGGCCGGGTCACCGACAGTAAACGGTGCATGTCCATCTGGATAATCTTTGATCATAGGACTCACCCATCAAAGTTCCGGCAAAATGGAATGGCATGAAGATTGTCTTTTCATCAACACGCTTGGTTAATTTGGCTTTAACCTTAATTTTAGCACCTTCGGGTGACTCGATTATCACCATGCCACCTTCGCGGATTCCGAGGTTATTGGCCATGACGCGGATTTATCTCAACGTACATTTCCGGTTGCAGCTCAGCGAGATATTTGTTGCTTCTCGTCTCTGCACCACCACCCATATGCTCAACAACACGTCCCGTTGTGATAACAATAGGATAATCCTTGACCAGATCAGGTTTCTGTTCGCTCTCATACCGGGTATCAACCCGGAATTGATTGGGCTGATCCTTATAGGTCGGATATTTCTCGATCAAGATCCGGGACGTGGTGAATGCAGTGGCTCACGGTGGATCGGTACCTTGTCCGGGAAATTCCAGACCACGCAGCGGGCACGGGCATTGCCAAATGGTGCCATACCTGCGCTGATCGCCATCCTTCAGGGTTTCCTGGGTGAGATCTGTCTTCCAGTTGGTGCCCGGCACCACATCCTTGAATTCAGGATAGCCGCCTTTTACCTCGGTACCCGGATTGTAAACACCTGCAGCGGCCAACTGGTTTTCCGTGCGGCCGCTGCTCTCATATGTCCTCTCATCACCGAATCGATTACGGAACGGCAATCCGCCTTCTGCTACCGGTTTTGAGATATCATAGAGTATTGGCGTGCCGGGATGCTCATCGGTCCAGCACGGCCATGGCATGCCGTAATAATCACCATCACAGGGTCCACCGATGGCCTGCAGAGTCATCAATATCAAAGGTATGCCAGTTCTCCATATGTTTCTTGATTCGCTCTGGGGTCTGGCCATTGTAGCCGATGGTCAAAGAACCAGCCCCAAGTTCCCGGGTAATATCTTCCGGGACTTCCTTGATATTTTTATAGAACTCATCGGCAAAACCAAGTTTATTCACCAGCAGTTCCATGATCTGGTAGTCATCCTTACTATCATAGATTGGATCGACCACCTTATAACGCCATTGAATCTGGCGTGAGGTGGAAGTGACGCTGCCGGATGTCTCATACTGACTGGAACTCGGCAGGATATAGACATTGTCGGTTTTGGTAACCGCGGCCGCGATCGTCGGGAAAGGATCTACTATTACCAGCAATTCCAGCATATTTAATGCCTTGACCACCCTGTTGTACTGGGAATTGGAATTAGAGCCGCAACCCCATTGAATCATGGCTTTAATTGGAGTAGGGGTGGTAATCTTTTCTTCGCCCAGCACACCTTCATACCAGCGGGCCAGGGTGAAACCCGTGTTATTCATCCACTCTTTTGCCGGGAAACGGCCCTTGATATAGTCATAATCGACATCCCATACCTGGCACCAGTGTTTCCAGGCGCCGTCGCTCAGGCCGTAATAAGCCGGCAAATTGTCTGAGAGAACACACATGTCCGTTGCGCCCTGAACATTATCATGTCCACGGAAGATATTGGTACCACCACCTGATTTCCCCATATTGCCAAGTACCAGCTGCAGGATACAGAACGTACGGGTAATGGATGAACCGATAGAATGCTGGGTACCGCCCATGCACCAGGTCAGAGATGTCGGTCGGTTTTCTGCCGAGGATCCGGGCGATCCTTGTCACCTCGGCAGCGGGAATACCGGTAACGTTTTCAACAACCTCCGGCGTATAGTGCACGGCCACCGCAGCCATTTCCTCGATAACCGGCGACCCTGGTCCGGATGAACTCCTTATCTTCCCAGCCGTTGGCAATAACCGCGTTGATAAGGCCCATCATGAAGGCCACATCCGTACCCGGACGGATACGAATGTAGTCCGTGGCCTTGGCAGCCAGTTTCGTGCGCCGCGGATCGACAACAATAAACGGTGCATTGTTTTTCTCTTTTGCATGAAGGACATGCTGCATGGCAATAGGATGGGCTTCAGCGGCGTTTGAGCCGATAAAAATCATACTTTTGGCATGCCTGATATCGTTCAGGCTGTTGGTCATCGCACCGTACCCCCACGTATTGGCGACACCGGCCACGGTGGTGGAGTGACAGATACGGGCCTGGTGATCGATGTTATTCGACCCCCAGAAGGCAGCAAATTTCCGCTGCAGATAGGCCATTTCATTTGAGACTTTGGCGCTGCCGTTAAAATGCAGGGCATCCGGGCCATCTTTTTTACGCAGATCAAGTAATTTTGCGCTGATCTCGTCGAGAGCCTGGTCCCAGGAAATATTCGTCCACTTGCCATTTACCCGTTTCAGTGGATTTTTTAGCCGTTTTTCACTGGTGACCATATCGATGGCACCGGCGCCTTTACAGCAGTGTGCTCCCCGGGAAACAGGATGATCCTGGGCAACTTCCTGACGAACCCAGACACCATTCTGAACCTCCGCCTCAATACCGCAGCCAACAGCACAATAACTACAGATGGTCCTTACGGTCTTGGAGCCTTCATACGGATTTGTTTTTCCGGAGGCCGCCGAGGCAGGCGCCGTCAAACGGGAAGTCATCGCTGCTCCCGTTAAGGCAGCAGTGGCAGCAGACAATTTCAAAAACGATCGTCTGGCAACCTTAGGGTTGAGTGTTACACGGCGACCGCTGCTCGTCGAATCAGCCGATGCAACTTTTCTTATCTTGCTTTTGGCCATTGTACAAGTCTCCTTATCTCATTAACTTTGGGTGATTTTATGAGATTTTCTCATGCGGTTACAGGATCACAGTGTCTCGTAGTACTTTTTGAATGCCTTAGTTTCCTTGTAGAGTACTTCATCACCCTCCCTCAGAACCGATGCCTGTTTATTCGCTTTAGCCGGTCTGCCTGCCGCTATTGATGTCGCAACAACAGCCGATCCGGCCAGCAGGCGCTTGAGGAATGAACGTCTCAACTCTTTTTCCTCTTTCATCATCTCCTCCTCCTGTTGAGAATTTAGGCCGCCTTGAATAATTGCCTTTTCGGTCGATCTCTTCGTTATGCTTGAAATTTTATCCTCGGAATCTCAATTACAGGCAGCCCAAGAGTATTTCCTGCCGGGCGCCTACGGTAAAATTTCTTACATGCCTTGATCTCGATCGAATAATCGAATTATTCAAAGTACCCTTTATGTTTGATTGCTCCGTCATCGATCGTATCCACTGCAGTTTGCTATACGGCCTCGAAAAGGGCCTGATCAAGCTCGATATAAGCAAGCACGAACCGGCCAAATGCCTCATAAAACAAGGCTTGTTCATTCTCCTGCAAGGCTCTCGCCAAACGCCGGGCAAGGGGCGCCAGATAGTCAGTCACCAGCACGTCCTGGAGTTGCCTGGTCTGCGGTTCATCCTCTTTCTCCCGTTCAATGAGGCTTGCCAGGCAATCTATCATGACCGGCAGTGTATCCTCGGCATCACGGACAGTGTCAGCCTTTCGTACACCGGCTAAAGCAAGAAAGCCCCTGAAGTCGGCCAACGTCTGCCCATGACTTTTGCCATCGGCATAAAAAGAAGCCGACAGACTGACAAGGTTCTCACTAAAGGGATCGCTAAACAGCACATAAAACTCATCCTGAATGTCTTTCAAACCTTTGCTGCCTAGCAGCTCCAGTATCCGGAGCACGGCACTATCGAGAAGCGGGCTGATCTGTTCGGCGGACAATGCCGAGAAAAGCCCTCTCCATCTGCTCAATTTTTCAGCATCCGGTTTCTCGATGAAGAACGATTTTATCAGGTCAATGAAGCGCAGCCTTACCCGGCCGATATCCCTCTCACTCGTCTTATTCATTGCGACTGCTTATTTGTTTCAAAGAGTTTCACGACCCGGCAGGTACCGCAATATTCAAAATGACCCTTGTCGGCCAAATTCCTGCTGACCAGCATTTTCATCACCTTTTCAAAAGCCTTCCTGGTACCGAATTCCTTGCCGCATTGTTTACAAAGCATCGGTTGGGCCCTTGCCAGTTCTATCGGCTCTAGAAAGGCGGCCCCGAGAACCGTCTCCTTGCCGACCCTGAGCGCATCCTCCGGGCAAATACGGGCACAGACGCCGCAACCTACGCAGAGACCCGGAACAAAGAGCAGACTATGCGCGTCGTCACCGGCACGCAGGGCACCCACCTTGCAATCGTTGAGACAGGCGAAACAGTGAGTACAACGCGAGGTATCGCAGAGGACGGTGCCAAAAGCCCCATAAGTGCTGCCAAGGGTGATCTCCTGATTAAAATGGCGGTAACAGCCGAGCAGCAGATCTGCCAACCGCTGTCGTCTATTTTCAAAAGGCCGGCCCTGATGCTGGCAGATCTGCGGTAAAGCCGGCAGTGCCTCAGAAACACGGAGATCATCTGAGGAACAGATTTTAACCAGATCCGCAACGCCAAACAGAGATTCCAGCAGCCGACCGGCAGCCCGAGCCTCACGGCAGCAGGCGGAGTCAAACTCACTCCGGGAGTCAGCCAGAAGCAGTACCTGCCTGGCCCCACGATGGAACAGGTGTAAAAAGTGAAAAAGAGACAGGGCCTCGAGGCGGGGATACTCGAGGAAAAACATATTCTTTGATGATCGTCCATTCTCCTTCCACCAGTAGCGATGCAGGGTTTCACTCCGGCCCAGTACAATCGCATCGACAGCAGCAAGGGAGAGGGTACTGAAGTAGTCAATAAAGGATTTATCAGAAAAACGGTGATAGTCTATGGCACCAGTCGGGCACACCGAAACACATTGCCCGCATTCAGTGCAGAGAAGACTGTCGACATGCACACCATCACCGTCACGCCTGATGGCTCCGGAAGGACACTGCTCATAACAAAGATTGCATCCTCCACCCAGGCGTCCGCTGTAATGGCATAAGGTATTATTACACTGGAGGGCTTCCTCAACCTCCATGACACACAGGGTTTTGAAGTACTCAGCAAGCCGCGGTTCGGAATAGATACCGCTGAGGTCTTCAGGCAGATCGACCTTGACATCGCCGAGCACGATAATGGCCGGCGAATGAATCGTCTTTTTCTCTACCCCGTAGATGTCTATGGCATTTACTTCACACGTTTTTTCACATTCCCGGCAGAAGGTGCAGCGGCTATAGTCAAATCGAAGAGAGGGACTGATACAGTCTTCCGGACAAACTGCTCCGCAAGATCCGCAATAGGTGCAGGCATGCATATCAACAGGGGAGCGAACGGTGGCGGTAATTTCATATCCGGAAGTCCGCGGCAGTATTTCCACCGTGGTCACCTGGGCATATTCCGGGTGATCATCTTCAAGCAGGAGTGGTTCAATTTCCAGGATACCGCCGTAGGTGTCAATAAAGCCTTCAAGTAGCTGGCTGTCAGAGGCAACAGCACAGACGACAAAACTCGGATCCACCGTGTAGTTCCTTACCGCCGCGCGATTATGGCGCCCCAACTCTGCCCGGGCAATCTCTTCCAGCATTGCTTGCGGCATAGTGCTCAGGTCACTGTTCAGTTGCAGGGTGGCGGACAGGGGGAAAACAGTATCAGGAAAAAGAGAGGGAAAGCCTCCGGCAATCCGGATCTTCGGGTCTCCGGCGGAAACAGGTTGCCCGGGAGTTAGATCAAGCTCTGCTGTTTTGAAATCAGGCGCAAGCATACAGGTTATGTATTTCTTACTCATGAACAAACCTCATACAGCAGAGGGTTTATACCGCCAATCAGCGACCCGCATAGTAAGTATGATTACCAGTCATCTACAGTTATTTCAATAAAAAGAACGCATCAACACCATTCCTCCGACAGATACTGACAGTATATAAGAATGAAAAACATTTTATTTTAAAAGGAAATACATGGGTGTTTCTTATGGCTTGATCAGGCTCCTCTCGCTTATCAATGAACAGAAAACCCTTTCCATTTCCTGCCGTTTTGCTCCGGCTGCCAACCCGGTGAGCGGAATGAGAGGCAATTTCCGCCCGATATTTTTCAGCTGACATTTCTTCCCTGATCCTAAAAGATATCCCGGTGGATCAGTTCCGGTTTGAACCTGTCAACGCTTTTATAAGGGTGTTCCTTGGGCCAGCCAATCGGAATGAGGGCAAAGGGGATAATATGTTCCGGAACGGCAAACGTTGCGCGACAGCCTTTCACGCGATCCTCGAGCGGATACACGCCTGTCCAGACGGCCCCTAAACCTTCCGCGCAAGCAGCCAGGAGCAGATTCTGAACGGCAGCGCTGCAATCCTGAACCCAGAAATCAGGCCATTTCTTCCCATCGGGATCACCGCAGACCAGAATAGCCACCGGTGCCTGCTCAATCATTTTGCAGTAAGGATGAAAGGAGGGGACAGCGGCACGTTTTTCGGCATCCCTGATCACAATAAATTGCCACGATTGCTGGTTCCCTGCTGAAGGAGCCAGCATTGCCGCACTGATCAGCTTTTCAATCAGCGCATCAGAAACATTTTCATCTCGAAAATTCCTGATACTGCGGCGAGTCCTGATTGCTTCAATTAATTCCATTGTATTTCTCCATGATTAAATTTCTCATAGATAAATCGCAACCGGCGGCAGAACCGCAACAACGATTAAGGCAGCAACACAAAGAATAGTATAACGTATCAGTGAGTGTCGAAAAAGGGCTAATTCCATGAAAACGAAGACATGCGGCAGTCCGGGTCATGACTTCTCAGGCAAACGGGTTCAACACACCATACAATCGGCCACCCTGCTGCCCGCATACTCAATTCCCCGCTAAAGGTCATTGACAGATGGGCCTTGACAGGATAGGTTCCAGCAGATTTCAAGGATCAAAGACCACCTCTTTTTTGAGCAGACAGACATGACCGATCACTCATCCCTTGCCACCATCATTCTCGCTGCAGGAAAAGGGACACGCATGAAATCGTCCCGGGCAAAAGTGCTGCACGAGGTATTTTACCAGCCAATGGTACATCACGTCCTCAATGCGGTCAAACCGCTGCGTCCGGCAAGAGCAATCGTCATTGTCGGCCATCAGCGCGCCGAAGTTGAGCAGACCCTTGCCGGCTATGATGTCGACTGTGTTGAACAGAAAGAGCAAAATGGAACCGGGCATGCCGTGCTCTGCGCAGAACCTCACCTGGCAGACTTCTCCGGCCAGGTCATGATTTTGTGCGGTGACTCGCCATTACTGATGACACGACACCTTGAGGAGATGTATGATCTTCATCAGGCAACGGGTTCAAAACTCACCATCATCACCACAAGACTCAAGAATCCAAGCAATTACGGAAGAATCCTGTGCGATGAAGCGGGTAATGTAGTGGCGGTGGTAGAGGAAAAGGACGCAACTGATCCACAGAAGATGATCAGGGAAATCAATGCAGGCATCTACTGTGTAGAAAAAGAGTTTCTCTTTGCAGCACTCAAGCAACTTACCACGGACAACAGCCAGGGAGAGATGTACCTCACCGATATCGTCGCCATTGCCGTCCGGCAGGGAATCAGGGTCGGCAAATATGAGCACCCCTTTCCAGTCCATGTTCTCGGCGTTAATTCCCGGATCGAACTGGCGCAGGCCCATCGCGAGATACAGGCCCGCCGGAATAATGAGCTGATGGCTTCCGGCATCACCATGCAGGACCCGTTCAGCACCTCCGTTGCCCCTACGGCACATATTGGCAGCGATTGCCTCCTTTGCCCGAACGTCATCATAACCGGTTCCTCAACGGTGGGCTCCGGCTGCTGCATCGAACCCAACGTCTTTATCAGGGATGGGGTTGTCGGATCGAATGTTCATATCGGGGCCAATAGTGTGCTGGTAGAATGCCGGATAGCAGATGGCAGGCAGATTGCACCGCTGACCTGCCTGAACGGTGCTGAATGACAGTCAGGAAAATCTCTCATCCTCTTTTAAGGAAATACTATTATGAGTGAAATAAAAAAAATGTACTCAACGATCCTCGGAGATCATTTCCCGCTTGAAATGACCATCACCTTCGGCGACCAGAAACTCGTCTACCGCAAGCGAACCTGGAACATCCGGGGGGAAGACGGCTCTTTTGAAGAGCGCGGTATCCGCTATGGTGAGAACCCCGACCAGGAGGCGGCCCTGTATGAACTTGTCAGCGGCAACCTGATACTCGGCGACTGTTCGTTCATCAACCCCGGCAATGGACTCGTCTCCTCCATTCCCGTGGAAGATATGCTCCAGGTCGGAAAACATCCCGGCAAGATAAACCTGACAGATATCGACAATGGACTCAATATCCTGAAATATCTGGTTGACCAGCCGGCGGCGGTCATACTGAAACACAATAATCCCTGCGGGGCTGCACGTGGCGGCTCGCTGGCAGAGGCCTTCGACCGGGCAAACCGGGCCGATAGGATTGCCGCATTCGGGGGGGCTGTTGTCCTGAGCCGGCCCTGTGACAAAGAGACGGCAGAGCTGCTTGCGCAGAACTATCTTGAAGTGGTCTGCGCACCGGATTTCGAGCAGGGAAGTCTGGAGATTATCAGGAAAAGCAAGAACCTGCGGGTAATAAAAATAGCACGCATTGATCGACTGGCGGAATTTGAAAACTATCGTTTCGTTGACTTTAAAAGTCTCATCGACGGCGGTATTATTATCCAGCAGTCTGCGGTTAACTCAATCAGATCAATCAAAGATCTTAAACCAGCCACAGCCACCTGGCAGGGAACCGAGTATCGCTGCCGGCGTGAGCCGACCACCCGGGAAATTGATGACATGATTTTCGGCTGGGCTGTTGAACATGGTGTCACCTCTAATTCAGTCCTCTACATCAAAGACGGCTGCACCGTCGGTATCGGCACCGGTGAGCAGGACCGGGTCGGAGTCGCTGAAATTGCCGTACATAAAGCCTACATCAAGTATGCCGATATCCTCTGTTTCGACCGTTTCGGTATTTCCTACGCCGATCTCGATCTGGCCATAAACCGTGGTGAAAGGAAGAAAGAACAAAAAGATGAAATCGACCACCAGGTGACAGGCGACCGGGCAGGGCTCCCCGGTTCCGTTATGATCTCTGACGCCTTCTTCCCTTTCAGGGACGGCGCCGATATAGGAATCAAACAGGGTGTGAGCGCTATTTTACAGGCCGGAGGGTCCATGCGTGATTTTGAAACAATCCAGGCCTGCAATGAAGCCGATCCCCAGGTGTCAATGATGTTTACCGGTCAGCGCTCTTTCAAGCACTGATACCAAATATAAACAGGTGCCTATGAAAAATGTATATACCGACTCTTTTCGACACGGATCCGGGACAAATAGTCATCAGCAGATCGAGGAGTTCCCTGTCAACGGTCGTCGATGATGAAACGGTCCTGCTGAATACGGATACCGGCAGCTACAACTGTCTTGATCCTGTCGGCTCAGCCGTCTGGCGTCACCTGCAGGAAGCGGTTTCCTATAGTTCTCTTCTCGGGAAACTTCTGGACGAATACGATGTCCCGGAAGCGGAGTGCGCCGCCGACCTCCGCACCTTGCTGGAGCAGCTGCACGCAGAACAGCTTGTCGAAATAGTGATCTTAGCACAACAGGGAACAGCTGCAGCCGAACGAAATCAGGATGGAAAAACCGACACCGCTTAAGATTCCGGCCAAAGGACTGTTACGAGTCTGGAGGGCCCTGGGATATTCGCTTAGCGGATTGCAGACCTGCTATCGCAGCGAAGCGGCCTTTCGCCAGGAGATCATTCTTTTTGGGCTGCTCCTACCGGTTCTTGTGGTGCTGCCCATCTCCCTGCTATTCAAACTGATTTTGTTAACCGTCAACAGTATCGTCCTGATCGCCGAACTGCTTAATTCGTCGATCGAGGCCATCATCAACAAAATGTCACCCGAATTCAACGAGCTGGCAGGGCAGGCAAAGGACATGGCCAGTGCGGCTGTGTTCCTTACCATGATTCTCGCCGCCGCAACCTGGATCGTCGCCCTCTACCAGGCCTTCGGGTGAACGAAGACGCCTCTCAGACGGTAACCCAGCGACTGTTTTCGGAAGACGATTCCCGGCTCGCTTCGCTGGCGCGGATGGCATAGAGGCCGTCCTCACCGGTAACCGGGTTTGGCCCCCTTTTTTCCAAAAAGAGCTGCCAATCATGCAGGAGTGAAAGGATGGTCGGCAACGGTTCAAAAGTGCCGATGCGTTTATCCGTATCGGCCGAGATGCGGTTCACATAACCATGTACCTGATCACCATGCAGCTGTGCGTTCTCACAGATAAATTCATAACGGCCGCTGCGGGATGAACTCAGTTTGCTGACATCAACAATTCCCACCACACCCTGTTCCATCTCCACATGTATCAGCGCCAGATCCTCAAGATTTTTGGTCTTACAGGTCCGGCACATCGCAGACACCCTGATGACCTTCAGGCCGGTGATAAAATGCAGGGCATCAAAGATATGCACCGCGATATGAAAGGTAATGCCCCCTCCCGCTTCGGCCGGATTTTCCAGCCACTTGATATTTGACGGTTCGAGCCGCTGGTTGGCATAGACGGTATAGAGTCTGCCCTGGTCTGGCAATTCCTCGCGCAGCTGTCTGATAACCGGATTATAGCGTAAGGTCTGGCCGACCGTCAGGTCAACCCCGCCATCCCGCATCACCTTGAGCAGACGGCAGCCTTCAGTTGACGTTGTCGCCATGGGTTTTTCCAGCAGCAGCGGCTTGCCGTGCCTGCTGCAGCTCTGTGCAACCTCCAGGTTCAGGGCCGGGGGTACCGCGCAAACAACGGCATCGACACCGGCCGAAGCTACCATTTCCCTCCAATCGGGGTACCACTGCGTCCCCCAGGATTCCGCCTGCCTGCGCCCTTCTGCTGAGCGGCGTGAAATTGCGGTCAACTCCAGTCCCTGGCAGTCATGTACGATATGATTGGCATATCGGCTGCCGTGCCGTCCCGTACCAATAATACCTATTCTCATGCAGTCCCCACTCTCATCTCACCAGTTCACCCGCACCCACCATTTCAACCTGCCCGAGGATCTCCGGCGCACAGGTTTCCAGCGCATCAAGCGTTTCCGCATGCGGGTGGGCGATACCGATGGCCCCGTCCCGCACTCTTGACATCTCTACCAGCTTTTCAATCTGAAGGCATATTTCCGCGGGCTGCTGCACATTATCAAGAAAGATATGCCGCCGTGCGGCAGGCAGCCCTTTGCGCATGGCAACCTCCAGCCCCCTGCTCCCTGCGGTGGTAAAGCTGTCGACAAAGAAAAGATCGCTGTCGGCAAGGAAATCGATGAGTTCAACCATCATCGCCTCACTTTCTGTATAGCGCGATCCCATGTGATTATTCACTCCTGTTGCATGGGGAACCTGCTGAAGATCAGCCTCAAGGAGATGGTGTCTTTTTTGCGGACTCTCATTCAGGTAGAGCGCGCCGGGCCCCGGGTCATATTTAAGATTTCGCGGTTCGAGCGGAAGATGGAGCATGACCGTGCGGCCGCGCCGGTAAGCCTCCGCCTCGAATTCTCCAGTAAACGGGGCGTATGGCAGAAATGAAAAGGAAAGGTTGAGATCAAGAGCGAGCAGTTTTCTGCCGATATCCTCATGGTACCCCATATCGTCTATGATAATGGCAATCCTTGCAGATTGTGTTGCTCCCCCTGCGTCAGGCAGATGATGAGTTGTTTGGGGGTGAAGTGAGTCCGGCTCCTCAAAGATAATAGTATCAGTGTTTCCCGGCAACTCGGCTGCCACGACCACCCGGAAGAAAATGACATAGCCGACAGCCCCTATGGTGATCATAAACAGAACGAATAGAATGAAAAACAATATGAGCCGGCGCACATTGAAGGTGACACGACGAGCCGGTCGTTTCTTCCTCGATCGGGGATTGCTTTTCCTGATCACTTTTTTTCCCGCCGAGGTGCGTGTTTTAGGTGCTGTTCCAGCCATAAGGAAATGTTATTTGTTTCGCTTTAACACGTATTGGGTGAGGCTCTCAAGGGTCTGAAAACTTGCTGACCCTCTCCGGTCTGCAAACAGAGCCAACGCCGAGAGTGCTGCAGCAATAATATCTTCAGCCCTTCTGCGCGCATCGCTAAAACCATGGTAGGCGGCAATCAGGGCAGTTACTTCAGGCAGATGTTCTGCCCGGTCATCCGCCTGTTGCAAAATAAAAAGCAGGCGATGTCTGTCAGCCTTTTCGGCACGCTGCATGGCAAGGATTAACGGCAGGGTCATTTTCCCCTCGGCAAGATCGTTGCCGACCGCTTTCCCGGTTTCCCGCTGATCTCCTTGATAGTCAAGAAGATCATCAATAATCTGGAAAGCACAGCCCAGATTAATACCGTAGGACTTCAGTGCCCTGCGCTCTGACGGGTCTGCACCGCCATACATACTGCCAATCTCACAGGCACTGCCTATCAGCAGAGCCGTCTTACCCTTCACCACCGAAAAATAGTGCTCTTCGGAATGGTCAAAATTTCCGGCGTTGCGCAGTTGAATGAACTCGCCATCGACCATACCCCGGGTCGCTTCTGCAAATACCCTCAACGCCTCGACTCCCCCGAAGCGTCCAATGATTTCCATGGCGTGTGCGTGAAGAAAATCGCCCGCCAGAATGGCTTCCACACTACCGTAACGTTTATTGATCGACATTCTGCCCCGCCTGGTTTCAGCACGATCAATAACATCATCATGAAAGAGCGTGGCCGCATGCAGATACTCAAAGGCAACCGCCAAGCGATAGACATCTGCGTCTTTACTGCCGCAGAGGCGTGCACTCAGAACGGCAAGCAGAGGCCGCACCCTCTTGCCCCCGCTGAAAAGCCCATAGTTCAGGATTTCGACGAGCAGGGGATCGAGGTTTACCGCAACCACATCAATATCTTTCCGCATCAGCCGATCTATCTCGGCGGCTTCCTCTGCAATCAGTTTTATCAGCTCCATAGCTTAACCCGCTGCTCTCTTTGATTGGCCAACGTATCAGTTATTCCCTACCTGATCAAAAAACGACTGCACCTCCTGCATATTCCTGACAACAGGAGACGGCGGCATGCTCTTCAGGAAAACCCGGCCATATTGTTTAGTAAACAACCGGGTATCCATTACCGCAATCATCCCGGAGTCACGGGAGGAACGCATGAGTCGCCCCACTCCCTGCCGTAAAGCCAATACGGCACGGGGGACCTGAAGCTCAAAAAAAGGATTGCCGCCATCATTGGTAATTGCCTGCATTCGCGCCTGCACTATCGGGTCACTAGGCACCTCAAAAGGGAGCTTATCGATAATAACCGAGCTCAGCGACTCTCCGGCAATATCCACCCCCTCCCAGAAACTGGCCACCGCCAGGAGTACGGAATCTATCTCCTCCCGGAATCGGCTTAACAGCCGTGCCCGCGAGGCGGTACCCTGGACCAGCACCGGGTAAGCAAGCCGCTCCTGAAGATACTCGGCCACACTGTCCATCCCCTTGAAGCTGGTAAACAGAAGCAAAGCACGACCTCCGGTTATCGACAGCAATGCCTCAACATGCTCATTCAGGCGAACAGGATAATCCTCTGATGACGGCTCGGGAAAACGTTTATCAGGAACATAGAAGATCGTTCTTTCCTGGTAATTGAATGGCGATTTCAGCTGAAGCGTAGTGACGTCGCCGGCAAGGCCAAGCCTCTTGCAGACAAAGTCGAAGCGATGAGCGGTTGCAAGGGTTGCCGAAGTCAAAATACAGCATGGCACGGCACCATAAAGGGTGTTCCTGAGGTCATCGGCAACATTCACCGGAGTCGCCGACAGACTGACAGCGCGCTCCCTGCGCTCGTACCAGTAGACATAACGTTCTGATATCACTTCAGGATCAGGCAGCCCGACAAAAAGCAGGTTCTCTCTCAGTTCACGTGCCCTTTCCTCGATTACATGCCAGTTTTCATACTCTTTGCCGAAGCTGCCAATATCATCGGCCAGACGCTGCAAACCCTCGGCTACAAGTTCCACTTCTTCGTGCCAGCCCTTTTGTTTATGGACAAATTCCATAAGATTAAAGCGACCCCGAGCCGAAGGAAACAGTGTGGCGAAACGGTCGACCCGCTGCTTTATTCCCTGCCCCTGCCCTATCAGCCGATCAGCGATTACCGGTGGCAACTCGGTTTCAGCCTGCTGGGTGATGTCACCGATCAAGTCATAGACCTGATACTGACTAAAACTTCGACCGAAAAAGGTTGTGGCGACACTTTCAAGATGATGAGCTTCATCAAAGATAACCGCCTCATGGCGCGGAAGCAACTCGCCATAGCCGCGTTGACGGAGTGAAAGGTCGGAAAAATAGAGATGATGGTTGACGACCAGGATGCGCGCGGCTCCGGCATTTCTGCGTAAACGGTTTATAAAGCAGGAACCGGACTCGGGACATTCACCGCCAAGGCATTGATGAGAATGAGCGGATATTTTCGGCCAGAGGGGCGAACGGTCAGCCAGCCAGTCGAGCTCGGCCCGGTCTCCCGTCTCAGTCCGCTTGAGCCATTTTTCAATTCTGTCACCGTCTTCATTATCAACAATCGATAATTGCGGTGAACTTCTGTATTGAAACCAGCGATAAAGGCAGATGTAATTCTGCCTCCCCTTCACACATACTGCCGGAATTTCTTCACCAAGAATCCTGCCAAGAAGCGGTATCTCCTTTTCTATCAATTGATCCTGAAGATTGATGGTGGCTGTAGAAACCACCACACGTTTCCCGGAAAGAACAGCCGGGACAAGGTATGCCAGGCTTTTGCCGATACCCGTTTCCGCCTCAATGAGCAGGACTTTTGCATAGTCAGGAGAACCGGGAACACCCTTCTCAGGGGCCAGCAACAGGTCCTCGACGGCCTCGGCCATGAGCGCCTGGTCGGGTCGGGGTTCATAATCGACAAGAAGGGTCGCCAGCGGCCCGCTGCTGGAAAAGAATGTTTTCACAAATAGTCCTGATTCCTTGCTGAAGTTACGTCATATCCCTGCTCTGAGATATAACTGGTTTGGTCTTCCCGGGAGTTCAGGTTATACGATTTTTATTTTTATTTTTCAACCAAACCGGTAAACTATTATCAGGTGGTCGGGTAGCGGGTTGTACTCCCCCAGACCGAAATCGACATAAAGCTGATCATCCCTGTTTTATCTTTCAAGCCGGCGATACTTGCTGCCGCAGAATGAGTACATGGTCGAACTACTTTCATCCCCTGGTCCCGGTGACCGCGGTTCCTCGGAACTTCTGCTCGAAGAAGACGAAATTATTGTCATTGTTGATGATTCTCCGGTAGTAACAAATACCCTCCAGACTTACCTGAACAACCAGGATCTTCGCTCAGCCTCGGCCGGTTCCAAATCGGCACTGCTGCATATGCTTCAAACCCGCAATGTCGCTGTTGTGCTTCTTGACATGAGTCTTCCCGCAGACAACGGCTATGAGGTTATCTCAGAGCTGACCCGAAGTTATCCCGACCTGGGGATTATCATGGTGACCAGCCACACCGACCTGCAAATCGCCCTCGACTGTCTCCGCCGCGGGGCGGATGATTACCTGACAAAACCGGTAAACATTGAGCAGTTTTATCATACTGTTGCCCAAACGCTGAAGAAACGAAGACTGGCCAGAGACAACAGGCTCTTCCAGCAGGAACTTGAAGCTACCACACTCCGGACCCAATTCCTGCACCATCTCAATCTGAAGATGAACAGTGCCTACCTGGATGTCATGGAGCTTGAAAACGTACTTCATACCATCCTGATCGGCATAACCTCGGATGAAGGTCTGCGCTTTAACCGGGCCTTTCTGGCACTCTTTGATGAAGGTGAGAGCATGCTCCGGGGAAGGCTCGCCATCGGACCGGACAGTTATGAAGATGCCGCCGTTGTCTGGAATGAGATAAAACAGAAAAAGCTTAATCTTCTTGATCATTTCCGCTCTATAACCTCTGATGTCAGGCGGAATGATGTAATCGTCAACAAGATTGTCCGCTCGCTCGCTGTTCCAGCGTCTCAGACCCAGCATCCCTTCATTTACGCCTGCCGCAATCGCACTCCTCTGCTGATCAGCCGGGGTGAGTCGGTGGTTGAAATCCCGCCGGAACTCATCACAACCCTCGGTGAGGACACCTTTGTCATCGTACCGCTCTATTCGGCAGGCAAGGCACTCGGCGTAATTATCGCCGACAACCACATCACCAGGCAGCCTATTCAGAAAACCGATATCGAGGCACTTGAAATTTTCGCCGGTCAGGCCAGTATCGCCATTATTCATTCGCACCTCTATACCGGCATGCAGGCAAAGATAGACGAGCTGGAACTTGTTACCCATGAACTGGAGAAAAGCAAGGATCTGCTAGTTGAAGCCGAACGCTACTCCGCCCTCGGGCACATGTCGGCCCGACTTTTCCATGCCTTGAGAAACCCCATCGCCGCCATCGGCGCAACGGCCAGATTGATGAGCAAGCGCATTTCAACGCAAAAAGAAAAACAGTTTCTCAAGATACTGACCAAGGAATCAGCCAAACTTGAGGCAACCCTGAACGATCTATTCAGTTTTGTCAATCCCGGTGAGGTGCATAAGACCCTGCAGCCGCTCTTTCCTTTGCTCCGCAGAAGCGTTATGATCTTCTATGGTTCCATGAAGAAGAAGAATATCAACTACGTTATTGATGCGCAGGGAGAAGATCCGCTTATTGAGATTGACGCTGAAAAAATCAGACAGGTCTTTCTGCACCTGATCAGAAATTGCATGGAGGCGATGACGCACGGCGGTACACTTTCTGTCAAGGTCGAAATACTGGCGGATACGGTCAGTGTCATTATCAGCGATACGGGAAGCGGTATTTCAGAAAGTGACCTCACCCGGGTCACCGATCCCTTTTATACGACAAAAACCTACGGAACCGGCATGGGTCTGACACTGGTAAAGCAAATCCTCAGCCAGCACAATGCCTCCTTCTCACTCTTCCCCAACGACGTGCACGGCACATCCGCAACCATCATCTTCCCTAAACCGAATATTTCATGAAATTTCCAGGCTAATGCAGTTAGGTAATTGAGGTTATTAAACTTATTCCGGCAAAACAATGGCGGGTGGATGATACTGCCGGTCTCACTTCTCCCGCTGCCAGGAAATAATTACACTTATAAGCGAAACAGCTGCCGTGCAGGAAAAGGTGGCCCGCAGTGCCTGTATGAAAAAGGGCACCTGGCCTGGTGCGAATTCCCGCAGTTCACCACCGGAAGAGAAATGGCTGAACCATGCGGCAAAAACAATGCCGGCAAATGCTGCGCCGACGAGCATGCCGAGGTTTCGAGAAGTAGCCAGTAAGCCGGATGTTATCCCCACCTCGGCATCTTTTATGCGGGAAAGAACCGAGGCGGTATTGGGCGCAAGAAACATGGCTTGCCCCATGCCAAGCAGAGCGAGCCGGAGGGCTAATGGTGATGATGGTGGAGTTCTCATTGATGGTGGTGAGCAGGAGCATCGCCATAAAAGAAATCAGGAGCCCGCCGGTGGTAAGATATCTGCCGCCAAGGCGATCAAAAAGCATGCCCGCCGATGGTGCTACAATAAAGAGTGTCAGGGGTACTGCCATCATCACCATGCCGATTACGTCTGCAGATAGATGCTTGATATAATCCAGGTAGAACGGCATGAGCAGCAGGATGACAAAGAGCGTGCCAAAGGAAAGCGCGGCGGTAATCAGGCCGATATGATAATAGCTCTTGCCAAACAGATGAAGCGGCAGGACAGGTGATTTACGATTCTTTTCAGCCCAAATAAAAAGAAGCAGCACCAGCAGGAGCCAGAGAACACCGGCCACTCTTTCCAATACCCCAAGAACAGGTAGAAAATTGCCATAAAGGATAAGGGAAATAACCAGGGTCGCCCAGAGCAGTGCGCCTTTCCAGTCAAAAAGACGCTTGTTCATGGCTTGCACAGAAACAACGCCTGATCGTTTAAAAAGAACAGTTCCTGACAGAAGGATCACAAAACAGAGCGGAATGCTAACAATAAAAATCATACGCCAGGAATAGCTGTTGATCAGAAATCCGCTTACTATCGGCCCGCTCATCAGGCCGGCAGATGTCGAGATGCCAACAAGACCAAGCCCCTTGCCCAGTTGATCAGTGGGAAAGACCGAACGAATCAGAGCGGGACCGGCGGACATCATCATGGCAGCGCCAAGACCTTCAACAAGACGAAAACCGATCAGCAAGCCGAGCCCCGGCGCCATGAAACAGGCCAGCGAGCCTGACATGAAGACGCCGACACCGAGAAGATAGATGAGATAGCTGCCATAGCGATCGGCGGCTATCCCCCACAGAAGAAGGGTGACGGTAATACTCAGGAGATAGATCAGCACCACCCATTGCACCTGAACCAATGATGCCCCGAAGGTGCGCATGATACTCGGCAGGGCGACATTAACCATACTGCTGTCCATGGTGGAGAGAAACACCCCTGCTGCAACCAGGAAAAATATCGGCCATTTATTGAGATAATCGCTATCAGGAGTCACTGCCTGCATTGCTCTGTGATATTAGCTATAAGGAACTGAGCTGTCATTTTCTCTTTTTATTACGTCACTATACTATGTATTTTTTTGCCGCGCCCCTGCAGAAATAGCCTCATTCTATCTTTTTCTGCTTTTGCGCAGACAAACAGGGTACTTTGAAAAATTAGGATTTTGGTTCAAAATCAAGGCGTGTGTGAAAATTTTGCCGCAGGCATATGTTTGATATTCCGAGGATAAAATATTCGCACGCAACGCAGAGTTGGGGCAAAAAGACAATTTTTCAAGGTAGCCAACAGTCTTAACATTTATGCAGATATAACTTTTTTATAAATTTCAGACCTGTTGCTCATAGCCACCGGCAACTAGGCCAGAGGCAGCGCAAAGGTACAAGGAATTGACGCCGATTAAAGACATGAATAGTATTAAAGAAAAATTCAAGAAATCCGTAAAAGAAAGGAGCATTACATGAGAACTCGTTATCTTTTTTTGCTGTGTTTGGGCATGGGCCTGCTTGTTTCATCATGCAGCACAAAATTTCCGCGCGGGACCATCAGGGAAAACAATGAGGTGACGACAATTTTCAGATCGGCCGCGATCAATCCGGATTACAACTATTTTTATTACGGCATTTTTCTGACACCCGATACCATTATGGGTATTGACAAGAAGTATACGGTACGAACAAGATTCTGGTCCCCCATCGATCTCACCAAAAAGCAGTTGCAAACCTGGATTACCGCGCTTGACAATGAACCGGAAGACAATACTTTCGCCAGATCATATATGGGCATGTATCAGGGAGCTTACATCCTTGATCCAAGCGGGAAAACAGTCGGAATGTGGTACTCCAAACTCGACTGGGGAGTCTTTGAATTCCAACCGGATAATATCGTCATTCCCTACCCCCCGGCGTTGAGAGGATTCGAGAGGAGGTCGCATCATTGGTAACGATGATTGACGACGGCTCCCGCTATTTTCACCAGTTGAGTCCGTCTGCCCGTCAAGCAGATGAGTTTGTCAGCCCGGGGTAATGCAGATTGTTTTGAGTCATTGTTTAAACAGAAAAATACAAAAAAAAGGGTGAATCCATAAGGATCCACCCTTTTTTACTTCAGGTACGTCTTTTCTAACGGTCAGGCAATTAGAAAGATACGTTAAAGGTGATAGCGGTACCGAAAGGATCGTCGGAATCTACGTCACTGTCGGTGTTAACAATCAGGTAGCCCATATCCCAATCAAAGCTTGCGCCGTCGGAGATGGCGTAGCTCAAGGTACCGGAAATTCAAACAGGTCACCAAACTCGTCGACATCGGCGTAGACCAGGTTGCCTTTGAGGGAAAGTGCCTCAGATACCTTGTATCCGGCAGTACCGCCGATCCACCAGGTGTCGCCCAGTACACCAATACCTTTGCCGCCTGTATCAAAGGCGCCGGGGGTAATTGATGCTGCACCACCGATCATGATGAAACCGAAATCGTTATCAGCCTTGTAACCATCCTTGACGAAACCTACGTTCAGGGTAAGGGCTGCAGCTCCGGCATCAACAGTACCTGCGATATAACCGCCATAACCGTCGTCCTGATTACCGGTAAGGTCAGCATCCTGATAAGCGAAGGCACCCTCAAGCTTGACAGGACCGGCAGGACCCGCAAGTGCAATGACACCGGTGAAGCCGCTCTGGTCGGGAGGAGTCTGATCGTCCTGATAAGTACCAATAAGGGTCATACCGAAATCACCAGCAAACTTCTGCTTCCATACACCTACCCATGTATCGATATCATAGTCATCAATAAAGTCGGTTTTCGGGTCGGTTTTCTCTGCAGTCTTCTGGTACCAGACCTGCAGGGTGGTCATATCGTTGGCCCAGGTTAAAACGGCCT
The DNA here is from genome assembly GCA_963745765.1 of uncultured delta proteobacterium. Taxonomy (GTDB): domain Bacteria; phylum Desulfobacterota; class Desulfobulbia; order Desulfobulbales; family Desulfocapsaceae; genus Ww85. The sequence goes on along the minus strand of CAVUYQ010000011.1, from coordinate 85,866 downwards.
GATCAGCCCGGTTATCCCATTGGAAGAACTTGACCATATCGTAGTTCATCAGACCAGCTTCAAGTTTTACCGGTCCCATCGGAACACCGATATAGGCATAGTCTACGTAGCTGTTGCTACCTGCGCCCTTATCACGGGTCTGCTTGGTACCATCCCAGGTAGAATCGGCCATGCGGACACGAACACGGGCATAGGCACCGCCTTTGGCATCGGCATTAAATTTGATACGTACACGTGAGGTGAAGCTCTGATCAAGCTCGTTGATACGCTGACCATCTGGTGTTTTAGCACCAAAATCATAATTGGTCTGGTAGTATCCACGGGCACGGGCATCTCCACTCAGGGATACCGCTGCGGAGGCACTGCCAACCATTGCTCCGACCAGCATAAGGCCGGCTGCTGCAACAATTACTTTTTTCATCTTTCTCTCCTAGGTTGTTATTAATCCCGCAAACCGGGGCCTGCAGTTTTTCTCCCCTTTCCTGCGTTCCGTCAAAAAGTCCGGGACTGCATGGAAAAGCAATCTTATGTTGAGCAATATATATACCTGGCCACCAGCCATGTCAAGTTTTTTTTACTCTGGGTTAAAAATTTTATACTTTTTCTCTAACATCCTTGATTTCCTTACCATAAACGGCGCGAATAAAACCACGTCTGCACAGAAAGGTACAAAAAACCACCGTTCTTTTCAGGCGGCCCGCTGGTCTATTTGCCGGAAAGGTGTTTTTCCTCTTTTCTGACCAGCATCTCATAGGCCAGGATTCTGCTGGCATCAGTATAGGGCAGGAGTGTCTCCCATATCGTGGAGTCCGGTATCTGAGCCACGTAGAGCCGGTTCATAAAGAGGGTTTCTTTATCCTCAATGACCTGGCCTTCACCATCAAAGGCATAGTCCGCCACATACCCCTCTATGTGATTTGTGCGCCACAGCTCCATCAACCCGTTGCCGCGCCAGCTCAGACAGGCCACGGCCCCCCCGTCATAGGTGCGAAAATTTGTCAGGAAATCTTCAACGGCACTGACATCGTTGGTACTGACCACGACTTCCGGTACGCCGTCGCCGGTGATATCCTTGACATCCATTCGTCCGGGTATAAAGACCAGCCTTCTCCTGGATTGCTGCGATTCATCGTACCCCCCGGTCAACCTGCCATTATCGGATATCGGCGGTCCAAAAAATTTCTTGCTGCCGCCATAATTGGCGCTGCTCACCCAGATGAGATTCTGGGCATCATCGTAGACCAGCAGTTTTTGCTGCTTGTCGATGACCATCATCTCTTCCAGCCCGTCGTCGTTCAGATCGGCGACGACAAAATCAAAAAGATTGGTTTTTTCCGGGAGCAGCAGTTTCTCCCCTCTCACGAAGCTTTTCCTGTCTGCTGCAAATGACAACTCAAACACACCGGGAGCCAGGAAATCATCGGAGATATTCGGGCTTACCTGCTGACCGGCAAGGATCATCCCTTTTTTCGGCCACCAGACCGGCCGGATATACCATCTCAAATCCTGCTGCTGCAACTGCAGACTATCCGTACCGTCCCAGGTTAACACTGCAGAGGCAGGATACTTCCCCTCATCCGCCGACACGAAGAGCTTCATGGCGCCGCTCTTGAATGGATCAGCAATATTGATGGCATGCATCTTGATTCTTGGAGAGAAATCATATTCCGCGACAACACGAAAGCGCTGATCGGCAAAATGAAAAACCCGGATCTTGCTGCGGGAGGCCGCCACCAGTTCATTAACCCCGTCACCATCGAGGTCGCCAAGTGTCACTGACTCGATGATGATCGGTATTGATGAACTCTTGCGAATCCCTTTTGATTCAAAACGATCGTCACCCTCTCCGCCGAACAGGGTGGCACCGGCATAGAGACCTTTCTTGTATGCCCTTTCAGGGTGGGGTGTCTGGAAACCGCTCAACCCCTCTTTGCCTGTCACACCGGCCTGGCCTTCCACACCCTTATCATCACGTGTGACGATAGCTTTCTGTATCTCTGCTGCGAGTCGGTCGATGGCCGGCATAATATCGTTCCCTCCCCCGGCCTTGAACCCGAAGGGTATCGGTTTACGATCCGCAGCGGCCGGGTACAGGGTCAGATTAACCTGCAAGCCCTCCTTGAGTGAATACATGCTGCCTTCAACAAGCCAGTCCCCATTAACCTCCGCCACCGCCTTGCGGTAATTTCCAGACACCAACAGCTCCCTAAGCGAAGCAATCTGCTTTTTCGACAAATCAGACGACAATACATTGATCTGTTCCTGACGGGAGAGCCTGGTGACAAGCATCTGGCCGATAACATCATTGAGATACGCATATTGACCGGTTCTGCTGACCTCAAGCGGCAGAATAAAGAGATCCTGGACGGTTTTTTCTGCAGCAGAGACGGAACTATTTCCCTGGGCAAGACAGACAAGACTCGCCAGGACAATGATAAACAAACGCATGAATTCACCCGGATATGAAAGTTATAATGCTATCAGACGGCAACACCTGTACATAGTCGATTATCTATAATCCATCTGAGATGCTACCGCAATATCCTCTAACACTATCAGAGAGGTGTCGTGCCGGTCGCACCCCATCCTGAAAATGAACGGAAAAGCATTATATGCCCAGCCCTTACCCTTCAGTATATTGGAATAAACGCGAAAAACTGACAATTAACTCTTGACATCCTGCAAAAAAAATCGCAAAGTGTCGTACAGGTATAATTTTTTGTACCTGACGTATCCACAAGAAAATAAACTGATATAATTTGGATAGAAATCGAATATTTCTGAAGAAGACATGATGATATGATCCGAAATAAGCGATATATAAGTGCCTTTTTTGCCGTAGTCGGTGTAATTCTTTTCCTGACAGGAGCGTCTCAGGCACTGGCGGAAGGTTTGGGCGATAGTCAAGAATTCAAGATAACCGGGTACAGTTTTGACTATAACGCGGTCACGGAATCAGAAGGTGAGCTGAAACTTGAAACTTCGCTTTTCAAACCATTGATGATAACCAGTTCCACATCGGATATCTTTGGCGTTGATCCGTTTACCAGCAGCCTGATCTCTCCAACAAGTAAATCCGCTCCACGGGGATTTGCAATTGCTGCTGAATATCTGGCTACTCCAGACCTGGCTTTCCATGGAGCTATTGGTGTTACCAATGGCAATTGGGACTCAGTAGATCTATCACTCAATCCTGAGTCGAGCTGGGAAGCCAACCTTGGCGTCGTCTACCGGCTTTTCAACTCTCTGTCTTATGAAGTACATTTCGGCTATATGGATACCGGGGATCTCTTCCATAACGTCAACACTTATTCGGATATCGATTCCATCATCATGGTCAGTAACCAGTTGACCCTCAGTTTTTAATTTACGTTCCAAAGCAGCTGGCAGGTTCAAACCTTACGGTCTCCATACCGTAAGGTTTTTTTCTATTTGCCCCGGGGCAGGCTGACGGTCACTCGCGTCCAGCTACCTTGTTGACTGTCGAATTTCACCTTGCCGCTATGAAGCTCGACGATTTTCTTCACAATAGCCAACCCCAAACCGGAGCCACCATATCGAGGTGATCTGGATCCTTCTACCCGGTAGAACTGATCAAACACTTTGGAGATTTCGGCTTCATCGACGCCGGGACCGGTATTGGTAACCGTTATTGTATAATCAGCAGTAGATTGCTCGATGGCGACCTCAACCCGTCCACCATCCACGTTATACTTTACGGCATTATCAAATATATTTGAAAATGCATGGTTCAGTTTTTCCGCGTTACCTTTTACAATTAGTTGCTGTGGTAAACAGACCTCGATATCGATGCCCCGCGGTTCAGCCAAAAAATGATAATCAGCGATCAAAGACTCCAAGATTTTAACCACATCAACCTGATCTTCCAAGGCAACACCCTCGATTTCAAGGGACGACAGATCCAAAAGGCTCTTAACCAGACGCTCCATGCGCAGTACCTGCTCGGTTATTTTCTCAAGCTTTTCCGCTTGCAAACGCGAAGGGTTATCGTTGTGATTCGAGCGCATTTCATCCACTACCAGTCGCATCATGGTCAGCGGAGTTTTTAGTTCGTGAGAGGCGTCGGCAAGCAATCTCTTTTGCCGCAGGAAGGCATTCTGCAACCGGTCAAAAACCTGGTTCAGGGTTTGCGCCAGCGCGTTGAATTCATCATGTTCACCCGAGACCGGTATTCTGCGGTCCAGTTGTTTCTCGCTGATATCGCGGGCCTGATTGTTAATAATCCTGACTGGTTTCAAGATGAAACCTGTCAAAAAATAGCTGATTGCCGCCAGTAACAGCACTGAAAAGATGAGACCGCTGATAACGCCAACAAAAATATCCCCTACCTCTTCTTCCAGTTTTTCTATAGGGCGTCCCGCCCTAACAAGGAATGTCCTTCCTCGAGATGAAATTTTGGAGGTCTTCACGCGAAAGGCCACCACGTTTCGACTATCCTGTCTTAAATCAATTGTTTCACGAGCGATGGTGAGGTGTACCGTGATACCCGGGCCAGGATTCTGCTCCGGGATTTCGATCAGTTTAGCCATGTCAGAGCGGTAAATCGACTTGCCGGAAGCCAGATCGTGAATTTCCAACCAATAGTGTTCATCACCAATGGACGAAATGGCGTCTGAAGTTTTTGTCATATCGTTTCCTGAAACGATATGAACAGCCCGCCTGGAGATAGATTCCAGGTCAGAATCAATAATCCGGAACGGTTGTTCCAGCATTTCCCACAAGATGATACAGGAAAAAACCAGACTTGATATAAAACCGGCGGCAGTTATCAACAAGGTAATCTTCTGCCGAACAGTCATTCCGCTTCATCCTCGATAATGTATCCTACACCACGAACAGTTCTGATAATTTCGGCACGGCCTGAGTCTCCGATCTTTTTCCGCAGGTTCTTGATATGAACATCCATGAAATTTGACATGCTGAAGGGATCAAAGGCATCTCCCCAGACGTGTTCGGCGAGACTGAAACGCGACACGACCCTTTCCTTGTTGTAAAGCAGAAATTCAAGGATGGAAAATTCCCTGGCGGTCAGTTCCACCAGATTTCCTCCTTTGGTCACTTTTCGGCTAGCTGTGTCAAGTCGCAGGTTCCCGACCTGCAACACCGAATCCGTTTGCCCGCCAAATCGCCTGAACAAGACCCGAACCCGTGCAAGCAACTCGTCCAGTGAGAACGGCTTGGTCAGATAGTCGTCCGCACCAAGGTCAAGCCCTTTGATTTTATCGTTGATCTCCCCTTTGGCGGTCAGCAGGAGAACAGGCGTGGCAATATCCGCTTTTCGGATTTCATGAAGAACCGCCAACCCATCCTTCCTGGGCAGCATGATATCCAGAATGATCAAATCGACCGGGATCTCAGAAAGCCTGTCCAGGGCTTGTTCACCATCAACTGCCGTTTCAACCATGTAGCGCTGATTCTCAAACACGCTCTTGAGTTGGTCGAGCAGGGTCTGCTCATCATCGACGATCAATATACGCATCTCGTCACCATTTCAAAAAAATGAATAGCCCAACAAAAACATCAGGGTGCCTTGAATAATTCCATTATTCGATCGAGATCAAGGCATGCAAGAAATTTTACCGCAGGCGCCCCGCAGGAAGTACTCTTGGGATGCATATAATAGAGAATCCACCGGAAAAGTTGAACATTCAGACCCGCTGCTATCATTTACCCCTCTGTCCCGACTGGCGCAAACGGCTTTTCCATCTGCGCTGGTAAAAAATCACCAGAAGAGCGCAGCCGATTGCCAGGGCCAGTGTAATCCAGTGCAGGTGCTGTAATACCAGTTGTTCGTTTCGGCCAAACCAGTAACCCATGCCAGCCAGCACCAGCACCCATATGCCCGCACCGAGAAACGTGGCCGCGCAAAATGCGAAGATATTCATGCGGGCGAGCCCCGCGGGAAGCGAAATATACTGTCGTATACCCGGCAGCAATCGACCAACGAAGGTGCTGATATGCCCGTGACGTTCAAAAAAAAGGTCCGCTTTTTCCAGAGACCGGGTGCTGACCAGCAGGCGGCTGCCGTATTTTTCAAAAAAGGGCCTCCCGAATTTCACTGCCAGCCAATAGTTGAAAAGCGCCCCGAAAAGACTTCCCAGGGTGCCGCAGAGAATGACCATGCCGATGTTCATTTTGCCGATGGCGGCAAGGTAAGCGGCTGGCGGGATCACCACCTCGCTGGGAAATGGAAAGAAAGAAGATTCCAGGGTCATGAGCAGTACGATGCCCGGATATCCCCAATCACCAACCGTACTTGTAAGCCAGGCGACGAACTGGTGAAGCATATCTTTATTTTCCTGTACTATGATTTTTGATGGCGTCGTAAAAACTTCGATCTACTGCGTCGTGGAACTTTTTCCGGCACTCGACATACTACTTGTATGCCTTCGTACCGGAAAAACCTCCACTTCTTGTATATCTGTGTTTTTACTTAGCCATCTTTTGGCCTGCTATAGTCTTTTTACGAGTTTATCATTTTTTGGAGAAGCTGCCTTATTGAAACGGTACCCGCAATGAGCGCCGCATAGCTTTATCTCATCAATGTCCCGCTGATCTATCGGAAAGACCTTGCAGGCTTGCGGACGGCATGAGCCATAGACAACACATCTTCCTTGTTTTGCCAGCATCGGACAGGTGAAGAGCAGGTTGCAGCAGGTGCCGCATTGCCGGCAATCGCCTTCGCGGCCAAGAATTTGGCTCTGAACATAGCTCTTCTGGAAATGGACCAGCCAGAAACGCCTTCCCTTGCCGGCGGTGTGGAACAAAAAACGGGAGTTCTTGACCGCTTCTGTAATAGTGAAAACCAAACGATAAAAAATTAAGGCTAAACCAGAGGCCTGATCGAACCACCTGTAGATTCCAAAGCTAATAAGCCGCATATTCGCTCCTGTTGAAAAGTTTTCCGGCCATAATCTTCTTATTTGCCTCGACTATGGTCACGCTCACCTCCTTCGGTGACGCAGGTTTGTCTTTCGAAAAATCATCATACCGATGATCAGCAGCGGGACCGAGGCGGCCACCGGCAAAACGCGTCCCCCCTGAATAACCGGTTTTTGCCGGACATGGAACTGGCTGGTCGGGCTGGTGTAGACCTGGCGGCCGCCCCGGTCGGTGACGCTGACCACCACCCGGTAATCGCCGCCCTTGATCAGCCGCATAGGCCACCCGGTTTGCAGGGATTGGCCCGGTCCCAGGGAGGCACCAGTGATGGCCTTGTGCGCGCTCCAGTCTTCCAGGTCCACCGGCTGTTCGTTACCCGGGTCGATTTCTACCAAACTGATCCACGCCACCATTCCCTCTAGTGCGGTTGGCCCTCTATTGGTGATGGTACTCCAGAAACGCATATGGTCTCCCATTACAGGAGATGCCGGATTTTGTATATCGGGTTTAAGATCGAGCGTCACCATTGCCTGGGCCGCCGCTGAAAACGAGGCGTACAGGACAGCTGTTAGCGTTGTTATAAATAAATAGTTCGATGTTCTCATGATATTTTTTCCGCTATTGAAAACGAGGGTGGGCAGCGCTCCGCCGGGCCGCTAGCAAACAAAGGCACAGCCACACGATCACCAGTAATAATCTTGCAATCTGGGAGGAGAACGGTTCGCTGTCGATAATCACACTGTCAAAGGTGTTGAGTGCTCCGGCAATAGGATTGATGGCGTCCAGGGCACGACCAATGGCTGTGCTACGCAGGCCTGGACCTATCAGCAGCGGGCTTGCGGCCAACAGCAGCAAGGTGATTGTGCCCAACAGCGAGGTCAGAACGCTGCCAGTGCAGGCCGACAAGGCCATGGCCAGGTAGCCGAATCCGAGCACCACCGGTGTGCCGAAAAGGGCCAGGTAAAGCACAGCCGCGCCGAGATTCTGCCCACTTGCACCCACTGCCCACAGGTAGGGTATCGCCACCGCGAACATGATCCCCCAGGTGATCAGCAATCCCAGCGCCTTGCCGGTAAGCAACTCGTTCGTGGCAATTGGTGTACACAGCAGCGGCACAAGTGTGCCGCGTTCTTTTTCTCCGGCGTAGGCATCACTACCTGATATGGCGGCCAGCAGAGCCCCGGCGGCCAAGACCGTTCCTGCCATCATGTAAACCACCTGAGCGTTGTCGAGCAGGCTCAGTTCGGTGTTGCTCACCAGGAGCAGGCTGAAAGCCGACAATAGAAGGCTGAAAGCCAACAACAAAAATAGTCCCCTTTGACTGCGCAGCATCTGCGCACTTTCTTTAGAGGCGATTGTCCACTGTGTTCTCATGATATCCCCCTTCCTGCCTGGCTTCGTTCCTGGCCGGTGTGGTGCATGTAAAGTTCCTCTAAACTCGAAGCTTCGGGACGGATTTCCAGAATTTTCCAGCCACGGTGCCACAACTCACCCCAAAGAGAGGAAAGTCCTTCGGATGGTTTAGCCTGGACGTTAATACGCCACCAGCCGCCTTCCTGAGCCAGCGCGGTAACCCCGGTCGGAAGGCTGCTGATGTCCGGCCCGGTTTCCAGGCGCAGACGGTAGCACTGACCACCGCCCTGTTCCGCCAGCAGGTCGCCGAGAGAACCTTCGAGCCGGGTGCGGCCATTGTCGATAATCCCGATCCGGTTACACAAACGATCCACGTCGTCCAGCAAATGGGTGCACAGCAGCACACCGGCGTTCCCATCGGCCGCAAACTCCACCAGCAGGTCGTGAATTTCGCGCCGGCCCTTGGGGTCGAGCCCATTGGTGGGCTCGTCCAGGAGCAATAGTCTGGGACGCGGCATCAAAGCCCGGGCTACGGCCAGGCGCTGTTTCATTCCCCTGGAATAGGTAACGATAGGACGGTGCTCCTCTGCTCCAAGCCCCACTTTTTCCAACAAGATTTCCAGGGCCGAATCGGTTTGAGGGGTATCATACAGACGCTTATACCATGCAAGGTAGGCGGGCGCTGTCATCCAGTCGTAAAAGCCGGCATTCTCCGGCATCACCCCCACAGAACGACGAATGGAAACAGCGTTTTCCGCCGGGTTGAAGCCCAGCACGCTAATGCGGCCACTTCTCCAGGCACGCAGACCCAAAAGGGCAAAGATGGTAGTGGACTTGCCGGCACCGTTTGGCCCCAGCAGACCATAAATATCACCAGGCTGCAGGTGCAGATCAATATGGTTGAGGATTTCATTACCCTCAATATGTAAACGCAGGTTCTCGATGTCGATCATAACATAAACCTCACTTGATGCTGTTTACCCGGCATATTCGCCAAGCAAGTAAAGCGGGTTCCGAAAAACGAAGAGGAAGTTCTAGATGCGCAGAACATATCAATCCTTACGGTTACGGTCGTTGTCGTGCCCGTGTTTGTCAGGAGCCCGATGACCAGGACGCAACTTTCGGAAATAGCAATAATTTTCTTCTTCATGGCGCTACTTTCCGTCTTTACATTATTTCGGCACTGCTTCGGCAGGACCTCCGATACCTGGCTCCTGCCGCATGACATCACTATAAGATACCATCATGAAGAGAGCATGAACGGGAATTTTTCAGATGGTTCCGGCAGTTCCATCAAGCCCAGTCATTATGCCCAAGAATCGTGGCTTAAAGACACAATCGGCCGTACATCGCCTACGTGCTATCGATACCTTTGTCTTCTTTTTATGCGACAAAGGCATTCTGCCTGCCGATATAAGGTTCGAATAGTTCTCTGCTATGTAGCTTTTCTGCTATCTGGACCGGACCTTTTAATCATTCATAATTATTTATTAGAATTGTCATGTAATGATACTAGCAGCTATCATCTCATGTTTTTTTCGGCCTTGTGCCCCGGGAGCACAATGTTGACTTTCTCGATGGAGTGGAATAATACTGCCTCGCACCTTACCCGAGCAGACAAATCGTAGGTGATTGTTATCCCGTTCAGAAACAGGATCAAAGAACTGCCTCTACTGCACAACCATGAACAATCAGGAACAGCCGACCCTTGCCTATATACTAAAGGGCTACCCTCGAATATCGGAGACCTTTATATCCAACGAAATCCTGCAGCTTGAACGGCTCGGATTCAAGCTGCGTCTGTTCCCTATGCGAAGACCCCGGGAGAGTTTCTGCCACGAATCGGTAAAACAAATCCAGGCCGCTGTAGATTACCTGCCCACGGAGCTTTTTCTCGATCTTCCGCGTCTAATCGGACCGAACCTGCTCTATGCTGCAAAGAATCCGGCAACCTACCGGTCCGCCCTTGCCATCGCCGCCCACAGGTACCGGCGAACAGGCAAGATAGCCACCTTTAAGCATCTCTTTCAAGCCGGTTTTCTTGTTCAGAAACATCTCAGCAAAGATTCATCAATTAGACACCTGCATGGACATTTCGCACACTCACCGACCTCAGTCACCATGTTTGCCGCCCACCTCTCAGGGCTGCCATTCAGTTTTACGGCCCATGCCAAAGACATATACACTTCTCACCCCGAACAGCTCGGGGAAAAAATAACCAAAGCGACCTTTGTTGTCACCTGTACCGAGCATAACAAAAACTACCTGGAAAAACTGGGTGACAAGGCAACACCAATCCATTGTATCTATCACGGCATTGACCTCTCCCTGTTTAAAAACGATGTACCCCGGACGAAAACGCACGTCCCCTACCAGCTTTTCACCGTTGCCAGGCTCACCGAGAAAAAAGGGCTGCCGACGGTCTATCAGGCACTCAGAATTCTGGCCGACCAGGGTATCGCCTTTCAGCATACCCTGATCGGTGAAGGTGATGATCGAGGCAAGATTTTAACGTTGATTGATGAACTTGAGTTGAGCGCGCACTGCATTTGGCTCGGAACCCGCACGCACGAAGAGGTACTGGAATATTTCAAGAAAAGTGATCTCTTTGTCCTTGGATGTGAAATTGCCCGCAACGGTGATCGTGACGGCATACCAAATGTCCTGGTTGAAAGCCTTGCCATGGGGGTGCCTGCCGTTGCACCGGATGTGTCGGCCATTGGCGAGATATTGGTTGATGGCAAAACCGGCCTGACCGTTAAACAGAAGGACAGCGCCGCTCTTGCCGCGGCCATGCAGCGACTTTTGACTGACAGCAGCCTTCGGGATGAACTGATAGCAGGCGGCAGGCAATTTGTGCAGAACCGTTTTAACAATGAGGTACTGATTTCCGATCTTGCCGATGTTTTTTCCGCCGCAAATCCACGCTTGCGGAAAACACCCAAAGCCGCCTGATCGAAAGCCAGCAGCCATGGTGCCATCCACAAACCAGCCCACCAGATTCGGACTTCTCCGACATGGCAGGACCGTCTGGAACGAGGAAAAGCGTATCCAGGGCAGCGGAGATTCTCCTCTCACGGAACACGGCGTTGCCGGCTGCAGAGAATGGGCCCGTTTTTTGGCAACGTTCCCGATCAGCTGGCATCGCCTTCTCGTCAGCCCACTGCAGCGAACGATCGATACGGCTGAAATCATCAACGAAAGACTCGGGCTGCCGCTCCATCTGGCCGACGGTATCCGCGAAATGGACTGGGGAGAATGGGAAGGACTGACACTTGCAGAGATCAAGGCAGCATCTCACCGGGACCTTGCCGAGAGGGTCAGGGGCGGCTGGGATTTTCGTCCCCCCGGCGGTGAAAGCAGAAGAGAAGTCCTGCAGCGGGCTGTCATATCGCTGCAGGAGCAGGAACGGCATTGGCCGGGAGAAAATCTGCTGGTCATCACACACCTCGGCGTAATCAAGTCACTGTTATACCACCTTGAACAACGGCAGTTTCTGCCGGAAGAACCTAAAATCCTCTATAAGGATCGCTTTCATATTATCAGCTCGTACGATTGCCGTCTTAGCCTGGAACAGAGCAACATTAACCTGCCCGGACAACCATGAAAATAGCCTATTATTGTCAGCATGTACTGGGTGTCGGCCATTTCTTCCGCAGTCTTGAGATCTGCCGAACCTGCGCTGTTGACCATGAAGTCACCATGATCGTTGGCGGCCCGGACCTTTCTTATACCGACCCCGAGCTTTCTTTCCTGCAACTTCCCGGACTCGGCATGGACGCAGGGTTCAACACACTTACCCCCTGTGAGCCGGGCGCGGATCTCGAAGAGACAAAGCAGCAGCGACGACAAAAACTGCTGAAGTTTATTGAGAGGTACGAACCGGACTGCCTGATCATCGAACTTTACCCCTTCGGCCGCAAGGCCTTCAGGTTTGAACTCGAACCCCTGCTGAAAATGGTCCGGAAACATCAACGCAGGCTGCAGGATCTATTGCAGCCTGCGTGACATTCTTGTGGAAAAGACTGAAGGGCTGGAAAAATTCGAACAGCGTGCAGTACACAGCCTGAATACCTTCTTTGACGGTCTGCTCGTACATGGAGACAGAAATTTTGTCACCCTGGACCAGACCTTTGGCAGGCTGGAACAGGTGCTGGTACCGATATATTACACCGGCTATGTTACACCAAGACCTGCGGCCGGCTCACGGGAAATGATTCGCAACAGCCTTTTTCTGCCGACAGACCAAAGGCTCGTTGTTGTCAGTATCGGCAGTGGCAGTGTCGGCGGCGAGCTGCTGCAGGCAGTCATGGAGGCATTCTCTTTCCTGACGGAACGAACAGACTGTTTCTTGCAGCTGTTTACCGGGCCATACCTGGAAACATCCCTGTTCGACACATTGTGTCAGGCGCAAACGAAAAATATCAAAGTTCAGCGTTTTACCGATCAATTCATAGACTGGCTCGGTGCGGCAGATCTCTCGGTTTCCATGGCAGGTTACAATACCTGTATGAACACGCTGGCTGCAGGGGTCCCCGCACTCCTCTATCCGTTTGGGCAAAACCGGGAACAACGGTTGCGGGTGGAAAAGCTCACGCGGGCAAGTGCCATCCGTCTGCTTGAGAAAGAGGATCTATCCCCGCCACAGCTGGCCCGCCTCATGGCAGCTGCCCTGGAAACTGACAGATTCATAACGCCGGTAGACCTTGACGGTGCCGGAAAGACCAAACGATTTCTTGAAAACCGGGGTTGATCCATGGACAGAAGGCCATCACAACTCTATTGCGATTATAATGAAGACACCGCGGCGCTAATCGCACAGCATCTTGATTCAGGTCTTTCAGCCAGACAGGACAGCTCCCCGGTAAAGGTATTCTTCAGAGCCGACGATATCGGCGTCCCGTCAGCCGCTTTTTCCCGCATGATAAAACTTTTCAATGAGAAACAGGCACCTCTCTGCCTTGCTGTTGTTCCTGCCTGGCTGACACAGCGCCGCTGGGCCGCCATAGGGGAACTCTGCGACCAAAAGGCAGCCCGGTGGTGCTGGCACCAGCACGGCTGGGCCCATATAAACCATGAAAAAACCGGTAAGAAAAGCGAGTTCGGACGGCCAGGCCGGAGGCCATGATTCAGGCAGACCTGAGCCGGGGAAAAGAGCGGCTGCAGAAAATCATGGGAGCAGCCTTTTCCGCCTATTTCACCCCCCCCTGGAACCGCTGTTCCGCCGTTGCACTCAAGGTTCTTGAAGATCTCGATTTTCGAGGTCTGTCTCGCAGCAGGGACAGTCAGCCACACTCGCACACCCTTGAGGATATGGTGATCAATGTCGACCTGCATACCAGAAAAGAACCTGACAGTCGGGGCTGCCTGGCCGGACTGGCAGCAGAATTTGAAAATTCGGCCCGTTCCGGCTCGATCGGCATCATGCTGCATCACCAGCGCATGAACGAACAGGCTTTTATCCTCCTGGACAAGCTGCTCGATTATATAGTCCTGCATCCGGTCCTGAAGCCTGGAACCTTTAAAGACTCATCTCCGTCCCGTTAAACAAAACCGACCACATGCCATTGGTTTTGCTGGTTATCATTGACAAGTACCAAACGATACAGCTAGTATGATAGGCAAGAATAATTCTTATCAGTTTTGAGAATCCCCGGATAACATAATAGCTGGATTCATCTCCCTTTTAAGATATGAAGCGTCTCATTGCCCTGCCATTCAGAAAATCACTGGAAATTGCTTTCCAATCCATTCGCGTCCGTTTTTTCAGATCACTTGTCACCACCATGAGCCTCGTACTCGCCGTTGCCTTCCTTTGTTACACACGCAGCTGTAACGATTTTGCCCAGGGTATGCTGGCCGGCGGTGATGTGGCATCATACGAGATACTTGTGCAGGCAGGATACGATGTGTTGCAGGGTGCAACCAGCATCGGCACCTCAGCCAAACAGCGCTGGATCGTAATCCTTTCACTGATGGTCTGTATTGTTGGCATTATCAATGCGCAACTGATGTCCGTCACTGAACGTTTTCGCGAAATAGGAACCATGAAATGCTTGGGGGCACTCGACCGCTTTATCGTTCGCCTTTTCGTCCTGGAAGCACTGATGCAAGGGCTGGCCGGTTCGATAGCCGGCTCACTGCTTGGCCTTCTGGCGGCAGCTGTTTCATCGGCAGTAACACTGGGGACAGGTGCCATTCTCACTGTTTCCTGGCCTTCAGTCGTTTACTCGCTGCTTCTTGCCATTGTCACCGGAACGGCCTTGAGCCTGATAGGAGTTATTTATCCGGCCATCCTTGCTGCCAGGATGCAGCCGGTTGAGGCCATGCGGGTCGATCAATGAAAAGATTTCAGGGGGTCTTTCAAACTCACTCATCGGGAAGAGATTAATGGCCGGAAAAACCATTGTACGGGTAAGCGGTGTAACTAAAGATTTCGATCTCGGAAAAATCGTTGTCAAGGTGTTGAAAGGAATCGATCTTGAGATAGAGGAAGGAAAATACCTTTCCATCATGGGGCCATCGGGGTCGGGAAAATCGACATTGTTCAACATGATCGGGGGACTTGACAAACCGACGGCAGGTAAGGTGTTCATCGACGAAGTCGATATCGCCCAGCTCGATGCCTACGAACTTGCCTGGCTCCGCTGTCGAAAGATCGGTTATATATTCCAGACCTTTAACCTTATTCCGGTGATGACGGCCCTGGAGAATGTCACGCTGCCGATGATCTTTGCCGGCATGTCCAATGACGACGCGGTGCAGCACGGCATGGATCTGCTCAAACAGGTCGGTCTTGAGGGCAGGCATGCCCATAAACCAACCGAGCTCTCCGGCGGACAGCAGCAGCGGGTTGCGGTCGCCAGGGCCCTTGCCAACAGCCCGGCAATTGTGCTGGCCGATGAGCCCACCGGTAATCTTGACCTGAAAACGGGAGAGGATATCATAAATCTGCTCAAGGAGCTGAGCAGTAATCGAAACGTGACTGTTATCTCGGCTACCCACGATTATAAAATGCTCAACGTCTCGGACCAGGTTATATGGATTCGTGACGGCAGAGTTGATAAGATCCAGGAACGCTCGGAGCTTGAAATCAGCACCGGCGGACTCGAATAGGAGCCTGTCGGAGAGATGACCGGAACCAGGAATGTATAAATCCAAGGCCCTTCCAGAATTATTTATTCTCGCCATACTCCTGGCATGCACTGCTATTTTGCCTACCCCGGCCCTCGCGGCACCGCCAGGGGAATTGCAATCAATTATCAGCGAGTTGAGCAGTTACCCGGACCGCAGCAGCGGCACAGAGGGCAGTGAACAGGCAGCCGCCTACATAGCGCACTACCTGGAAAAACTCGGTCTTTCACCTCAGACCTATGAGTTCCAGATACCTGTCAGACAGGTAACGGGTGCCTCCCTGCGCCTCGACAACAAAGATATCCCGCTGCAGCCGCTGATAAACAACGCAGTCACCCCGGAAACAACCGACGGAGCTGTAAGCGGCCCGCTCTACTGGGTCCAGCAGGGTGATCTCAGTAATCTTGACGGTAAGAGGATCAAGAACGCCATTCTTTTAATGGATTTTAATTCCGGAAGAAACTGGCTCACCGCCGCCTCACTGGGGGCCCGGGCCGTCATTTTTATCGACCGTGGCGTTACGACGACGAACAGTTTCTTCCGGGAAAAAGAAGAACTTTCACCCATCCAGTTCCCCTGCTTCTGGATGGAAGAGAGCGAGGCTCTGGCACTGTTCGGCAAACTCAGCGGATATAATAACGGCCTGGTCCGCGACAAGGCTGAAATCCGCTCAGAAATCACCTGGCGGAACAAGACCGGCAAAAACATCTACAGCCTGATCAGGGGCAGCCATCCGGAACGCCAGGAAGAGCTCCTGATCATTGAGGCATTTTACGACGCGACGAGACACGTCGCCGGTCGCTCTCCCGGAGCGGATGAGGCTGTTTCGGTGGCAAATCTGCTCAAGCTTGCTGAAATCTTCGCCGCCAATCCGCCATCCCGCACCATTCTTCTTGTTGCCACCAGCGGACATGCCCAGTCTTTGCACGGCCTGCGCGATTTGATCTGGAGCATGCAGGAGCGGACATCAGTTCTCCGGGATCTTCGTCGAAATCTGCAGAAAACAATCAGGCAGTCTAAAAAAACATTGAGCCTGCTCGATGAACTCACCTTACCCCTGACAAAAGACGAGGAACGGGACGCTATTCTCGTCGCCGCCCTTGAAAATGATTTAAAATTTGAAATAGATAAAATTTCCAGACAATTGATGAACCTGCGCCTGGAAAAATCAGACCACGCCAACCGCCAGCGTATCGACAAACTTGCGAGCCAACGGTTCGGACTCAGGCGTATCGGATGGATGACATCCTTTGACGATATGAAGCCGGACGAGCAGGCCCTGCTTGAGGAACTATTACCGCATGTTCGCCGGACACTCAACAACTCGATCCAGGACAGCCAGGCCCAGCTCGCTGCACTGGAGTCTGCTCTTGAATTCAGGCAATTGACCCGTGACTACACCATTGCAGCAATCCTCTCCCTGCACCTCTCCAGTCATGGTGAAGGCATCGGTGGCTTTCACCGCGGCTGGCTCTACCGACTGAGGCCAAGAATAAACCGTGCCGGCATATTCAGCACTATCGACGATGTTTTCCAGAAGGCAGCACCCGAACCCGTCGGCAACGCCCGCTATATTGATTCCCTGCGTCCAAGCAGACTGCAATCCTGGGATTCCTACTTTTACGACCGCCCCTTTCTCGGCGGCGAAGTGAGCTCCCTGGCCGGCTATATCGGCCTCAGCCTCGTCACCATTGGTGACAGTAGATCGCTCTGGGGAACACCATGGGACAGTACCGAAAAAATAGATTACTCCTATCTTGATGATCAGTTCCGGATTTTAACCCGGATGATAGAAGGAGCTGCCGACGCACCGGCACTGGATGCGGGTATGTTTCCCCGAAACGGTTTTTCAAGCGTCAGCGGCACCAGTAACCTGCTTCTTCAGGGTGAACTGTTTGCCACCTATCCCGCCACCGGGACCATTCTTCTCTCTTATCAGGGCATAGCCAAACTCTACGCGACCGTGCACAGCAATGGAAGGTTCATCTACAAAGGCATTGCCGATTCCAAAAATGTCTTCGACAAGCTGATCATAGAGGGCTACCGGTTTGACGAACAGACAGGGAAGGTGATCTGGGCCATAGACAAGAAGGAGACGGGCAAGAACAACTACCGCGTCAAAATGCAGCGCTCCGCCATGAAGACACGGCTGATCATGTTCGCCTGCCGGCAAGTGACGATTTTCGATCTTCTCGAGCCTCGAAGCCTGGAACACATGACCCACCTGCAGCTCTTTGACGGGCGACGTGATGCCACGCCGCAACGTTACTGGTACAGCAGAATCGACACCCGGGAATCTATTATTTCCTCTATCTACCTGGAACCGGGTTCCTGGCTCAAACTGACATTATCCGATAACGTACTCACCCGTAAACTGATCCTGACCAATGGCAGTAAAGAGAAACCGCTCGGAATCGGTTATCCGGTAGATAGCTATCCGCAGATTACCAACACCATTTACCGATCCGCCGATGACGAATGGCTGCTGCTCGGTCCCCGTATAATGAATCTCGAAACACACGGTATTTACGACGAGAGAATCAATTCATTACACGAAAGAGGCCTGAAAGCACTGGCCCGATCAATCCGCAGCCTTGAGGAATTGAATTATACCGAATTCAGGGAAGCTGCCTCGGAATCCGTCGCCCTTGCCGACCGTGTCTACTCCCAGATAGAGAAAACCCAGAAAGACGTACTCTTCGGCGTACTCTTCTATATCGCTCTTTTTGTACCGTTTGCTTTCTGCATGGAACGGTTTCTTTTCGGCTACGCCAATATCTACAAACGAATCGTCGCCTTTACGGTCATTCTGGTCGGACTGATAGTGGTAATCTACAATGTTCACCCGGCCTTCAAGCTCGCCTATAGCCCGATGATTGTCATTCTGGCCTTTTTTATCATCGGTCTGTCGCTCATGGTGACACTGATCATCTTCTTCCGGTTTGAAGAGGAGATGATCCTGCTGCAGCGTCACGCCACCCAGATGAGTGCGGCGGAAATCAGTCGCTGGAAGGCATTTGTCGCCGCCTTTTTCCTTGGCGTGTCCAACCTGAGGAGGAGACGGCTACGCACCGTTCTGACCTGTTCAACACTGATTATCCTGACCTTTACCATCATGAGTTTTACGACGGTAAAATCAAGTTCACAGCAAAAAAGGCTGTTCTTTGAACCCGATGCTCCCTATCATGGCCTTCTGCTGAAAAACCTGAACTGGCGCAGTCTGCCGCCGCAGGCCGTTGAAATACTGGAAGGCAGCATGCGCTCAATCAGTGACCCGGCTCCGCGTGTCTGGCTTGAGGCGGCCACGCCGAGCCAGACAATACAAGCCCCCCTCAGGCATGGCAAGTTCGAGACAACGCTGCAGGGTCTTGTCGGTTTCAGCCACTTTGAACCCTACGTCACCGGTCTTGACAAACTCCTGTCAGCCGGCCGCTGGTTTGGACCGGATGATTACAACAGCATCATCCTCTCTGATTCAACCGCCGCCGAACTGGGGGTCAGTCCTGGTGAGAAAAACACCGTTCTCCTCTGGGGAAGTCCGTTCACCGTTATTGGAACCTTTCCCGGAGATGCCCTCGACAACACCCTCGATCTTGATGGTGAACCGTTAACCCCGGTAACATTTCCCGCCGAACGGGGAGAACTCTCCGATATCGAACAGGAAGCAATTGAGTCCGGTGAGGATATCCTCAGTGTCCAGGGTCGTTATATCCACGTCCCGGCAGCCCTGACCGCCTTTATTCCAGCAAAAACACTGTTGGCCATGGGCGGCAGTTTGAAAGATGTGGCCATCAGGCCCGGTGCAGACACCAATACCGAAGAGGTCGCCTTGCATCTGGTTGATCGTTTCAGCCTGGCAATTTTTGCCGGCTCCAAGGACGGCGTCTGGCTCTACAACATCAGCGACACGATTGCCTACAGCGGTGTTCCGAACATTATCATTCCGTTGCTTATTTCCATGTTGATCGTACTCAATACGATGATCTCTTCGGTGTACGAACGCAAAAATGAAATCGCTATTTACACCTCGGTCGGACTTGCCCCGTCGCATGTTGCCTTTCTCTTTGTTGCCGAAGCCATGGCACTCGCCGTTATATCGGTGGTACTGGGCTACCTGGTGGCCCAGATATCAGCCGCATTGCTCTCGGCAACCCCGTTCTGGGAAGGCATCACGGTCAACTATTCATCAATGGCCGGTGTTGCCGCCATGCTTCTGGTAATCGGCGTCGTCCTCGTCTCCGTGATATATCCATCCCGCGTTGCCGCCAGAATTGCCATACCTGATGTCAATCGCTCGTTTAACCTGCCGACACCGGTCAACGACACTATCACCGTTACCCTGCCCTTTTTCATGAAGTTCAAAGAGCTTGAATCAATCGCTGGCTACCTCTATAACTACTTCAAGGGACACCAGGATATCTCACACGGAAGATTCTCAACCGGTACCATAGAACTTAACAACTCATACCAGACGGTAGATGAAATTCACGAAGTTCTGAAACGTTATCAGGATCCCAGTGAATATACCTGTGTGCATCTGCAGGCAAAGGTCTGGCTGGCACCGTTCGATTTCGGTATCATGCAGATGGTGGACATCCAGTTCTGCCCAGCCCGGGACAATATGTCATTTCTGGAAATCAAATTATCGGTTCACCGGGAATCAGGTGAAGAAGGTCAGTGGCAGCGGCTGAACAAATTATTTGTTCATGAAATTCGCAAGCAACTGCTCATCTGGCGTTCCATAGGTGAAGAAAGCCATGAGCATCTTGCTGCAGATTTCAGAAACATTTCAGGAAACAGACTCGAGGCCTCAGCGTAGACACCCATGCCAGAATCTTATCAAACAGAAGACGTAACCCGGCGCGTCAGACTACGCGCCATTATTATCGGGCTGATCCTGGCGGCCGGCATCTGTCTTGCGACCCCGTTGAACAACATCTATCACCGGGCTACACCGCTTGGTGGAGGGCATTTCCCTCTGGCCCCCTTTTTCTTTATCCTGATTCTGGCTCTGCTGGTTAGCCTCGTTGGCTGGATCGGCAAATCACGGACGCTTTTGACCGGTTCGGAACTTTTGGTCATCTGGATTCAGATGGTCATCGGATCAGGCATTGCCTATACCGGTCTGGCCAGGACCTTCCTGATAAACCTGACCGCCCCGGTTCATTTTGCAACCGTTGGCAACCAGTGGCAAGAAGTTTTTGAACCGCTGCTGCCGCAGGCACTGATGCCGACAAACCTGGATGCGGTAGAGCTCCTCTATAACGGCCTGCCGGCCGGCCGCAGCATGGACTGGCTTGAAGTAGCCGCGGCGATCCCCTGGCTGGCCTGGGCGAGTCCACTCCTGCGCTGGGGGCTCTTTATCCTGCTCAGCTATCTTTTGATGCTGTTTCTTATAAACCTTTTCGCCCGGCAGTGGATTGTCAATGAAAGGTTGAATTTCCCACTACTGAAAGTGGCCCAGTTTATCGGATACACCGTCGATAGCCCAGATAAAGCCACGGTCATTCGGGACAAGTTCCTGCTTATCGGTATCGCCATACCGGTTGTGCTTCATCTTTTGAATGGTCTGAGTCTGTATTATCCTTCCGTACCCGAAATACCGACATTGACGCTGGCCGGGAAATATTTTCCGAAGGAAGGTCTCCTCTCCGGATTCTATAAATTAAAAATATATTATTACCCGGCTTTTATCGGTTTTGCCTTTCTGACCTCACGGCAGATTTCCTTCTCGTTCTGGTTCTTCTTCCTGGCCGGCGGGCTGCTCTACGGGATATTTAACATGTTCGGCTTTTCCATCCCGAGTTCACAGCTCGGAATCACCTTTGGCCCGACCCTGACACGTCCCGAGGAAATGCAGATGATCGGGGCATACGGAATATTTTTCCTTTTCCTTGTCTGGCTCGCCCGCGACCACTTGCTGGCTGTAGGGAAACAATCTTTTTTCATACAACCGGCCTCACCGAACAGCGTCGAATGGTTTGATGTACGTCTGTCCTTCTGGGGGTTGCTTCTGGGATTTTTCCTGCTCGTTCTGTGGTTCAGCTGGCAGGGTGTGACAGCCGTCACGGCGATTCTGGTTATCTGCACGTTTCTGATGATATCGCTGGTTGCAACGCGGATCATCTGTCAGGGAGGACTGGCCTATTTTACACTGACGGCGGCTCCCATTGACGGCTTGATAGCCTTATTCGGAACCAAGATGTTTGCCGGAGCAAGCGGCCTGCTGGCAGCCGTTTCTCAGAAGATGCTTTTTGTCGACATGCGCGAGTCGCTGATGCCCTCTCTTCTGCATGCCAAGAAAATCCATCATACCAGACAGCCGACCCTGCTGCTCTTTTCCGGCCTGCTTCTGACACTTGCCGTTTCGGTTACCACATCGATTTTCGCCATGCTGCTGCTCTGTTATCGATACGGGATCAGGGAACTCGACCTCGAGTGGGCCAGCAGCACGACCATGAACGTCTATGAAAATGTTTTCCGGCTGCTCGTCAACCCGGTGGCAACCGGCGACTCGGTATACACCTTTGCCATTTACGGCGCGATTGTCATGATCGTGCTGATCTTCTGCTATCAACGATTTTATTGGTGGCCGATCCACCCGATCGGTTATCTCACGGCCTATTCTTCAGCTATGCGAATTCTCTGGGTCAGTTTCTTTATTGGCTGGCTCTGTAATGCCCTCTGTGTGAAATACGGAGGCGTAGTCCTGTTCAGGAAAATGCAGTTTTTCTTTATTGGCCTGATTATCGGGGATCTTCTGATGGGCGGCATCTGGGCGGTTGTCGGTCAATTCAGCTACACGAGCTATATGGTACTACCGGACTAGTATTATGTACGATGACAAGGAACTGAAAGAATATCGGGACCTTCTTCCGACCCCTACTCATTTTGAGGAAGGATTCGACTGGAAGACCATCCTCGGGGCCGTTTTTATCGGTTTTTTGATGATGCCCGGTTCAATGTATCTGCAGCTGGTTATCGGGCAGGGTATCGGCCCGGCCGCCCGCTGGGTTACGATTATTCTTTTCGCCGAGATAGCCAAACGGGCCCATTCAGAACTCAAGCAACAGGAGATATTTCTTCTCTACTACATGGCAGGAGCCGCTCTCGCCTCACCTTTTTCAGGACTGCTCTGGAGCCAGTATCTTGTTCAGTCAGATGCCGCCAAGATGCTTGGTCTGGCAGAACATATTCCGACCTGGGTGGCCCCCGGAGCGGAATCTCCGTCAATGATAGAGAGAACGTTTTTGCACCGGGACTGGATGGTTCCCATCCTGCTGCTGGTCGGTTCCCAGATCATCCAGCGCATTGATCACTTCGGTCTTGGATATGCCCTGTATCGCATTACCTCGGATGTTGAAAAACTCCCTTTCCCAATGGCTCCTGTCGGAGCACTCGGCACGATGGCCCTGGCCGAATCGACGGATGAGAAAAAAGCCGGCTGGAAATGGCGAATTTTCTCCATTGGCGGTGTCATCGGTCTTATCTTTGGTGCCGTTTATGTACTTTTACCGGTCGTATCAGGCCTTATTTTTACCGAACCTATACGCCTGATACCGATCCCCTGGATCGAAATGACCAGCCATACCGAAGAGATACTGCCGGCCGTGGCCACCGGACTGCAGCTAGACCTCGGCCTGGTTTTTGTCGGCATGGTCCTGCCCTTCTGGGCGGTTATCGGCGGTCTGGTCGGGCTTATCATTACTATTATTCTTAATCCGATTCTCTATGCCCAGGGTATTCTGCACCGCTGGCATCCGGGCATGGCCACCGTCGATACGGTCTTTGCCAACAACTTTGATTTTTATATGAGCTTTGGTATCGGCCTGGGACTTGCCATCGCGGTCATTGGCATCTGGTCGGTGATCAGATCGTTTCGTGATGCATCTTCAGACCGAGGCAGCCTGAAAGACCTGTTTAACCCGCCTCCCGGCCGTGGCGACTTCAATTTCTGGATATCGATTGGCATCTACGTCTTTTCCACGCTCTCCTATGTTGCTCTCTGCGCCTGGTTGGTACCGACGTTTCCCTGGGTCTTCTTTCTTGCCTACGGCTTCATCTACACACCGATCATCTCCTATATTACCGCGCGAATGGAGGGTATCGCCGGGCAGTTTGTCAGTCTGCCGCTGGTCCGTGAAGCAAGTTTTATTGCCGGTGCACGATTCTTTGGTTACCAGGGAATAGAGATCTGGTATGCGCCGATTCCCATCCACAACTACGGTGAGGCTACCGTGCAGTTCAGGCAGATTGAACTTACCGGAACCTCCATACGCGGCATCATCAAGGCTGAGATCATTGTCTTCCCGGTTGTCATGATTGCCAGTCTGCTCTTTTCTCAATTTATCTGGCGCCTGGCACCCATACCCTCTGCGAGCTACCCTTACGCCCAGGAACTCTGGCACCTGCAGGCCCTCAATACCCTGCTCATGCAAACTTCGACCCTTGAAGGAAACTCGGCATTCTATCAGGCGCTTAACGGGGTTATCGTCTTCTCAGGAATAGGTTTCGGACTACTCGCCTATTTCATCCTCAGCCTGTTCGGACTGCCGATTCTGCTGATATACGGAGTCGTCAGGGGGCTGGGGCAGTCAACACCGCACGGCATGATCCTGGAGGTAGCCGGCGCCTTGCTTGGCAGATATTATTTCTACAAGAAGTATGGTCCCATGTGGCGACAGTATGCCCCGGTCCTGCTGGCCGGATTCTCCTGCGGTATGGGGTTGACCGGCATGTTTGCCATGGGGTTTGCCCTGATCATGAAGTCACTGAACTATATGGCCTACTGACAGCAGACCTCCGGCTGATTATCCTTTCCAGAAACGTAGTTATCACGATCCGTACTTCAAAGACTTGGCTATGCGACTGACAGACCGTCCACTCTTTTACTGGGTACTGAACCGTTACCGGGGATTGCAGATCCTGCTCGTGCTGGTCATCGCGGTCAGTCTGTTCTTCCGGGTCTACCCCCTGGAAATGCAGCGAAGAATCATCAATATCGCCATTAACCTGAAGATGATCGATAAACTCTACCTCTACTGTGCTCTCTACATGGGCTCAGTGCTGATAGCCGGCTTGATGAAATATTTCTCCAATACCTTTCAGGATATTATCGGACAGAAAATCCTGATAGGTATGAGGCAGGAGCTCTACCAGCACATTCTGCAGCTGCCTCTGTCATTTTTCCACCGGACCCAGACAGGGACTATTGTTTCAGCCATGACCGCCGAGCTTAATGCCGTTGCGACTTTTCTCGGCGGTGCTCTCGCCGTGCCGATCACCTCAGCGCTGACCTTTGCTGCTTTTCTGGGATTTATGATTTACCTGAACCCGATGCTCGGTCTGGTCAGTATGATCATCTATCCTTTCGAGCTGGCGGTTATCCCGCTGTTGCAGCGCTGGTATAACCGCTATAACCGCAAGCGGGTGGCAACCACCCGGCAGATGGCAAGTCTGATCAACGAATCGGTTTCAGGCATCCACGAGGTACAGGGAAATTCCAGCTTCCGCCTTGAACAGAAGAAACTTGAACGGCTGATTCACCGCCTCTACCAGCTTCTCTTCAGGCTATCGATTATCAAATACGGAATCAAGTTCAGCAACAACCTGTTTCAGAGTCTCGGCCCCTTTATGCTGTTTCTCATCGGCGGCTATCTGGCCATTCACGGTGAGTTCACCATCGGGGCACTCGTTGCATTCCTTTCCGCCTACGAAAAAGTGTATGATCCCTGGAAAGAAGTAATTGAATATTATCAGGGCTACCAGGACGCGCGTGTGCGATACAAGCAGATCATGGTTCTTTTCGATCTCGATCCGGAATTTCTGCTCGAAGCACCGGACCGCCCCCCACTCAGCCTGGCAGGGAATATTGAGGCGAGCAAGGTCTGTTACCAGATAAACAGTAGCATTCAGCTTCTTAGCGACATCTCTTTCCATTTGCCGGCAGGGAGCCACCTGGCACTGGTCGGTTTTTCCGGCTCAGGCAAGAGTACACTCGGCCTTCTTATCAGCCAGCTCTACCGGCAGAGTTCCGGATCGCTGACCATTGACGGAAGAGACATAAACGAACTGAGCAAAGTTGAAGTTTCCGACAATATAAGCAGCGTTTCGCAGCATCCATTTATCTTTACAGGATCGGTCAGGGATAATCTGCTCTATTCCTGTAATGCCCTTTACCTCAACAAGGTCAGAGGCGAACTTCCCGATCGGCACGAACTCGTTGAGATGATCAAGGCGGTTGGACTGGCCGAAGATGTGATCAGATGGGGACTTCGATCGGTTATCCAGGCCAAGAGGGCAGAACCGATGATGCCGAGTTTTCTGCGCATGCGGAAAATTGTCCATGATGAACTCAGGAGCGAATTTGGACAAGCCGTAGAATTTTACAATGCCAACGCCTTTTTGAACTATTCTTCCCTTGCCGTAAATATCATGTTCGGCAGTTACGGGGTCGCCTATACCACCAAAAAGCTCCTCACCATTAAAGAGTTTCGTCATTTTCTTGTAGAAATCGGCCTGGAGAAGCCGCTTACCTCGCTTGGCTTTGCCATCGCCCAGTCAACGGTTGACTTCCTCGCAGATTTCCAGGGCGACGAATTCTTCTTCCAGGGAAGTCCGATGGAGCAGAGCCAGTTCGAGCTCTATGAAAAACTGGTCAAGTCGGTCAAGGCGGGCTCACTTGACAAACTCAGGCCAAAAGACCGGGACCGTTTCCTGCTGCTGGCACTAAAATTCACGCCGGGGCTGCACAAGATTGCCACCATTACCAAGACCCTGGAAACAGAGATACTTGCCGCCCGTAAACGGTTTCTTTCCCAGGTGGCAAACGTTGATCTTGAAGAATGCACCAACGGCAACATCCAGACAACCATTAAGCCCTATCACCCGGAACAGGAGGAAAAGACGGACCAGCTCGAGTTCACTCCCTTCTGTATAAACCAATACCTCGCATCCCATTCATTACGGGATAATATTATCTTCGGGACCGTTATCGATCAGGACCTGATACGGGTGCGCCTGGGCACAATAGCCCTGGAAGAATTCGAGCGCAATGGTCTCCTCGATGATATCATAGACATCGGTCTTGATTTCCATGTCGGCAGCAAGGGTGACAACCTGTCCGGCGGACAGAAACAAAAGATAGCATTGGCCCGGGCGCTGCTGAAAAAATGTGGCGTCCTTATCCTCGATGAAGCCACAGCGAGCCTTGACAATAGTTCCCAGACCCAGATACAACGTTATATCAGGGAGAAACTGCATGGAAATACAACCGTTGTGGCTGTTGTCCATCGTCTTGACATGATTTCCGAATATGACCATATTCTCGTTATGAGTGATGGTAAAATAGTTGAATCAGGCACCTACGATGACCTGATCAGCAAACAGGGAACGCTCTATGAGCTCATCAACAACACCCGATAGCTATGTCGAGAGAAACGGCTGCCGCCTCTCCTATGACTTCGAAATCCTCAGGCACTCACCGGTGTTTTCCGGCTTGAACTTTGAAGTGGTTAAGCTCTTTGCCTATCTCTCCGTCCACCGCTCTTATAAAGCAGGTGATTTTCTCGTTGAACAGGGCCGGAAAGCAGACAAGGCTTTTATCGTTATCAAAGGCTCAGCAGAGATAATGGTCGAACATCGCGGCCAGCGTATAACCGTGCAGCGACTGGAAAAGGATTCCTTTTTTGGAGAACTTGCTCTTCTGGCACAATTCAAGTGGTTTTTTAATGCGCAGGCCGGCGACGACACTGAGGTCATAATCATTCATCGAACAGCCTTTCAGAAAGTTATAGAAAAATATCCGGAGCATAAGGACAAGCTCGTAGAGCGGCTGGTGCAGCTGCGGGTTGATAGACTGGTGCACCAGACATCCTTTATGCTCGATCAGATGCTTAAAGATAACGCCAAGGCTATAATTATCATTTGAGAAACACTATGCTACGCCAGATACTCCTTCTTCCCGCTGTTTTTCTTCTCTTGCTCGCCCGCCCGCAACCACTTTTGGCCGAGGACGTTCCCCTGGAGGTCGCAGGATTCAAGCTCGGTGCCGATATCACCGACTATCCTGAAATTGAATACACCAACTACCTCAAGGAAATGGTCATAGACGACTGGCATGGATTCAGGAAGGGCTTCGTCTCCTATGGTACCTGTGCCTATCCGGGTGAGATAGTTAAACTCAGAATGAAATACGAAAATTCCAGCAAAGAATTCTACGAGCTGCTGCTGGGAAAATTTAAAAATAAATTCGGGAAACCGGACGAGTGGAAAGGGGACCCCTTTGGTATTCTCTATATCTGGAAATGGAATTTTACAGACGACAAGGGCCGTAAAGTCAGTCTTATCCTGCAGCACAACCTGCAGAATCAGAACGAGAATATCGGCAATATCGTCAAATTATCCTTCCCCGATCGCGAAGAAGAAGAACGGCTCTGTTTCATCAAGTTTTGCGAAATAAAAAAGACTCCAGAGATGAAAAAAAGCATCCAGCAGCGGAAGAAACCTGACTGGGACTTCATGATTCCCCGTTGAATCGATGGACAAGCCTCTTGTCTTCTCGCATACGATCGGCTGGAACGGACTGCACCTGAAAATCCCCGTATCCTGGGATACCATCGTCCGAGATGCTCGGCATCTGATATTTGAACAGGATCTGCGTCCGATTCTCGAACTGCGTTGGGAGTTGCCTTCGGCAAAGCCGGACAGCCTTACACAGCGTAAGAAAATCATCGCCCAACTGCAGGGCGAAGCCAGCCGGCCGTTGCGAGCGGTGAACACACCAAAAAGCCTGGTCCGCTGTAGCGGCGTATTCGATATCCAGTGTTTTGCTCACCACTCCTCAACCGGCAACGACTGCATTTTACTTACCTGCAAAACATGCGCCACCCCTGTTTTATTAAAGTTATATGCTGAAGTACATAAGCACCCGGGGACGGATGCGAAAATCATCGACAGCCTGGACTGCTGGCATACAAACGAAACTGATTCCCGGTGGTCGATTCATGATATCAGCTTCAGATTACCCAAGGACTTTTCACTCGATAGCTATGCTTTCAGGTTTGGCCTGAGCCGTCTTTCCTTCTCAAGCAAAACATCGGCTCTGACCCTCTGCCGGCTTGCACCGGCATCCGAACACCTGAAGCACCACACGTTTCAGGAACTTTTTGCCACCTTCAGTCAATCAGAACCTGAAGATCAAAAAATTATTGACATGAATACGCTGCACTATGCCCGGATACCTGGTATCGGTGAACGTCTTATCGCACAACTGAGGAGACAGAAGGCTTTTTCGATGGCCCGATTCAATCATCTGGTCGAGCATGATCGAATCACCGGCCTTCGACTGGAAAGCTCAGAATCAATCCAGCCTGCAACCGTGCAAGCAATCCAGGACAACTATGGGATTATTCAGAAAAAAAAAGCCGGCACCCACCTTCACTCGTGAGCAGGCTCTGGCCTGCACGCCGGTGCGTAACAACGTCGTATCCTGGGAGCGGCTCAGCTCCGGGGGTATCCAGGTTGAGTACGTGCTGTTGTTGAAGCCTTTTTTCATCTCAATCCTGGAACGATTCAACCCTGCTCCGGCAACACCGCCGACAAGAAAACTGCAGCTCGACGACTTTGGCAGCCAGGTGTGGGAAATGCTTGATGGTTCCCGCACAACAGCCGATCTCATCAAAGAATTCGCTGACGATCATGCCATATCCTCCCAGGAAGCGGAGCAATCAATTACCCTTTTTTTGCGTGAACTGGGGAAACGTGGTCTTATCGCCCTGCGATAAAGCTAAGCTATCTTCTCCTTTTTAAGCTCTCTCTGGATAGCCTGCAGATCCGTCCAGACGGCCTGTTTCATCTCAGGATTCCGCAGAAGATAGGTCGGATGGTAGGTGGGCATAACCGGAATTTCCTGCGCTGAAGGAAGCCGGCAGGGGTGAAATCTCCCGCGTATTTGCGACAACGCCTGTGAGGTTCCGGTAAGCACCTGGGCCGCGGCCGTGCCCATTGCGCAGATTATCCTCGGTGACAGGATTGTAATCTGCAATTTCAGGTAACTGCTGCATATGCCGATCTGCTCAGAGGTAGGACGATTCGAAGCAGGGACACTGCATTTAATGATATTTGTAACAAAGACATTGTCTTGGGCAAGATCTATTGCGGCAATCATTTTTGCAAGCATGAGATCCTGGTCAGGACCGAATAGTTCGTCTTTTTCCGGAGTCCTGCCTGTCTGAACACCCAGCCAGTCACCGACGACCAGCAGGACTGGCCTTTCACCTCCATCTCCCGGGGTAGCAACCTGTCTGCTCTCGTGCAGAGAACAATGGTTGCAAACCGCAATTTGCGCCGATAACTCAGATAATGGTGGTAATTTTATTTTACCGTCATGCCCTGCAGCTTCCACCCTCCTGCTTGGCCCTGCAGCTTCCACCCTGCTGCTTGGCTCTGCAGCTGCCGACACCGGAGCTGATCCTCTATCGACGATGACCTGCCTGCCGATAGCATCCAGAGCAGCCAAACCATCTTGCATATGTTCACTGTCGGCATAGGTTCTGATGCCGCAGCTACGGTGATAATTCACCACTGTTCTCAATGCTTTTAGAAAAGATAGAGACGTCATGAAACGATAGCTTTTATGGTTGGGTTAACATTCACAGGCCCTGTTTGCCCTTCACTGTATAATACCCGCCCTATCCACCACTGCAACGGTTTTAGCACATAGAGGCTATACAGCTGCAATAACGCAGGTTGCGGCGCCGCAAGCATACCTTTTCTTTTTTTGCAATACTTTCATTAAAAAAGCGAAGCGCATCCCCCCCGTCTGTGGTATAAAAAAAATAACGAGCATATACACTAATCGAAGACAGCAGCTCCACTCTGCACTGAACAATATACGAGAGGCCGGTATCATGGAAAAAGCAGAATTCAACAAAATCAGAAAGAGACTCGGCAAGACCCAGAAACAGCTTGCCACCCTGCTTGGCATGTCGTTAAAAACGGTTCACAGTTATGAACAGGGCTGGCGTTCTATCCCCGCCCATATCGAACGACAGCTTTTCTTTCTGCTTATCAACCAGCGTGAACGTAAAAACGAGTTGGTCCCCTGTTGGGAACAAAAAGAATGTCTGGAACGGGAGAATTGCCCGGCCTGGGAATTCCAGAGTGGCCACCTCTGCTGGTTCGTCTGTGGTACCCTGTGTGAATGCGCCATGGATACTACCTATAAAGAAAAAATTGACATTTGCCGCTCCTGCAAGATCTTCAAGTCTCTGGTTGCATAAAAAAGAGTCAATGGCGCACCGTTTTTTTTGGAGCAGCTGTATTATAGTATTTCGTATAATAGTTCAGCAGGGGCTTTGCTTCCTGTGCAACCAAAAGAATAGAAGGGACCATCATGCCTATTTATGAATTTGTCTGCAACAAATGTGGAGCAGAATTTGAAGCGATTCTTTCTTCAACTGATATATCCGCTGTCAACTGTGATGCCTGCAAAAGCCCGGACGTAAAAAAACTGCTGTCCAGCAGCAGTTTTAAGGTGAGCGGCAGCAGTTCATCGCTTCCATCATGCGGAGTTCCTTCCTCTGGCTGCGGCAGATCAGGATTTTCCTGAGCAGGCTGATAAACGGCCCCGTGCGGGCTGTAAATAAAAACATTCTCGATATTACCTTTCCCGCGTGTGTAAGCGGCTCCAGTTCGTTCATCACGCCCTGGGCAAGTCATTTTTTCTGCAATCAGGACAGCGCTCCAGACAGCTATCTCAGCAGCAGGTCTGCGCCGCAACTGATTGCTAAAAAAGCCCTGTTGATTGACAAACCGACCACAGTTCACATTATAATCGTTAGCGCTGATTTACATCAAATTGCGAGCGCTTTAAAATACAGCTAAAACGATTGCATTGGCCACCGCTTTAGTCGGTGGCTTTTTTGTAATTGTGAGAAAGATTTCGTTACGAACCCGGTTTTTTTAGACATAAGGATCATCTGCATGAAGAAAGTTATTTTTCTGTATTCCGGTGAAGGTACAAGAAGTAGTGAAAGTAGTTCAAAACTGCTGCAGACATCACGCTTCTGGACTGAAATAGATGCGGTTCTTCAAGCGAAACTGAATCTTTCTCTTGAAGAAATGTGGAATAACAAGAAGGACATGCATCGCTGTCCAGTCAGTCCGCTGCTGACGGTAACCGCCGAGATTTGTCTGACTGACATCTGGAAGCAGTGGGGATATCATCCTGATATCGTTATCGGGCATAGTATCGGGGAACTCACTGCCGCCTACCTGGCTGGATTCTATTCACTTGAGGAAATAGTTCTTCTGACCCATGCAATAGGTATGGTTACCGGGAAACGTGACGGTACCATGCTGCATGGAACCCTTAATGACAAGGAGTTAGAACAACTCGATGTAGTGTTATCATCCATCAATTTTATGGTCGGCTCGAAAAAGCATGTTACCGTAAGCTGTTCTCACGAGGAAACCGAGGCCTTTCTTGAGCGGCATCACCATTTCCTCGAGATGAAACCGGCACATCCATGGCACCACCGAAGCTATGATGAGTTTGTCCAGCTCCTGCCTGACGCATCGTCCAAAACCGGAGATGAGACACTTTTTGTCTCAGGCGTTACCACACAATTTGAAAATAGACTCGATATCGATCACTGGCGCCACTGGCTCACCCGCCCGATCGATTTCATCTCTTCGATGAGAACGGTCGCGGAAAGGTTTCCGGATAGTGATTTTGACGTTATTGAAATCGGTTTCCATCCGGTGCTGGAACGCTGCTGCGAACCTCTCCCGTCGTATCGATACGTTTCTTCTATGTATCGGGGAGAGGATGAGATAGCGTGGATCCTCTTTCAGCGAAGAAAGCTTGATCGAAATGTTTTTCTTGCCAAGTTAAGAGAGGCAATTGAACCGGTCAGGCCGGAACTCGATTTTGCCACCGTTCTTTCCTACCAGGGCTTTACCTCCCTCACCTTTGTGCAGTTTGCCGCCCTGCTGCAGCCATTCTTCCCCAAACTCGCTCCGCAGGATTTCTATCGCTACAAAACCATCAACCAACTGATCGAACAATACGGTACCACGTCACCGCTGATGGCTGAGAGTGCTCAGAATTATCGAAAAAACGAGGTGGTCATTGCGGCCATGAGCTGTAAATTCCCGGCCTCGGTCTGCAACCCTCATCAATTCTGGGAGATGCTGAAGAGCAAAGAAGATCAGGTGAGGGCAGAACCGGATAGAGGCGATTTCGAAGCCGGTTTCCTGAGTGAGGAGACATCCCGGTTTGATCATCACTATTTCAATTTATCCCAGGCCGAAGCGAAGACCATGGATCCGCAGCAGATACTGGCCCTGGAACTCACCGAACTGCTCTGGCAAGATGCGGGGATTAATCCTGAGACGTTGGACAGAAAGAGGATCGGTGTCTATATCGGTGCCTGGAACGAAGAATACCGGGGAAAAAAAGATTCTGTATACTATCCAACTGGAAGTAATCCAAGCATTATCGCCTCCCGGATCAGTTATCATTACGACCTGCGCGGACCCAGTTGGGTTGCCAACACCGCCTGTTCGTCATCATTGCTTGCTGTTCACTACGCCTGTAAGGATATCGAGGCCGGACGGGTAGATTACGCCATAGCCGGCGGTGTCAACATGATCCTGGGAAACGATTTCACCCACAGTATGAGAGATTCCGGATTCCTCTCCGTTGACCAGCGCTGCAAGGCCTTTGATGATTCAGCCAACGGTTATGTCCGGGCGGAAGGCGGCGGTCTCGTCCTGCTTGTCAACAAGAAGCTGGCATCAGCTTATTATGCTGAACTGGCCGGCTCATCGATAAATCAGAATGGCGGTCGGGTCCAGGTCATCACGGCACCGTCTCCTGAGGCACAGGAAGAACTTATTCTTGATGCCTGCCGGGATGCCGGGATTCCACCTACAAAAATAGCCTACGTGGAATGTCACGGTACCGGCACAAAAATCGGCGATCCCATTGAGATTTCCGCACTCCAGAATACTATTGCCAAAGACCGGGAGACAGATTGTCTGCTTGGTTCCGTCAAATCCAATATGGGCCATCTTGAATCTGCTGCCGGGATTGCCGGATTAGTAAAATCGCTGCTCATTCTCAACCATGGCATAATTCCGGCCAATCTGCATTTCAGCAAACCAAACCAGTTTATCGACTTTGACTCCTATGGTCTTACGGTCGTTTCCCGGGAGACGCCGATTGATCCTCTGGCCTATATAGGCATCAGCAGTTTTGGTTTTGGCGGTGCAAACGCGCATATTATCATTAAAGGCGTTAAAGAATCGCAGAGAAAAGCGGTAGTCGATCAGCCGAGCCCTTTTGATGCAGCTCGTGCAACACCTCTGGCTTCTTACTACCAGCTAGCTGAACCGGTCGCTGAACGGCCCGGAAAAGAGCCTAAGGGTCTGCTTGCGCCAAAAGATGTCACCGCCATAATCACCAATATCTTTTTCAATGTAACCGGCATCAAGGAAATCGATCCGGATGTGGACCTGACAGACCAGGGGCTTGACTCACTCAGTGCCACCCAGTTTATCAGTTCCCTGCAGGAAGAACTCGGTATTGAAATCGATACCGACCTCCTTTTCGATTACCCCTTCATCGACCAGATGGTCGCCGCAATTGAAGAAAAACTGCCGGAATCCACCCCCCTCACAGCAGAAGAAAAGGAGCCGAGCAGGGATGATGTTGCCCGGTTAATGCAGGCTATTTTCCATGAACTTACCAACATCAGCGAAATTGATCCGGAGATAGAACTCACCGATCAGGGCCTCGATTCACTGAGTGGAACACAGTTTATCACGCAGCTTGAATCGCAGCTGAAAACAGAAATCGATAGCGATTTCCTTTTTGAGTATCCGCTCTTTGACCAGCTGGTCGATGCAATCTACCAGGCTGCACGGAGATAGAGCCGGACTCTCTTTTAAATAAGGGTATGAATAAGGTGACTGAATAAGGTGACAGTATACTTAATTCACGATGTGAATTAAGTATACTGTCACCAATTTTGTCAATTTTATCCCACTCATTTCGGCTGCTGATAATTTGAGGACAGATAATCTATTCGTAATTACATTTTTTCGACGAATAGAGTAAGTCAGAACAGGACTTTTTATCCACGGTTTTTCCCGCTATAAAACCTGTTCTGGTTTCTCAAGCCGGCGATAATCGTATTTCGTGTGTTCTATTGTTGATCTACAGGGAGAAGAGTATGACAATCATTACCATTTCAAGAGGATCATATAGCCGTGGCAAGGAAATAGCGGAAAAGCTTGCAAATCAGCTTAATTACGAATGTATCTCGCGGGAAATCATACTGGAAGCGTGTGCTGAGTTTAATATTCCCGAGATAAAACTCATTCGGGCACTCCATGACGCACCCACCGTGCTCGAGCGGTTTCAACATGGCAAAGAGAGATACCTGAGCTATTACAAGTATTCACTCTTGAAACATCTCAAGAAAGACAATGTTGTTTACCATGGTCTGGCCGGGCACTATTTTCTTCGTGAAATTTCCCACGTTCTCAAGGTTAGAATTATTTCCAATATGGATAACCGCGTTCGTGAGGAAATGAGCCGGGCAAATATATCCGCAAAAGAAGCACAGTTCATCCTGAAAAAAGACGACGAAGAACGGCGCAAATGGGGGCTGCAGGTATACGGAACAGACACCTGGGATAGTAGATTGTATGATATTGTCCTGCAGATTGACACGCTGACAATTGATGATGCCGTCCAGATTCTCTACGAAACAGCGCAAAAACCGAATTTTCAAACCACTCCTGAATCACAGCGTATCCTGGATAACAGGGAGAAGACAGCAAAAATACATGCAATGCTGGTCCAGTATTCACCAAACGCCACTATCGTGATCAACGATGAAGAAGCAGTGATAAGTAATATCAGGAAAGATCAGATAGAACGAATTGAAAAACTTGTGCTGGAGATCGAAGGTATTACGGCTGTTAGGTTTCAAGACCCGGTGGCGATAAAATCTAACTATATCAATCCCTATCACAATATTTAGAAAGAGTAACAGAATAGCTATAATAAGGTGACAGTATACTTAATTCACTAGTGAATTAAGTATACTGTCACCTTATTTCCTGTTCCTATGCCAGTTTTCGGTCGGCTAATCTGGCTCCCTGCACCAGCGAGGCAAGCTTCAACCATGCCACCTCGCCCGACACACTTGCAGCCGAGGCGGTTGAGGCAAAGCCGCAGTCCGTTGAACCTATCACCCGTTCAACACCAAGCACACCGGCGAAATTTACAAGCCTCTGGGCTACCAGTTCCGGGTGTTCGACGGTATTCGAGGTCGTGTCGATAACACCCGGCAGCAGGACTTTATCCTCAGGAAGCCGGTATTGTTTGAAGACTTCCCATTCATGGGCATGTCGGTGGTTACAGGATTCAAGTGAGATGTAAGTGACGGCAACCTGCATAATCTGCTGAAATATTGTTTCAAGGCCGACATCACAGTGGTGGGTGCCGGCATAATTGCCCCAGCAGATATGCGAGCGGCATCTGCCCTGTTCGACATGTTCCAGAGCCTTGTTGAGAACGCTGATATTCATGTCAATGAGTTCCAGAAACTGCTTATCATCCAGATTCTTATACCGCGTATGCCGGCCCATGGCCAGGTCGGGGCAATCGATCTGCAGATACACCCCATAGCTGTCGATTATTTCATATTCCTGCTGTAACAACTCGCCCAGACGCTGCAGGTAGGTTTCATAATCGGCATAGTAATGGTTTTCCAGAAACAGGGCGACGGTTCCCGGTGAGGGGGCCGTAAAAAAAAGCTCAGATTCAATATCGGGAAATCTCGTCTTAAGATCACGATGAACACCAACCATCATGTCGAGTTCCTGTCGCAAAGAGGCTTCGCCCCGATAGGCAAGCTCGCTCGAGCAGGCAGGCAGTTCAATGGGTGCTTTCGGATTCAGGGTTATCAGGCCATTCCTGCCGCTGAAGCGCCTGGAGTACTCGGGGAGCTCTTCCATGTCCCGGGGCAGCGGGGCGATACCTGTCTTGTCAAAGCCGGTGATCCGCTGAACCGTTGCATTAATATAGTCCGAGCGGGGCAATTCCCCATTATTGATGAACGTCAATCCAAGCTCCATCTGGCGTGCAACAAGCTCCGCTAGATACGTTCTTATGTCATCCGGGGATAACGTCTCCTTCCTGAGTTGTCTGGTAATCATCGCCGCCGGACGGGGTAAAGAGCCGACATGAGTCGTTTTAATCATGGAGCCGCTTCCTCCTGTGTAATGGTTTGCCTGGCTGTGGCCGTAAGTCCGACAAAATATTCAACTGCAAACATTACGCAGTCTGTAACACGTGTTTGAGCCACTATAATACCGGATAGAAAAAAAACAGTACGGGATGTGATAGCCGCGATGAAAACTGAGCCGGCAGAACATCTTCTTGACATGGCTTAAATATTTCTTAATTAATAGGGAACCTATACTTCATTCACCTTTGATAATCAGGCCCGAGGGCCTGCCTTCTCAATAGCAATAGCAAAGGATATGATTAATCACTCTACAGGAACAGGTGACGCAGTGAGCCAAAAGCACCCCCAGGGACGGCCGCCAAAAGTCAGAATTATTAATTTCAGTTCCATCGAACTGCCGGCAGAGAACCTGCTCTCTCTTGATCAACGAGACGTCACCGAGTCAGTAAAATACCTGCGGAAATACACTGACCTGCCTTATGTTTACGTGGTCTCGGGTAAAGAGCGCGAGCGGGTCTCGGAACTGCTCCGCCGGTTACAAGCCATCCGCTCAACCTGCTATCCGTATGCACTGTTTGTAACCGATGCAACCGTGGGCTTTAAAGATCATCAGGGTCTGGACATCATTCCCGTTGATTCGCCCACTCCTGAGAACATTGTTAAAGCAATAACACGCTATTCCGATGCCAGAATTACTTTTGATAAAGCCAGGCTGAAAAACGACAATACGCAATCATTGCCGGATAAGATCGATGTCCTGATCGTCGGAGGCGGTATAACAGCAATCTACGCCGCTGACCGCCTGGCGGAAAAAAACATCTCTTTTTGTATCGTTGAAAAACGCGATATCCTCGGCGGGATATGGTCGCAGTATGCCAATTCAACCTCCCAGGTCAACACCTCCGAAGGAGCGTACCGACTGGTCGAAAAGGAGGCAAGAAGTAACCGGGACCACTCGGCTACCTCTGAAATTCTACAAGATCTCCATCACTTATCTTCAAAACATAGCGCCGCTATCTTCACCCGGACAGAAGCAGAACGCATCGAGAAAAGAGACGGATGCTACCAGACCGGGGTAGTCCGCAGCGGGCAGCCGGCAACAATCAAATCAAAGGGAGTAATTCTGGCGATCAACGACCGCGTCGGCACCCCCCGTCAGATTACCTGGGATAATCAGCACCTCTTCAATGGTACCATCTTCTCCGGCATTTCCGACGAATCGAAAGAGGTGGGCTGGCAGGACAAAAAGGTTGTTATCGTCGGTATGGGCGCTTTTGCCATCGAGAACGCCAGGACGGCTCTTGAGAACGGGGCCAGCCATGTTACAGTGGTTTGCCGACGACATGGAACCGTATGTCCCAAGATCATAGATTACTTGAACTTTTCTACTCCCTACGATGAAAAGTTCGAGCATGAAAGAAAGAGCAACATCAGAAACATGATGCTCTGGAAAAAGCTCTATGACCAGAGCGGCGCCAGCCAGCCCGAATGCTGGATGGGCAAAATCAAACATGAGGGACATACCATCAGCGTGTCCGATATCTGGTTTATCGCCCATTTCCTGAAAAAACTCGAGACCGTCACCGGAAGCATAACCGGCCTCTATGATCAAGGCGTCATCGTGGACCATAAAAAGAAAATTGACGCCGATATAGTCGTCAATTGCGTAGGTTTTCACCGCAATGCGCCTGCGGTAAAAAAAATATGTAATTACAAATACATGTACAATAATAATTACATCGACAAAGACCTGATGTATCTGGCCGATGCCTATATTGACGACGATGTGTTCAATTCTTTTTTTGGCTCAAGCGTACTGGAGATGACCAAATTCTATATGGATGTATATATCGACTTTTTTGATAACCCCGAATATGAAAAGATGATTCAGTCCGACGGCATCGAAAAGATCTCCATAGACGACAGGAGATGGTCGCACTACATCGCCGGAGCCGATGCCCTGATCAGAAATTATCCGCGCTATTATGAGGTTGCCAAGGCGCAGATCGAGCGGCGAACGGCAAATTTTTTGCAGGCTCATGACCTGGAAACTTATATTGCCGCGAACAAGAGAGAATGGTTCGCCACCCACGAACTGCTCAACCGCGGCCCGCTGACCGAGTCAGACTGCCTCCCCTATGTGTTTGAAAAACTTATCGAGAAAAAAATCGTCTAAGCACGAAGAGACTGAAGCACGCAGCTGTATTGCAAATCCAGGTCATCATGACAGTTTTGATGAAAATAAAAGTTATGCTATGAACTCTCAGAATTTTCACATCTCTCATGCAGCCCTTCAGGATATTGCCACTACGGTCCTGCAGGCCGGAAATGATCTGCGTTTCCAGGCACACGGGAACAGTATGGCGCCTTTTATCAGAGACGGAGACACGATACACCTCCGAAACCGTGCATCATACAACCGGGGAGATGTTGTTTTATTGACAAACGATCAGGTTTTGCTGGTCCACCGTATTGTCCGCAAAGACCAGCATGGCGTAATCACCAGAGGTGATGCCTGCACCCATGACGATCCCGGCCCCGTGGATATCGCCGAGATACTCGGGAAAGTCTATAAGGTTTCAGGCAGCGGCTATAATTATCATCTGCACCCGCCGGTCAGTCGCCTGTTGGCCATGCCCTTTTTCGCCAGGCATGTGTTCAGGAATCGATTCGTCAGGACAATTGGAAAAATCCTCTCCCCGCTTATCGGCTGAAAAGACCTTGCCTCATACATAGAAGGCAGTAATTAGGAGACGACATGGCTGACAACCCGCTCTATATGGGTATCGACTCCGGTACCCAGGGAACAAAGGTGGTGGTACTTGACCAGGTCTCAGGAAAAATCATTGCCGAGTGTTATCAAACACATGAGCTGGTGCAGGGTAATACAGGTACACGGGAACAGGATCCTGCCTGGTGGATTAACGCCTGTGAGAAAAACATTACCACTGTTCTGAAACGAAAGGTTGTCATCTCCGGCAATATCAAGGCTATCGGCGTTTCCGGTCAGCAGCATGGCTTTGTTGCGCTGGATAAAGCCGGTAAGGTGATTCGACCGGCAAAACTGTGGTGCGATACCGCTACCGCGGCCCAGGCGGAAACCATCACCAGGCGAGCCGGCGGAGATACAAAAGTAATCAATTATATTGGTAACGCCATTGCCGCCGGTTTCACCGCTTCGAAGATTCTCTGGCTGGCTGAAAATGAACCTGGAAATTATGAGCGTCTGAGTACGGTTCTTCTCCCCCATGATTACCTTAATTTCTGGCTGACCGGCGAGAAAAAGAGTGAATACGGAGATGCCTCCGGCACCGCCTATTTTGATGTGGTAAAACGCTCGTGGAGTAAGGATATACTGCAGGCCATAGAGCCAAATGGCAGATTGGCTGACTGTTTACCGGAGCTGATTGAACCGCATGAGCCGGTCGGCGTGGTTCGTTCGGATCTCGCCGCAAAGTTTGGTTTAAAGAAAGATGTACTGGTAGCATCGGGCGGCGGAGACAACATGATGGCAGCCATCGGTACCGGCAATGTAAGACCCGGTGTGATCACGGCAAGCCTCGGGACATCAGGCACTATCTATGCCTATTCGGATAAACCTGTTGTTGATCAGCTCGGCGAGCTTGCCGCATTCTGCTCCAGTACCGGCGGCTGGCTGCCGCTCGTCTGCACGATGAACGTGACAGTTGCCACCGAATTGATAAAAGATTTGCTGCAGATAGACACGGCCGGCCTCAACAGCCTGGCGGCAAAAGCCGTCCCCGGCAGCGACGGCATGATGCTCCTGCCCTATTTCAACGGTGAGAGAACCCCTGCCCTTCCCTCAGCTTCTGCTGGCATGCACGGCATGACAGCCAACAATTATTCCCGCATCAATCTCTGCCGCTCAGCCATGGAAGGGGCAACCTTCGGCCTGCGCTACGGCATGGATGTGCTCAAAAGACAAGGTATCGTTGCCGATGAGATCCGCCTGGTAGGCGGAGGAGCAA
The DNA here is from genome assembly GCA_963745765.1 of uncultured delta proteobacterium. Lineage (GTDB taxonomy): Bacteria > Desulfobacterota > Desulfobulbia > Desulfobulbales > Desulfocapsaceae > Ww85. The sequence goes on along the minus strand of CAVUYQ010000011.1, from coordinate 45,218 downwards.
AAAGCGCCCTCTGGCGGCAGATAACAGCCGATATCTTCAATTGCCCGGTGGTTCGACCCCTGGCGGAGGAGGCTGGAGCCCTTGGTGCCGCTCTCCAGGCGATGTGGTGTCATCTGCGTAAAAGCGGAAGTAACATTGCAATCGCTGAGATCACTGACAGATATGTCAAAATGGATGTTGCCGGCAGTGCCCAGCCTCACCCGGCAACCGCCAGGCACTATAGCGAATGCTATCAAAGGTACCTGGACCTGGACAGGGCGTTAAGGCCGATTAATCAATAGTTTTTCTGGTCATTCTTCTTCTCATCTCCGGCAGTTGTTTCACACGCGCATCTTCTCTAGAGATCAAGGCGATCAAGGAGTTCCCGGGCGCTTGCGTTCTTACTCACAATTGCTTCTTTTTCCGTTTTCTTCAAACGCTTCAGACGATACTCCACTTTCGAGGCAAGTGAACGGTTACCTATTCTGCAGACATACGCCAGCTCAAGAAACTTCCTGGCTCTGGTGTATTTCGCCGAACGGACTCCTCCCTGTTCGTGTTCCTTAAACCGTCGCTTTACATCGGTCGTAATGCCGGTGTAAAGGCCCTTGTTTTCATCCCGGAGGAGATATACCGACCAGGTATCCATACGCTCACGTCAGTTTAACAAAACTATTGCTGTCCATTACGGAGTCCGGAATTTCTGTGTTATTATTCAAGATAAGTCTTTTCATTCAGGGGCTCCAGCATTCAACTCACCAATGCCGCAAAGAGAAATCCATTATGCGAAAACAAGTTGAGCCTGCATCGCCCAATACCATCACTGTCAATGGTACCCCTTTTCCCTTTTCATTGTCAGTGACTTCGCGGAAACCGACGAGGTGAAAGAAACACTCAGGCTCTGAGCCAGCTGTTTTTTTGAAAAAGCCGGTGAAGATAAAGGAGATAGGCATAGCCATCAAGAGTGCTCTTGCAAATCGATCATGACGCGGCAAAGAGCACACCTCATCCCTTAACCTGGCAACTGCGCAAAAGTGACGCAGGAGAGCGGGCGGTATCGACTCGTGAAATATCCAGGCTCGCTCAGGCTCTATCTGTCAGTCCGACAGGATCTTAAAGGAAAGTTTCACCCGCGCCCGGTAAACGGCGGCCTTACCCTCATCAATTATCATGTCCAGCTTACCAACTTCTGCAATACGCAGGTCGCGCAGGCTGAGTCCTGCTGCTTTGACAGCATTCTGGGCAGCTTCTTCCCACGATACCGGGCTGGATCCAACCATTTCGATGATCTTGTAAACACTCTCAGACATGGGGATTCTCCTCTTTTCAGTTTTGGCAAAGAACGACTGCCTACCCCTGCGCAGTCAATACACCTGCCAGTTGGCAGCAAACTCCACCGGATACCATCTGCTGTTGTTACACACTATGTATTGTAAGGCTCAAGGTCTACAGCAGGAGAGCAAACTGATGAGAAAAAGATGGCGTAATCAGCCAGACAACCTTCCCTCCTCTTCTTTACATACTGACAGCTTACAGGAAATGTCACTGCCACGGTCCGTGGAGAAAAAGCGCGCTTTGGGTAACAATGAAGGACATGCAGCAGGTGGAGATTCAGTCGCCAGATATCTTGGGCTGCTCAACAACCCTTTGCTTCAAAACACTCCTGATTTTCTGAGAAAGCTCTGACAGACTGAAAGGTTTCTGAAGAAAACCGTTACAGCCTTTTTGCAGAATCTCAGAGGCCTGGCCGTCGACGGCATAACCGCTCGACAGGAGAACAGGGAGCAGGGGGTATTCAGCCCGCAAGGCCTCAAAGGTAGTCCCACCATCCATACCCGGCATGATAAGATCAAGGATTACCAGATCAATCGTATTTTTTCCTGCCTTGATTATATCCAGCGCCTGTTTACCACCTTCGGCAATCAGCACGTGATAACCCAATTCCTTCAACAGGGCCTGCCCCACCTCGATAATCATCCTCTCGTCATCAACAAGAAGAATCGTCTCGGCCCCTTTAAAGATAGCCGGTTCCACGGCGATTTTTTTATCAGGCTTTCTCTTGGAAACGGGGAGATAGATAGTGAAGGTACTGCCGCTGCCGATCTCGCTGAAGGCGGTAATGAAACCGCTGTGGTTCCTGATAATCCCGTAAGCAGAAGCCAACCCCAGGCCTGTTCCGCGGCTCTTGTCCTTGGTCGTAAAAAAGGGATCAAAAACCTGCTGAAGGACCGACTCTTCCATACCGATACCGGAATCGGTTATCGAGATTTTCGCATAACTCCCCGGCATTATCCGATGAGGCTCGCAAAACAGATTATCCAGCCGTTCAACCGAGGTCCCGAGCCAAAGTTCTCCCCCTTTCGGCATGGCCTGCCAGGCATTGACATAGATATTCAACAGAACCTGCTCTATTTGTTCCGGTTCTATGTCTGCCACAACGGGTGTGCGAGCCAGCAGCATCTTTATTCTGATTTCCTTTCGAGCCCGACCGAACATCGATAAACTCTTCTGCACCAGATCGTTCAAGTCAGTGGGCCTGGGATCGTATTTGCCGCCCCGTGCCGCACCCAGCAGTTGTCCGGTAAGATTAGTGGCACTCTGGATATACTCTTCAATCGCCCTGATATGTTCAAGGTTTGGATCCACCGGGGAGAGATCCACTGCCATTAACGAAGTTCGACCCTGGATTCCCATTAATAAGTTGTTGAAATCATGAGCAACGCCACCTGCGAGGGTACCAACGGCCTGCATTTTCTGTGCATGATACAACTGTCCCTCCAGACGCTTGGCAACGCTGATATCACGGACAAATTCGACCGCTCCTGTTATTTTCCCCGTTTCCTTATCCCTGAGAGGGAAACTGAATACCTCCAGCCAATCTACCGAAGAGCCAGGCAACCCCGGCACAATTCCACGTTCCGATTTGCCGGATTCAAGACAACGAAGAGTTGGGCATGGATCGCAGGGAACAAGTTTGTTATGGTAGCAGAAATGACATTTCTTTCCGACTAACGGCAGATTTTGCTGATACCATTGTCTCATCACACTGTTCGTATAGCGAATGGTAAGATCGGGGCTCAGGACACTAATTCCGTCCTGAATACTCTCGATGACATCATCGAGAAAACTTTCACTGGCTTTAAGGGCTTTTTGCACACGCTTACGCCCTTCGATCTCCATGAGCAGCTTCCTGTTTATATCAACCAGATCATCGGAACTTTTCTGTACCTTGTTCAGGCTTTTCAACAGCTCGGCACTTGAGGCCCGCAGTTTCTGCTGCACTTTTTCACGAACAACCTCGGCTACCAGGCTAAACAGATGAATGGTTATATATACGGCAACAAAACGGGTGATAAATCTGGAATCAAAGGTCACCTGCGTTGCGAATCCATTTGCCATCAACAAACAAATCAATGACAGCAGAAGCAGCGAGGAGGAGACATAGGTGCCCACCTTTTTTCCCAGCAGGTTCAGCGTGATCAGCGGATAGGTGAAGACCCATAAATAAGTTGCACCACCCAGGCTGCTATAGGCGACCAGAAAAACGAAATAGCTCCCGGTACCCAGTGTTCCGACAAGACTCACAAGAGCAAGGTTTTTCCTGTTTCTCAGCATAAAGAGATTTGCTACGACAAAAAGCAGAATCCCGACATCCATAATACTCAGTACATACTCTCCCTGCACAGCCGCCATTGTGGCAAGCAAACAAAGGAAGAAGGAACCGAGGATGCCGATAAGATTGAGAAGGAAGTGTTTTCTCAGGATATCCAGGTCGGAATCAGCGGGCAATCCACCTGCGAAAATTTCCCGGAGCCAGGCTTTCAGTCGAGCCTTATCTGACTTCTGCTGATTCATTTTATATCCGACGCCGACCATTCCAGGGAATTACCTGGGTAAAAAATCTGCCTATCATCCTGCCGTACCCAGGAGTAATCCAAGAGGAAATCAACCGTAGAGATATCGACGCGCCGGTCAACGGCTTCCATCAACCGCGCCATGTGCAGATCTTTCCAGGAGACTGCTCATACTGATTTATCGCAGGTTTGCTTCCTTTATCTGTTTTTATTTTTTCAAGATACCATTTCTGAGATACTCTTTTGAAGATATTTCCTGAAAATTCGTAATGGGCTCCGCTCCCCTGATGGAAAAATAGAAAGAGGAGAAAACGGTGTCCGCTTTCCCCGGGAATAATGTTCGTCACTTTCAGTTATTCATGATGTGCAGATGATAAGCGGGGAAGCGTCATACAGTGGGGTGCGGAGACAGGCATCTTCGCTGACCTGTTTTTTATCAAACATTTGCCAAAAAAGGTTTCTTTCTTATGTTGTGGTGAAACGTTGTAAAGAAGTAACATCCCCGGGGAGACATCTTTGGGGAGAAAAGAATGAAAAAAATTCTAATCGGGATTTCCGTGCTGGCAAGTGTTGCCGTTGCAGCAGTGTTCCTGCTTGTCGGCAATGTTGATAAGATAGTCAAGGGCGCTATTGAAAACAGAGGATCAAATCCTAAATGATAAATACCTTCAAGCAAAAATTCATATGAAAAAGGTAGAAGCATACCGGGGATTTGAACAGGGCCCTATCCGGCCACCCAGCGAGGCGAACAGCCTGCTCATCCGCATCACTCGTAACTGCCCGTGGAATCGCTGCACGTTCTGCCCGGTCTATAAGGGCAGTACCTTCAGCCTCCGCCCGGTGGAACACGTATTGCGGGACATTGACCTGGTACATTTTTATGTTAAGGCGATCCTGAGTGATCAACAAGCCGGCGGATCGCCGGCAAGAAGTGCTTATATGAGTTTGTCTCCCCCGTTTTCCGAAGGAGGTAAGGGAGATATGCTTGCACTGCATGCGGCCTATAACTTTGTTGCCAACGGCATGAAATCTATCTTCATCCAGGACGGCAACAGCCTGATCATCAAACCCGACGATATTGTCCGCATCCTTAACCATATCAAAAAAGCCTTTCCCGATGTTGAGCGGATAACTTCCTATGCCCGTTCCCATACGATTGCCCGTATCAGTGACGAGAATCTGCAGCGCATGGCCGATGCCGGCTTAAACCGGATTCATATCGGCATGGAATCCGGTTCAGACGCGGTATTGAGAAGAGTTAAAAAGGGAACCGACAAAGAAACACAGATACGGGCCGGGCAAAAGGTAAAACGGGCCGGTATCGAGTTATCGGAATACTATATGCCGGGACTTGGAGGCAGAGGGCTGCACCGGGAACATGCTCTCGAATCAGCTTCGGTGCTTAACCGGATCAATCCCGATTATATCCGCCTGCGCACCCTCGCGCTCCCTGCCGATGCGCCTCTTACCAAGGAGTTTGAGGCGGGTGAATTCCAGAAGATGGGAGAAGTTGAAACCGCCCGCGAACTGCTCATCTTTCTTGAAGCGCTGGAGGGAATCACCAGCACGGTAAAGAGCGACCATGTCCTGAACCTCTTCCAGGAAGTCGAGGGCGTCCTGCCGGTAGATAAGGAACGTATGATCAAACCGATCAGGGTTTTCCTGCATCTCAGCCCCGAAGAACAGATGATATTCTGTATCGGCAGGCGCACTCATTGCATGGCACACATCTCCGATCTGCAAAACCCGAGATTGTACGATTACGCCAGGCAGGCCTGCGTCAATCTTGGTGCAACCCCGGACAGACTTGATGAGGTCGTGGAACAGATAATAAAGCAGTTTATTTAACCGCTCCAGCCCTCACCCCTTTCAAGCAAGGGAAGCCGAACGTCCCGTGAATCTCGTGAGTCTTCCTACCTGACGATATCAGCATTTCTGTTCCTGATGTTCCTGCCGCAAATCCCCTGCCGACACCTGGTGTTGATAGGCGGTATTTCCATCCCGTCTCCGGCATCTCCCATGTTCACAAGCATTACACCTTTGTAATGCTTGTGAAAGAATCTTGTAATTATCCTGGAATATACTTATCTATTTTAGCTTAGACATGAAAATAAACTGACAAATCAATAGCTTTGAGGAGTAGAAATGCGAGATAACCAGAATTATCCGGATGACCCCGTTATACCAAATCCATCGGCAGAGCATCCAGGCAGTCTCAGTGCCGGCCAGACCGGTGTCTACCGCTCGATCCAGATAATAAATGAGAACGTTAAGCAGAGTTCCGCCTGGATTGCCCCGCTCAAATACGAGCTGTCAAAGGTGATTATCGGGCAGGACCACCTTCTTGAACGACTGTTGATCGGGTTGCTCACCGGCGGACATATCCTGCTCGAAGGATTACCCGGGCTTGCCAAGACCCTGGCTGTCAAGACCCTGGCAAGCGCGGTCCAGACCGAATTTAACCGGATCCAGTTTACCCCTGATATGCTGCCGGCAGATATCATCGGAACCCAGATTTATAATCCGCGGGAAACCTCCTTCGAGGTGAAAAAGGGTCCCATTTTCTCATCTCTTATCCTGGCCGATGAAATCAACAGGGCCCCGGCAAAAGTGCAGTCAGCGCTGCTCGAAGCGATGCAGGAAAAACAGGTCACCATCGGAGAAAAGACTTTTGCGCTCCCCGAATTATTCCTGGTTCTTGCCACCCAGAACCCCATCGAGCAGGAGGGAACCTATCCTTTGCCGGAGGCACAACTTGACCGTTTTATGCTTAAAGTGGTCGTGGGCTATCCTGATCGCGCAGCGGAAAGACGCATCCTTGACAGCTTTGATGTAACTGACTCTCCTGTTGCCGTTGCACCGGTGGCGGAACCGGCCGACATCCTCGCCTCCCGGGAGGTGATTAACAGCATCTACATGGATGATAAGATAAAGGATTATATCGTCTCCCTGGTCTTCGCCACAAGAGAACCCCAGGCCTTCGGGCTTGACCTGCAAGGCTATATCGAGACCGGGGGGTCCCCGCGGGCCACGATCAACCTGAAAACGGTTTCACGCTGTATCGCCTATCTGGCCGGGCGTGGATACGTCACCCCGGATGATGTCAAGTCTTCGGTGATCGATGTGTTGCGCCACCGGCTGCGGCTTAGTTATGAAGCGGAGGCAGAAGGCATCAGCAGCGAAGACATTATCGGCAGAATCCTCGATACAGTCCCGGTTCCCTGATTTTTTTTGCATACTGACCATGGACACGCAACTGACAAGGGAGATCCTGAAAAAGGTTCGCCAGATTGAGGTGAGAACCAATCGCCTGGTAAGCGACAGCCTGGCAGGAAGCTACCATTCCGTCTTCAAGGGAAGGGGCATGAACTTTGATGAAGTTCGTGAATATGTCCCCGGCGATGATATCCGGACAATCGACTGGAATGTAACCGCACGCACCGGGACCCCGTATATTAAAAAGTTCACCGAGGAGCGCGAACTGACCATCATCTTGATGATTGATATCAGCGGCTCAGGGGATTTCGGCTCGCAGAGTACAAGCAAGCGCGAACTCATGGCTGAACTTGGTTCAGTGCTGGCATTCAGCGCAGTTCGCAACAACGATAAGGTCGGACTGGTGCTCTTTACCGACTTTATTGAACTCTATATCCCGCCCAAAAAAGGACGCAGCCATATCCTCCGTATTATCAGGGAAATTCTCTACTTTCAGCCACATGGAAGGAAAACCGATCTGCAGACGGTACTGGATTTTACCAATCGGGTAATGAAACGAAAATGTGTCGCTTTTTTGATCTCAGACTTCTGTCTAACGGGAAATTTTGACAACGCACTCACGGATCTTCAGCCGAAGCTGCAAATCAGCAACCGGCGCCATGACCTTATAGCCCTTGCGGTTTCTGATCCGAGAGAATTCGAACTACCGGATATCGGCTGGATCACCCTGGAAGATGCCGAAAACGGGGAGCAGGTTGATCTCAACACCTCCGACAAAACCATACGGGAACGCTATACCCGGGAAGCAAGAACAAGGCAGAACAAGCTCCATAAACATATTCGCACTGCCGGAATCGATCTGCTCGATCTGGCCACAGACAGACCCTATCTGCCGGTTCTGCTCAGTTTTTTTAATGCACGCCGGGGGAGGGTGTAATGAACCCCGGCTATCTTCAGGTCCTCATTTTACTCGTTGTACTTTTGCTGCCCATCCACCGCACAATGGCGGCAGAAAACGATAGCAATAGGGAACAGGAACCGCTGACCCTGCTCAATAAAATACCGCACGGTTCAACGTTGAACAGTCCTCTCTCCCCGGCTGCTCCCGGCAACTCCGCTCGTTCCGCCACCCCCCTGCAGACGGGTGATGTGCAGCAGGAGCTCCGTGATATTTACGGCCCGGTTGCAATCGCCGAACCCTTAAATTACGCTCTCATTGCCGGTATCGGCGCGTTACTGGCCGCCATCGCAGCACTTGTCTACCTGTTCTTAAGGAAGAAAAAGGGGGAAACGGCACCCGCGGTCCCGCCATGGGAGAAGGCATTATCGGATCTCAGCAGAGCGCGATCACTGATGACCCCGGAGAGGTGTCTTGTCTACATGGACCGGGCCAGTCTGATTCTGCGAAGCTATATCGAGACGCGGTTTGGCATTAAATCGACCAGGCAGACCACCACTGAATTTCTGCATGGCCTTGAGGTCAAAAACAATGCTGACCTGAAACCATTCAAAAAAGATCTGCGGCTCTGCCTGGAGCAGGCCGATATGGCCAAATTTGCCCACCATTTATCAAACGTTGAAAGCATGATACACATGGAAGAAGGGATCACCGGTTTTGTTAATAACACGAAACCGGCAGCTGATGAACGTGGAGGGAAACCATGAGATTTCTCCACCCTGAACTGCTCTGGCTCCTGGCGTTGCTTCCGGTCTTGGCTTATCTCAGGGGTGTGTGGGGTGCCGCCCCGGCTCTGATCTTTTCCTCCACTTCCGTGGCCGCGTCCCTTTCAGGGGCGAAAAGGAGTCGTATCGGCGCATTGAACTTCGTTCTGCGTCTGGCAGCCCTCTTCCTTCTTATTCTGGCAATCGCCCGCCCCCAGCTTGGCAACAGCACCACTGAAATTGAGGCAAGTGGTATTGATATTCTGCTGGCGGTTGACGTCTCCGGCTCTATGGAGGCAATGGATTTCACCCTGGGGGGGAAACCGGTCAACCGGTTGGCGGTAGTAAAGAAAGTTGTTGATGAATTCATCGATCAGCGCCCCAATGATCGAATCGGCCTGCTCGCTTTCGGAGGACGCCCGTACCTTGTCAGCCCGCTTACCCTTGACCATAATTGGTTGAGAAAAAGGCTTGAATCACTGGCAATAGGTATGGTCGAGGACGGGACAGCCATTGGCTCAGCCATCGGTAGCGGCACCAACCGGCTCAGGGACCGGAAATCGAAATCGCGCATTCTGATCCTGCTTACCGACGGCATGAACAACGCCGGACGGATTCCACCCCTGGTTGCCGCAGAAGCAGCCGAAACGCTGAACATTAAGGTATACACGATCGGTGCAGGAACCAGAGGAGAGGCCCCCATTCCTGTAACGGACAATTTTGGCAGACGCAGGCTCATCCGGGCAGCTGTTGACATTGACGAAAAGACACTCAGTAAAGTTGCCGAAATGACAGGGGCTCTCTATTTCAGGGCCACCGACACGGCATCTCTGACAAAGATTTATGATGAAATCAATAAGATGGAAACAACGACAAGGACAATGAAAAAATTTGAGAATTACCGGGATCTGTTTCCCTTTCTCATCCTCGGGATCTTTATGGTGCTTGGTCTTGAGATGTATAGAACACAAACCAGGGTACCGTAACCAGCGCAGACTATGAACTTCTCGGAACCTCACTGGCTTATAGGCGGTCTTATCTGCTGCACCATGCTTCTTGTCTTTTTTCATTTCATGAATAAAAGACGCCGGGAAGCACTGGCTCAATTCGTCTTCCGCCAGCGTATCGCAACGTTAACCGGCAACATTTCCGAGCCGAAGAGAAAATATAAACGAGTTCTGATGCTTCTCGGTCTGTTTCTCTGCTTTGCAGCCCTTGCCAGGCCGCAATACGGTTACCATTGGGTGGATCTAAAACGTAAAGGGATTGATCTGCTCTTCGCCCTTGATACCTCAAAAAGCATGCTGGCCGAAGATATCAAACCCAATCGATTGAAGCGAGCCCATCTTGCAATTCTTGATTTTGTAGAGAAGCTTGACGGGGATCGTGTCGGCCTGATGCCGTTTGCCGGCTCCGCCTACCTCATGTGTCCACTCACCCTCGACTACGAGGCATTCGCAGAGTCCCTGGCAGAGATATCCACCGATATTGTGCCACGGGGGGGTACCAATATCGCCGAGGTCATAGATAAAAGTCTGAAAACGCTGGATAACAGCACTAATCACAAGATCCTCATTATCCTGACAGACGGTGAAAACCTTGAAGGTGATGCCATACGGGCAGCTGAAGAGGCAGCAAAACAGGGCCTCACCATCTATACCATCGGCGTCGGGACGAGTGCAGGGGAGTTGATCCCGATTCCGAGCGGTGAAGGTTCGGGAAGCAAGGGCTTTGTAAAAGACGTGGCTGGGAATTATGTCACTTCCCGGCTCGACGAGAAGACCTTAATCCAGATCGCTGAGAAGTCTGGTGGAACCTACGCCCCGCTCGGTCCATCCGGAGAAGGGCTGGAACGCATCTATCAGCAGAAACTGTCGCTCATTCCAAAAGAAGAGCTTGCCGAGCGAAGACAGAAACTCCCCATTGAACGCTCCGAGTGGCCGCTCGCGGCAGCCCTGGTTTGTTTCATTTTAGAATTCATAACCGGTGAAAGAAAAAACGGCAGGAAGCTCTCCTCGCTCGTATCACTCGATTCCATCAGATCAGTAAGATCGTTGGGAAAGCAGATTCGGTCAAAAAGGAAAACGGATATCGCCATCCTGCTGATCATCTTTCTGCTCTGCTTCTCCTCATCCGGATCATACGCTTCTGAAGGAGAAAAATCTTTTGAGCAGGGTAATTACCTGCAGGCTTCCGAGTATTACGCCAAAAGGCTTGAAAAGTCCCCTGATGATCCGGCGTTGAATTACAATTTCGGAGCAGCGGCCTATAAGAACAATATGTACGAGGAGGCCATCAATGCTTTCAACAATGCCCTGAAAAGTGACCAGGTTGAGCTGCAGCAGAAGGCCTACTATAATCGAGGCAACAGCCAGTATAAACAAGGCGAAGAAATGCTGGCTGGAGACCCCCAGAAAACGGTTGATTCGTGGAAGCAGGCATTATCCTCCATGCAGGCGGCAATTAAGCTTTCCCCGGAAGACGAACGTGCACTATTCAACCATGATTTTATAAAAAAACGGTTGGAGGAACTGCAAAAACAGATGAAAAACCAGCAGAAACAAGAACAGCAAGGTAACAAAGATCAGCAGAAGCAAAACGACAAACAGAAATCCGGCCAGGACCAGGGTGGTCAGGATAAACAGAAGCAGGAACAGCAGCAGTCAAAAGACTCCGGGAAAGATTCGCCGGGAAACAGTAACCAGGCCGAACAAAGCACTGCCGGCGACGAGAAAATGAAGAATAGGCAAACAGAGCCGCAGGAGCAGCAGCCGGGAAACGACGACAAAAGGCAGAAGCTGTCAATCCGCCGGATGAAGCGAACAAGGCAGAAGAATCTTCGGCAGCCCGGGCCGCGCAGGCTGCTGAAGACAGTAACCGGAGACAGGAAGGGAAAATGACCCGGGAAGAGGCAATGCAGTTACTTAACGGCCTTAAAAAACGAAGAAGGTGAGCTGAACTTTATTCCAGGCGGCCGCAGCCAGGACAACACCCCTGCAGGAAAGGACTGGTAAGCCCCGATGCGAATGATGGTAAACAAAAAAAGATGCTTACATTCCATCCTGCTCGCGGCAGTGCTATTGTTCGTTTTCTGCTTCGCCTCTTATATGAATGCCGCCCCGGTTGAAGTCGAGGCATCGCTTACACCCCAGTCCTTTCCCGTCAACAGTGGTGCACGCTTCACCATCACCGTGAGCGGCAGTGGATCGGCCCGTATTGCAATACCGGATATTGAAAATATCCGCCTGCACGAGAGAGGTAAATCGAGCCAGTTTAATATGATTAACGGCACGGTAAGTTCCTCGGTTTCCTACAACTATTTGATCGAAGCCTTGAAGCCCGGCGACTATGTGCTGCCTGCCATTAAAGTAACGGTGGATGGCAATGTAAACGAAACAAAACCCATTAATTTCACGGTAACAACGGTCGGAAACCAGGCCGGCAGCAGCGGCAATGCTGATAAGAATGGGCCTGGAAATGCTGCTGACCTTGCCTTCATCCGGATCTCAGAAACAGGCAGTCACTACCTTGGTGAAATTGTTCCGATCACGATAAAAGCCTATTTTAACAGGAATTCCCGCGCTGATATCAATTCCCTGCCCGTCCTTACAGGCGATGGTGTTGTTATGGACCAGTTAACCGGTCAGCCGCGTCAAAGCGAAGAGTCGATAGGCTCTGCAATCTATAATGTGTTGACCTGGGATGCGACCCTGTCCGGCGTTAAAACGGGCAGCCATCCCATCAAACTCAGTCTCAATGCCACCCTGTTGATCCCCCAGAAAAGATCTCGCTCACCGATTTCTTCGTTTGGCGGAAGCAGTTTGTTTGACGATTCCTTTTTCGACAGTTTTCTGGGAGGCTACTCTCAGCGGCCCATTACCGTTGTCAGTCCTGAAAGCACTTTTGAAGTGGTGCCCTTGCCGAAAGAGAATCAACCGGAAAATTTTACCGGTGCCATTGGCAACTTTTCCATGCAGGTGAGCGCAAGTCCTGTTGATATTGAGGTTGGCGAACCCATTACCTTGAAGGTGGCCATATCCGGCCAGGGCAACTTTGCCCGCGTCGATATCCCTGAATTTCCGGACTCCTCTGATTGGAAAACCTACGATCCCACCTCTGATTTTTCTGCACAGGAAAACGGCTATACCGGCAGCAAGCATTTTGAACGGGCAATTGTTGCAAAAAACCGGTCGCTCACTGAAATTCCATCGCTTTCTTTCAGCTACTACGATCCGAAGGCCAAACAATATGTTACCCTGACAAGCAAGCCCATCCCCGTAAGAGTGAAACAGGCTCAATCCCCTCCGCAGCAAGCGCAGAACCTGCCGATGGCGAACGGCCAAGCAAAACCGACACCCTCAGCTACACCAGCGGCACGGTATCCATCATTTTGCCCCGCTCAAGCTTGAGATGGGAAGCTTTAGCCCGGAGATCGTCCCGGTGTTTAAAAAAGGCTGGTTTATCCTGCTCGTTGTTCTTTGCCTCTTAACCCTGACCGCTGTTCTTATTATTTCTGCGCGATCGGCCAGATTTCAGAAAAACCCGCACCTTGCAATCCTGCGACAAAGAAAGCAGTGGCTGGAAGAGGACATGCATAATGTTGACCGTGGTCGGACGGCCGCTGACAGTTCCAGATTTCTGCAGGGGTGCCGCATCGCCATTCAGAACCAGCTCGGATCTCTGTGGGGAATTGAGCCTTCGGCTATCAGCCTTTCAGATCTAACCTTCAGACTTCCCCAGGATTCCCCCCTTATTGAGCTATTCAAAATGGCCGAGGAATCAGTATATGGAGGATTCTCCCTGACAAGTGAAGAGATGGATAACACCCTGAAACAATTAAGAGATGAGCTTGAAAGATTACTATGAAATCAGTTAAAATACCGGCCGCCATCCTGTTCTTTTTTTCCTTGCTGCTGCCAACCTTGATACAGGCAGCCGCAGCGGATGATGCTGAACTTTTTCAACAGGGTAATGAAGCCTACAGTCGGGGCGACTACGAGCAGGCAATCTCACTTTTTGAAACAATCACGCAAAGCAGCGGGTTCTCCGCCCAGGTTCTCTACAACCTGGCCGGGAGCTATGGCCAAGCAGGCAAAACGGGCAAGGCCGTTCTCAACTACGAGCGGGCCCTGAGACTCGCCCCTTCCGATTCAGACACCCTGGGCAATCTTGAACTCATAAGAAATGAAAACGGACTATTCCAAACCGGCATTAGCGGAATAGAACGTTTTTTCAACCTGCTCAGCCTTAACCAATGGTCCGCCGTGATTCTTTTTTCACTGGGCTTTCTAGCCCTGTTTACCGTAACGAAAAGAAAAATTCCCTGCTCGGTAACGGTAACGAGTGTGGTCAGCGTCTCCTGCCTGTTACTGCTGGTTATCTCACTTTACGGAACCTACCTGAGGTACCAGGAATTCAACCCTTCGGTGGTGATCGAAGCAAATGCGCGATTGCTGGTCTCTCCCTTTGATTCATCCACATCGGTTGGTGCAATACAGGAGGGCAGATTGATCTATCCCTTGAAAGAACATAACAATTACAGCTTTGTCGAAGATGAAACCGGCAGAAAGGGCTGGATAATGAATGCTCAGATTGAAGCGGTCTGCAAACAGCCCGGCATGGGGTGAGACCCCGCTCTCCTGTATCGCTCTTGCGATTTACCTGCAATCATTTTCACCGGCAGTTCACAGGCCGGACAGAAATAATCCTTGCTCAGTCCGCCATAGTCTCGGGATTCCCTGAGCGAAACGCAGTCATCGCAGAAGGATGAACCACATTCATCACATTGAAAATGAGCAACCTCAGAACGATGAAGCGTGCAATTGACAGACATCGCCTTCCCTCCTGCGATAATGTGATGTTTTCTTGGATGAAAGAAAAGAGGGAATCGCTTTTCACGGTGCACCCGGAAAAGATCAGTGCAGTCCCGTCTCCCGTCAAACACTGACACTAACACAATTTAGCTGTCACCAAAAACCAATACTTCAGAAGTCTTTCAGGAGCTCATCACTATCGACCACCCGTTCTGCACATCGATAACGAGAAGAGCCGCATTTTTCATGGATTCTCCCTCATGTTTTTATAACGAATTTCTGCTAGAGATTTACAACGGCGGACGAGGCAACGACCTCATGCTGACGCTACAGTACAACCTCTTCCGCTCCCGGTCCTTTTATGCCGCGGCGAAGGAGCAGAGTCCCATCCTGCAGATAAAGATTGATGATAGCCTGACGATAATTGACGATGGCTTCAACTTCATTGATGCGACTTTCCAGCAGGTCGCGCTGCACCCCTGCCACATCGAGTGCTGTCGCTGTTCCGACACCAAAACGAACGGTTTCGGCCCGTACGACCTCCTCCTGTAAGACCCGTCGGGACCTGCTCGCCTCGATTTGCTGCAGACTGCGATCCACCTCCAGCAGCGCCTCGCGTACATCAAAGGAAATGAGCTGCTTCAGGTTCTCAACGCTCTGCAGCGCCTGCTGGTAGGTAGCGCGGGAACGGCGATCAAGTGCCTCGGCTTCACGATTGCCGACCGGGAGTTCAAAATCCAGACCGATGAGAAAATCGTACCCTGGACCGTCCAGATTACTGAAGCTATTTGCAAAACTCTGTGAATAACCGGTTTTCGCCATATTCATAAAGAGGTCAAGGCGCGGCAGAAGCCCGTTGGCGGTCATGACTGTTTCCAGTTCCCCGCGCCGGGCCTCCAGGCGAGCCTCATTCAACTCCGGGCGCAGCTTAAGAGCCAGAGCCTCGTGCTCAAGAACGCTTCCGAGACGGACCTCCGGAACGACCGGATCATCACTGAGCGTAATCTGCCGGTCCCAGCCGTCCTCGGATGGCGGATTCAATAGCCGAAGGAGCGTGAGACGTGCCCGCTCTCTCTGGCTGCGGGCATCAATCAATTGCTGTCTGCGCAGTGCCAGCTCCGCATTGGCGACCGTTTCATCGGTTTCGGCAATTTGGCCGACCTCGATCCGGGTACGAATATTCTTCAGTTGATGTTGAGCCAGCTGAAAGGATTCCTGGAATATCTCGATCTGTCGCAGCGCCAGTGCATATCCCCAATAAGCATTCTCCACCGCCGCCACCAGGTTCTCGGTAAATCCCCGAAGATTGTAGGCGGAGGCCAGGGCGCCGACTTCTGCCTGCCGTACCCCGGCAAGATTGGCGGCTACACCGAAATCGCGAAGGAGCGCCTGGGTGAGGCTCAACCCCGCACGCGCTTCATCCGAGTAGCGACCGTTATCGTAATTACTGTTTTGCAGGGACAGATCCAGGCTCAGGTCTGTCCCGGTTGGAAGACGCTTGGCAATCCCCGCGCTAAAGAAACTTTCCCTGCCGTCTATTGAAAAAAACCGATCTCTTATATCATCAAAGGATCGGTCCAGATTTTTTTCCAGACTTCCCCGTGCGAATAAAACAGGGTCGAAAACTGCTCGCTCCGTATCAACAAAGGTACCGGCGATCACCGGCGTAAACTGCTCGACGACGAATGATCGGTTGCGTTTCAGTGCTGAAAGAACCGCCTGTTCTACGGTCAGGCTCAATAAGCCATCGGGTGGAAACGGTTGGAAGGCACGCCCGTTTTCTGCGCTGAAAGAGTATTCATCACTATTATTCGTTATCTCAGGTACATCCGAAATTGCTTCGCCCCCAAGCGTTTCGGTTGTCATTATTGGAGGCGGCGCCGTGATATCGACCGGTCTCGTCCTGGGTCGTTCCACGGCTGTTGAGAGACAACCGCCAAGGGCAAGCACGGTGATCATGCATAAAACAAGGCCCGGAATTTTTTTCATGACACCGGCCCTGCTGGATTATCGGCACGTAAACGTTCGGCGCGCCTGTTGAACAGGAAATACAAAACGGGAATATAAACAAGCGTGATCAGGCTAGCGCTCAACAGACCGCCCAACACGGTTCGTGCGAGCGGTGCCTGCATATCGCTTCCTTCACCGATCCCGAGCGCCAGAGGCAACAACGATAAAATAGTGGTCAGTGAGGTCATCAGTACCGGGCGCAATCGATCCTGTCCCGCCCGGCGTACGGCGGAAAGCAGATCCTGCCCCTCATCACGGAAAAGGGTATTGGCACGGTCGACGATCAGGATGGCGTTGTTCACCACGATACCGACGAGCATGATACAGCCGATAAAGCTCTGCACGTTGAAGGTGGTACCGGTGAGCAGCAATATTAAAACGACGCCGATCACCGGCAGGGGAACAGAGAGCATCACGATAACCGGCGAAAGCAGTGACTCATACAGGGACGCCAGGACCATGTAGACGAGAACGGTAGCGAGGATAATGCCGATCAGCATCTCCCTGAAAGATTTTGCCTGTTCCTCAATATCGCCGGACATCAAAATCTCATAACCGCGCGGCCGCGGAATATTCGTCAGTTTCTCCTGGACATCGGCGGCGATCTCACCGAGAGGACGGTCGTTGACATTGGCGCTGATCGCCACCATACGCTGTTGATTTTTCCGTTCAATCTCCACCGGTCCGATACCTGAACGGGCCGTCATCAGGTTACGCAGTGAGATCGCCTCCCCGGATTTATTGGTGATCGTGTGAGTCAGCAGCTCATCCATACTCAGCAGCTCGGCATCCTTTACCTTCACCAGGATATCGACTTCCTCCCCGCTGCCGTCCCGGAATTGACCGGCCTTTGTTCCCGACAGGGCCGTCTCCAGCGTCCGGGAGATCTGCGCCACACTGAGCCCCAGATCTGCGGCCCGATCGCGATCGATCTCCAGCAGCTGTTGCGGCACCCCCTCCTTCCGGCCCCGCCGGGTGTCCGTAATGCCGGGAATATCCTTGATCTGCTCTTCCACCGTTTGCGCGAGTGCGTCCAGGGTTTCCAGATCATAGCCATGAATTTCAATTTCCAGATTATCCTCCCCGCCCCCCAGCAGGCGTGAGAGTAGAAATAATCCCTGCCCGGCGCGAACACGCACTTCAGCGCCGGGAATAACGCCTATTTCCCGCCTCAGGTCCGTCGTCACTTCATTATTTGAACGACTGCGTTCAGCGACCGGAACCAGTGATATGCGAATATCCCCGCCGGCGCCATCGCCATGTCCGCCCGACGACCCCATATCAGTTATGGCTGCGCGCATTTCCGGAACCGAGTCAGTAACAATCTTCTCTATGGAGCTCATCGCCTCGTCCAGGATCTCGAGGCGCGTACCACCCGCCATATCCACATTTACCCGGACTTCGCCCTCGTCGGATGCGGGCATAAATTCCGTGCCTATCAGGGGGGTCAAGGCCAGCGCCAGGCAGAAAACAGCTACCACGATAGAAACGGTGGTGCCGGGATTCTGCAGCCCGGCCTCCAGGGTTTTCGCATACCCTCTATTGAGCTTTTCATGGGCCCTGCCGAGCCCGTTGGCTGCTCGTTCCAGCAGACTACCCGCCTTTTTCTCTTTACGGATACCGAGGAACAAACTGGTCAGCATCGGCACCAGCGTCAGGGCCACGAAAAGAGAGCACACCAGCGAGAAGGCGACAACGTAGGTGAGCTGTTTGAAGAGCAGTCCTGAAACCTCCTTGGCAAAGAGCATGGGCACAAAGATAACGAGCGTTGTACAGGTACTGGCGATAATTGCTCCGGTAACTTCACCGGCGCCCCTGACGGCGGCATCGCGTGGCTTCTCCTGGTAAGTCTGGTGTCGCCTCAGGATGTTTTCCAGCACAACGATCGAGTTATCGACCATCATTCCGACGCCCAGGGCCAGGCCTCCGAGCGTCATCAGGTTAAGGGTCAGGTTGCCGAAATACATCATCGCAAAGGTGCTGATGATTGCCACCGGAATAGCGGTTGTAACCACCAGGGTAGCTCGAATTTTGCGCAGGAATACGAGCAGGACAAGAACGGCCAGGAAACCGCCGATGAGTATGGTCCGCGCGACATTCGCCAGGGAACGCTCGATATATTCCGAGGTGTCGATAATGGCAATGAGCTGGATCTGGGGGAAATCACTGTTGATCTGTTCGACAACAGCCTTTGCCTGACGGGCGACCTCCACCGTATTGGTGCCCGACTGCTTGCGAACCGCAAGACGTACACCCGGTTTGCCGTTTATGCGCACGATGCGGGTAATTTCCGTATGCGTATCGTTTACTTCTGCAAACTGTTTCAGGTAGATGGGCGTTGTGCCGCGACGGTCTACAACCAGGTCAAGCAACTGCTCGACACTGGTCAGTTCACCGAGGGTCCGAAGACGTATCTTGGTATTGCCCGATTCAATGGCCCCGGCCGGCAGGCTGATATTGGCATCGCTGATGGCGGTACGCACCGTATCGAGCGAGAGCTGCAGAGCGCGCAGCCGGTCAGGGTCGATTTCTATCTGGATCTCGCGCTCCAGGCCGCCCCAGACATCAAGCGCGGCGACACCGGGCACCTGTTCGATGCGGTAACTGATCTGGTCATCAATGAGGCGGCGCAGCTCGATGGGATCGAGGTCTGAGGCCGCCCCGTAAAAGAGAATCGGGGCGCTGTTGGGATCAAACTTGCGGATCCGCGGCCTGTCGATTTCATCAGGCAGCTGGTTGATCACCCGGTCCAGCCGGTCGCGGACATCGTTGGTAGCCGCATCCAGGTTGGTACCCCAGGTGAAAGACACACGGACGCGGCTGTTGCCTTCGGTTGATTCCGAAGTAATTTCCTTTATGCCCTGAATGGCTGAGACGGCGCCCTCAATCACCTCGGTTACCAGTTTTTCCACCTCTTCAGGCGCCGCATTGCCATATGCCGTATTGATGCTGAGAACCGGATAGGATATTTCGGGAAGGAGATCAATGGGCAGACGGCTCAAAGACACACAGCCGATCAGGATGATGATGAGTGTCACCATGATGGTGAAGATCGGCCGCGAGGTGGTGAAGGAGCTGATATTCATGCCGGACGCTCCCTATTTCCGCACTTGCTGGGGCTGCTGATCTGATCCGTCGGAGACGGAAACACCTACCCCGTCGCTGAGCAGATGATGCCCGAGCGTAACGACGCGTTGTCCTTCCTGCAACCCAGACACCTGCGACCATCCGCCATCCTCGATGTCCGGCTGTACCTTGACAAAAAGTGCCTTGTCATCTTCGACGATAAAGACCCCGTAGCTTCCAAGTCTCTTGATAATCGCCGTCGATGGAACGGCCAGCGCCTGGTCGGCATGGCCCAGCTCGATTTGTACCCGGGCGAACATGCCGCCCTTCAATATGCTGTCCGGATTGGGAACGGCAATTTCAACTCGTGCCTGCCTGCTGTTTTCATCAAAAACAGGCGCCATGCGCGCAACCGTTCCCGGGAAGACCTTCCCGGGGACCAGGTCAACACTGATCGCCGCCGGCTGACCAATCTGCAAAAAGGCATAGTCGCGCTCGGCAATGTTGATGACGGCCTTGAGCAAAGACAAGTCCACCAGGGTAACGACTGGCGCATTGGCGGCGATCAAGTCCCCCTCATCGACATACCGGCGCGCGACAGAACGGCAGCGGTTGTCAGCATCGGTATGCCAGTCTGCTGTCAGCGTGGTGTAGGACAGGCGCACTTCTGCCGTGCGCAGAGCGGCTTCACGTTGTTTTTTCTGTGCCAGAGCCAGATTGACGCCGGCCTGTTGCGTAAGTTTCTCAGTTTCCGCAGTTTCCAGTTCAGCGACAGAGGAAACCTTCTGTTCCCTGAGCTTTGCCGCCCGCTGGTAGTTCCGCTCGGCTGCCGTGAGCATATTGCGCGCCTCGCCCAGTGCCGCCTCCGCGACAGCAAGTTCAGCCTGCGCCTGCGCCAGCTGCAGTTCATACTCCTCGCTGTCCAACCGGGCGATTAAATCCCCCCGGCTCAGGCAATCCCCGAGATTAACGGTAATTTCCCGGATCCGTCCTCCAACCTTGGCCGCGGCGTCGTACTGATTTTCAGCCTCCAGGGTGCCACTGAAAACCCGCGTTTCCTTGAGATCCCGACGTTCAACCGGGGCTACCTTCACCCCGACAATGGCGTCCTTGCGGCTTGTTTTCACTTTTCCGCTCTGTCCGCCGCCCATGACAAAGTAAAAGACGGCCGAGGCTGCCAGAAGGAAAACTAATGCCAGTACTGTTCTTTTTACGGGAAAGCCCTTGTCACTATTCATTTTTCTTGCGGGTATCTGTGTTGAATGCGTTATTGCCGAAGCATGCGGACCTCATAAATCAATACCTTTTAGGTTGCGGGAGCTGCAGGAGTACCGGGGAAGAGCACACGACGAGGACCAGGGAAGAGCACACAGCCCCATTACACTTCGCCGAATATACCGTGATCCTTTCAGCTAAGCTCTAACAATTTGCTCTGCCCGTGCCGTTATCAGAGGGTAATTTAATTTTTAGCATGGTTGTCCCCCTTTTTTGCCCATAACGGGCTCAGGCCATACCTGGAAAAGCATGACATGCTTCCCCTTAACTGTGAGTTCTCATTTCAAAAACCGGCCGCCTGGGATGTCGACCGGCGCGGGTCGGCGCCACCGAACATCATCTTGTCCTTGATCATAATGGACTGAATCGCTCCCATGGCGGATTTCACCCTGACCGTATGCCCCCTAGCTTCCAGAAGTCTTATGGTATCCGGACTCAACCCCTCCTCAACACGCAGCTCATCAGGCAACCATTGATGATGGACGCGGGGGGCTGCTACCGCCGTCTGGATATTGAGACCATGATCGATAACATTGAGGATGACCTGCAGTGTCGTGGTGATGATACGGGACCCGCCGGGACTGCCCGTAACCAGAAAGTTCCTGCCACCCTGCTTGACAATCGTCGGTGACATCGAGCTCAACATGCGCTTCCCGGGTTCAATCTTATTGGCCTCTCCGCCAAGAAGGCCGTAAGCATTCGGCACGCCCGGTTTTGCCGAGAAATCATCCATTTCGTTGTTGAGCAGAAAACCCGCCCCGCCCACCACGATCCCGGAGCCATAGCTGAAATTTATCGTATAGGTGTTGGAAACAGCATTACCGTATCTGTCCGCAATGGAAAAATGGGTGGTTTCATTACTCTCGTATGGCAAAGGGTTTCCCGGCCCAATTTCACTGCTCGGCATGGCCCGAACCGGATCGATTACTTCACGAAGCGACCCGGCGTAGTTCTTTGACAGCAGGCCCTGCAGGGGCACGCTCACAAAATCCTCATCACCGAGATAACGCGAGCGGTCGGCATAAACCCGTTTCATGGCCTCGGCCATCAGGTGAATGGTTTGCGCCGAATTATGCCCGTATTCGGAAATCGGGAATCCCTCCAGAATGTTCAGCAGCTCAATCACGTGGGTCCCTCCTGAACTGGGCGGTGACATGGAATAGACGTCATAACCGCGATAGGTCCCATGGACGGGCTTTCTGATAACCGGTTCATAGGATTTCATGTCTTCCATGGTGATCAGGCCGCCATGTCTTTGCATTTCGGCCACCAGCAATTCTGCTGTTTTCCCCCGGTAGAAATCTGCAGCTCCCTGGTCTGAGATGCGCTTGAGCGTGGCCGCAAGTTCCTTCTGGACAAAGAGATCGCCCGGTTCATAATAGGAACCGTCAGCTTTGTAGAACGTCTTTCTGGTAGACTCCCAGCGGCGCAGCCTTTTTTCTTCGGCCTTCAGCCCTTCGCTGAATCTCCCGGTAACCACAAAGCCTTCTTCAGCAAGCCGTATGGCCGGAGCCAGGGCCTCGGAAAGAGCGATTGTTCCATACCGTTCAAGGGCAAGGACCAGTCCCGCCACCGTGCCGGGTACGCCGGCGGCCAGATGGGAATAGCGTGAACGTTCACTGTCAACCTCTCCCTCACCGTCCAGAAACATATCCTCGGCGGCCTGCAACGGCGCTTTCTCCCGGTAGTCGATGGCAACCACCTCATCATTTTTCTCCGAGGAAATCAGCATAAACCCACCGCCGCCGATATTGCCTGAGCGCGGCTGGGTAACGGCCAGGGAAAAGGCGGCCGTGACTGCCGCATCGATGGCGTTGCCGCCTTTTTTCAGGACGTCGAGGGCCGTTTGCGTGGCAAGGAAGTGGCTCGTCACCACCATGCCGTTTGCAGCCTGAACCGGATGCATCCGCTGCCCCTCGATAATCGGCTCACCCGGTTGACTTGAGACCAGCGTGCCGGCAAGCAGCACGCACCCGACACAAAAAAAACCAGCAACCGTATATCGTGACATCAATCTTGACATGAAAACCTCCCTTGTTATCCACCCGCCGGCGAACGTAGCAGCGTCCTTTTTTCTACAAACCCCTCATGCGGAAAAGATAAGGAGAAAGAGGGATATTGAAAGAATAGCGCTGACAATGGCGGTAACGATGATGATCAGCCTTCTTTTTCAAGGGCCAGGAGGCGCTCTTTTCGTTTCACGCCCCAGCGGTAACCGCCAGGTCTGCCATCCTGGTGAACCACCCGATGGCAGGGAATGAGAACGGCGATCCTGTTGGCAGCGCAGGCTTTAGCGACGGCCCGTACCGCTTTTGGGTTGCCGATTGCCTCGGCAATGTCCGTATAGCTGGCAGTGCATCCCGGCTTGATCTGGCGGAGTGTTTGCCAGACCCTCTGCTGGAAGACCGTGCCCTGAATATCCAGGGGCAGGTGCAGCCCGGCCCGGGGCTGTTCGACAAAAGAAATAACGGTTTCAATGAGCGCGGCGAAACCGGGGCCGCCTCTCTCAAGATCGGCCCGGGGAAAGCGGTCCCTTAACTGGACCTGAAGCGCTTCCGGATTATCCCCGAAATCAACGCCACAGATACCCCGTTCAGTCACGGCAACCATGACCCAGCCAAGAAAACAGCGGACAGCGTCATAGTGTATGGTTATTCCGCTACCACCGTTTTTATATACCCTGGGCTGCATGGCCATATCCTCTCCGCTTTTTTCATAGAGACGGCTGCTTGAACCGAAGCCGGCTCCATACAGGGCTCTGGTAACCGAACACCCGCTCCGGAGCAGGCCGCGGAAACGTTTCGCCTGAAGTGTCGAACCGTATTGCCGGGGGGTAAGACCGACCATCTTTTTGAAAAGACGATGAAAATGATATCTGCTCAATCCGGCTTCTGCGGCGAGATCGGCGAGTTTAATCGGCTTCCCAGCCTGTTCAATGGCCCTGCATGAAGCAATAATAATTTTTCCCGTACGAGCATCAGCAGAATCAGCTCCCGGCCTGCATCTCCTGCATGGTCTATAGCCGGCTGATTCCGCCTCCATGGGCGTGTTGAAAAAAACCACATTCTGACGGTTCGGCAACCGTGATGAACAGCCGGGCCGGCAATAGACGCCCGTCGTCTGGACGCCATAATAGAAATGCTTGTCAGCGCCTTGGTCACGTGCGGCAACGGCTGCCCACCTGCTCTCTTCCGTGTGGTAAAAGTTTTTTTCTTGCCCGGACATGACTGGAAGTTACGATTCTTTTTCGGCAGCGGAAAGCACTGCCGGTCTTGTGCAAAAACGGTGTTGCACCAACCTGAACAGTCGGCCGTCGATGGCCAGGAGACCGAGACTGATCAGCCCCATACCGACAAAATGCTTTATCTCAAGCCGCTCGCCAAGAACGGCGCAGCCAAGAACGATAGCAATTACAGGGATTATCAGGGTAAAAAAAGGAGTTGTTGCATTAAGAATAGAGGCCAGTCCACTGGCTATCTGGGTTTGTCCCCAGACAATCAGGGTGAAAGGAATAGCGTTGTTTAACACGCCCATACCCAGGAAGGCGAGCCAGATCGACCGGTCACCAGGCAGCCCCGATCCGCCTAAATAGACCACGGCAAGAAGAAAAACGGCCGCAATACTCAGGCGCAGCGCAACAATAGTGAACGGCGGAAAGAAGCTTACCGCGATGCTGATAAAAAAGAAGGAACCGCCCCAGAGAATTGACAGAACGATCAGCAGCAGCCATTCAAATCCCGTCATTGATCGTGCCTCTGAATTCATAACTATTCCTTTGGTGATGATTAGCTTCGGATGATACTATAGGGGACTTGAAGAAAAGAAACACTCCGATTCTTGCTCTCTCATTCAAAAAACGGAGATGATCCTTTTAAGCTGGAAATAATACACAAACAGTAAGAAGGATATCAGGCGGTTCGAAATTTTTTGATTCGCATCACCACCGATAGAAGACCAATAAGCAAAAAGATCCTGAAAATATGGTGAACCGCCACAAAGGTAGGATCATAGCCAAGCGACAGTGCCATCGCCGTCATGGCCTCAACACCACCCGGGGCAAAAGCGACAAAGACCTGGCCGTAGGGGATTGACAGGAATACCGACACCGGCAGGGCGAAAATTCCGCAGATCAGGCCCGAGACGGCAAGACTGATCAGAGAAGCGGAAAAAAACCGTTTGAGATCCGGCCAGGGAATGCTCGAGAAACGGACGCCAACGACAGAACCGGTCACGGCAAAGCCGATAAATAATATTTCAACAGGCGGCCGACCGGAAACGAATCCGGCTAACTGAGCAACAGCGCTGACAAACACCCCGGTCAAAAAATAGGCGGCCGGAAACCTGAATCTGTTTACCACCCAGCCGGTGAAGAGAGCAACACAGACAACAAGAGCAAGATCAGCACCACCGAGAACGGTGACGGCTGAACCGGTGACCGGTTGCAGGTGCAGGTTAAACATGTTCAGCATGGGAGGGAGCAGCGCAATAATCAGAAACAGACGAATTGTCTGAATGACCACGATCGCCCGTGCCTCGCCCACACCGTCTGCGGCCATGGCAAGAGAATAAGCTAAAGCTCCAGGCGATGTGGCAAGAATTGCCGTTTCGACAGATTGATTGAAAAATCTGGTAAGAACCAAACTGCAGAAAAACATCATGGCGACCACGGCAAGACCGAGTATGAAGAGACTCAGAGGCCAGTGAACCGCATCTCCCAGCGCTTCCGGGGTGATGCCGCTGCCCAGAGAACAACCGATAATGACAAAGGCGAAATCCCGGACAGAGACCGGGATATCTTTTGCTATGCCGCCGATGGCAGCGCAGGAAACCGCCAGTGTGGACCCGAGAAGTGCTGCAGCGGGCAACCCGGCATAGGAGGCGATGGCCGCACCGATAAAGCCGAGCCCCAGAGTCACCAGGACGTTCCTGGCAACGGCCATAAACTTCTCTCTTTCTACTTTACCCATCCTTGCGGCAGATCCATTTTTACCAGATTTTCAAAATGATGTTTCCGTATCCTTATACAGTTCACGGTACATCAGCAACAGCTCGTTATAGGTCTGCTGAACCTCAAGATCGGAATCCTAGAGGTTGCCCCTGGCACAACGCTTTGCGAATCGGGTGAATTAAAATCAATGGAGCTTTTTACACCCACCCCGGCCCCAGCATTGCAACGCCGAATACCCCGCTATCGCGCCCCGGCCGTTCCCTCTCGTTCAACAAGGCAAAGGCGTCTGACCAGACGCGCAAAACCAGGGTTACCCTGCGACCCAGGCGGTCGGCAACCTCATGAAAAAGCCGTGTGGATGGCTCCTTCCAGCCTGGGTTTGTACATGTACGGGTTATTACTCGTCTGACCCGCCCTGATGCAGTTCAATCAGCGAAGCCATAAAACGATCCGACAATCCCGCTTCGACGGCCGTGCGATAGACCGACTGCAGGGGGCCGACGAGAACACTTTTGAAATCACATGCTTCGGCAAACTGGCGGAAATAACTGACATCCTTGTACGCATTACCGATCGAAAACTGATGGCCGGTCAGATCGCCATCCAGGAGCGGCGGTACCATTTTCCTCAAGATGCCGCTGTTTGCACCGCCTTCCGCCATCGTCTCATACAGTTTCCGGGCATCAACGCCGGCACGCGAGCACATGGCCATACCCTCAATAATCAGGGCTGTATAACCACAAGTGATGAAGTTGTTTATCAATTTGGCACTATGACCGGCTCCGGGAGGACCGAAGTGCGCAATATTTTCCGAGTATGTTTCCAGGATGGGCCTGATCGCGGCAAAGGTTTGATCGTCAGCACCGACCAGGCTGTTCAGCCGTCCCGCCTCTGCGTCCTTTGGCGCACGGGTGACAGGAGCATCGGCGAACCGGGCATCACGCTCCTGTAGATCTTTGGCAATCCGTATGCTCAAACCGGGATGGCTGGTCGTGCAATCAACAACAATGAACCCCGCCCGGCAGCCCGCCAACAAACCATCCTTTCCATAGACAATCTCCTCAACCTCTTCAGCGCCGCGCACGCAAAGGAATACCGCATCGCAGGAGGCGGCGAGTTCCGCCGGAGTTGAACCTTCAACGGCACCACGCGCAACCAATCGCTCGAGAGGCTCCCGGTTGAGGTGTGCCATGGCCCTGAGCGAGTAACCGCTTTTCAGGATATTCGCGGCAATGCCATGCCCCATCATGCCAAGACCGATAAAACCGATTGTTTTCAACATTACTGTCCTCTCCTTCTTTAAGTCCCAAACTCCTTTATCTCTTCATCTCCAAAGGCACCGCCAAGTCGGGCCAGTGCATTGTTTCCTTGTTCGGAGGGGCAATACACATGCCGCAGGGGTCGCCCATAACCAGGGCAATCCGCGGTTTTCTCGTAGTAACCATTTGCATTAACCGTAAAAAATATTAACCAGTGTCAGTGAGACTGGAGGGAAATAAGTAACGAGCATCAGCACGCCAAGGAGCACCAGGATAAACGGGATGTTAACCTTGGTTGTCTCCCAGATGTCTGTCTTGGCAATTGAACAGGAAGTGACCAGAACACTGGCCACCGGAGGCGTTTGCTGCCCGATGGCGATATTCAGGGTCATGATCAGGCCGAACTGGATGGGATTGATGCCCATCTGATGTACCAGCGGCATGACAATGGGCACAATGAGGATAATTGCGGCAGCGCCATGCAGGAACATGCCAACGATAAAAAGCATCACATTCAGCAGGGCCAGCAGCAGCAGTTTGTTGGCGGTAAAGCCTATCATCCATTTGGCAAAGGCCTGGGGTATCTGTATCTCGGTGAGATACAGACCGAGCACCGCCGAAGTGGCGACAAGCAGCATAACAACCGCCGTCTGGGTGACACCTTCCACCATCGCCTTGCGCAGATGTCTCCAGTCGAGTTCCCGGTAAATAACGCCGCCGATCAGCAACGCGGCGACAACCGCCAGGCCGGCACCTTCGGTTGCCGTGACGACGCCGCCGAAAATACCGCCGAGAATAATCACCGGCAGCGTCAGCGCCCAGCCCGCCTCCTTGAAGGCCACCCACAATTTGCGCAGGGAAAAGGCAGCTTCCCGCGGCAGATCGTAGCGTACGGCATACCAGTAACAGAGTCCCATCATTGAAAAACCGCCGAGTACCCCCGGGATAATGCCGGCGACAAAAAGCTTAACGATTGAGGTGTCCGAAAGCGCACCATAGATGATCATGGCAATGGAGGGCGGGATAATGATCGCAATCGAGGCGGACGAGGAGGTCACCGCCGCCGAAAGTTCCGGAGAGTAGTTCCGTCTTTTCATCGCCGGGATGAGCACGGATCCGATCGCCGCAACATCGGCCACCGCCGATCCGCTGATTTCAGCGAAAAACATTGATACCCCGACATTCACCATCGCCAGCCCGCCGCGCACAAAGCCGATCATGGCCGACGTCAGGTTGATCAGGCGCCGTGAAATGCTCGTGGTGTTCATCAGGGCACCGGCGAGGATAAAAAGCGGTATGGCCAGCAGGGGGAAATTTGTCGCACCATCAAACATCGACAGGGCGGCATTGTAGATGGTATCAACCCCTTTTGACAGCACCATGCCAATGAGCGCTATGCTCCCGAGGGCAACCGCTATCGGCACATTGATCAGGATAAGAAGGAGAAGACCAAATATCAACAGCAGGGTAATCATGATTGCTGCGCCTCCTCAATCGCCTGGTCTATCATTTCTTTTTCATAGTCAATTCCCGCCATGGCTTTGCGCCAGGCATCGGGAATACTGAGAATTTCAGCCATGATAAAAAGAACAGCTCCAACAGGGACGACGGATTGGGTAAAACTGAGATGAACCCAGCTGAGACTGACCAGGGTCTCGTCGCCGAAAATTCCCATCACATACCAGCCGGCATAGCCGATCACCGCAAAGAAACCGATTACCACAACTTCAGCGATTATAAAGGTGATGGCCCGCAGGCGTTTCGGCAAAGAGAGAAACAGACCGGGAAACCCGAGATGCCCCCGATTACAGGCCGCCAGCGCCGCACCATAGTACGTCAGCCAGGCAAGGACCACGGAAGCCACTTCATCGTACCAGATCAGCGATTGTCCAAGGATCCTGAAGACCACGGCAAGAACAACGATGACGGCCATAGTGATTAACAGGAAAATAGAGATAAACTCCAGAATCCTTTCCAGCCAGTTTTTCAATGTATTCATCATGACCACAACCCGAAAACGGGATAGTTATGGTTTGACCGGACTTGCTTCCGGCCCGCTGCTTCCAGCAGGCCGGATGGGAAGGAAGGCCAGCAGATGACGGCCACTGCAAGCCGCCGTCTCCGGGTTGATTGAAAAATAAAAGACTGGCCGAATTGCCTGCGCCGTATCCTCTCTTTCATTTAAATCATAGAGATATGCTGTCTCTTCAACGCAGACCAAACCGTGAGTCCATTTGCCTCCGGAGGTCCCACAAAAGAGAGTCGGTTGGCGTTTCAATCATATCGACGGTAATCACGGTTTCGGGCGGGATGTCTTTAACAAGCTTATGGCCTGCCATGAGATAGTATGGCACCGGGTTGTGACCAGTTACTGCGCAGGAGGGGATCATCATTCCTTCAACACCGTCAATCCGGTGATGATGCCCGACGGCACTTAGCCTCGTTCCGGCTGGCAATGCCTTGGTGCTGCGCCCGACGACATCCAGTCTCGGTTCAACTCCGGCAGGTCCGGAAGACCGTCCCTCGTGCGCAGCCATCAGGACGGTGGTCGCCGACTCAACACCGAGCAGGTGCGACGGCCGATATATCATGGCTGCGGTCCCCTGGCGGTTCAGCACATGCCCTTTGGCGCGCAGGACGTCCCAGGACTCCTTGTCCTCACAGGCAACTATTATGAAAACACCCCCTGCCATACTCACTTCATGGGGCTCACGCAGGAGGTTGACAACATCTACCACCCCACGCCTGGACAACAGTCCCCCCATTTCTTCGGGAACAAGAAAATCCGCTACTTCTCCCAGGCGGGAAACAGGGGCATGAAATTCCGGTATATCAGGACTCAAATCGAGGGCATTGGCAACGAGTGCCATCTCGATCAAATCGGGTACGGTGTGTTGAGGAATCTCTTTCAGGATACGTGCCCGTTCAGCAGCCACAGCGCCTGCTCCCTTGTTGCCAAGATCCCAGACCTCACTGATTCCAGAGGCGGGAGAAACATGGTCCAGGCTGACAACTCTCTTTTCGCTTCGATGGTAGACAAAATCATATTCGCTTGATTTGCCGGCGCAAAGAACCTCCAGCCCGATGACACGAGCCCATATCACGAGTTGCATAAGCAGGCTCGGCTGATCCCCGTCAACCGGAGTATAGACCAGGCCAGCCTCTCTGGCCATGGCCTTTAAAAGAGGTCCGACAGTTGAATCCGCTTCCTTTGACACCATTGCGACGTGTTTGCCGGACCGGATCGCGGCATCGGCATGCTTTACACCCGCTTCCGGGGACCCGGTGGCCTCAATAACCATGTCAAGAGGCAGGTTCATTAACATGCAGGCATCAACCGCAACCACCCTCTTCCCTGCCTGCATGGCTTGTTGAGCAGAAGCGGTTGATTCACAGATAACGATTTCTTCCTGCGCCCATCCAGCATGACGAAAGGTCTGAACCCCTTTTTCGACGTCGCGATCGCAGATGGCGGCCACCTCAAGCCCCGGTATCCGGGTTGATTGAAAAATAAAAGACCGGCCATACTCCCCCGCACCGATCAGGAGAACCCGTATGGTTCGTTCACGAGCCTTGTTAATGAGGGTTTCGTAGTACATGAGACATCCTTCTTTTTGCTGTCCGTCACCTATCGTGACGGACAGCTGAAGCCTATTGTTGTGAGTATTTAATTCGCGAGATTCAGAATGGTTTCGATCATTACCTTGCCGCCGGGAACCTTCTGGTCGAAAAGCTCGTAGACAGGAGCACTGGCTTTGATGAATTCCTCACGGTTAACCTTGTTGACCTGCATCCCCTTGGCTTCCAGTTCACCAACGAGACGTTCATCAGCCGCGGCCACGGTCTCGTAGATCCATGGCCGAATTTCCTGCGCCGTATCCTCTATGATCTTGCGAACATCTGCCGGGATTTTTTCCCAATGCTCTTTATAGGCCAGAAGAAATACCGGACTGTAGACATGCCCGGACAAAGACAGGTATTTCTGAACTTCCTGAAGCTGATTTGCGGCGATATGAGTCAACGGGTTTTCCTGACCGTCAATGACTCCGGTCTGCAGCCCGACAAACACCTCGGAAAACGGCATCGGTGTAGGATTTGCCCCAAACGCGCGGAACATGGCAACACGCCACTCGCTTTTTGGCGTACGTATCTTGACTCCCTTCAGGTCGGCTGGCGTATAAATAGGTCTGACATTGTTGGTGATTTGCCGAAAGCCGTTTTCCCACAAGGCGATGAGTTTGTAACCTTTTTTCTCAGCAGCCGGGGCAAATGTTTTCCATAACCATTCCTTTTCGATCCGCAGAACATGGGCGCGGTCCTTGACCAGGAACGGCATGTCGAAAACAGCGGCCTCCTCCACATAGGAAGGCATAACCGAGGCCATATGCGTTAGTTGAATGGTGTTGAGTTTCAACTTCTGCATGAGTGATTTGTCCGGTCCCAACTGGTCTGAGTGGTAAAATACGATTTTCGCCTTACCGGCTAGTTTCTCGTTTGCCAGATCGGTCAGGCGCTGGCCTGAAACTTGCCCCATGGCGCCTTGAGGAGTGCTGATTGCGAATACAATCTCCAATTCTGCAAAAGCTGGTGCAGAACAGAACGCCAACGCGGCGGCCAGGCAGATAACGGTGATGGACTTCCTCATGATTCTCCTCCTTGTTTTCAGAATAACGATTCTTTTGAGACGAACGGCCCAAAAGGCGCGAAGACCGGACCCCAGCTTTCCCGAATGCCGGCATCCACTGTTGATAATCTTTATATTGCATACAATTTTCCCTCTGTCAACCGAATTATTGGGAATAATAGTAGCGTAAATCTGCATTTCCTCTATAATTGAATGCAATCTTGCAGTACACAAAACAAGGAATAGTAAAATTCCTTCTCATCAGGGTACCGTGAATAACCCGATTATTGATCGAGATTAAGGCATGCAAGAAATTTTTCCGCAGGCATATAGCTGATATTCCGAGGATAAAATTTCGAGTATAAGGAAGGGATCGGGCGAAGAGGCAATTATATAAGGTTGCCATTATTGTTATTATACGGGGCGACAATCCGCACAGGATGAGCGCGGACCATTCAGGAGCAGCAGAAACGATGATTAACCAGCCAGATCAGGCAAAGACCGGAAAGGCGGAAAAGAGCAGTAACAATTCCCTGTACCAGGAGGTAATTCCGTGGATCCGCGACCGTATTATTGAGGGAAAACTGGCTCCGGGAAGCAGGATTCCCGAACGGATGGTATGTGAGGAATTAGGGATATCGCGAACGCCGTTGCGGGAAGCATTCAAGGTACTCGCTGCCGAACGGCTGCTGACCCTGCTGCCCAATCGAGGCGCGATCGTTACAAAATTGAGCTTTAAAGACGTCGATGACGCAATGCAGCTGATGGCCAGCGTGGAAGGGTTGGCCGGTGAACTCCTGTGCAGGCACATTACTGATGAACAAATTTCTGAACTGCAAAACATGCAGGAACAGATGTCAGCACATTTTCATGCCGGACAGCAGATGGATTATTTCAAGGTCAACCAGGACATCCACATTGCCATCATTAAAGCGGCGAACAGCGAAATTCTCCTGCAGACCTTTCAAAATATACGAACTCGATTCATAAGATTCCGTTATGCAGGCAATCGTGCGAAGCCCAGATGGCAAAGCGCCCTGCGCGAACACGAACATATCCTGATGAGCATTGAAGACCGCGATCCACATTTATTGCACTACCTCCTGCGCGCCCATGTGCTGAATGGATGGGAGATCGCCAAGCAGGTGGTTCGCGAGGAACTGGACTGCTGCTGAGCCCAGAAGGCTTTTTATAGGCAGGAGGAGGGAGGGGGAGGGGGACAGTATACGTAATTGTCTGAACATTTTGGGCAAGTCTGACAATCCGCTTTGCCGGGATATCGGCAATGATGTGGTTCCAGATCCGGCTCGAAAATGATCTTACCGGGAGGTTTTTTCCGGTCTGTCATCAAGCATGTCCGTAATCTTCCGGGAGATAAAATCCAGGCTCGAGAAAACCCGTTTTGAAACGGCCGGGTCCAGAAGATCGCGGACCCGGGCGATAGATATCTGGGCCAGCATCACAACATCCACTTCCCCCAGCAAACTTTCCACCGTTGCACAGACCTCGGTATCGTGCCCTGGACGATCCCCCTCGTTCAACAATGCAAAGGCGTTTGAACAGAGGCGTGGAACCAGGGTTACCTTGCGACCCAAGCGGCCGGCAACCTCGTGAAAAAGCAGTGTGGATGGTTTCTCAGTGGTCGGATTGGTCATTACCAGCCCGATCCGGTCTGCAGCCTTGATAGCATATTCCATCATCGGTTCATCAATTTTCAAAACCGGTATCTTTACCCGCTTGCGAACCTCATTGACACAGGGAGACAAAGAAGAACAACTGACGACGGTAAGATCAGCCCCGATCGCTTCGGTTGACAGAACCATATCCGTCAGCCACCCGGTAATTTCCTCGGAAATCGCTCCTGTGGCCATGAGACGCCGCAGGATACCCTCATCGAGTACATGGTTGACGGCAAGCCCCGGGCACTGGCTTGTCACCGATTCATGAACCGGATCAATGACCAGCCGTGTGGTATGTACCAAACCGACCAGACCTTTCATAGTATTCCTCCTTCCTGCCTGCGCATGATAGGTACGGGTTGTTACTCGTCTGACCTGCCCTGATGCAGCTCAATCAGCGAAGCCATAAAACGATCCGACAACCCCGCTTCGACGGCCGTGCGATAGACCGACTGCAGGGGCGCGGCGAGAACGCTTTTGAAATCATACGCTTCAGCAAACTGGCGGAAATAACTGACATCCTTGTGCGCATTACCGATCGAAAACTGATGGCCGGTCAGATCGCCCTCCAGGAGCGGCGGCACCATTTTCCTCAGGACGCCACTGTTTGCCCCGCCTTCCGCCATCGTCTCATATAATTTCCGGGCATCAACACCGGCACGGGAGCACATGGCCAACCCTTCGATAATCAGGGCCGCATAACCACAGCTGATGAAGTTATTTATCAACTTGGCACTGTGACCGGCACCGGGAGGACCGAAGTGCGCAATATTTTCCGAGTATGTTTCCAGGATTGGCCTGATTGCGGCAAAGGTTTGATCGTCAGCACCGACCAGGCTGTTCAGCCGTCCCGCCTCTGCGTCCTTTGGCGCACGGGTGACAGGGGCATCGGCGAACCGGGCATCTCGCTCCTGCAGATCCTTGGCAATCCGTTTGCTCAAACCGGGCTGGCTGGTGGTGCAATCAACAACAATCAATCCCGGCCGGCAGCCCTGCAATATGCCATTTCCTCCATAGACGAGCTGTTCAACTTCTTCGGCACCGCGCACGCAAAGGAATACTGCATCGCAGGAGGCGGCGAGTTCCGCCGGAGTTGAAACTTCAACAGCACCACGCGCAACCAATCGCTCAAGAGGCTCCCGGTTGAGGTGTGCCATGGCCCTGAGTGAGTAACCGCTTTTCAGGATATTCGCAGCAATGCCATGCCCCATCATGCCAAGACCGATAAAACCGATCGTTTTCACTGTTACCGCCCTCTCTTCCTTAAAGTCCCAAACGTTTTTCAGCCATGGTACAGGCAATAAAAAGGGCATTTTTCAGGGCATTGACATTGGCGATCCCCTTCCCGGCAATATCAAAGGCGGAACCATGAGCAGATGTCGTCACCGGAAACGGCAACCCGGCGTGTAACGTAACGCCCTGGTCAAACCCCATCAATTTCATGGCGATCTGCCCCTGGTCATGATACATGGTCACAATGGCATCATATTTGCCATCCCGGCCCATCAGGAATATTGTATCCGGCGGAAAGGGACCTGCGACATTGATCCCTGCCGCCCGGGCCTGTTTGACGGCTGGCCCGATCTCCTTTATCTCTTCATCTCCAAAGACACCGCCATCTCCGGCATGCGGATTGAGTCCCGCGACGGCAATCCGTGGACTGGCCTTACCGCTGTCACGCAGCGCCGCATCCAACAACCTGATGGCCTTGAATACGGCTTCCTGTGTTACGAGATCACTGACCTGCCGGTGCGAAACATGCGAGGTCGCCCGCGACGTCCAGAGATGCCCGAGGATATTCAGAATACCAAGTTCTCCCTGGTGCCCCAGGTGATCCTTGAAAAAACCCGATTCATCCTCGTGGGTAAGTCCGGCCAGGTGCATTGCTTCCTTGTTCAAGGGTGCAAAACACATGCCGTCGGTAACACCCTCCCGGCAAAGGTCAAGAGCGCGTGCCAGGCAGTCGAGCTGATAGTGCCCGGCTGCCTTGGTTGCCTGCCGATGTCTACCGCCTTCCTCCTTAAATTGAGGTTTCGAGAGCAGCTGTACGTTATCGGCGCTCAATTCCTCTGCAGATGTTTTTTCGACTGTCCGGCAGGAAACAGAGATTCCTGCGATTTTCTCGGCAGAAGCGAGGACGCCAATGTCGGCAACAAGGACGATGTCTGCTCTTTTGACGGCGTCCTTGTCATTCACAAGTTTAACAGCAAGTTCCGGACCTATGCCGCAGGGGTCGCCCATAACCAGGGCAATCCGCGGTTTTCTCGTAGTAACCATTTGCATTAACCGTAGAAAATATTAACCAGTGTCAGTGAGACTGGAGGGAAATAAGTAACGAGCATCAGCACGCCAAGGAGCACCAGGATAAACGGGATGTTAACCTTGGTTGTCTCCCAGATGTCTGTCTTGGCAATTGAACAGGAGGTGACCAGAACACTGGCCACCGGAGGCGTTTGCTGCCCGATGGCGATATTCAGGGTCATGATCAGGCCAAACTGGATGGGATCGATGCCCATCTGATGTACCAGCGGCATGACAATGGGCACAATGAGGATAATTGCGGCAGCGCCATGCAGGAACATGCCAACGATAAAAAGCATCACATTCAGCAGGGCCAGCAGCAGCAGCTTGTTGGCGGTAAAGCCTATCATCCATTTGGCAAAGGCCTGGGGTATCTGTATCTCGGTGAGATACAGACCGAGCACCGCCGAAGTGGCGACAAGCAGCATAACAACCGCCGTCTGGGTGACACCTTCCACCATCGCCTTGCGCAGATGTCTCCAGTCGAGTTCCCGGTAAATAACGCCGCCGATCAGCAACGCGGCGACAACCGCCAGGCCGGCACCTTCGGTTGCCGTGACGATGCCGCCGAAAATACCGCCGAGAATAATCACCGGCAGCGTCAGCGCCCAGCCCGCCTCCTTGAAGGCCACCCACAATTTGCGCAGGGAAAAGGCAGCTTCCCGCGGCAGATCGTAGCGTACGGCATACCAGTAACAGAGTCCCATCATTGAAAAACCGCCGAGTACCCCCGGGATAATGCCGGCGACAAAAAGCTTAACGATTGAGGTGTCCGAAAGCGCACCATAGATGATCATGGCAATGGAGGGCGGGATAATGATCGCAATCGAGGCGGACGAGGAGGTCACCGCCGCCGAAAGTTCCGGAGAGTAGTTCCGTCTTTTCATCGCCGGGATGAGCACGGATCCGATCGCCGCAACATCGGCCACCGCCGATCCGCTGATTTCAGCGAAAAACATTGATACCCCGACATTCACCATCGCCAGCCCGCCGCGCACAAAGCCGATCATGGCCGACGTCAGGTTGATCAGGCGCCGTGAAATGCTCGTGGTGTTCATCAGGGCACCGGCGAGGATAAAAAGCGGTATGGCCAGCAGGGGGAAATTTGTCGCACCATCAAACATCGACAGGGCGGCATTGTAGATGGTATCAACCCCTTTTGACAGCACCATGCCAATGAGCGCTATGCTCCCGAGGGCAACCGCTATCGGCACATTGATCAGGATAAGAAGGAGAAGACCAAATATCAACAGCAGGGTAATCATGATTGCTGCGCCTCCTCAATCGCCTGGTCTATCATTTCTTTTTCATAGTCAATTCCCGCCATGGCTTTGCGCCAGGCATCGGGAATACTGAGAATTTCAGCCATGATAAAAAGAACAGCTCCAACAGGGACGACGGATTGGGTAAAACTGAGATGAACCCAGCTGAGACTGACCAGGGTCTCGTCGCCGAAAATTCCCATCACATACCAGCCGGCATAGCCGATCACCGCAAAGAAACCGATTACCACAACTTCAGCGATTATAAAGGTGATGGCCCGCAGGCGTTTTGGCAAAGAGAGAAACAGACCGGGAAACCCGAGATGCCCCCGATTACAGGCCGCCAGCGCCGCACCATAGTACGTCAGCCAGGCAAGGACCACGGAAGCCACTTCATCGTACCAGATCAGCGATTGTCCAAGGATCCTGAAGACCACGGCAAGAACAACGATGACGGCCATAGTGATTAACAGGAAAATAGAGATAAACTCCAGAATCCTTTCCAGCCAGTTTTTCAATGTATTCATCATGACCACAATCCGAAAACGGGATAGTTATGGTTTGACCGGACTTGCTTCCGGCCCGCTGCTTCCAGCAGGCCGGATGGGAAGGAAGGCTAGTCTGCCAGTTGCAGGGCCATATCTATCATCTTTTTGCCGGTCGGTACCTCTTTGGCAAATTCGGCGTAGATAGGTTGACTTGCTTCAACAAAGGAGGCGCGGTCTGCGATATTGACCTCCATGGTCTCAGCCAGTTTGTCACGAAGGGCCATATCATCCATGGCACCCATGGCGTACATCCAGCCCTGCACATCCACGGCCGTTTTTTCAAGAACCTGGCGGACGTCTGCCGGAAGCTTGCCCCATTGTTCCGCTCCCGCCGTCAGGTAGGAAGGCGTGTAGACATGCCCGGTAACGGACAGATATTTTTGTACCTCGTTCAGTTTTGCCGCGACGATATTGGTATACGGATTTTCCTGACCATCAATAACACCGGTCTGCAAAGCGACAAATACCTCGGAAAATGCCATCGGGGTCGGGTTTGCTCCCCAGGTGGAGAACATTTTCACACGCCAGGTCGACTTGGGCGTACGGATCTTTACGCCTTTAAGGTCTTCAGGTTTGTTTATCGGTCTGACATTATTGGTGATATGACGAATACCGTTCTCCCAGAAGCCAATTACCTTGTAGCCTTTGGCCTCAATCGCAGGAGCGATCATCGGCCAGAAAATCGCATGCTCGATCCTGTTCAGATGGGCCCGGTCCTTTACCAGAAAGGGCATGTCGAAAAGGCCCGCTTCAGGCGCAATCGAAGACATCATGGAAGAGGGCATTGCCAGATGAACCGTACCGAGCTTCAGTTTCTGCATCAGGTCCTTGTCATTGCCTAACTGGGAAGAGCCATAAAAGGTGACTTTGGCCTTATCACCGAGGGCTTCATTCGCCCGGCGGGTAAATTCCTCTGCCGTAATATACTGCGTTGAACCTGGTGCAGCGCTGATCGCAAGAACAATCTCAAGAGCCGAAGCGGACTGCAGCAACCCGCCAAAAGCTAAAAGACCTGCACATATGCCTAAAAACAACCTTTTCATAATAGTCCCTCCACAATAAGGTGACGATTTGCCGATTGCGTTCGAGAAATTCCGGTCAAAATTGCCACCCGAAGCAACCAGTTCCATATGGCGCAATGCCAAACTTCTCAGAATATGGCATATTGTATACCAAATGTCAAACGAGTATTTTAAATAATCCATTGTTATCGATTAACTGTCGATACATCAGCAACTTGATTATATAAAATAATTTGCCATGCCAAAGTAATAATGGTATACAATATTAGCATTAGCACATAATTCTTCATAGAAAATTGATATTATTGCATATAGTATTTACCAGACTGGGCTATCTGCTGAAAATCCTCGGAAGAGGATTTCAGACACCTGAATACATCAAGAAAAACAATATGAGCCTCGATACAGAAATAAAACTCCAGCACACGAAAGACATTGTCCGGCTGACATTGTCCGAGCAGATCTCCAATCGATTGCGCGATATGATCATTCAAAATCAACTCTCACCGGGAGATAGGATCAGGGAACGGGATATCTGTGAAGAGCTGCAGGTATCTCGAACACCGCTCAGGGAGGCCCTGCAAAAGCTTGCCTCGGAGGGACTCATCGACCTGGTGCCCAACTGCGGGGCGGTGATTAGCGCACCAAACCCTGAGGAAATTGCCGATATGCTGCAGGTGCTTGGCGTGCTTGAAGCATTCGCCGGCGAACGGGCCTGTGCGCTGATTACCCGGGAAGAAATAAACGAAATAAAAGCACTCCAGTACGAAATGCTGGCAGCCTTTTCCCGAGCCGACCGGCTTAGTTATTTCAAACTGAACCAGCGCATACACTTATCTATCATCCAGGCAGCCCGCAGTGAGACCCTGCTTTCCATGCACAAACGGTTGAATGCCCGGCTCTATCGAATCCGCTACCAGTCAAACCTGCGTAATGAGTTATGGGGTGGTGCGGTTAATGAGCACGACAATATCCTGGCCGCACTGGAAGAGAGAAATGCAGAGAAACTCTCAACGCTTCTCCGCCAGCACCTGAGAAGTACCTGGGAGAAAGTGAGCGAGATAATGGAGACAGAGCGATAAATTCCATCAGGAGAGCAGAGAGGAGCCTCACCACTCAACTGTGGTTTTTCTTTTCTGACAGGAATATCCCCGATAAAGACACTGTGCCGGGACCGGCAAAAAGCCAGAAAGGCCAATAAGTGGTATTAGGTTTCGGATAACCTTTCTACTGGAATAAAATCGAATTGTAACAGACGTTCACACCAGGCAGCCAAGCTAAACAGTGTGTCTTCGCGATAAGGTTTAGCAACGATCTGGACTGCCAGAGGTAAGCCTTGCTCATCAAGCCCCGATGGTAAAGTCATAGACGGAAAACCAGCCATACTCCATGGAACGCAAAAGATCGGCGATCCAGTCGAGGTAAGGCTTGAAGGCGCCGTGGATGGCGCAGACGGCAACATCGCCGCATCAACATCTGCAAACACACCAAGCATTTGTTTTTGAAAGGCAATCCTATGGTTGATGGCTGTCACATATTCGTGTGCGTCGACATTCCGCCCTTTCTCGATACGTTTTTTGATGTTGGGTGGATATTTATTCTTTCGTTTGCCAAAGTTATCCCAGTGATATGTTGACAATTCCGTTTCCATTATTGTGCGATGAGCTGCTGCTGCCTGCGAAAAGATTTCCAGACAATCCAGCTCTATAATTTTCGCCCCAGCCTGTTTAAATTTCTCACAAATCATTTCCATATGAAGAATAATCGGCTTTGACGCTTCCTGTTCATAAAACTTTCGAAAGATACCCAGGCGAAACGGCTCGACGGTCTGGCTCTTGACGTTATGTTTTGAATATATTGGCATATGAGCATATAGATCAGGAACTCCGTTATGCAATAATTTGAATAACAGCTTTACTTCTTCTGTCCGATGTGCAATCGGTCCGACATGATCCAAGGTCCAGGAAACAGGTATGACGCCTTCTAGACTGATTGCAGCATAGGTAGGTTTAAATCCGACCAAACCGTTATAGGCTGCTGGACGCACTATTGAGCCACCAGTTTGAGTGCCGATGGCGGCAAGACACATGCCAGCGGCGACCGCAGCAGCTGAACCGCTGCTCGAGCCTCCAGGCGTATGCTCAAGGTTCCAGGGATTTCGCGTTACTGCCGGGTCGTTGTTGGCGAAAGCAGTCGTTTCAGTTTTGCCCAGTATGATGGCGCCGGCCGCTCGCAAACGTGAAACCACCGGTGCATCAAAGTCGGGCACCCTTGGTTCGTAGGCTTCACTCCCTGCCCGCGTCCACATATCCTTTACATCTATTATGTCTTTGATGCCGACAGGTATGCCGTGAAGGATACCAAGTGGTTTCCCGGAGCTTATAGCCTCATCACATTTTTTGGCTGTCAGTAGCGCCTGTTCTTCATATACTTCAACCCAAGCGTGGACAGCCCCTTCACACCGATGGATTCTTTCCAGACAAGAGACAACAATCTCTGTTGCCGTCAGCTTCTTGCATCGCATCAGATTAACTATTTCTGCTATGCTGAGTGTTTTTGATTCTGACATAATAGCAAACCTCAGATTTTGAATCACAAGTATCTCTTTCAGATAAATCGTTACTAGCGTATTCTAGATTTCAGGCTCAAACCGTGTCCAGTTTTCAGCAGTCTTCGTCTCCGTCCAATCCTTGACGGTTTTGTCAAAATCAAGAAAATGCTCGGTTTTCAGATGCAAATCGAAGGCAGCGGCACTCTTGTAGATCTCATAGAGGAATACCCGTCGCCGGTCTTTCGGATCATAGCAGACATCGAACTGCAGACAGCCTTCTTCGTTGCGTAACGAGTTATACGCCTGCCGCTTCATAACCACCTCGAACTCGTCCACATGCTCCCGCTTGATGACGAAGTTTACCGTTACTATAAACATGGACCCTCCCGGAAAATTATTGATCTATTATGTGGACGAACGCGGCCCGCACCGTTCCGCCTATGACGTGATCGTCTCCTCAAGGCGATCGGTCGCCGGAACCGGAGCAGGTGATAACCCCGAAATTTCTTCCCGCCACTCAGGAGTCATAGCAATGTCAACTGCCGCCAGTGAAGATTCAAGTTGTTCCAGGTTGCGTGCACCGATAATCGGTGCGGTTATCACCGGATGATGCATCACCCAGGCCACGGCCAGACTGGCAGGAGCCACACCACGTTCATCGGCATGGCCGGCAAAGCGCTCCGCTGTCTCGTAATATTGGGGCAGGCTGTAACGTTTTGTGTACGTGTCAAGCTCAACAAGACGGCCCGCCTGCGGCTTCCGGCCTGTACCATATTTGCCGGTAAGCATTCCCCCGCCCAATGGGCTGTATGAAATAACAGCCATCTTTTCAGACTGCGCAAGAGGAAGAATCTCGCTCTCGGCCTGGCGCTTTACCAGATTATACATCGGCTGAATGCACTCAAAACGGGCCAGCCCTTCAGAGCGGGACACGCCGAGTGCTTTTGCAATCTGCCAGGCCGCCCAGTTGCTTGCTGCCGGATAGAGGATCTTGCCGTCACGCACCAGATCATCAAAGGCCCGCAGGGTATGTTCAAGAGCGGTCAGACTGTCAAACCGGTGGGCAAAATAGAGATCAAGATGATCCGTTCGCAGGCGGCGCAGACTCGCTTCAACCGCCTGCATAATATGGCGTCGGGACAACCCCCGTGCGTTGATGTCCGTACCCATCGGCCCCCAGACCTTGGAGATCAGGACAATCTCCTCACGGCATTGGCTGATAAGACCGCCCAATATCGTCTCGGCCCGGCCATCGCTATAGGCGTCGGCGCAATCGAAAAAATTTATGCCCGCCTCCCGACAGCGATGAAACATTTTGGCCGACATTGTTTCATCCGCCTCTGCACCGAAAGACATGGTGCCGAAGCAGAGTTGCGATACCCGCACGCCAGTTTTTCCCAGGTACCGGTATTCCATGCTATTTCCTCCTATAATTCAGCTCATTATCGCAATGAAGTGAAGCCTCTCACGATTTATGTTGAGGTGATCGGTCAAAGCATCCTCCTCCACCGGCAGTTGGGCATATTGCCAAGCCACGCTTCAGCCATTTTCAATCCAGTTCATATTGATTTAAACAGATAGTTGGCTGCATCACGGTTTTTCAAAGTTTATGGTAAAAGAAACCTTGTTTCCATAAAATTCGTTCTCAACAAATCCGGCAAAAAGGCCCAGTTGTCTTATTGACTTACAGCGCATAAAATGCGGATCGGCAATCACCTCAGTTACCGACAGGATACCACGTTTCTTCAGACTGCCAAATATTTCCTCCAGTGCGGAATATTTATCAGGGATTTCTCCGAGCACGGTGACAAGTAGAGCACAATCATAGTAGTTGCACTCAAGGCTCCCCTCCCCCGGATACGCCTGAAAAAGTCTGATGTTGCAAAGCTTTTCCGCAGCAAGCCGGGCCCTGACTTTTTCAACATGCCTGGCTGTATATCAAGGGCGGTTCCTCGCCAGCGAGACCAACCTTTTTTGCAAGCGGAATCGTAACCTGCCGGACCGCAGCCGAAATCCAGTACCTTCATCCCAGGCTGAAGTGCCAGATGTTCAATAATGACATCGGCCCTGTTGTTTCTGAAAAAAGGATTGTCACGTTCAACCAGCCAGCTCAGCCATGCAGGACAGGGAATGGATGCGCGGATCATAGAAAAGCCTCCAGATAATCGCCACCAGGACGAACAATGAAACCAGTCCTGTTATAATATGTAAAAAAGATAGTCCCCTCCCCGCTACGCCTGACAGTCTCAGTTATCGCTCAACCTTCGGATCACCGCCTCTGCAGGCCGTCCTCTTGATGCTCGTGTCACGTGGTGCTGTGCCAACACCAGTCAGGCTGCCGGATCAGTCATACCTTGCTCAGCTCTTTACCATATTTCATCAATCGTATGACAAGCGTACTCCTTCGTCCGGCAAAACATGCTTGATTTGACTTTGCCATTTATCAGACCGCCGTCCCAGTGCGTTATGTGTCAGGTAATAGTTTTGCGGAATTGGATGGGTTCCGATGGTGGCATCCAAACCGTATTTAGCGGGAATAAAATCACAAAAGGCATCCAAATGAGGACACGGCGGATCGCCAACCGCCAAACCAGTAGCGAGATGGATGACCTCTACTCCATTTTTTTTCATCTCTGCCGGAGCATACTCGACATTTCCGCCGGGACAGCCTCCGCAGGTGGTGAATCCGGCCAGTTGAATTTCCTCTCCCTTGTACAGGGAAAAAGCACCTTCCCTATTGTGCATTGCTCGAAGACACTTTCCACCTGCACATGTATGATAACGGTTACAAATTATAATGCCTATCTTCTTCATTGATTTGGATCCTCCATTTTTTAGTTAATTCTGTTCAACGTATTAATTCAACACATGAATCTAAGTGAAAGCCCTGCTCTTGCACGGCTGTCGGCTGTTGCCTGGAAGGGACTATCCGGGTACAGTTTTGATCTTGAATTCCTTGAGCGACACCTGGCTCTCCCATTGAGGCAACCTGTCCGTAGGTCCTTCAATCTGAACGAGCGGAGGCACACGGTCAGCGAGTCCATTGATTTTGGCCCACAGTGTTGTATCTCCCCAGAATTGC
The DNA here is from genome assembly GCA_963745765.1 of uncultured delta proteobacterium. Lineage (GTDB taxonomy): Bacteria > Desulfobacterota > Desulfobulbia > Desulfobulbales > Desulfocapsaceae > Ww85. The sequence goes on along the minus strand of CAVUYQ010000011.1, from coordinate 1,067 downwards.
GGCGGCGTATCGAGCGGCAGCCACTGACGCAAAATCTTCCCGGTGTTTCGCAACCGGCACGAATCGCTGCGAAGGCAAGGCTTTGAGCCGCCCCAAACCGGTTGTCAGGTCTGGTTGTTCCTGTAGCCATCGCGTTACCGCTCCGGGACCCATTGCAAAGGTGGCTCGGTCGTTTTTGACAGTTCGGTGAGCAGGGCGGAATCCTGAGTTGCGAATGCCCTGTCCACGACGGCTGCAAACCCAAATTGCTCGTCTGTGACGGGACGTCGGCTAATATAGAGGGATGCGAGTTGTTCCGGCTGTAATTGCCCGAGTCCGTGGAATGGTTGATTCCGGGGAAGTTTGGGAATTCGTCGACACAAAGGAGTTCCACTTTCCGGATTCCTTTGTGGGATAGGCACGTGAGAATATGAGCAAGCATGGACTGATCAAAAAGACACGCATCGAACCACAAAACGATAGGCTCATGGAGATGCTGCTTCCGATAGTCTTTGGTACTGATTATGCGGTGTTTTCAGAATGCGATCCATATCCAAACCGCCTGCGGTGAACTCCTCCAAAAACAGCGCACGAACGCTGAGAGTATTTTCACTCGGCCAACCTGGCTTCCGGGGACCATATAGAGAATGTCATGCCAGTCGAATACCTCTCCGGGAAGACCGGCCTTTGCCAAACTTCCGCCGGCGATGTCGCCGCTCGTGATGTGGAGGGTGTTTTCCAACGATCTTCTCCCGGCGAACGAGTTTGTGGAAAAAGCCATTCCCAAGAAGTATTTTTATCCAAATTCAATCAGTTTCATTACCGGCTGCATCGGTGCAGGTATTCAACTGAATTCGTTTTTCACTGGTAGCTTATTGTCTCCATTCAGAAACGTCTACCTCCATCTCTTCTTACTCCACGTTATCCGTTTATGGCAAGGATTGTCAGGGAATGCCTTTTCCATAACAATGAACCTTTTAAATGGTGAACAAGAAAGAACAGATCCCACTGGATATTTTCCTTGGTCCTGCTTCGTAGTGAAAATCTATTCGAGCAAAGATTATCTTTAGGATGATGCGAGAATCCCA
>CAVUYQ010000010.1:0-170209 GCA_963745765.1 uncultured delta proteobacterium | reverse complement strand
GATGGATCGAGCGCTGGAACTGTTGGATTGCGGCGCGCCGGCTGCCGACAGATCACCAGCTCGGGTTCGATTGCGCGGCCCGCCCACTGAAAAGGTCAGGATTCCTGCGGCTCTCGGGTTTGTTCGGTTTTTTGGGCGCGCCAAGTTTCGTTGGGATCGACGTGACGTTGACCCAAGAAGATAGCTTACCCGATCATAGGAAATTGTTCAAGCCAGTGCCGAGAGCTTTGAACTATACCGGCGTTTGTTCCTTGGGGGTTAGGAACGGGTTTGGAGGCGGTGGAAAGCGCCCATCCGCGGGTCTGGGATGGGCTGGCGGGTGCCGGAGGCCGCCGGCCTGTGGCGGCGCGGGCAGCCTGGGCGGACTCCGCCCTCAGCCGGCCAGCACCAGGGCGCGGCGCAGGTTCATGGCGAGCGCCAAAAGCTGCAGCTGGAGCGCGTTCTTGACCAGCGAGCGATAGCGCACCCGGCGGTAGCCGTACCAGCGCTTCATGATCGCGAAGGTCCGCTCGACCGGCGCCCGGATCGGCGCAATCGCCCGGTTGCGGGCATGGCCCGCGGCGTCGAGCCGCCGGCGCCAGTAGCTGCATGCCATGATGCCGTCGCCGATGCCGCGCAGGGCCAGCTCGTTGCGATACCACCAGCCATCATAGCCGCGATCTGCATACACCGCCCGCTCGTCGCCCTGGACCAGCGCCAGGAACGGCGTCTTGTCCGAGACGTTGGCCGGCGTGAGAATCGCCTGGCGCACCAGGCCCGAGCCCCGGTCGACCGCGATGTGCGCCTTGTAGCCGAACACCGGCTGCTCCGGCATCGCGTTCCAGCTCGCGTCCGGATCGCTGCGGCCCGCGACCGGCTCGCCTTTGCGCGGCCGCCGGCCGTCGGCGGCGACCAGCGAGGCGTCGATCAGCGTGCCCGTCTTGACCATCAGCCCTTGCGCATCGAGCTGGCGGTTCAGCTCGGCCAGCAGCGGCTCGGCCAAGCCGCGCGTGTTCAGCTCGCTGCGAAAGCGCGACAGCGTGGAATGATCGGGCACCGGATCGGCCAGCGCCAGGCCGACAAACCGGCGGAACGACAGCCGGTCCGACAGCGCCTCCTCGAGCCCCGGGTCGGACAGCCGATACCACTGCTGCAGCAAAAGACAGCGCAGCAGCGCCAGCGGCCCATACGACGGCCGCCCGACCGGCGCCGCATAAACCTCGCCCAGCAGCCGCTCGAACCCCGCCCAGTCGACCAGCGCCGCGATCCGCTCCAGCTGCCGGTTGCGCCCCGCGCCGCCCTCGACCAGCCCGTCCGCCAAGCTCAACTGCCCCAACTCACGCCGCATCCCAAGCCTCCCGCAACCCGCCGCCGACCACCGCATCGAATCACGAAGCCGCGGGTTATGCAAAGCTCTCGCGAAGAGAGCTTTGAACTATACCGGCGTTTGTTCCTTGGGGGTTAGGAACGGGTTTGGAGGCGGTGGAAAGCGCCCATCCGCGGGTCTGGGATGGGCTGGCGGGTGCCGGAGGCCGCCGGCCTGTGGCGGCGCGGGCAGCCTGGGCGGACTCCGCCCTCAGCCGGCCAGCACCAGGGCGCGGCGCAGGTTCATGGCGAGCGCCAAAAGCTGCAGCTGGAGCGCGTTCTTGACCAGCGAGCGATAGCGCACCCGGCGGTAGCCGTACCAGCGCTTCATGATCGCGAAGGTCCGCTCGACCGGCGCCCGGATCGGCGCAATCGCCCGGTTGCGGGCATGGCCCGCGGCGTCGAGCCGCCGGCGCCAGTAGCTGCATGCCATGATGCCGTCGCCGATGCCGCGCAGGGCCAGCTCGTTGCGATACCACCAGCCATCATAGCCGCGATCTGCATACACCGCCCGCTCGTCGCCCTGGACCAGCGCCAGGAACGGCGTCTTGTCCGAGACGTTGGCCGGCGTGAGAATTGCCTGGCGCACCAGGCCCGAGCCCCGGTCGACCGCGATGTGCGCCTTGTAGCCGAACACCGGCTGCTCCGGCATCGCGTTCCAGCTCGCGTCCGGATCGCTGCGGCCCGCGACCGGCTCGCCTTTGCGCGGCCGCCGGCCGTCGGCGGCGACCAGCGAGGCGTCGATCAGCGTGCCCGTCTTGACCATCAGCCCTTGCGCATCGAGCTGGCGGTTCAGCTCGGCCAGCAGCGGCTCGGCCAAGCCGCGCGTGTTCAGCTCGCTGCGAAAGCGCGACAGCGTGGAATGATCGGGCACCGGATCGGCCAGCGCCAGGCCGACAAACCGGCGGAACGACAGCCGGTCCGACAGCGCCTCCTCGAGCCCCGGGTCGGACAGCCGATACCACTGCTGCAGCAAAAGACAGCGCAGCAGCGCCAGCGGCCCATACGACGGCCGCCCGACCGGCGCCGCATAAACCTCGCCCAGCAGCCGCTCGAACCCCGCCCAGTCGACCAGCGCCGCGATCCGCTCCAGCTGCCGGTTGCGCCCCGCGCCGCCCTCGACCAGCCCGTCCGCCAAGCTCAACTGCCCCAACTCACGCCGCATCCCAAGCCTCCCGCAACCCGCCGCCGACCACCGCATCGAATCACGAAGCCGCGGGTTATGCAAAGCTCTCGCGAAGGCAGCGCTGCATGCCGATCCGCATCTGGCCCCTCCGACTTGATCCGTGGAAAGCCCGAGATTGCGCTGGTATCGAAATCTGATGATGCCCGGCGCACACTCTCGACGGTCGGACATTCAAAGCGGCCGCTTGTGACCCCAGAGCTCATGCCCGGATGAGGTTCGAAGTTACACGACGGAGCGAGCGGCGTTGTGTTTGAGACCCAGATCCGATGGTTTCAAGATCCCCGATCTGATAGCGTGCTTATCTCAACTATTGCTTCATGAGGGACGCCGTGGATATCGCGGTTTGGCTGAACAGGCTTGGTCTGGAGCGCTACGAGGAGGCGTTCCGGCAGAACGAGATTGACGCCGACATCCTGGCCAAGCTCACTGCTGACGATCTCAAAGACATTGGCGTTACCATCGTCGGGCACCGGCGCAAGCTCCTCGAGGCGATTGCCGCCCTGGCCGAACCCGCGTCAGCGCCGCGCGCGGAATCGAGCATCCCAGCCGAGCCGGCAGCCAGAGTAAGGCGTGTCGAAGCCGAGCGGCGGCAGCTGACGGTGATGTTCGTCGATCTGGTGGGCTCGACCGAGCTCTCCGGGCGGCTCGATCCGGAGGACATGCGCGAGGTGATCCGGGGTTATCAGAATGCGGTGGCGGCCGAGATCACCCGCTTCGAAGGCCACGTCGCCAAATTCATGGGCGATGGGGTGCTGGCCTACTTCGGCTGGCCGCGTGCGCACGAGGACGAGGCCGAACGGGCGGTCCGGGCAAGCCTGGCGATCACCGAGGCGGTGCACGGACTCGTGACGCCGGCCGGCGAGCAGCTGGCAGCCCGCGTCGGCATCGCCACCGGCCTGGTGGTGGTCGGCGACCTCGTGGGCGAGAGCGCATCCGAGGCGCAGGCGGTGGTCGGCGACACGCCCAATCTCGCGGCGCGGCTCCAGACCGTTGCGCAGCCGGGCCAGGTGGTCATCGCCGATGCCACACGGCAGCTGATCGGCGTAGGGCTCATGCTAGCCGGGCTCGGGCCGCAGGCGCTTAAAGGGATCCCCGATCCGGTCGAGGCGTTCGCGGTGCTGGGCACGCGGGCGCTGGAGAGCCGATTCGAGGCACGCAGCGGCCCCATCGTTCCTCCCATGGTTGGGCGCGACCAGGAGCTGGCGCTGCTGCTGGAGCGCTGGGCGCAGGCCAGGGCCGGCGAGGGCCAGGGCGTCCTGCTGACCGGCGAAGCCGGCATCGGCAAGTCGCGCATTGTGCGCGCGCTGCTCGATGCGATCGCCGGCGAGCCGCATACCCGGATCCGCTACCAATGTTCGCCCTATCACGCGCAAAGCGCGCTCTGGCCGGTGATCCAGCAGCTGACCTACGCTGCCGGCATCGCCGCTGCCGACGCGGCCGACGCCAAGCTGGACAAGCTGGAGGCGCTGCTCGCACGGGCGGGCGATGCCGGCGACACCACGGCCCTGATCGCCGACCTGATCGGTCTCGATGCCACACAGCGCTACGGCACGCTCGACCTGCCGGCGCAGGTGCGGCGGGCGCGCACCCTCGCGGCACTGACCGACCAGCTGCTCGGGCTCGCCGGCCGGCAGCCGGTTCTGGTCGTGCTGGAAGACGCGCACTGGATCGATCCGACGACGCTTGAGGTCATGGAGCAGGCATTGAACCGGATCGCCGATGCCCGTGTCCTGATCCTGGTGACCAGCCGCCCGGAACAGAGGCCCGCGCTCGCCGGTCGCGCTCACGTGACGCGCCTGACGCTCAATCGTCTGGGTCGCGGCGGTGCCGCGGCGATCGTCGAGCGGGTGCGCGGCGACAAGGCCGTGCCGTCGGACGCCGTGGCGACCATCATCGCCCGCACCGACGGCGTACCTCTTTTTGTCGAGGAGCTGACCAAGGCGGTGTTGGAGTCCGGCAGGGCGACGATGCCGGCATCGCTGCACGATTCCTTGATGGCGCGTCTCGACCGGCTCCCCGACCTCAAGGAGGTGGCGCAGACGGCAGCGGTGATCGGCCGGGAGTTTACGCACGATCTGCTCGCCGCCGTCTTGCCGTTGTCCGAGGCGGCGCTGAACGCCGCCCTCGACCGTCTGATCGATGCCGAGCTGATCTTTCATCGCGGCACATCGCCCGCCGGCTACATCTTCAAGCACGCGCTGGTGCAGCAGGCGGCCTACGAGAGCCTGCTCAAGGCCAGGCGGCGGGAGCTGCACGCGCGGGTGGTCGAAGCGCTTGAGGAGCAATCCGCTGGCGCAATGCCGGCGGAACCCGAGCTTCTGGCCTACCACTGCACACAGGCGGGGCTGGTCGAGAAGGCGGTCGAATACCACTACCAAGCCGGCCAGCTGGCGGCCGGCCGCGCGGCCATGGCCGAGGCGGCGGAGCAACTGAGCCAGGGCATCGAGCTGCTGAGCAGCATGTCCAATGGCCCCGAGCGGCGTCGTCGGGAGCTGGATTTACAGATTGCTCTAGGTGCCGCGCTGATCGCCGCCAAAGGCTACGCAGCCGACGAGACGGGTCGCGCCTTCGAGCGCGCGCGCGTCCTTTGCGAGCAGGCCGGCGATAGCGATCGGCTCATGCCCGTGCTGAACGGCCGGATGCTGTTTCTCAACGAGCGAGGCGAGCGGCAGGCCGCATATGAGATTGCGGGTGAGATGCTGGAGGTCGCCGAGCAGCGGGCCGATTCCTCGCTTCTCATCCCGGCGCATCGGGCCATGAGCGTGACCAGGTTGTATCTCGGCCGTTTCGTGGCGTCGCGCGAGCATGCCGAGCGGGTGCTAACGCTGTTCGATCCCGCGCAACATCGGAGCCTAGTCTCGCACTACGCCTTCGACCAGCGGACGGTCGCCCTGGGCTATCTGGCCTCGGCGCTGTTCGCCCTCGGCTACCCGGAACAGGCCCGAAACCGGATTGCCGCAGCGGTCGAGGAGGCTCGTAGCCTTGCCCATCCGCCCTCGCTGGCTCAGGCGCTGCACTTCATGTGCCGCTTGCAGTGCATGAGCAGGGACGTTGCCGGCCTTCAGGACGGGGCTGATACGATGATCGCCATTGCCATGGAGCGCGACCTCCCCAATTTTGAAGCCTTCGGAAGGTTTTGGCGCGGTGTTGTGTTGTTGGAGGCCGGGAGGACCGAGGACGGCCTCTTAGAGGTCCGAGAGGGGCGGCCCGATACCGGTAGAGTGTGGAACAACCTGGTACTGGCCGAGAATCTTGTGTCGCCAGCGCGTCGACAGCCTATCTCGGAACTTGTGATGGCGCAGCTCGGCGAGGGGCCAAGCACCTTGTGGTCTGCGGCAGAGTGGCATCGGATGGCCGGCGAGAGGCTGCTGTCCTCGGCTGAGCCGGATCAAAAGGGGACCGAGGCTCACTTTCGCCGTGCCCTCGAAGTCGCCCGCGAGCAGGAGGCGAAGTCCTGGGAGCTGCGTGCCGCGACCTCGCTCGCACGGCTTTGGGCCGGGCATGGCGACCGGCAAAAGGCCCGCGACTTGCTCGTGCCAATCTACGATTGGTTCACCGAGGGCTTCGACACGCCGGACCTGAAGGACGCCAAAGCGCTGCTCGACGAGCTTCGATAGAGGTCCCGGCGCCCGAGAACCTAACTCCCCACCTTCGCCAGGCACTGCTCGACGAGCTGGCATCCAAGCAAATGGTGGCCATGTGTGTGTGTGTGTGTAATATGCATGTACTAGCTTCAGCGTATTGCTAAAATTTTGCCGCAGGCATATGTTTGATATTCCGAGGATAAATTATTCGCACGCAACGCAGAGTTGGGGCAAAAAGACAATTATTCAAGGTACCCTAAAATATCTCAGATAGACATTTCATGCCCTCGCAGACGTTGCCAACCAGGAGCAGAGCAAACCCAAAACAGAGGCAGAACTATTCATGTACCGTGCAAGACAGCAGCAATTAGCAAAAATCATCAGCGCCATGAACCTCGATGGTCTGGCACTTAATGCCGGTCCAAGCCTCAGTTACCTGACCGGGCTGCATTTCCATCTGATGGAACGACCGGTGGTCCTTCTCTTTGTTCCCGGCAGGGAATTACTCCTTATTCTACCCGAATTGGAGAAGGAGAAGCTTGCAGTTCTTGACTATCCGCCAGCGAGCTGTACCTACCCGGAGAACCCTGCCTGCTGGCCCCAGACGTTCCGCCGGGCCGGAGAAATCATGGGACTTAACGGTAAACGTATCGGCCTGGAACCGCAACAGATCCGCCTGCTGGAATACAACCTCCTGAAAGGTGCCGGTGAAGCAATATCATTTACCGATGGGGCCGCAGCTCTGTCACAGATACGCAGCGTCAAGGACGCCACTGAAATAAAAAAAATGCAGAAGGCAGTGGAAATTGCAGAAAATGCGCTCAAGGCGACACTGCCACTGGCTATCATCGGCATGAGCGAACGAGATCTTGCAGGCGAGCTGGTAATACAACTCCTCAAGCAAGGCTCTGAGCCTTCCCTGCCTTTTACGCCCATCGTCTCGACCGGACCAAATAGTGCCAATCCCCATGCCTCCCCTTCCGAACGTAGCCTGCAGTCGGGTGATCTGTTGATCATCGACTGGGGTGCACGCTGGCAGGGTTACGCTTCTGATCTGACACGAACATTCGCTGTTGGAACAATAGAAAGAGAATACCGAGAGATTCACCGCCTCGTAAAGCAGGCAGGCGAGGCCGCCTTAGCTACCGCCCGGCCGGGTGCAACCTGCAGCGCCGTGGACAAAGCTGCCCGCAAAATCATTGCCGATGGCGGATACAGCCGGTTTTTCACGCACCGCACCGGACACGGTCTCGGCATGGAATGTCACGAAGCGCCCTATATTCGTGATGACAATGAACAGGTTCTCGAAGAAAACATGATATTCACCATAGAGCCGGGTATTTATCTCTCGAGCCGGAATGGCGTGAGAATAGAAGACGACGTTATCATTACAGCCGATGGAGCAAAAACACTCAGTTCATTGCCCCGGGAACTGGTGACAATAGGTTAGGAAATATCTTTAGCCACTATTCATAAACAATGAAGGGTGGCTAAAGAAATAACGGCAGTTGTTGCAGCACAGACAACCGCCAAAACAACCGGTTTGAATATCTTTTCAGATAAAAAACATCACTACTGACAACCCGAATACATCAGTCGTAAAACGGCTGGGCATCTTGAATGATTAGATTATTCAAGGTGGCCTCAATTATCTTTGATTAATTATCAATTTGAGCACATAACTTTTGCTTGAATATGCTTTTTCGAACAAACATTCATTTCATTTCCGCTTTTTTCATAGTCATCTGATAGCAACCAACTCCTTTAAAAAAAATGCTCAAATAAAAACATTATGAATATCAGGTATTGAAAACTTTTCATACAATTCGTATATTGAAACATCTTCTTCAAAATTTTATCATCAGTTTATGATGTGATTTTGAAAATTTCTGAACCTTTATTAAACCAAACACAATAGGTGACTCATGGCCCGAAAAACCAAATACGATTTAAATACCTTCAGAACCCTTCTCAACGAAGGTAAAACAAAACCTGAAATTATGCAGGCGATGGATATCAAGAACCACCCGACTTTCAACAATCTGATGTTGAAATTGATGGATGCCGATAAAAAATACTATCATGTGCAGGATGGTAAAAGTACAACCGCCATTAAACCGACAATCGTCAAAATCGGTAAACGAAACACCCTTACTTTATCGGCAAAGAACATGAGTGCAGGCAGCTTTAAGCCCGGCGATGCCTTTATCGTCAAATTTACAAAAAACAAAATCATCCTGACCGCAGCCTAGAAACAGGTAGCCATCTTGAATAATCATTTTTTCGTCCGATCTCAGGATCATAATCGAATTTTTTTCCCCTGGGATAGAGAGGTGCCGCACGGAGATTTTTTATCATAGCGCCTGGCGGTGAAATTTCTCGCCTGCCCTGATCTCAAAAGAATAATCTGATTATTCAAGTACCCAGATAGCTACCGTTTTCGCGCCTTTTTCCTTTTTCCCTTTTCGGCCGGCTGGCCTGAATGAATAGCCCCGTTTATGGCTGTTCATTCGGGCCAACCAGGTCTCATTGCTCCGTTGCACCTCTTCTTCATCCTGCCAGTGGCCGGGCAGATACCCCGCACAATTCCGAGAAAAGCAATGCGGCCTCCATGTTTCAGGTATTGGAACAGCCTGCTCGGATGGTGCTGTATGATTTATCATACCATGCCGTATTCAAATCACAAAAACGAAGCGGGCAAAGGGGCAATCATGAAAGGTATCCTTTCTCTGCATTTTACACAGAAATTTTCATGAACATGGGATTAGGAGTGCATTACCGGACAAAAGTATTATATTTGTGCATATGAACAGAAAAAAAGACAAGGGCTCCCAGAGCCTGACAGACATTATTTTGGAAAGTATATCCGACGGCGTATTTACCGTTGATCATAATTGGCGAATCACCACCTTCAATAGTGCAGCCGAGCAGATCACCGGGATTCCTCGCGACGAGGCAATCGGACGCTACTGCTGGGAAGTTTTTCGTTCCAATATGTGTGAAAGTGATTGTGCCTTGAAGCGCACCATGCAGGACGGGAAATCGTTCGTCAGTTCGGACACCCATATCGTCAATAGCGAGAAAAAGCGTATTCCCATATCCGTTTCGACATCTCTGCTCGAAGATGATCAGGGTCTGGTTCTCGGCGGGGTTGAGATTTTCCGGGACCATAGCCTGGTCGAAGAACTCAGGCGAGAACTCAGCGGAACCACTCATTTTGGCGATATTGTCAGTCGCTCTGAGTCCATGCGAACCTTATTTGACAATCTGGATAAAATTGCGCGCAGCAATAGCACGATCCTGATAGAGGGAGAAACCGGGACGGGCAAGGAATTGATCGCCCGTACTATTCACAATCTTTCCGAGCGAAAGAACGAGCCTTTCATTGCGATCAATTGCGGGGCACTACCGGACAATTTGCTTGAATCAGAGCTATTCGGTTATAAAGCCGGTGCCTTCACCGATGCGCGGAACGACAAACCTGGTTTATTTGCCTCGGCAGACAACGGAACTATTCTGCTCGACGAACTCGGCGATACCAGCTCGGCATTTCAGGTCAAATTACTTCGCGTCCTTGAAGAAAGAGAATTTCAGCCGTTGGGAAGCACTGAACCCATAAAGACTCATGCACGTATCATCGCCGCGACCAATCGCGACCTGAGAAGCATGGTGGAAAATGCCACGTTCCGTCGAGACCTCTTCTACCGTGTTAACATTGTCACCCTGAAACTCCCGCCACTGAGGGAAAGAATGGAAGACATGCCGCTGCTCATTGAACGGTTCATAGCGAAAATGAACCGAATAAAGAACAAGCTGATAAGCGGAATTGACTCCGATGCGACAGCAGTGCTGCTTGCCCACGATTATCCCGGAAATATCCGGGAACTGGAAAACATCATCGAGCACGCCTTTATACTCTGTTCGGAAGGTTATATCCAATCAAGACACCTTCCGGCCTATCTCCCCCATCATCGGCAAACAAGCTCGCGACGCCCCGGTTCAATGCTCTCCGAGCTTGCCAGAACAGAGCGTGAGACAATTATCAGGGCGCTTGAAGCGACAGGCTATAACCGCTCTGCCGCGGCCGAAGCCCTGGGCATGCACAAATCAACCCTGTTCCGAAAAATCAAAAAACTGGCGATCACCCTGCCCGAAAAAGACGGCCGCTCACGCCGTTCATAAACCGGCAAGCATCGCATAAGCGCGACTCTGACATGCCCCCCATCGTTGCAGCTCTGCGACGATGGGGGGCAACCAGCCCCTCAGACCAGCAGGACCAACCCTACGTAACCAACCGGAATCAAATCATTACAAACCCCACTCGAGCATATTCTCGAAACTGGCATCTCCTTTGCAGTACCTCATGCAATGCTACCCTGCACGGTCGCAGCCAAGGAGATAAGCCAAATGAAAGTTGCCATGACCATATGGGGAAATCGTGTTTCGCCGGTTTTCGATTCGGCCCAGACTATTGTGCTTGCCACAATAGAAAACCAGGCCGTCATCAGTCAAACACGAGAATTCATACCAGGCAGAATCCCGGAAAGTCTTGCCCGCATTCTGGTTGAAAAAGAAATCGACACACTGATCTGCGGTGCAATTTCAAAGCAGCCGGCCCATATCATCGAATCGGCGGGGATCACCCTGGTTTCTTTTGTTGCCGGCAATAGTGAAAAGTTGCTGGAGACCTACGCACGTGGCGGGTCAATCAAAGATTTTGTCATGCCCGGTTGTCATTCCGGTCAGCGCAGCAAAAAGGATCGACCTGCTCAGAAAAAAATGGTTCGCAAAGTAAAGTAAAACAAAAGAGGTACGGTTATGCCGAGGAACAATAAAGAGCGTCGAACAACCAAAAAACAGTCGAAAACAAAAAACACCTCGGCTCATTGACAAAAAAAATTGAGCCCCTGCTCAGAGCACAGGAGTTGGCAGATCAAGGCAGAAGGGTGAACGGGAGCACATCCTCCCTAAATTAATAATGGATTATCCAAAACGGGAACACCGAAGCATGAACAAAAAAACGTTACATATTCTGCTTGCAGGTAAAGAAACTGATTCTTTTGCTGAGTTCAACCAGGAGCTTGGCAAAGATCAGCGACTGGAGATATTTCAAGTCGATTCTGCCGAGCAGTCGCGCCGGATCATAAGAGATGGCTCGATTGATGTGGTCGTTGTCGCTGAGGAACTGCGGGACCAAAATGGCCTGCAATTCGTCAGGGAAATCGTGGCCGATAATCCATTTATTAATTGTGCTCTCGTTTCACCTCTGTATCCCCAGGAATTTCATGAACAGACCGAAGGCCTTGGACTTTTTATGCAGCTTCCCATTCATCCCGATGCTGCGGCTGCAAAAAAAATGCTTGCGCTGCTTGAGAAGTTAAACCAATTGCACACATCTTAGAAAAACAGGAAAAAACAATGATAATAAGTGTCGCCAGCGGCAAAGGGGGAACCGGCAAGACCACCGTTTCAACAAATTTGGCGGTGAGCCTCGATATGCCACTGAATCTCCTTGACTGTGATGTCGAAGAGCCCAATGCACATCTATTTTTAAAACCGGACCTTTCAGAGCCGCAACCCGTGTTCACCTTTGTACCACAGATTGATAACAAGCTTTGTAACGGTTGCGGGGAATGTGTTGACATCTGCCGGTTCAATGCCCTGACAATCATAGCCGGCAAGGTTCTTCTTTTCCCCGAGTTGTGTCATAGCTGCAAAGGCTGCCAGCAGGTCTGCAAGGTACAGGCGATAACAGAAGGACAAAGGCAGCTTGGTACCACTGCGGTAGGAGTGCGGGGGCCGATAACCTTTATGCATGGCTGTCTGCGGATCGGCGAGGCGATGAGTCCTCCGCTGATCAATCATCTGCGAAAAGATATCAAAGCGGATGAACTCGTCATTATCGATGCCCCTCCGGGTACCTCCTGCCCGGCGATTGCCTCGATGAAAAACAGTGATTTCGTCCTGCTGGTGACGGAACCGACGCCATTTGGGCTGCACGACCTGAAACTTGCCCATGAGGCAGTGAAAGTGCTGGGCATACCATGCGGGCTTGTCATCAATCGTGCTGATATCGGGGATGACGAGGTCAGAGATTATGCCCGCAGCGAATCCCTGCCAATCCTGCTGGAGATCCCCTTTGCCAGGCGGATTGCGGAGATATACTCTCGCGGGCATATGCTCGTGGACGAGGAACCACAGTGGCGGCAGGTTTTTATCACCCTCTTCTCAGACATTAAAGACATTGTCTCAGCACACAAGGTAAACCAATGAAGGAAATCGTCATTATCAGCGGCAAAGGCGGCACAGGAAAAACGAGCCTTACCGGCTCGTTCGCGGCCCTGGCCAAGAATCATGTGATCTGCGATGCAGATGTCGATGCCGCAGATCTGCATCTTCTGCTCGCACCAACCATCAGGCAAAGGGTTGACTTCATGGGCGGCGGCAAGGCAATTATCCGCAAAGAAGCCTGCAGCGAATGCGGCAGGTGCCTTGAACTCTGTCAGTTCGATGCCATATCAGACACCTTTGAAGTTGACCCCATCAGCTGTGAAGGCTGCGGCGTCTGTTACTCATTGTGTCCCGAGCAGGCCATTGATTTTCCGGCACAGAAATGCGGCGAATGGTTTTCCTCCGATACCCGCTTCGGTCCGATGGTGCATGCCCGACTTGGTATTGCCGAGGAAAATTCAGGCAAACTGGTCAGCGTCATACGCAAACAGGCCCGTGAACTTGCAGAACAGACCCAGCGCACGCTGATCATCACCGACGGCCCTCCCGGCATCGGCTGTCCGGTCATCGCCTCGATCAGCGGAGCAACCGCGGTGGTAATTATCGTCGAGCCAAGCGTTTCAGGCCTGCATGATATGCTGCGTGTTGCCGAGTTGATCACCCATTTCAATATTCCCGGACTTGTCTGTATCAACAAAGCGGACCTTAATCCAGACGTCACGGCAATCATTGAAAAAGAGTCGGAAGAACGAGGTCTTATGGTCGTTGGATCTATTCCCTTTGACCCGATCGTGACCCGGGCCATGGTTGCTGGTAAAACCATTGTCGAGTATGACGAAAAGTGTTCCTTCGTCAAAAATATCAAGGATATCTGGCAGACCATCATGGCCTCTGATGCCCTTATGAACAAACCGAAGAAGATAATTCTTCCGGTACTAAACCTTTAACATGTAATGGAGCGTAAAAATGACACATCTTCGTGTAGCAATACCATCAATAGGGGAAGGCGGTCTGGACGGTCAGCGGGCAGGGCATTTCGGCCACTGTGATGTCTTCACCTGCGTCGATGCAATCGACGGAAAGATCACTTCTGTGACAACGATCAAAAATCAGGAACATGTACAGGGTGGCTGCATGGTTCCGGTGAACCTGCTGGCTGAAAACAATGTAAATGCCCTCATTGTGGGGGGAATCGGCATGCGTCCCCTGATGGGTTTCAAACAGGTCGGCATCGATGTATATCACGACGCAGAGCGGGTTGAAATCCGTCCGGTCCTGGAAGATCTGCTGGCCGGGAAATTGCCATTGATTGGCGACGATCAGGTCTGTGGCGGTGGCGGTGGTGCCTGAATCTACGCGAAAGGAGACGATATGAAAATTGCAATTACAGCAAAAGGTCCCGGGCTCAATGATCCGGTCGATCCTCGATTTGGTCGTGCCGCTTTTGTTCTTATTGTAGAAAGCGATACAATGGAATATGAAGCCCTTGATAACAGCGAGAACGTTAATGCTTTCAAAGGAGCAGGCATACAGGCGGCAACCATGATTCATAATCACGGCGCCCAGGTCCTCCTCACCGGCTATTGTGGTCCTAAAGCTTTCCAGACACTTGAGGCCGCGGGTATTAAAGTGGTCAGTGATGTCGCAGGTACGGTTACTGAAGCCGTTAAGACATTCAAGGCAGGAAACCTGAAGTACACTGCAGCGGCTAACGCGGAAGCTCACTGGTAATTTAAAAGGATACCTGAGGAATCAGACATCGTTTGCAATCAAGGCATGCGGGCAAAGTTACCGTCAGGCTGAAAAAGGGAGAGGCCCTTGGGATGCTTGGTTGATATGTAGAGGATGAAATTGCCAGCATAACGCAGAAATCGGACGAAAAGGTGATGATTCAAGGTAGCCAGAAAAGTATGAGCAGACTATGGCATTAAACGAAAAAGAATTTGAAGCACTCGTGGCTGAACTGCAGGAAAAATCGTTTGCAGATGCCAGGGCAGCATATGGCGAGAAAGGCTTTCAACGCTGGCGGGTCCCTCAGTTTAACGGTGCCATGGAAGATGCCGACGCTTCCGCCTGTATTAAAGGCAGTTGCAGTGATACCATTGAGATTTTTTTAAAAATTCATGAGAATCGAGTGCAAAAGGCTTCATATCGAACCAACGGTTGCGGTTCCAGCGCCATCTGCGCTTCATTCACCGCTGAGCTTGCCATCGGTAAACGCTTAGAAGAGCTCATGGCCATCACACCATCACTGGTATTGCAGGAGATCGGTCATTTCCCGGCAGCAGACAAACACTGCGCGACACTGGCAGTAATGGCTCTGCACAAGGCATTAAACGAGTACCTTATCAAAAAGGTACCGGATAAAGCATGGCAGGTGATAAAGAACAAGGCAAAAACCTGAACCCGGCCAGTTCTAGCCGGGAGCACACTTTAGCCAGGCTATTCCACGAGCTGAAACAGGCTGCTTGTCAAAAGGCTTGCGATTAACCATACGGGCTGCAGGTGAATCGCAAAAGCGACGCGATAGAGCGAACGAAAAAAAATGATTCAAGACGCCCGCTAACCTTCCAAATCGAGAGCATGCCTGTTAGCCCTGGTGAAACCTAACAGGCATGCTCTTTGTCATCTGTCACCAGTTGAGAAAACCGGCCCAGAGGAAGCGGTGTGATTTTCCTTGTTGTCGCTGGTAAATCGCCAAAGCGAAGCGGAAGAGCTGACGGTATCGACTTGACGCTGCTCCCGGCAATTCCCTGCGCCGGTTTTCCCCCATAGCACTCCTCCATTTTTCCGAAAATGTTTGACAGCCTCTACCAGATATGTTTATTAATACTCTTTTGTGATTTTACTGTCTCAGGGGAACGAGTAAATCGACCAAAAAGACACATAAATCGTTTAAAAACAGCTATCTATATCAGATCAACCTGGTGTCAGCCTGATAGAGACTAGATACTGCGAAATGTTGAAAGCCAGATGAGGATTTAAATAATGAGTAAAAGAACATTTCAGCCAAGCAACACCAAGCGGAAAAACAAACATGGATTCCGAGCCAGGATGAGTACCAAGGCAGGCCGTGCAGTTCTCAGCGCCCGGAGGGCCAAAGGCCGCAAAAGTCTTTCTGCCTGAATTCATTGCAACGGTTTGGTCTTCCAAAATATTGCCTGTTGAGGAAGAACCCCGAATTTGAAGCAGTATACAGGCTCGGTAAAAGGCGGCACAGTGACGGCTTCAGCATCATCTACCTTGCCAATAGCCTTGATTATAATCGAATTGGTATCAGTGTCGGCAGAAAGTTGAAAGGAGCAGTTGCCAGGAATCGGATTAAACGGATATTCAAGGAATCGTTTCGCCTGAACCGGGATATATATCCCGCTAAAGCAGATATTGTCATCGCAGTGCGACCCGGTTTTTCGCTTAATTCTCCATATCTCATAGACCAGGCTGTTTCCCGCCTGATGTCTCGGAGCAGTAGCAGGACATGAAAGCTGCCAGAAAATGCGGCCTGTTCGCGCGTATATTCATCACTTTAATTCGCGGCTACCAGTATCTGTTTTCACCCTGGTTGCCCCCTGCCTGCCGTTTCTATCCCTCCTGCTCTGCTTACACGATTGACGCAATTAGACATTATGGTTTCCTTCGCGGCACCTTAAAAGGAATCTGGCGCGTTTTACGTTGTCATCCTTTTTCACGCGGTGGTTACGACCCGGCAGCATGATAGCCTTCAGAAAATATCACCATAACGGCTGTCGCCGAATGGATTTAACTTAAACAGGATCCGCAAAGAAAACGACTATGGATATGTACAGAGCCTTTCTGGCTATTTTGATCTCTTTCATCATTCTTCTGGGCTACCAGTATTTTTTCATCGGACCGACCCAGCAGGTACCGGTAGAGCAAACGACAGCAGAGGTCGTACCGCAAGCCCAGCAACAGCCGCCTGCGGCCCAGATAACGGCACCAGTTCCGCAGGCTCAACCAGCAGCGGCAGCAGCGACACAGGTGCCGGCAGCCCAACCCGTCCGTCCGGCAAAAGAAATCAGCGTTGAGACTGATTTGTACAAGGCAACCTTCAGTGAACTTGGTGGTACCATTACCAGCTTCCTGCTTAAGGATTTCCGGGCCAAGAACACCAAAGATTCTGCCGGAGTTCAGCTTGTAAAGACCACCGCGGAACAGGGATACCCGTTAGCCTTCTCCTGGGGTACGGCTATTCCTCAAAATGTTCTCTATACATTTGACCATGACACGATACGATTTGACTCGTCGGGCAATGCTAATATCACGATGCGCGCCAAGCAGGCAAACGGTCTTGAGGTGGTACGCCGTTACGAGCTTAAGCGCGATGACTACATCATCAAGCATACGACAACGGTTATCAACGGAAGTTCTCAGATCCAGCAGGGCGCTGCAGGGTTGTACCAGCGCAATATGCCCTTCACCGAGATTACCAAAGCAAGTAACTGGCTTACCCGCGGGCCGGCTATTTATGATGAGGCCAACGGACTGCAGACATTCAAACTGAAAAATTTTGAAGACGGCCCGAAAACGATACAGAGCTCGGTGGAATGGGTCGCCTACCAGGGCACCTATTTTATGACCGGCATCATCCCGGAACACAGCCCGGTAGCAATCACCATGAATGCAAGGGATGAGTTCGTCAGTATAGATATTCAATCGGCACTGGACACGCTGGCACCTAATACAGACAAATCTTACGCCTACACCATCTTCTACGGTCCGAAAAAACTGACACTGTTGAACAAGACCGGTTACAATCTTGCTAAAATAGTAAACTTCGGCTGGTTCGATGTTATCGCCAAGCCCATGCTTTACCTGCTCAACTGGCTCTACTCAATATTCGGCAATTACGGGGTAGCCATCATCCTGGTCACCATTCTTCTCAAAGGTGCCTTCTGGCCAATTACGCAAAAAGGCCTCAAGTCCATGAAGAATATGCAGAAATTGCAACCAAAGGTGGTCAAACTCAAGGAAAAGTACAAGAACGACCCCACCAAACTGAACCAGGAGACAATGAGTCTCTACAAGACCTACAAGGTGAACCCTTTAGGCGGCTGCCTGCCGATGGTACTCCAGATACCGGTTTTCTTCTCCCTGTATAAGGTTCTGCTGCAGTCCATCGAACTGCGACATGCTCCTTTCATGCTGTGGATTACCGATCTCTCTGCACCTGACCGCCTCTACCTTGGCTTTGACCTGCCCTACCTTGGCGGTCTGCCGGTCCTCACCCTGCTGATGGGAGCGTCTATGTTTCTGCAGCAGAAGATGACCCCGACAACCGCAGACCCGACCCAGGCAAAGATCATGATGTTTCTGCCATTGATCTTTACCGTGATGTTTGTCAATTTTGCATCGGGACTGGTCTTATACTGGTTTACAAACAATCTTCTCTCAATACTGCAGCAATACCTGATCAACCGGCAGAAAAAACCGTCCCCCGCTGCCACGTAACAGGCATCCAATTCATGACGAAGACGTGCATGGTATAAGAGGAAGAACATTACTCAGGATTACCCTATGTCACCGGATATAAAAAATTTTTACGGCAAAGATGTCGCCTCCGCTATGAAAGAGGCGTGTGAAACTCTTGGCGTCGCCCAGGAAAATCTGACGATAGAGGTTGTGGAAACCGGTTCAGCAGGCATATTTGGACTGATCCGGAAAAAAGCCCATATCAGGGTTTCCATTCAGGACCAGGAACAGCCAAAAGCAGTAAAAGCGGCAAGTCCCTCAAAACCCGGCACTAAATCAACTCCTAAAAACCAGGCTGCCGCTCCGAAAAAACAAGAAAAACAGCCCAGAGACATTGCTGCTCCGGTCAGAGAAGAGGCGTTTCCTGTTGATGATAGTGAAGCAGAGTCAGAAACCGATCTGCCGGCAGAAGATGGAAAGCAGCGGGAAGTCGTTGCCTTATCGAGTGAGACCATTGACCTCATCAGTAAGGAACTGGGCAAGGTTCTTGAACTGATGGGCTGTCCTTCGACGATAACAGTCACGGATATCACCGGTACTGCTCACTGCAACGTCAGTTCCGAACATGAAGAGCTATTGGTCAGCCAGGAAGGAAAAACCTTAGACAGCCTGCAGTACCTGCTTCGAAAAATTGTTTCCAAAAAACTGCCGGGCAGGGTGCAGCTTACCATTGATGTCGGCAACTATCGTGAACAGCGATATCAACAGCTTCAGGAACTTGCCCTTGAGTACAGTGCCCTTGTCAAAGAGAACGGTAAAACCCAGGTAATCTCGTCACTCAATCCATCCGAGCGCAGGGTTGTCCATGTTGCGCTGCAGGAAGACCCGGAGATCAGGAGTCGCAGTATCGGTGAAGGATTATTCAAGAAGGTACTGATATACAAACCCGGTAAAGCCCGTAAAAACAACAGTCGCAAGCGGCCTCGGGGAAAACACCCAAAAAAGGACAATGGCAGCCAGAATAGTGAAAACGAGTAGCTTTGACCTGTTCGATACAGGACCGAGACAAACCGACATGCAGCAGTAAATACAGGCCGGACGCCAAAGTCCGGCCTGTTCTTTTTTAGAAGGCCGTTGCTGATGAGCAGCAGAGACAACACCGAGACCACCATTTGTGCCATTTCGACCCCACCGGGGGCCGGGGGGATCGGGATTATCAGGCTCAGTGGACCCAATTCCCTGGACATCCTCAAGCGGGTATACCGTCCTGCGGCATCAAGCTGTTCATTTGAATCACACCGTCTCTATTACGGCACTATTGTCAATCCAGCAGATGAGCATCTTCTTGATGAGGTTCTGGCCGTCTATATGGAGGCCCCTCGAACCTATACACGGGAAGATGTTGTCGAAATTCATTGCCATGGGGGGTTTGTGGTACTGCAATCGGTACTCGAGCTGCTCGTCAGCCAGGGTGCGGTACTCGCACAGCCTGGTGAGTTCACCAAACGGGCCTTCCTTAACGGCCGCATCGACCTGACCCAGGCTGAAGCAGTAATAGATATCCTCTCGGCCCGCACCCGCAAAGGTGTCGATCTCGCCCTTGAACAGATGAGCGGTGCGCTTTTCGGTCGTGTGGACGAGATACGCCGCGCTCTTGTTGTTATCATGGCAATGCTTGAAGTGGCCATTGACTTCCCGGAAGAAGATGTGGAAATTATCGACCATTTCAGCCTGCTCGAGCAGTTGCATCGAGAAGGCCTTCTCCCCCTTGAGAACCTGATCGCAAGCGCTGACAGCGGCCGCATTTTCCGGGAAGGAGTATACGTCGTTATAGTGGGGCTTCCCAATGTCGGAAAATCAAGCCTTCTCAATACTATCCTGCAGGAAGAGCGCGCCCTTGTCACCCCTATCCCCGGTACCACTCGAGACACCATTGAAGAGTATGTCGATATTCACGGGATTCCCGTCAAGATAGTCGATACCGCTGGAATTCGCGACAATGCCGAAGAGGTTGAGCAGCTCGGCATTAAACGTGCCCGTGATTCTATAAACCGCGCTGATCTTGTACTCTTCATTGTTGATGGATCACGGCCCCTGAGCAGTGGTGACAGGGAACTATTTCAAACCGTCAGCCATAAGCCGAACTTGACGCTGATCAACAAGAGTGATCTTGAAGCTCGACTGGATCGCTCAAAAGACCAGGCTTTGCTCCATGATTGCCTGGAAATTTCGGCCCTGACGCAAGCGGGCCTTGCCAGGCTCAAGCAGGTTATCTTCAATCGTATTACCGAAGGGCGTGAACAATGGCAGGAAGAGGGCTGTACCCCCAATCTCCGTCACAAGGCGGCTCTTGAACGTGCACGCCAGTCCCTGCTCCGTGTTGTTACGGGACTTGAAATGGGACTCACCAATGACCTTGTCGCCATCGATCTGCTTGACTGTCTTGACCACCTCGGCGAGATCGTCGGTGAAACAACGACAGAAGATGTTCTCGATCTGATATTTGAACAGTTCTGCCTGGGAAAATAATCTCCGATAACTCGGCCCTAATGATGATCAGGAAGCAAACCATACGTCATTACGAGGACATAGACTGGCAGCCGTCTCTGGCTCAACGACCGCTTGCAAAAGTCCTGGAAAAGTAAAGGTGCCCCCGAGTGGGACAAAAAAGCTGCATCCTTCAGCAGGCGAAACGCATCATCTCCGTTCATTGAGCTGTTTCTGCATCACCTGACAATTGACCCGGACATGTCTGTTCTTGACGTCGGCTGCGGTCCGGGAACGCTTGCACTGCCCATTGCCAAAAAAGTCAGGGCTCTCACCGCACTTGATTACTCCAGAGGAATGCTGACAAGTCTTGAGACCTCGGCACGGAAACAGAACATTGGCAACATCACAACCAGATGCTGCGCCTGGGAGGATAACTGGGAAGAGCATCAGATCGGTTTGCACGATATTGCCATCGCCTCTCGTTCCATGAATATTGAAGACCTGGCTGCCGGCATCAACAAACTCGACGCTCATGCCGCAAAACAGGTGATTATCGTCGATAGAATCGCACCCACTCCTTTTGATCCGGATGTTTTCGAGGCTGTTGGCAGAGAATTCAATTCCGGTCCAGACTACATCTACACCCTCAACATACTCTATAGTCTTGGCATACATCCCGCTATTGCACACATCGAGTTGGCCAGTGAACTCACGTTCAACAACTTTGACGAAGCAATGGAGACGTACCGCTGGATGTTCAGGGATCTCTCGGCTAAGGAAGAAAAACGGCTGGAGCAATTTCTGCGCAGCAGAATTATAGAAAAGAGTGATGCACACCTGCTCATCAAAAGAAGATTTCCCCAGCGCTGGGCCCTCATCAGCTGGAATAAGGCCGATGTCCGCACTTTGCGCTGAAACAAAAACGAACAGGAAAAAGCTGGTCACGACAGCAGACAAGAGATATGGATGACCTGAACACCTATGATGTAGCCGTAATTGGCGCCGGACATGCCGGCTGTGAGGCCGCCCTTGCTGCGGCACGCATGGGCTGCCGGACACTGATTGCTGTAATTAATGTTGATACCATCGGGGCCATGTCCTGTAATCCAGCCATCGGCGGCCTGGCAAAAGGACATCTGGTCCGCGAAATTGATGCTCTCGGCGGTGAAATGGCCCGGAATATCGATGAAACGTCCATTCAGTTTCGCCTTTTGAATACCAGCAAGGGTCCTGCTGTCAGGTCTTCCAGAGCACAGGCCGACCGTCTGCTGTATCGGCTCAGGATGAAACATATTCTTGAGAACCAGGAGAATCTGACCATCAGGCAGACCGTCGTTGATTCACTGGTCGTCGAGGACGGCCGGATCTCCGGGCTGAAAACCTCCCTTGGTGAGGAGGTGCGCGTCAAGGCTGTTGTTGTTGCAACCGGTACCTTCCTGAACGGACGTATCCATGTCGGTCTTAAAAACTTCCCGGCTGGACGCATGGGGGACACCCCCTCAATAAGTTTGGCCCAGTGGTTCAAATCCCAGGGATTTTCGGTAGGCCGCATGAAGACCGGGACGGTCCCCCGGCTCGATGCAAACAGTATAGACTACTCGCAGCTTGAAGCGCAACACAGCGATGAGCCACCGGTTTTTTTCAGTTTCGCCAACGGCGGTGCATACCGGCAGCCGCAATCGCCCTGCTATATCACCTATACCAACGAAAATACCCACGCCATCATCAGGGGCTCCATAGATCAGTCACCGATGTATGCCGGAATCATCGAAGGAATCGGGGCCCGCTATTGCCCGTCCATTGAAGATAAGGTCATGCGTTTTCCCGAAAAACCGCGCCACCAGATCTTTCTCGAACCCGAAGGAGTTGAGACGACAGAGGTCTACCCTAACGGCATCCCGACAAGCCTGCCTCTGGCCACCCAGGTTGCCATGGTGCGAAGTATCAAGGGACTGGAAAAGGCGGTAATCATCCGGCCGGGTTACGCCATTGAATACGATTACGTCGATCCGCTTGAACTGCTCCCTTCACTTGAAACGAAGCGAATCAAGGGACTTTTTCTCGCCGGTCAGATCAATGGCACTTCGGGTTACGAGGAAGCAGCCGCCCAGGGGCTGATGGCCGGAATAAACGCCGTTCACTCTATTAATGGCCAGGAACCGTTCGTCCTCGATCGATCTGAAGCCTATATCGGTGTTCTCATTGACGACCTGGTCACGAGAGGCACCAAGGAGCCATATCGCCTCTTCACCTCACGGGCTGAGTACCGGCTGCTGCTCCGAGAAGACAATGCCGACACCCGACTTTGCAAGCATGGTCATCGGATAAAGCTGCTGCCCCGGGAGCGCTACCAAACATTTCTTGCCAAACAGGCCGAAATCGACAACGGCATTAACCTGCTGGAATCTATTGCAATACGTCCAACGGCGGAATTAAACCGTGTGCTTGCATCCCTTGGCAGTGTTGGGCTCAAACAAAAATCAATGCTGGCTGACCTTTTGCGTCGTCCTGAGATAGAAATATCACACCTGCCACGTTTGCCGCTTGGAGAAAACAGTGATGCCGTCATTACGTTGAACAACTCCAGGTTCAAAGAAGAAATACAACTCCGCATTAAATACAGCGGTTATATCGAGCGACAGAACGAACAGGTGTCCCGATTCCGCAAGATGGAGACACTCAAGCTGCCGCAGGACCTTGATTATCGGACACTCT
This sequence comes from uncultured delta proteobacterium, assembly GCA_963745765.1. GTDB lineage: Bacteria > Desulfobacterota > Desulfobulbia > Desulfobulbales > Desulfocapsaceae > Ww85. The sequence goes on along the minus strand of CAVUYQ010000010.1, from coordinate 147,229 downwards.
CCGGTCTCTCCAATGAAGTGGTGGAAAAACTGAGTACGGTCAAACCTCTCTCGCTGGGACAGGCATCACGTATTTCAGGAGTGACACCTGCAGCCCTTTCCATCCTGCAGGTCCATTTGCGAAAAATAAAGGGCTCAGCCGAATTCGAGGGTGGTCCGAAAGACAAAAAATCAGCAGAGGACTAATAAGCATGCTCCCCTTTCCCGCTATTGATCCTGTACTCTTGCACCTCGGACCGTTGAAGATACGCTGGTATGGACTGATGTATGTTCTTGGCTTCATTGCCAGCTATCAACTCGTGAAATTTCAGGTAAAGTCACTCCCGTATAAACCGTTGCAAAGCCATTTCGAGAATCTCAATATCGTTCTGATTGTTTCTTTAATTCTCGGTGGCAGGCTTGGTTATGTCGTTTTTTACAACCTGCCCTACTATCTGAAGCACCCGATGGAAATACCGGCAACATGGTCTGGAGGAATGTCATTTCACGGTGCCGCCATCGGGCTGATCATTGGCGGTCTTATTTTCTGCAAGCTTAAAAAGCTCGATTTCTGGACGGTTGCCGACATCTATGTTGTCACGATCCCGATCGGTCTGGGGCTGGGAAGAATCGGAAACTTCATAAACGGCGAATTATTCGGAAAACCGGCGGATCTGCCCTGGGCAATGATCTTCCCGGGCGGGGGAGCGGTGCCCCGCCATCCTTCACAGCTTTATGAGGCGTTACTGGAGGGACTTGTCCTCTTTCTTATTCTGTGGTCGTTGCACAAAAAACCGTGGCAGACCCAGTCCTGCTGGCCCCATGGCTCCCTGCTCGCGCTCTTCCTGATATGTTACGGAATATTTCGCATAATGGTTGAACTGGTCAGACAACCGGACCCCCAGATCGGTATGCTGTTCGGCCTGATCTCAATGGGTCAATTACTCAGTATTGTCATGCTGATCAGCGGTATTTGTCTCTGGCTATGGCGAATCTGCAGCAATAGCAGAAATCAAGCGGCGAACATCTGATAGAATCATAAGAAGTCAATGCACAAAAACCACAGGTGCCCGGCCCCAGGGCATCATTTCAAAATACGCACCTGAGAATCTGCGTTAAAATGATAAGAACGTGCGCTTCGCAAAATACGCACTCATCGTCAGACAAAACCGCCAAGAGTGCGTTTTCGGATCAGGGTTTTACCTTGTTACAGAGCTTCTTTCCCGGCCGGAATTTTACCACCTTGTGAGCAGGAATCGTCAAGGCTTGTCCCGTCTGGGGATTTCTTCCTTTCTGCTCTGCCCGTTCAACGACGCGAAAGGAACCAAATCCGGACAAGGTTACCCGTTCGCCCCGTTCCATTGCCTCGGCCATGTGTGCCAGGACACGGTCGAGTGCCTTGCCCGCGGCAACTTTGGTCATCTCTGCTGAATCTGCGATATCCGCTATCAATTTTTCCTTGTTCATATCCTCACCGTTGGAGTTGTACTATTCTCTGGAGACTCTGAAATTATTACATAACCAGACGCCAATAACAATGGAGGCAACTACCAATTCATGACTGGGTATATTTACCTAGTTTGATGGTATTGTTGCATTGTTTCTCAATTCTTAGGAAGTGTGACCGGAGAGGATTACCTTGAACATTTTCTTGTACAAAGTGTTTTTTGAGAATCTGGATAGAAAATCCTTCCTTGATTCAGCCCGGATATTTCACGATTTGAGCGCGCAAATTTTATTTTTACAATAGGCTGAACAAGCGCCATTAAAATCATTTATTTCAACACCTTGAACAGTTTCAGCGAAAAGGGTCATGAACATTTGGTTAAAACCTTCTAATCGATGGCGACATAGCCGTTGCGTAGCGCATAATTCACCAGATCTACACTGTTTTTCATATCGAACTTCTTCAAAAGGTTGGAACGATGGTGATCTACGGTGCGGGGACTGAGATTCAAAATACCAGCCATGACCTTCGATGTATGTCCTTCAACAACAAGAGAAAGCACCTGCTTTTCTCTTTTGGTCAAATCCTTGAATGGACTTGCAACCTGCTTTCTATAGGAATTGAGAACATCTTCAGTGAAGTCTTCTGCCAGCAAGGGGGCTATATAGGTTCTTCCCGCACGTATCTTTTTGATTGCCTGCAAGATCTCCTCACCGGAATCGTTTTTTATCAGGTAACCATCTGCGCCTGCGGACATGGCCCGATAAAAGAACTGTTTATTCTTGTGCATCGTCAGCATTAAAATTTTCAAACCGGACCATTTCTTCTTTATAACATCAGCAAGATCGATACCGCTCATTTTTGGCATGGAAATATCCAGAATAAGCAGATCAGGGAGATCGGTTTTCAGGTAGGCCAGCAATTCATCACCGTCACATACCTCCCCGACAATTTCCAGGCTCGGGTCCTGAGAAATAATGTTCTTGATGCCATGCCGGATCAGGACATGATCATCGGCAAGCACGATCCGGTACGTTCTATTGCTTTGAACCATGAGTCACCATGCTAAATTTTTCTTGGGACAACGTTATTTTGTGCACAATCAGGACGTAAAATACAAACATCGCAATGTGGCGCAACCGGCCGGCAAATAGCCTGCCCGAAGGCAACCAGGAGCCTGTTTATTCTGCTCCAGTGAACTGCCGGCAGAGTGTTGCGTACAACCATTTCCGTCTCATAAGGTGTTTTTGTTCTGACATATCCCCAGATATTGAGAATACGGTGTACATGGGTATCAACACAAACTGCCGGGATGTCATGAGCAACGGACAGAACGAGATTGGCCGTTTTCCTTCCCACACCAGGCAGTTTTACCAGCTCTTCAAGGACGTCCGGAATTTTTTCATCATAGGAATCGATAAGCATTCTCGCCGTTTTAACGAGATGAGCCGCCTTGCTTTTATAAAAGCCGACCGGATAGATGAGCTTTTCTATCTCGGCCCCATCAAGTTCCGCCAGAGCTCTCACATCGGGAGCCCGTGCGAAAAGCCGGGCCGAGGCAACAGCTGTTACTTCATCCTTGGTCCGAGCCGAAAGAATGGTGGCAATAAGCACCCGGAAAGGATCGGAGGTCTGCACGCCAATCAGATCAACGACCGGCACCCGGTAGTGTTTCATTTCTTCTTCAAGTATATCGAGAAAGCGTATGATTTCAAACACCACACCACCTGCGGAAAAGGTATCCTGCTTTAAAAAAAGACATCCAAACTATCCCTCAATGAAGAACAATAATTATTACTACCATTTCAGGAACATTTTACAAAATCATTTTAATCGTTTCCCTGACAATCTGCTGCTCGTTAAGCAATTCATCAGCAGCGGGATATCCATCCAACGTAAAAGATTCTGGCGACGAAATACTTTGTGTATTACTAGTTTCTTTCTGCAAACATATTTCCACTGCCGGGAGAAGAAGGGATTCTCTAACCATTTTTACGATAGATTTCATGGTGCTAAAAAAGGTCAAACCGCTGCCTGTCACACCGGAAGAATGCCGGGAAAGAGGATGGGATTATGTCGACATTGTCCTGGTCAGCGGCGATGCTTACGTCGACCATCCATCTTTTGGTATCGCCCTGATCGGTCGGCTCCTTGAAAACCACGGTTATCGGGTGGCAGTACTGCCGCAGCCCCGCTTTGATACTGAGGAAGATTTCCGCCGCTTTGGCCGTCCCCGCCTCTTTTTTGGTATCACCGGGGGTAATCTCGACTCCATTGTGGCCAATTATTCCGGTAACGGCAAGGTGCGGGACTTTGACTCATATTCTCCCGCAGGCAACCCCTGGAGATCTTCAGAAAGAACAAGGGAAAACCGCTACCGACCGGACAGGGCTGTTCTTATCTATACAAATCTGTGCCGAAAAGCTTACCATGGCGTGACAGTCGTTCTCGGCGGAATCGAGGCATCATTGCGCAGGTTCATCCATTACGATTATAAACTGGACCGGCTGCGGGGCTCTCATCTGAGCGACTCCAAAGCTGACCTCGTCGCCTACGGCATGGCTGAAAAGACTATCGTCGAAGTGGCCAGCCGCCTGAGCGGTCAAAAGCATCTTACCGGCATTGGCGGCAGCTGTATCAGAATGAACGATGGGGATATCAGCCAACTCAGGCAAGCCGCCTGCGCAGATGGTCTGCAGATTAAGGAACTGCCGTCCTGGCAGGAAATCGAGAAGGATCTCCGGTTATTCATGCGTGCCGAGCAGATGATCGACAGCCAGGCACGTGCCCGGACAAAATCGATACTGATACAAAAACAGCAGGCTGTCTGGATTGTCCAATATCCCCCGATGGAACCGCTGCAGACAAATGAACTTGATACACTCTACGAACTCCCGTTCAGTCGGCTCCCTCATCCGCTGACACCTGATATCCCAGCCTATGAAACCATCAAAAATTCGATCACCATTGTTCGCGGCTGTTCAGGGAACTGCTCGTTCTGCGCTATCAGCAGACATCAGGGACCCGCGACGACGAGCCGGAGCGTCGGATCGATTATTGCAGAAATTCAGGAAATAGCCGGCCAAAACGGTTTTGACGGAACCATCAGCGATCTCGGAGGGCCCGACTGCCAACCTCTTTGGAACCAGGTGTGGTATCGGCTCCTGTGCCAAACACGATTGTCTGTTTCCAACACTCTGTAAAAACCTTATTATTGACGAAAAACTATTCATCTTTTTACTCGATCAGGTTTTGCAGGTCTCAGGTGTCAGGCACGCCTTTATTTCCTCCGGTTTGAGAACGAGCCTGTTGCAGAAGACCCCAAGGCTGCTTGAAACCTTGATCAGCAGGCATATTCCAGGCAATCTTAAAATAGCTCCTGAACACACCGAAAAAGAGGTGCTGGAGCTGATGCACAAGGAATCACACCAGCAGCTCAGGCAATTCATCGATACCTACCGGGCCATCTCACGGCGTCTTGGCAAAAAACCGGGAATAACCCCCTATATCATCAGTGCCCATCCCGGATGCACGGAAGCAGACACCAGAGAAATGATTAAGAAGTTACAGGGCCTGGAACTTGACATACGGCAGTTTCAGGACTTCACACCCACCCCGGGTACCCTCTCGACAGCCATGTATGTCACCGGCATTCATCCGATCAAGGAAACGGTCATAGAAGTGGCGAGAAACCAGGCTGAGCGCAATCGACAGCGCAAATTGATTGAAGAGGCCTTCTTCCCCCGAAACAGTAAAAGTCGAAAAATTCAAGAACAGCAGGGAAAAAGGACTGCCAACAGAGACAGGAAGCAGTATCGAACCAGGCGTTCGGGCTGAATTCCTGCAATACGGGGAAGCGTTCAGACGATTCGGTGGCTCTTTCTCTCCTACCAGTCGGCAGGAGAGAAACTGACAACCTGTTCTATAGATTGTTCAGATAACAACAACATCAGCAATCGATCCAGGCCAAAGGCGATACCTGCAGCCTTTTTGATGGAGGCAAGATCCGCAAGGAATTTTTCGGGCAATGGCATGTTCCTGTGTTGCGGCTGGAGAAGCTCCCGTTCCTTGAGAAACCGGCTGCGCTGTTCATCGGCGTCGGTCAGTTCACTGAACCCGTTTGCCAGCTCCAGCCCACCGATATAGAGTTCAAAACGCTCGGCCACGCTTGCATCTCCCGGCTTAAGGCAGGCAAGAGAAGCACACTCGGCAGGATAGTCAAACAGGAATGTCGGACGGGAACGGCCAAGGTGGGGCTCGATATGCTCAACGATCATCTCGTCGAATCGATCATCGAGCAAGGCGCTCTTAAGCCTGACAGGTGAAAATTTATCGAAACTCTGTGCAACACTCAAACGCTCCCACGGCTCGTCAAGAGACATCGTCCCGAGTCGAGACCCGTTGATTGCTGCGCACGATTGTTCAGCATGTGAAAGTTCGAAGAAGACATGGCGAAGCAATTTTTCGCAATCAGTCATCAGGTCCTGGTAATCGCTATCCAGCCGGTACCACTCAAGCATGGTAAATTCTTCCAGATGATGCCGCCCCCGTTCCCCCGCCCTGAAGCAGGGGCATATCTGGAAAATTTTCCGGCATCCCCGGCTGAGAAGGCGCTTCATGCATTGTTCAGGAGAGGGCTGGAGGAACCAGGAATCAGCCTGAACAGGCAGAATGTTGCTCTCCGGCAGCAATACCGGCTGACGAACCGGTGTATCGACTTCCAGAAAGTGTTCACGGTGAAAAAAGGAGCGGATGGAGCGAAAAAGGGCTGCACGCACATGCAACCCTTGCAGATTCATCACGGTTGCTACTCTTTGACGCGGGTCACATACTCCCCGGTTCTGGTATCAATCTGAATCCGGTCCCCTTCCTCTACAAATGGTGGAACATTGAGTTGGTAATTGGTCTCTACGGTAATAGGCTTGGTATCGCTGCCGGAAGTGTCACCCCTGGCCCAGGGATCTGCCTGGGTTACCAGCAGGTTGACAAAGATCGGCAGGCTGATATCAATCGGACGTGTCACCGAAAAACAGTACCACGACCTCCATATTGTCTACCATAAAGTTGACATTGGAACCGAGTTGCTCTCTGGTCAGAAACAGCTGCTCGTAATTATCGGTATCCATGAAATGATACTCATCGCCCTGGCTGTAGAGGTATTGCATGGTACGCTCTTCAAGCTCCGCTTTCTCAAATTTGTCGTTTGAGCGGTAGGTGTTGCTGAACTGAGAGCCGGTTATCATATTCTTCAACTTACAGCGGTAGAGTGCCTGGCCTTTTCCCGGTTTGGCAAACTGAAAATCAGAAATGATATGCGGCTCACCGTCGATGAGTATTTTCAAGCCCTTGCGTAGATCTGATGCAGTAAACATAACAATTCTCCTTCGAAATAACCGGCTGCCGCATTTCCGTCCCTCAAGCACCAGATGAACGGACCGGGCTGAACCGGTAACAGTAAAATTAATCCGTAACCATCCATTATACCCGGCTCTGCTCGTATTTTACAACCGCTAATGTAATAGTGAATGCACCCTGCTTCCTGTTTTTTTCGCTATGACTCTTTTTTTATAAGCTTCGGCTACCTGACTCTGTATAATATAAAGGTAAAATGTGAAACACCATGGATCAGAAAATTGGCATTCTATCAGATACGCATCTGCACGTTGTCAACGAACTATTCAGGCAGCAAACGGAGATTGCTTTTGCAGCCTGCGGGACAATCATTCATGCCGGTGATATAATCGATATGGATGTACTTGCGGTATTCCGCTCAAAAGCATTGTTTGCCGTTCACGGAAACATGTGTGAACGGAAGGCCAGAGAAATGCTTCCGGAATCGCTGTTTGTGTGCATTGGTGGATACAAGATCGCCGTCTGTCATGGCTGCGGCAGCAAGCATACCATCGAGGAACGTCTGTATGATCGGTTTTATGATGCGGACTGCATTGTTTACGGTCACACCCATGAGCCGGTAGTACATTGGCGCGGCGATATCCTCTACGTCAATCCCGGCAGCTTCCAGGGAACCGGCCGGTACGGCAGCCCTGGAACCTACGCTCTTCTGACCGTCGGAAGAGAGACCCTTTCCGCAGAACTCCAGATGCTTCCGACGCTGCCATGAAAACCATCTGGAGTCCCTGGCGGATGGAACATGTCCTTGGCAAAGCGGTCCACCCCGGGGCATGCCTATTCGAGCCGCCCGGTAAAGAATCGTTTTTAAAAGAGGATCTTCTGCTTTATCGAACCGGGGACTGTGTCTGCCTGCTCAACCGATTTCCTTACACCAACGGACATCTGCTAGTCGCTCCCGCCCGGCATGTCTCCTGCATCACTGAGCTTGATGCACAAGAGACCACCCCGCTCATGGCACTCGTCAGCGCAGCAACCGCTATTCTCCGCCGTATCCTGCAGCCGGACGGCTTTAATATCGGTCTTAATATCGGCAGTGAAGCGGGTGCAGGAATCGCCGACCATCTCCATTTTCATATTGTACCGCGCTGGCGTGACGATGTGAACTTCATGACGGTGCTGGCTGACGTTCGTGCAATTCCGGAACATATTGAAACAACATACGACCGTTTCCTCCCTGAATTCCAGACTTATTATCAATCACAGAACAACCAACGATGACTGCTCCGCTTAAAATGACGCCGATGCTTCGGCAATATCTTGCTATTAAGGAAAAATACGAGAATGAGATCCTTTTCTACCGGATGGGAGATTTTTACGAAATGTTCCTTGAGGATGCAGAGATTGCCTCAAAGATCCTCAACATCACCCTTACTTCACGAAACAATAAGAGTGACACTGCCACTATTCCAATGTGCGGGATACCCTACCATGCGGCCCCCTCCTATATCGCCAAACTTGTTCGCGCCGGCAAACGGGTAGCAATCTGTGAACAGACAGAAGATCCGGCCCAGGCCAAGGGAATTGTCAAACGCGAAGTGATCCGCGTTATCTCCCCCGGCGTGGTGACCGATGATCAGCTGCTGGATGAGAAAGAAAATCGCTATGTCTGTGCCATATCTCATGCCGATCGTAATGCGGACAATTCATGGGGCATCAGTTTTCTTGATGTCAGTACCGGTGCCTTTCAAACAGGAGAATTCCACGATACAGGCAGTGCCCCGGAACAGCTTCTCGACCAGCTCTCCCGGATGTCGCCTGCAGAACTGCTCTTTGATGAAGCAGATCAAGTTCTGCTGCAGCCCCTGATTAAAGCAGCCGAGCTGCAGCTTTCCGGGATCTGTTTGACTCCGCGTCCATCGCACCTGTTCCACCTGGAGAGCAGCCGACAGTGCCTCACTGAGCATTTCAATGTTATCAGCCTCGATGGTTTTGGTTGCGGTGCCATGCAGCAGGGTCTCATTGCTGCTGCAATCCTGCTTGACTACGTGCGGGAAACACAGAAAACAGACATTGATCATATTGAAAAGCTTGTTCCTATTGAACTCGACTCGGTCTTACTGATAGACGATGCCTCCAGGAGAAACCTGGAATTGACCCAGACCATTATCGGCAGCAAACGCGAGGGTTCCCTACTGTCGGTACTCGACCAGACCCGCACCCCGATGGGCGCCCGGCTGCTCAAACACTGGCTGCTGCATCCACTGCAGGATGAAGGAAGGATAAACCGGCGGCTTGAGGCGGTTGCTCATCTGCACCAGTACTCAACATTACGCCAGAAGCTCAGGGAGTTATTGGCTTCTATTTATGATCTTGAACGTCTCAACAGCCGCATGGTACTTGGTCATGGCAATGGTCGCGACATGCTGGCCCTGAAGCAGTCGTTTACCAGGCTCCCCGAAATATACGAGCTTCTGAAGGGCTGCGAGGGAGCAAAGCTTGAGCAGATGAGGCATGAATTCGACACACTCTCCGACCTCCATGACCTGCTGGAAAAATCCATCGCCGAAGATCCCCCGATTACCCTGCGTGATGGAAATCTGATCAGAAAAGGATTCAACAAAGAACTCGATGAGCTGCTCTTGCTGTTAAGAGACGGGAAGGAGCTGATTCTTGGCCTGGAAGAACAGGAGCGTAAAGAAACCGGTATCACAAAGCTGAAAGTAGGTTACAACCGGGTATTCGGCTACTTCATCGAGATCAGCAAGAGCAATCTGGACAAGATCCCCGTCCATTATATTCGTAAACAGACCCTGGTTAACGCCGAACGTTTTATCACGCCTGAACTGAAAGAATTTGAAAATAGCGTTCTTAATGCCCAGGAGCGGCGTCTCGATCTCGAATACCGCCTCTTTCTTGAGATTCGCAGCCAGCTCGCAAGCAACAGTTCACGTCTGCTCAAGGCGGCTCAGGTGCTCGCTCAGATCGATGTGCTCACTTGCCTTGGTGAAGTCGCCAGGCACTATCATTATCGAAGACCGCAGATCTCTAACGACAAATCAATTACTATCATAGAGGGGCGTCACCCGGTCATTGAACGGGCACTTGCTGCCGGGAAATTTGTTCCAAATGATATTACTCTTGACCAGACAAAAAACCAGATGCTGATCATTACCGGCCCTAATATGGCTGGCAAATCAACTATTCTGCGACAAACTGCCCTGATCGTGCTGATGGCCCAGATGGGCAGTTTCGTGCCGGCTGACAGTGCTTCAATAACAATTGTCGACCGGATTTTTACCAGGGTCGGCGCAATGGATGATCTGCGCCGGGGACAATCCACCTTTATGGTTGAAATGAGTGAAACCGCAAATATCCTCAATAACGCGACACCGCGCAGCCTCGTAATCCTTGATGAGATAGGCAGGGGAACCTCGACCTACGATGGTCTCTCCATTGCCTGGGCGGTCGCTGAGGCTCTTATTAATAAAGACGCAGCGGGAGTTAAGACACTGTTTGCAACGCACTATCATGAACTGACGGAACTGGCCCGAAGCCAGCCACGAACGAGAAATCTTTCTGTGGCCGTAAAAGAGTGGAACAATACGATTATCTTTCTGCACAAGCTTGTGAAAGGCGGCACGAGCCGCAGTTACGGCATCCAGGTCGCAGCTCTGGCCGGTGTCCCTCCGCACGTAGTGGAACGGGCCGAAGAGATTCTCAGACGTATTGATCACGGAGAATTTGACTACCAGCGGTTATCAGCAGATCCTGCCAGGAAACGTCACGCCAACGATAAAAGCAAACCCAGTCAGCTCTCCCTGTTCCGTCAGCCGTCCCATCCGGTCATCGATGAATTAAGGCAGATAAGTATTGATGACATGACCCCGCGTGAAGCCCTTGCCCTGCTCTATAAATTACATGCGCTGCTCTGAAAGAGACGCTAAAGGTCTCCGCACCGAACCGGACACATAAGTTGCTTTTTTTTTGCGATATATTACGTTTGTAGGTATATATAAGCTGGAATGAACTGTGTACTTCCGGCTACGGGCAATCAACAGGAACCATCCTTATCAGCAAATGCGACGCGCTTTAGCAATCATTTCTCATATGAGGCCCCCCCTCATATTCATTTTTTTTACCTGGTTGTCTGCCTCGCTTATCCTTTGCAGCAGTGCCCTATCCACACCGCTTGAAGATCCGTACAACGGCCGCAGCGACCTCAATGAACATTATCAACAGGCAAAATTCTTCTACAACCAGCTCAAAACAACATCAACCCTGGGTGCCTCCCGGGAAAATTGGCTGAAAGGTGCAGGAAATTTTCGTCGAATCTATCTGGCCGAGCCGAAATCGGAACTGGCTCCATCCTGCCTGTTCATGCTTGGTCGGCTCTATCACGACATGTTTACTGAGTTTGGCAAGGGTATCGATCTCGGAGAAGCTATTTCCTACTACCGCGATGTCGACGCTCTTTTTCCCGGGAACCGTCTTGCAGATGATGCCCTTTTTGCCGTTGGCGAGATCCTGCTTGACGAGGTTCATGATCCGAAACGCGCCGCCAAGGCATTTATCAGCATTATTTCTGATTATCCCGAAAGCGATATGCGCTCACAGGTCGAAACAAAACTGAAGATTCTCTCCCAGGAACATGATATCGCACTGCCGAAGATCATGCTCGGCAATGCCCAATTGATGAAACTCACCAATGTCCTGCCGGTAAAATACTGGTCTTCAAAGGACTACACCCGGGTTGTCATCAATACATCCGGACCGGTTGCTTACCGGGAAGAATTGCTGGAAAAAGTCGGTAACCAGCCGCGCAGACTGTATATCGATTTTCAGGACAGTTATGTCGAACCCCGTTTCCGATCACCGGTTCCGATCGAAGATGGTCTGTTAAAACGTATCCGGACCGGGCAATTCAGTCCCGATATAGTCCGTGTCGTACTGGACATAGAATCTATATCAAATTACAAGATATTCAGTCTGCCCGATCCGTTTCGGGTCGTCATCGATGTGCGCGGTCAGGCCAAAGAAAAAACAGCGCTTCCCATAGCCGCAGCACCCACATCAAAAAACAGTACGTCGACGTCAAGAGAAAAATCTCCGCCTGATTCCCTGCAGCCGCCACTGCCGCCACTGCCTCGACCGACTACGCCACCGACTGAACAAATCACGGAACAAACAACTAATGGACAGAATCAGGAAACAATTCAGCAACCAGTCGTCGAACAGGCACCTGAAGATTACCGGAGACCGATAATCGTATTGAAAGAAATCAAGAAATCCCCCGCCGGCGGCTCGACACTCAAACAATCCAGGCAGCCTTCATCCGCGCCTGATAATCACTCTTTTTCGCTCGCCCAGCAACTCGGCCTTGGCGTCCGCAAAATAGTCATTGATCCCGGTCATGGAGGAAAGGATCCCGGAGCTATTGCCTTTGGTATGAAAGAGAAGGACATCGTTCTCAGGGTCGCCAAAGAGCTTGCCAAGCGTCTGCGGAATGACCTTCATGCCGATATAATCCTCACCAGGGAGAGTGACCACTTCCTTCCTCTTGAAGAGAGAACGGCAATCGCCAACACCAATGATGCAGACCTGTTTGTTTCACTCCACATAAATGCGCACCCGTCACCGGATATCAAGGGTTTCGAGACCTACTTTCTCAACCTGAGCACCAATGATGAGGCCATGCGGGTTGCAGCCCGTGAAAATGCCACATCAACACATCAGATGAGCGACCTGCAGGATATCCTCTCCGATATCATGCAGAACTCCAAGATTAATGAATCCTCCCGCCTGGCCTGGCAGGTTCATAATTCAATTGAGACCGGTCTGTCTGCGCCTCCCTTTGTGCTGAAGGACATGGGAGTCAAGCAGGCTCCATTCTATGTGTTAATTGGTGCAGAAATGCCTGCCATTCTCATAGAGATTGCCTTCATAAGTAATTCAAGGGATGCAAAACTGCTCGCCGATGAAGAATTCATCCGGCAACTGGCCATCAATATCTCCTCCGGCATTCAGCAGTACGTCACCACGAACACCGCCCAGCTTTGATACAAGCCCTCAGACAAGCTTATCATTCGTGCCATTATTTCCTGAAGGTGGCGTTGAAAAAAAATTGTTCGCAGGTTATCAGGATGAATGACAATTCGCAGCCGGCAGAAGAATCACGATGCTTACCGTTGCAGCACATCTCCCTTGGCCAGGCCCTGCAGGAATGCGAGGCCACGTTTATTGAGAACGAATTTAAGAAAAATCCTCGTTTTGCATAAGGCTCTAAGGGTTGAAATTTAGCTTTTTAACTTGAGCATAATGGTTGCTAATGGCGGCACGATAAGGGATAACGACTGTGGATGTCCATGCATCGATATCGAGTCGGCAGCCTGCCCGCCATCATTGCCCACGTTACTGCCCCAATAAGCGGCTGAATCGCTATTGAAGACTTCCTGGTAATTACCGGACTGAGGTACGCCAATCCGATAATTTTTTCTTGGTATGGGGGTGAAATTGGATACGATTACCAGAAACTCATTGCTTGATCTGGCTCTTCGAATGAAAGACAAGACACTGTTATCCTTGTCATTGGCGTCAATCCATTCGAAACCACTTTCCTCAAAGTCATTTTCATAGAGGGCCGGCTCATTTTGGTAGAGGCGGTTCAAGTCCCTGACAGATCGTTGCAATCCCTGGTGATTCGGAGCCTTGAGTGCACCCCACTCCAGGCCGCTTTCGTGATTCCATTCCTGCCACTGACCGAACTCTGAGCCCATGAACAGTAATTTTTTCCCGGGGTGCGCCCACATAAAGCCATAGTAGGCCCGCAAATTGGCGAATTTCTGCCATTCATCACCCGGCATTTTGGCAAGCATCGCACCTTTACCATGAACCACTTCGTCATGAGACAGTGGTAAAATGAAGTTCTCAGTGAATGCATATAACATGGAGAAAGTCATATCATTCTGATGATATCTCCGATGAATCGGATCCTTGCTCATATATCCGAGGGTATCGTGCATCCAACCCATATTCCACTTGAGGCTGAAACCCAGCCCCCCGGTATAGGTAGGCCGTGAAACCATTGGCCATGCGGTCGACTCTTCTGCCATGCTCAGAACCCCCGGAAAGACGCCATGCACCACCTCGTTCATTTTACGCAAAAAGCTGATGGCTTCCAGATTCTCTCGTCCGCCATACTGGTTAGGCAGCCACTGTCCATCTTCCCGGGAGTAATCCAGGTAGAGCATCGCGGCGACTGCATCGACGCGTAAACCGTCGAAATGGTATCTATCAATCCAGAATAAAGCGTTCGAAATGAGGAAGGACCGGACCTCGTTACGCCCATAGTTAAAAATCATCGTTCCCCAATCCTGGTGTTCCCCCTGTCTCGGGTCGGTGTGGGCATAAAGATGGGTTCCGTCAAAATAGTTCAGCCCCGCTCCGTCCTTGGGGAAATGGGCGGGGACCCAATCCAGGATTACGCCCAATTGATGCTGGTGACATTGGTCGATGAAATACATCAGGTCTTCCGGGCTGCCAAATCGACTGCTCGGAGCGTAAAAGCCCAATACCTGATAGCCCCAGGAAGCATCCAGGGGATGCTCTGCAATGGGAAGCAATTCAAGATGTGTGTAGCCCATCTCTACCACATAGGGGATCAGTTCTTCGGCCAACTCACGGTAGGTCAGGTAGCGAGAGTCCCACTCTTTATCCGGCTTCCTGCGCCAGGAACTCAGATGTACCTCGTAAATGGATATTGGCCGGTTCAGGGATTGCTGCTCGGACCGCTGGCGTATCCATTTATCATCATTCCATTTGTAGATATCAAGATCAGTGACCACGGAGGCGGTCCTGGGACGCAGCTCCATGGCAAAGCCATACGGGTCGGCCTTGTCAAAACTTTCGCCTGACTTGCTTATAACCCGATATTTATACACCGAATAGATGGGTAGACCCGCAACAAACAGTGTCCAGATGCCGCTGTCGCTTGGCAGTAGAGCATGGCTCTTCCCGTGCCACTGGTTGAATTCACCAATGAGGTGAACCTGTTGAGCGTTTGGTGCCCAGACGGCAAAGTGAACACCTTTCTCACCGTTGATTTCACAGAGGTGTGCCCCCATTTTCTCGTAGGTACGCTCGTGACTTCCTTCCCCCATCAAGTACTTATCAAAATCACTCAAAATGGTCGTCTCGTTCAAAATTTCCCCCTTGTGTGGTGGTAAAATTCCTCCAAAGTCGTTCCCTTCATATAAGCATCATGTAAAGATATCGGTTCTTGGCTGCGGCTCGAGATTTCTCACTCCAGATCGTGTCTTTAATGCAAAGCCGCCGGTGCTTGTATTCGACGATTTCCGTTGTGCAGTCGATATCATACTTGTCCGTTTCGTTAAAATGGTTTGCCATGGTGCGCTAATGCGTGGCGAGCAGGCAGTCCCCACAAATTTGAAACCAGTGTGTAACCGGCAAATCCTGGCTTTTCCCGGCAGGCCTTGGTCAAACCGCCGTCGATGACAATCAGTTTACCGCCGGCTTTCAACGGGCACTCCTTTTTTTTTGACTATTACCGGCACATGCCCGTTAATGATGTGCCCCTTATCGGGGTTCAAAGCAAATGCGGGACTGATCCGACGCGTTCAAATCGTGAGGATATCCTCAAAAAAAGTTTAGGGTTCGCCAATCTTGCGGGTATCGAAACAAATAGCCTGCTTTAAATCAAGATCTCACAGTAGTCTTCATCCGGAATCATTAGATGAAGTGTAGAGAGTGGTCAATGAAAAGTTTGATTATGAGTGGTTTATATTAATTTGCTGATTGCCTTAAAGATCACAATAGGCTGGAGGTCTGATCTGTCCTACCGAAATTACGAGGACGATCACTTGATTTACGTGTTGGATGTTTTTAAAAAAAACGGCCGCCTCGTTATCCGAGACGGCCGTTTTCCTTAACAAACTTGGTCTTACCTTATATTTGCTGCCTTCAAGCGGATAAGAGCCCGCCGTAATGCGGCTTCTGCCCGGGTGACGTTAACAGTTTCATCATGCGAAGCGGTTTGGGACAGACGCTTTTCTGCCCGCTCCTTCGCCTTCATGGCACGGTCCACGTCAATCTGGTAACCAAATTCCGCACTCTCCACCAGAAAAGTAATTTTATTGTTGGAAACTTCACAAAAACCGCCACTGACCATCAGGTTCTCACGCTTTTTGCCGTTTTCGTATGACAAAATACCAATCTTGATGGTCGAGAGGAACGGCGCATGATTAGCCAGAACACCGAAGTCACCACCATAACCGGGCGCATTAACAATATCGACGTCCTCGTTAACAACCGCGCCGGTAGGCGTAACTATCTCCAATGCAATCTGCTGTGCCATATGTATTCTACCTCTCGATTAACCGTACAATTACTCTTTAGCCGCCTTTTCCATGGCTTCTTCTATGGTACCAACCATATAGAATGCGTTCTCCGGAAGATCATCGTGCTTGCCTTCAAGAATTTCCTTGAAACCCTTAACCGTATCCTCAACCTTGACAAATTTTCCCGGCATACCGGTAAATACCTCTGCAACGGTGAAAGGCTGAGACAGGAATCTCTGAATTTTACGGGCACGCGTTACCAGCATTTGATCTTCCTCGGAGAGTTCATCCATTCCGAGAATGGCGATGATATCCTGGAGATCCTTGTATTTCTGCAAGCTGACCTGGACGCCGCGAGAGACCAGATAATGTTCCTTTCCGATTACGTTCGGATCGAGAATCCTCGAGGTTGAGTCAAGCGGATCAACGGCAGGATAGATCCCAAGTTCGGAAATCTGCCGGGAGAGAACAACCGTACCGTCAAGATGGGCAAAAGTGGTTGCCGGTGCCGGGTCAGTCAGGTCATCGGCAGGCACGTATACGCACTGTACCGCCGTGATGGAGCCTTTCGTTGTCGAGGTAATACGTTCCTGCAAAGCACCGAGATCGGTCGCCAGGGTCGGCTGATAACCAACGGCTGAAGGAATACGGCCAAGAAGTGCCGAAACCTCGGAGCCTGCCTGGGTGAAACGGAAGATGTTGTCAACAAAGAAAAGAACGTCCTGCCCTTCCTCGTCACGGAAGTACTCGGCAGCAGTCAATCCGGTCAGACCGACACGGGCTCGGGCTCCCGGAGGTTCTGTCATCTGGCCGTAAACAAGAGCGGCTTTTGGTAGAACGCCGGAATCTTTCATCTCGTGATAGAGATCGTTCCCCTCACGGGTACGCTCACCAACACCGCAAAAAACAGAAATTCCTCCATGGTGCTGGGCAATATTATTTACCATTTCCATCATGATAACCGTCTTACCGCAGCCGGCACCACCGAACAGCCCCATTTTACCACCAAGGGGAAAAGGAACCAGCAGGTCAATAACCTTGATGCCGGTGGCCAGTACGCGAACCTCGGTATCCTGTTCTGTGAATAACGGGGCCGGTCGATGAATCGGCATGGTCTTATCCGATGAAATCGGGCCAAGTCCGTCAACAGGCCGGCCAACCACATTCATGATACGTCCAAGTGCCGGCTGACCGACAGGTATAGTGATCGGGGCTTCCGAGTCGCGTGCCTCCATACCGCGCACCAGGCCATCAGTCTGGTCCATGGCAACGCAACGGCAGACATTATCACCAAGATGCTGGGCGACTTCGATAACCAGATTGTCAGCCACATCTGAAATAGCCGGGTTGCTGATCATCAGAGCACTCATGATCCTCGGCAGATTTCCCGCCTCGAACTCAACATCGACAACAGGTCCAATAACCTGTAAAACCTTTCCAACTCTCTGCTTACTCATCGGGTCTAACCCCTCCTAGAAGTTTGAGATTATCCTTAGAATCAATGTATTATTATTTAAGAGCTTCGGCGCCGCCAACGATATCCATCAGCTCAGCTGTAATAGCGGCCTGGCGAGCCTTGTTATACAAAATTGTCAAATTAGAAACAATGTCCTTACAGGCGTTTGTAGCATTGTCCATGGCAGTCATTCGTGCCGCATGCTCACTTGTCCCGACCTCAAGCATGGCGTGGTATATCATCACGTTGAGGTATAACGGCTGCAGCACATCCATGATCTCCTCAGCCGATGGTTCATAAATATATTCACCGGAAATCTGAGGAACTGTTTCTGCAGCAGTTTTATCCTCTAGCGGCTGGACCGGCAGGAAATCCTGTGTGGCCGGGGCCTGTCGTGCAACAGAGAGGAAGGCTCCATAGATAAGCTCCACTTTATCCGCACCGCCGTTAAGAAAAGAGTGAGAAACCTCGCTGGCAATTTCACGGGCGTTGAACATCTGAAATGAGCCCATGATATCAGTGTAGGACTTGCGGACCTTGCCGGTTTTCCTTAGCGTCCGGAATCCTTTTTTCCCGACGCAGACGAAGCTGACGGGTTTTCCTTCAGCCTCGTAGGCCTTCATCTTCTGCTCGGCGAGCTTTACAATGTGCGCGTTAAACGATCCGCACAAGCCACGATCCGATGTAATCACAATCAGCTCAACAGACTTCACGTCCCGTTTTTCCATGAGCGGGAAACTGCCGCCGCTATTTGATCTGCCCGACAGATTTGACATTGCCTCGCTGAACTTTGAGGCGTAGGGACGAAAGGCTTCCATCTTCTCCTGGGCACCACGCAATCTTGAGGAGGCGACCATGTTCATGGCTTTGGTGATCTGCGCTGTCTTTTTGACACCGTCGATCTTTGTTTTAACTTCTTTTAAGCTCGGCATATCTGGACCTTCCCTAATTTAGTTAAGACCTTTCGTTGCCTTGAAGGTATCACCAAAGCTGGTCAGTGCTTTATTGAGTTTCTCCTTGATGGTATCGGTGAACTGCTGCTCTTTCAGCAGATCGGCAAAAATTGACGGGTCATTCGACTCGATATAGTTGTAAAGCTCAGACTCGTAATCGGCAAGCGTCTCGAGCGGCAGTTTGTCCAGGTAGCCGTTGGTACCGGCATAGAGGATTGTCACCTGCTTCTGCATCGGCAACGGCTGATACTGCGGCTGTTTCAGTATCTCTACAAGCCTTGCCCCGCGGGTCAGCTGAGCCTGTGTCTTGGCATCAAGATCGGAACCAAAGGCGGCAAAAGCTGCAAGTTCGCGATACTGAGCAAGGTCAAGACGCAGCGTTCCGGCTACCTGTTTCATGGCTTTGACCTGGGCCGCACCACCGACACGGGAAACTGAAAGACCGACGTTGATCGCCGGACGCACGCCGGAGAAGAACAGGTTCGGTTCAAGGTAGACCTGGCCGTCTGTAATGGAGATAACGTTTGTCGGAATAAAAGCCGATACGTCGCCAGCCTGGGTTTCGATGATCGGCAGCGCGGTCAGGGAACCGGCGCCAAGCTCATCGTTAAGTTTGGAAGCACGCTCAAGTAAACGCGAGTGGTTAAAGAAAATGTCACCGGGGAAGGCCTCACGTCCCGGCGGACGACGAAGCAGCAATGAAAGCTCACGATAGGAAACGGCCTGCTTGGAAAGATCATCGTAAATGATCAGGGCATGCTGTCCGTTATCACGGAAATACTCACCCATCGAACAGCCGGCGAAAGGAGCGATATACTGCATCGATGCAGGGTCTGAAGCACAGGCGGAGACGACCGTCGTGTATTCCATGGCACCGTGTTTCCTCAGTGCCTCGACAACAAGAGCAACCGTGGATTTTTTCTGACCGACAGCGACATAGATACAATGCACGTCGGTTTCTTTCTGGGCAATAATGGCATCGACGCAGAGTGCCGTTTTTCCGATCTGACGATCACCAATGATGAGCTCGCGCTGACCTCTACCGACAGGAGTCATGGCATCGACCGCTTTGGCACCGGTATACATCGGTTCATGCACACCCTTACGGGCGATAACGCCCGGAGCCAGGACCTCTATCTTGGAAGAAAGCTTCGCATTAATTGGTCCCTGGCCGTCAATAGGCAACCCCAGACCGTCGACGACGCGCCCCTCCATTTCAGGACCAACCGGAACCTCGGCGATCTTTCCGGTTCGCTTGACGATATCACCTTCCTTAATACCGGTAACATCTCCGAGCACCGCACAACCGACGTTATCTTCCTCAAGATTGAGAGCCAGTCCCATGATACCGCCCGGAAACTCAAGAAGTTCCATAGCCATGCAGTTCATTACACCATAGACGCGGGCAATACCGTCACCAACAGAGATGACCGTACCTGTCTCGTCCAGGTCTACACTGGTTTCGTATTCACCAATCTGGTCCTTGATAATCTGACTAATTTCTTCGGCTTTGATCTGCATCTATTCTCTCCCCTTAATGGAACCTTTTAAACCTGCAAGTTGTGTCCTGATGCTGCCATCCATGACCAGATCACCCACTTTGGCAATAATGCCGCCGATGATGGATGGATCAACCGAGGCAGTCAATTCAACTTTCTTGCCAGTTATTTTCTCTAATGTATTCTGTACCTGAGCCTGCAGACTCGCGCTCAGTTTGACCGCCGAAATGACAGTGCCGTGGCTGATGTTGTTATCGTCATCAACCATGATCTGAAACTGTTCCGCAATCTCAGGCAATATCTCAGCTCGTTTCTTCTGAACCAGCAGGTTCAGGAAATTTCCCAGCACCTTGTCGGCCTTAATCGATCCGACAATCCCGACCATGACTTTCTCCCTTATATCAAGCGGGTAAAGGGGGTTTGTCAAGGCATCTTCCACTTCCGGATTTTCGACGTAAAGACCGGCTACTGCCTGCAAAGCCTCGTTATAGGCCTCATACTTTCCGTCTTCCTTGCCGATGGCAAACAGCGCTTTAGCATATCGTTTTGCGAGGATAGTCTGTTTCACTGTATGGCCCCCACTTTCTCGAGGTAGTTTTCGATAATCTTCACCTGATCCTTGGGTTTCAGATTCTTGACGATCAATTCTTCGGCCATGATCGTGGCCTGATCGGCGATATCGTTCTTCAGTATCCTGCGGGCTTCGACAATTTCATTTTGAATCATCTGCTCAGCCGAACGCTTGAGATCATCCGCGGCCTGTTCCGCCTTCTCAATGATCCTGGCCTTCTCGATCTCTGCCTGAGCCAGCGCTTTCTGCACGATCGTATCGATATCTTTCTCGACGGACCCGAGCTTGGTCTCGAAGGCACGATACTGTTTCTCCGCCTCGTCACGGCGCCTTTCGAGGTCTTCGAGTTCGTCCTTGATGTTTTTCTGACGTCCGGAAAGGGCAGTACCAATTGGCTTAGCACCAAATTTAACCAGAATGACCATCAGTGCGATAAAATTCAGAACCCGCCATAACAGATCGATCAATTTCTCTTTGGAAAGACTGCCTTCACCATGTGCGGCAGCGTCTTCCTTGAACGGACCGTGTACGTCAGCACCACCCCCTTCGGCAGTTACCGAATGTTCGGCGCCGGCGGCTGGCTTTTCAGAGGCATAGGCGGTCACGATGGACAGCGCGAAAAAAACCGCTGTCACCAACATGAAAAGGCTGGCAATGTGCCCGATTTTCTTCATTGTTAGAGAGCCCTCCCAAGAATTTTGCTGGCCATGGCTGTTGCAAACCCATCAAGGTTGGCCTTGAGTCCGGCACTGGCTTCACCAATCTGGGTATTGATCTCTGCCAGCTGTTTCTCCTTGAACGTATCAACTTCAGCCTTGATGGATGCCAGTTTCTCCTCACCGACTGCCTGGGCATCAGCCCTGGCCGCATCCAATGCGGCTTTCGCCTTGCCCGAAGCCTTTCTCATCTTGGCATCAACCTCTTCCTGACGAAGCTGGGCATTCTTCTCGAACTTCGCCACATCACCCTGCATCCCCATCATTTTCTTGGCACGCTCTTTGAGGATGTTCTTTATCGGTCGGAAAAGAACCCCGTTGAGCAGAAACATGAGGATTATGATGTTGATCATCTGGAAAAACAATGTCTTGTCAATCGTGACCATGTTAAGGCTCCTGATTTGCAGAAATAAAAAAAACAAACATTCCCAGCGGAATGATAATCGAACTCGACACAAGGAAGATTGCGAATCGTATAAAAAACAAAAAAATGAATGACCATTCACAACAGGACGAAACTTTTACTGCAAATATACTGGTGTGTCAACTACTTTATCGTGGCTTAAAACCTATATGGACAGCCCTTTTTATACTTTTATCACGCCTTATCCGGACAGGCAAACGACACCATCATTGTCGCCAGTCAGTCGACTATCTGCACCCACTCGCTTCCCGCCGGTTTCAACGCTGCTGCTCAGACTCACAAACAATTTTCGGAACAGACGCTATCGCCTCAGAAATTTTGTCGGCCAGGGGACCACCCGCCTGCGCCATATCCGGCCGGCCGCCTCCTTTACCACCGACAATTGCGGCCGCCCTGCTGACCAGATCTCCGGCCTTGAAGCGCTGCGTAAGGTCTTTTGAAACGATAGCCAGCAATGC
Organism: uncultured delta proteobacterium; assembly: GCA_963745765.1. Taxonomy (GTDB): domain Bacteria; phylum Desulfobacterota; class Desulfobulbia; order Desulfobulbales; family Desulfocapsaceae; genus Ww85. The sequence goes on along the minus strand of CAVUYQ010000010.1, from coordinate 125,022 downwards.
CGCTTTCCCGCTGATCGAGCCGCCGAGTATCGCAATACCCGATCCCATCCTGTCACGTATTTTATCACCCACTTCCCGAAGTGTTTTCGGACTGTCCAGCGGGATTTCCGCCGCAATAACCCGCACACCGCAAACCGTATCGGCACTGGCTAAGACCGTATCGAGATCAGAGCTTGCGAGCTGTGTTGAAAGTGCTGAGACCTGTTTCTCTAGTTTCTTCTGCTGCTCCAGCAGGGTTTCAATCTTCTGGACAATCTCCTCGGGGGCGGCATTCAGCCGCCTGCCGAGCAGATTCTGCCGGCTTGCCATCTCCTGCATCAAGGCAACAGCAGCACGCCCGGTAACCGCCTCAATGCGCCTGACGCCAGCCGCAATACCGCCCTCGGAAAGGATCTTGAAAAGCCCTATATTTCCGGTAGCCTCTACATGAGTGCCACCGCAGAGTTCCTTACTGGCAGAGGCCATGCTGACCACTCGAACCTTTTCTCCATATTTCTCGCCAAAAAGCGCCATAGCCCCCTCGCCAAAGGCCTCTTCCCGACCAACGACCTTGGTACTCACGCTGAAGTTAGTCCGGATATCATCGTTGACACGTTTCTCAATTTCGATAATTTCCTTTTCGCTCAGGGCTGAAAAATGGGTGAAGTCAAAACGAAGACGCTCAGGAGTAACCAGCGAACCGGCCTGCTTGACATGCTCGCCGAGGATATCCCGCAGCGCAGCATGCAGAAGATGGGTTGCACTATGGTTTGCTTCGGTATCCTGACGGAGTCCGGCGACCTGCAGTATGACCTCGCTGCCCACGGTAAGCAAGCCTTCAACAATGCGAACCGTGTGCAGAATAATCCCCTCTGCTTCCGATGTGGTGTTGCTGATAAGGCCTTTTCCACCAGACCAGCTGATCGTGCCACTGTCTCCGACCTGCCCACCGGATTCTGCATAAAAAGGTGTACGATCGGCAAGAAAACGTCCTGACTGGCCGGCCGACAGAGAGGTTGTCTGTTGACCGGCCTCATCGAGCAGCCCTTTTACCACGGCTGCCGATGCAACCCTGTCGTAACCGATAAACTCGGATCGCAGTCCCGCTTCTATCAAACGTTTGACGCCGGCTTCCTTTAAATGCACGCCTTCGTCCTTGCGGGAGGCCCGGGATTGCGAGCGCTGCCTCTCCATTGCTGTATGGAAACCGGCATCATCGAGGGCAATACCCCTTTCAAGAGAAATATCCCGGACAATATCAACCGGAAAACCAAAAGTATCATAGAGTTTGAAAATAAAATCACCACTGATCAGCGGCTCACTAGCGCCCTGCTGCCTGGCAATCTCCTCGTCGAGCATTGCCAGGCCGTGTTCAAGCGTCTCACCAAAGCGCTCCTCCTCGTTGGTGACCACCTTCTCCAGCAGCTCAGCCGTGTCTGCCAGCCGGGGATAGGCATCGAGCATAGAATCCACCACCGCAACACAGGCCTCATGCATAAACGGCCTGCTTAAACCGAGGTTCCTGCCGAAGCGGATGGCCCGGCGCATGACCCGGCGCAGCACGTAGCCCCGCCCTTCATTTGAGGGAAGAACACCGTCTGCGACAAGAAATGAAGCCGCCCTGACATGATCGGCAATTACCCGCATGGCGGTATCGTTGGCACCATCCGTCCCGTAGGTTTTTCCCGACAGTCTCCTCAAGTCGACTGATGACAGGCGTAAAAAGGTCTGAATCATAGTTGTTGAATTTACCCTGCAGTACCGCAGCCACACGCTCGAGTCCCATGCCGGTATCAATACTTGGTTTGGGCAACGGTTCCAGCGTACCGTCCTCAGAACGATTAAACTGCATAAAGACCAGGTTCCAGAGTTCCAGGAAGCGATCACAATCACAGCCGAGTGCACACTCCGGTCTGCCGCAGCCGGCCACTGCTCCCTGGTCGATATAGATCTCGGAGCAGGGCCCACAGGGACCGGTATCACCCATTGCCCAGAAATTATCCTTCTCGCCAAGGCGAACGATTCGACCGTCGGGTAATCCTTCGACCTTTTCCCAAAGAGCAAAGGCGTCATCGTCATCCTTATAAACCGAGACCCAGAGCTTCTCCTGCGGTAGTCCCAATTCCTTTGTCAAGAATTCCCAGGCATAGGTAATTGCCTGCTCCTTGAAATAATCGCCAAAGGAAAAGTTGCCCAGCATTTCAAAAAAAGTATGATGACGGGCGGTATAGCCGACATTTTCAAGATCGTTATGCTTCCCGCCGGCGCGCATACAACACTGACTGGTGACCGCCGTATCGTAGTCCCTTTTCTCCTCACCCATAAACACCGTTTTGAACTGAACCATCCCGGCGTTGGTGAACAGCAGGGTCGGGTCATTCTGGGGAACGAGTGAGGAACTTTCAACAATGGTATGACCGCGGTCCCTGAAATAGTCCAAGAACCTGGCTCGAATTTCGTTTCCTGTCATGATGCCTTTTCTTCTATTGTATTTGTTTCAACTATCGAAGCCTTGCGGTCCTGCCACTTCGGCCTGCCATCGTCCCCAAAGCCCCTGCACTTCTCCCTGCCGGGGTTCCCCTTGACACCGTCTACAGACTGTCTGCCCAAAAATACAAGAAATAACATAATAGTAAACTATTTTGTCAAACGAAGTCCTCGTTCAAAAGAGCGGCTCCTGTTGAATGCATGCGTCCTGCCGGCTGGTACTAAAGCGTTGCCCAGTTTATCCCCCTGCCGGCACTGTATAGATCACTGAGTGAAACAACGCCGTACTTCTGCATTTTTTTTGCGAAAAAGAGGAACAGGTATGCGGTCTGCAAAGCATCATCGAGGGCATCATGTGCGTCAAAAAAAGGCAGGTTGAACTCAAGGCTCAGCGACTGCAGATTATAATTGTTTTTCGAAGAGGTGCTGTTCTCATGATAACGCCCGAGAATCACCCGTTTGTAGATCTGTGCCATGCGCAGGGTGTCGAGGCATGAATTCGCCAAGGTGCCGTTGTAGAATTTTCTCGTTGCCACATTGAGAAATCCCATGTCAAGTCCAATAAAATGCCCGACCAACAGATCCGTCCCGACAAAAGAGAGGAATCGCGGCAGCACCTCTTGCAGAGGCGGCACCTGTTTCAGCTGTTCCGGGGTTATCTTATGAACAAGCGTCGCCTTTGTGTGATCAAGCTTCTCGGGACGAACATAGTAGTGAAAGGTATCGCTGAGATCAATCTGCAGATTTCTGATCCGAACACCGCCTATGGCTATTATTTCATCTTTTTTCCTTTTAAGACCGGTAAGTTCGGTATCAAAGACGACAAAGCTATAGTCGGAGAGCGGTCGGGATTTATCGAAGTTCTTAAAAAAAGCCCTGTTATGTTTTATAACATCATGCGGCTGCTTCATCCAGCCGATCTTTTGCAGGAGCCGGATCATTTAAACCGCCGGGAACTGCTTTTTCAGTACATCCTGCATCTTCTCTATGACTCTGAAGGCGTCTTTCAGCATTCGTTTCTCAAGATCTGTCAGCTCTTCCGGATAAATAAAATCATCCGGCGGTATACCATCCTCAATCTGTGACAATTGATGGATAACCCTTAATTGCATCTGTAACTCAAAGGCATCAACCATGGATTCATAGAGTTCTTTTGCTATGACTTTTTTGACAAGCAGCCGTTTCAGCCGCCTGAGGGTCTCTGTTTTCCTGATACCATGCTGCAGGCTCAGAGCCCGGACGAAGTCAATGAATGGCTTCAATCCCCTGTTTTTTATGTCAAGACGTTCTTTATGCTCTCCGTTCTGCTCAATAACGACGTTCTTGAAAAAGGAAAGCGGAACCTTTCTGTTGATGCAGTCGTGGCCGAAATTGCGGGCAATCTGATCGTTAAATTTACATTGCTTGATAATAAAATCCCGCAGGTCAACGGCAAGTTGTTCGTTTCCATAGCCATGACGAAAATCAAAAAAGATTGCCGCCCTGAGTTGTTCTTCCTGTCCAGCACCGTTGATCCAGTATGAAAACTTTTCTTTCCAGGCAGCCAGCGGTTGACACCATTTCGGATTGCTCGCCATGGTCTCGTCCCCGCAAACGGGATAACCGCAATGGAGTAGATGTTGCGTTGCCTGTCCGGCAAAAGCACTGAAATAGCTCTCTGCCAGGAGTCGCTCAGAATCATCTGCCGGATCTTCATAGACCAGGGCATTATCCTGGTCGGTTTTAAAGGTCTGTTCACGGCGCCCTTCACTGCCCAGCAACAGCCAGCAATATCGCAGCGGGGCCGGCCCCATCTCCTGGTGCAGAAGATACAGAATCACGCGAAAGCATCTTCTCATTGATCAGGCCGATCATCCGGCTGATATTTCCGGCCTTTGCTCCTTCATTTATGATGTTTCTGACAATCCCGCTGACTTTTTCCGCCAGGGAATAGAGCCCCTGGAAATCGTTCTGCCCGCCTATTTCCTTGAAGAGATAATAAGGAGAATTGCCCTGCTGGACCATGATATCGTGGCTGGTGACGACGCCGATCACCCGGCTTCCCCGTTCAACGCCAAGATGATGTATACCCGTGGTCATCATCTTCAGCAGTACGTCAAAGCAGAGGGTTTGCGACCCAACTGTTTTCAAGGGACTGCTCATGATAGCGGCTACCGGTTCCCGTATATCCCGCCCTTCGGCTATGACCTTGCTCCTGAGATCGGTATCGGTGATTATACCGATCATGGCCCCGGGGTCTTCATCGGCATAAACGAGCAGAGAACCGATGGCTTGACGGGACATGATGGCTGCGGCTTCCCTGATGGAGGCAGAGGCGGATACTGAAAAGAGTGATTTGGTCATATCTCCGGCTCTGGCATTAAAGAGATAGAGATTATCGGCGCTGCGGCGCGCCAGTTTGTTTTTTCGCAACTCGCTGTAGGCGGTGGCGACAATGTTGTCTGAGAAACTCTTGAGAAAGTAGTGCGCAACGACCGAATTGTTCTGAACAAGATCAAGAAAAACCTCACGAGGGATCAGGAAGCAGAAGGTATCTTCGACCGTTTCAATGTTGAGGTTAGCCTTTGTGCCCCTGATTATTCCCAAGGCACCCACGTTGGCCCCGACCCCGCGATAGTCCTTGAGAACGGTTTCACCCTTCTCATCGGTAATAAAGGCCCGGACACCGCCGCGCTGAATCAGGTAAAGATGAGTTACCTCTGACTCATTAAACGTAAAAAGCCGGGTACCCTTCGGGAAAAAATCAATTCTGCAGTGGCGGGCAAGAACATACAATCGATCATCGTCGAGTTCTTTAAACGGCATGGTCTGCCTGAGAAACCTAACAACAACATCCGGAGCCACCGTATGCACACTACCGTCAGCAGAGGGAAGCGGCGGGCCCGTTCTGTTTCTGGAATTGTCTGCCATACCACACCTTCACATGAACAATTAAATCGACGTTCATGAACCGTTCACTACAATTCAGACAAGTTATTCAAATAAAAAAATAGTTCAGCAATTTCGGCAACATAAAGCTGCCTCGTCATCTTGTTACCATGGTTTTGGCGGCTGGCAGGTTTCACCAGAAGGCGGGCTGTCTCCACTGGCAGCGTCAGGTAATCGCTCCGCCATTTTTTCACCGTCTCTCATATAACTGGAGTTTAGAGTTTCAGCCATACCGTTTATAAACCGTAGAGGTTTTCGGCGCGGCATAAAAAAATCATAAAAACTATAAAAAGTTATTGACATCATTAACAATCGGCGGCAGCCGCTCTTTCTCAGCCGAAGAGTATGCTGAGAAAGAGCGGCCTTCAGAAGAATAAACACTAAAATCTTCTGGAGGCCGCTATGGGAAACAAGGGATACTCCACTATCCCCAGAACCCTGTTTGACTGTATCACATTTCTTGCCAGGGCTCTACCGATTCGTTCATGTCCCGACCTTTATCGAGTTGTTGGTCGGGGCGATGATTACGCAGACCGGCTTTGTCACCGAAGCCTGGCTGGCAATTAATCCTTTGCGCAGCTGGACCGCCTATTACAAATGGCTCCAGCAAGGCAAATGGTCATGGGTTGCACTTGGGGTGCAACTGGCCAGGCTGGTTGTGACGTTTTTTCCACAACCGGCTCTGGTTTCTGATCTTTGACGACACCTTTATCTACCGGAGTTCCAAAAAGGCACCGGGCAGCGGGATTTATCACCAGCATGGCAACAAAGCAAACCGGCCGCAGTATGCCCGGGGGCAATGCTGGGTGACTATGGCGCTTTCCATCACTTCGGGGATGAAACATTCAGCCGTGCCGTTGCTCTCCAGGCTGATGCGAAACAGCGGCAATACACAGCAAGCTCGATGCGGCCAAACTCGCTTCTGGAGGTTATCGCCCCGGTGTTTGCTGGTAACAAGACAGACTCTTCACCCTGGTGGACAGCTGGTATATGAAATGGCCCTTTCTTCGCGATGCGCGCAAACGTGGCGTTCCATGCCATTGGCCAGGTGCGCCGGGATACCGCCCTGCACGATATGCCGGTGCAGCAGAAAGGCAGAGGCCGACCGAGAAAGTATGGGGAGAAATATACAGCGGAGCACGTTGCCACCTTACAGGAACACCGCAGGAAAGTCTTTCTTTACGGTAAATGGCAATGGGTTCGCTACCGCAGCGCGATTTGTCTGGCCAAGTTCATGAAGGGCCGTCGCGTCCGGGCCGTCTGGATGCAGTTTGAGGCTGAAGACGGTACGCTGAGCAAGCAACGGTTGCTCTTGTCCACGGACTGCAATCTCAGCCCGGAAGAGATCTTCACCTACTACGCCCGCCGCTGGTCGATCGATATTTTCCAACCATGCTGCCTCCATAAATCTCACGTTAGTGTTGCTATTCTACTTTCTTCACGCTTGAGCGATAGATCCATTGTTTGGGACGATCCCTGTATTCAAGCAATCGCTTAATTTCCTTTTTGTCAGCTTTAATGAGCCATACACCGTTATGCGAAACTGTTATATCCTTTCTGGCTGCGAGTTTTCCATCGCGCATCCATTTATACAACGTCGGCTCTGGAATTCCTGTCTTTTTTGATAATTCCCTGAAGGTTAATTCGTGTTTTTTGCGTAACGCATTACTTGACCTCGTCTTTTTCTTGCTGACTAATCCCTTTTTCAACAAGATGGTTCGTACCATTTGCGCATTGAATGAGCACCGCTGTTTTGCTGATTGCCATTTTTCTTCATTGAGAATATCAGCTATAGCCTTAAGTGAGTTACCCTTTTTATGCAAGTCTGCGACTCGCTCTGTCAGCTTTTTATAATAGCTTAACTGCTCCAGTTTCGCTACAGGTCGGTTAAAGTTTGATTCGCTTCGGGTTCCTCCTTTCCAGTGGATACATACATGAACTTTTTCCGTATTACCTTGAACCGTCACGATAACTCGCTCTATCAACAAGCGTACAATCTGCTGGCGTTGCTCTCCTGTAGTACTCTCAGCTTTCCATAAATGTGGAATATCAGATGCCAGGGATTTAATTGCCAATCGTTCACTCTCGGTCAAGATTTCAGGTTGTTCTTTGAGGTGCTTTTCATAATCCTGTTTCAACTTGGTTTCTGCTGATAACGCTTCTTCCCACTTTTTTTCAAGTGTGCGGGCAACAAGACGATTTTCAGGTTCTACTGTATTATATTGCCGGTAAGCCCTTTCTGATTCATAACGGGCACGTTCGAGTCGCTGTTGCCAGTGGCGCTGCTGTTGGTCTCTCTCCTGTTCAATATTGGCCGCAGCTTGTAAACTAATTTCCAGAGCTGATGGTTGCATAGCAGCCATAATTTTTTCCTGGATAAGTTGGTCCAAGGGAGTGCCTAAAAACGATTGACACGATTTCTCTCCATAATCAACAGCCATCCTATTACATGAATAACGTAGTTTATGTCCCTGACTGGAGTAGTACGTTGCCATTCTCAAACCGCAACGGCCACAAATAACCAAACCTGAAAGAAGTGATGGACCGTGTTTTGGTGTGCCTATTCCCTGTGACGAATTCATCTTTAATTGTCTTTGATTACGTTCATAATCTTGCCAGGAAATATAAGCAGGAAGTTTGTCATGAATCAACACTTCCCACTCTTCCGGGGTGACTGATACACGGCCGGTGGAAGGTCGACCAGGCTTTTTCTTTCGAGGATCAGTAGGACGACGACCATATACATATGCTCCAGCATAGATTGGATTGTGCAACATATTTCCTAAAGTTACCCGATAGGACGACGCCATTCTAATTCACCTTTTCGTAGGCCTCCCCGAATACGGTGCGGCATCTGAATGCTGTTTTTCACCAAGTGTTTAAGTACGCCATTTATCGTACGATACCGTTCAAAGAGCCTGAAAATCAAACTTATCGTTAACTGAGCTTGTTCGTCTGTATCTTTTATAATTTCTCCTGAAGCATGTGTGATATAGCCCATAGCCAGCTGCATGCCCAACTCACCTCGTCTGGCTTTGGCTTTTTTACCAGCCAACATTCGTTGTTTTATGACATGTAATTCGGCTTCCGACAAGGTTCCCTTAAGACCAAGCAGCAAACGATCATTGTAATTGCCGGGATCATATACTCCTTCAGTATCTGCAATTAAGGTGCGAAAGAGGGAACAAACCTCAAGCAATTGATGCCAATCCCGGCACGAGCGAGCCAGTCTAGACATCTCAATTCCCAAAATAATTCCTACATGGTCAAGGCTTACTTCTGCTACCAGGCGCTGGAATCCCAGGCGCCCCTCTGCGTTAGCCCCTGAGATGCCAAGATCATCGTCAATTACCACGACTTGTTCCTTGGGCCACCCCATATCACGAGCTTTTCCTACAAGAGCATACTGCAGTTTCGTCGATTCGTTATGCCGCTCTACCTGCTGCAATGTAGATTGGCGAATATAAACCATTGCTAGGCGGTCATGGTGATGCGGCTGTATTTTTCCAGGATGGGAATTGAGGATGGGGGAAGTTGCCGGCGTTATTGTATCCATCAGTCTTTCTCTTCCCTGCGTGTGCTGATTTTATAGCATTGTAGGCCATTTCTCCTAAAATCACCATCAACTGTTGACGGTTGCTTTCTGGGAGATTGTCCTAAATCGTCGCACTCACATGAAGTTTTTCTTTCATTGATCGCCTTAATCCATCGAACCAACTCCAGTAAATCTTCTGTGCGTCTAATTACAGATGCGGTCTTATCAGTCAAGTTATAGTTTATAGGTGTTTTAGAAATGGGATATCGAGGATCTGTTCAACCAGATGAAGAACCGGTGGGGCTGGCGCGAAGCCTGGCAGCAATCTCGACAGGTTCTGCATCGCTGGTCGCAGATTTTGTCGATCGCCTATGCGTTGCCGCAGTTAATGGCTATATACTGTAGTGATCAGGTACAGCCCTTGCTGGACTTGACGCCATGGCGAAAGAAACACCGTGTGACAGTCGGATTGGTTCGGCTTGGGCTGCAGATGATTTTTAGCAATGTTCGGGTTCGCGACTGGTGGAACCCGACATGGCGAAAATTCCAGCCCCCGGAACAGGCAAAATGTGTGTCAAAAGATGAAAATCCGAGAAAGGTAACGGATTTTGTCGTATCAAAGAACAATATCGTGGTGAAAAAACCGCCGAGCCACTCAATGGTAGCTGGCTTATGAAACTCTAAACTTCAGTCATATAACACACTATTTCAAAAAAAATAAAAAGCGGAATCCTTCGGGACAGGATTCCGCTTTATCAATGCCGTAGCTCAACACGGGGGCAGCCCTGCCGGTCGTGCTGTTTTACTGCTCGAGAGCTTTCTTTCCGGCAATAAGATCGTCAACGACCGAAGGATCAGCCAGCGTCGAGGTATCTCCAAAATCGCTAAAATCATCAGCGGCAATCTTGCGCAGAATCCGGCGCATAATTTTGCCGCTCCGGGTCTTGGGCAATCCGGGGGCATACTGGATGATGTCGGGTGAGGCCATCGGCCCTATCTCTGTGCGCACGTGCACACGCAGCTCATCAAGCAGTTCTGCTGTTTCTTCAATGTATTCCTTCAGTGTTACATAGGCATAAATAGCCTGCCCTTTTATCTGATTCGGCATGCCAACCACGGCAGCCTCGGCAATAGAGGGATGAGAAACAAGAGCCGACTCGATCTCCGCCGTGCCAAGGCGATGTCCCGAGACATTGATAACGTCGTCAAGACGGCCCATGATCCAGAAATAGCCGTCCTCATCGCATCGCGCACCATCACCGGCATCATAATAGCCTGGAAATGCTTCAAAATAGGTTGAGCGATAGCGCTCCGGATCACCATAGATGCCCCGAAGCATTCCGGGCCACGGCTGGCGGATTACCAGATGCCCCCCTTCGTTGATGCTCGCCAGGGCTCCTTCTTCGGTCAGAATTGCCGCATCAATCCCGGGTAGCGGCTTCGTGGCAGAACCCGGCTTCAATTCCGTCGCAAAGGGCAGGGGGGAAATCATGATACCGCCGGTTTCAGTCTGCCACCAGGTATCAACAATGGGAAGCTTTCCCTGGCCGATATGAAGATAATACCACATCCACGCCTCCGGATTGATCGGTTCACCGACAGAACCCAGAATACGGAGTGATGACAGATCACAACGGCTCATGGGTTCGTCTCCGAAGCGCATCAGGGCCCTGATTACCGTCGGGGCAGTATAAAAGATAGTGACCTTGAATTTTTCCACTATATGCCAGAATCGATCAGGACCTGGATATGAAGGAACTCCTTCAAACATCAGTGTCGTACCGCCGAGGCCGAGCGGCCCGTAAAGGGTGTAGGTATGCCCGGTAATCCAGCCGATATCAGCGGTACACCAGTGGATATCCTCATCCTTCAAGTCAAAGACCCACTGGGTTGTATGCATTGCATAGGTAAGATACCCCCCGGTGGTATGCACAACACCTTTAGGCTTTCCGGTTGATCCCGATGTATAGAGAATGAAGAGCATCTCCTCAGCCTCCATATGCGCAGGAACGCAGACATGATCCACATCGTCCCGGGCCATCTCCTCATGCCACCAGTAATCCCGACCGGGCTGCATAGATACATCATTTCCGGCACGTCGCACCACCAGGCAATGTTCTACAGAGTCACATTCTTCAAGCGCTTCATCGCCATTTGGTTTCAGCGGTATCGTTTTTCCTGCGCGCTTGACACCATCTGCGGTGACAAGAATACATGCTTCACAATCCTGTATCCTGTTTTGCAGGCTGACTGCCGAAAAACCGGCAAATACAACCGAATGAATCGCACCAATCCTGGTACAGGCCAAAAGAACGATGGCAAGCTCGGGAATCATCGGCAGGTAGACCGCAACCCTATCACCTTTTTTAACTCCTTTCGCCTTGAGGACATTGGCGCATCTGCAGACCTCTGTATGCAACTGCTGATAGGTGTACGTGCGAACTTCTTCTTCAGGTTCACCCTGCCAGATAATGGCAATCTTCTCCTGCTTACCATTGGCAAGGTGCCGGTCGAGACAATTGTAGGAAACGTTCAGGGTTGCACCGGAAAACCAGCGTACCTCCGGCTTATGAAGATCAGCAGTCAGAACCGTGTCCCAGGTTTTGAACCAGCTCACCAGTTCTTCCGCGCGAACTGCCCAATAAGCTTCAGGATTCGCGATGGAATAGTTGTAGGCCGACTCATAGGTTTCAATACTGCCAACCCAGGCATGTTTCTGCCCTTCAGAAGGCGGGTTAAAATGGCGCTTCTCGCTCAAAAGACTGGTTATCTTATCATCGACTCCACTCATCGTTATCTCCCCATCGTTCAACAAGGATTGTCTTTGCCGGCTCACCTGGACAAACGGCAGGAAAAAGACTCAGTTCTGTATTCTACGCTATTCACACAAGATGCCCCTCGGTCAGAAATGTTAACGGGGCAGCATTAGGCCACCTTGAATAATTGCCTTTTTGCCGGATCTCTGCGTTATGCTCGATATTTTATCCTCGGAATATCATATATACCTGCGGTAAAATTTCTCGCATGCCTTGATCTCCGACAAATATTCTAATTATTCAAGGTACCCATTATTATCAAAATTTCTGATACAAAAACAAAACACATTTCATGTTTCTTTTCCAGTAAAAATTGAACCCAAATTACGTGTAATCACTGCAAAAGAGTCTACAAAGGTGAACTGGGAGCCTTGGCCGATAGCTATCAGGACTTCCGTCGTGCAACATCCATGGCTCTTCCAACCGGGCGGCTGAATACTGTTTGGTTATTTGGAACCTTCGACGAATCCGCTGCGCGAAACAGGCTCCATGAGGCTTGGTATTTGTTTTTTTATGTATAGAGGTCAGCAATAATCCTGCTGCAATAGCATTAAATCACCGGTACCAGTAAAAATAATGCTTTACAATTCCCGTTTGACAATTAAATTAAACACTGAAATTTATAGGGGGAGGAACGCATGGAAGAAGACATGAAGGACGAACAGATAGAAGCGATATCGAAGCTGCTTAAATCGATGTCACATCCAATTCGGCTGAAGATACTTTGTCTGTTGCAGGAACAGGAAATGTCTGTTGGAGACCTTCGGGAACAGGTCAAAACAACAAATGCCAATGTTTCACAGCACCTCAATATTCTTCGCAGCCAGGGAATCATCGATTTCCGAAAAGATGCCAATTTCATCTACAACCGGATTACGGACAAACGTATTCTCGAACTGATCGAGAAAATGCGACAGCTGTTCTGCCCTGCATACTAAACGGACGGAAAATCAATTATGTCCCGAACCACTGCACTATCTAAGCATATGGAGAAAAACGTATGATTGTTACCGATTGGATCCACAGTATCGCCGGCTTCTTTATCCTGCTCAGCCTTGCGCTCGGAGTCGAAGCAAGCCCGCTGTACCACAGCACCTACTGGCTCCTTTTTACCGCCTTTGTCGGCCTCAACCTTCTGCAATTCGGCTTCTCCAAATTCTGCCCCATGGGATTAATATTAAAAGCCATGGGGGTTCCTGAAAACCGGCAGTAGCACTACCAAGCGTCAGGGTTCATGGCAGCTCCGCAGGAGACCTGCCAGCAACAGGTTAGTTCCGGGCAACTTCTTTTTGTTCGAAAACAAGGGGTATGCCCCTCACGCATCTGGATCTCGGCAATCAGTTCGGCAAGTTTCAGGGTGCCTGGTGCCATCCCGAGCATCTGTGCTTTTCTTCGGGCCTCTGCAAACAGTGCTGATCCCTTAAGAAAGGTTTTTGTTTTCATAGCTTACCTCCGTGTTCTTATGAAGAACCATTGATGAGATCCCCTGTGCCGATTCCGCAGCCGGATGACTCCCGCTGTGATGCTGATACGCCGCTTTCCCGGTCAATCAGATCGGCAGGATATGCATCTCCTCCCTGATCGGATGACTGCCGCGCAACAGCAGACCATTTCTGCCATCAATTGACACATGATCACCAAATTCGATACGCTGGCCATTAATCTCACAATATCGTTCATACACGCGTAACTGTTTACAACCGACAACACAGGTTTTTTCAAGCCGAACCGCCACGACCGAGGCATGGGATGTTTGCCCGCCGCGGGAGGTAAGCAGCCCGTCAGTAAGAGATACTTCCGTTATATCTTCAGGTACGGTATCCTGCCTGATCAATATTAAAGGTGTTTTTGGCTCTTTACGGCGCAACAGAGCAATATCCTCTTCAGTGAAAACCGCTTTGCCGGAAAGAGCGGAGCCTGACACCCCGACACCTTTACCCAGCACTGAACCGCTCAGCTCCTCAGTTTCAACAAAGACGTTAAGATGCTCCTTCTGTTTGATGGTGATCATATCCCGGGTCTGCAGGAGATACAGCTCTTCCGCCCCCGGTCCTTCAAAGGTAAATTCGATTTCCTGGGCATTCCATCGTTTCTCGTAGACCAACTCCCGTGAAATTGCCAGCAGGCGTTGATAAATGTCAGGGAATTTCACCTCAAGTGTCTCATCTTTTGAACGACCATCACGCTCCGCCTGTTCAACTGAAATCGGGTGAGAGGTCACCAGACCGGAGACGATATCTTCGCCCTGATCGCCGTAGGCATAATCACCCCACAATGCCACTCGCTGCACCTTGCGGTAGGGATGTGCCGTAAAGAGAACACCGGACCCAGCCCCTTCACTGCGATTACCGAAAACCATGGCCTGGACAATAACAGCGGTACCCCAGGCAGGAGAAACGCCCATGATCCTTCGATAATCTCTGGCTTTCTGATTATCCCATGAATCCAGTACCATCTCAATGGCACCCACCAGCTGAAGCCATGGGTCATCAGGGATTCCCAACCCCCGCCGGTGCCCGAGTTTCTGGTAATTCAAGGCCAGCTCTTTCATTTGGGCCGAGGTAAACTGCCGTTTCAATGAAACATTATGACGCGCCTTGGCCTCATCCATCAGTTCCTGAAAATTCTCGCGCTCGACGCCGTAGACCATGGCCCATGATTGAATGAAGCGTCGAAAGTTATCCCAGGCGAAATACTCGTTGCCATTTTTCTGAACATACTCCTCCACCAGCTCAGCGTTCTGGCCAACATTATGAATAGTGGCCATCATTCCCGGCATTGAAATTGCGCTGCCGCTTCGAACCGACAGCAGCAACGGTCTCTCCGGCGAACCGAATAGCCTGCCCGTCTGCTGTTCAATGGTGGACAGGGCTGCCCGTATCTGCTGCATGAATTCCTGCCTCGCCCGGGCAAATCCGAAGATAACCTGTCGACAGCGGAATACCTCGGTGGTGATCACAAACGCCGGAGGTACCGGCTTTGCATCTTCGGCAAGCGTTATCAGATTATACCCTTTATTGCCAAGGTGAATGAGATCATGGGTGAACGGGTTGGTGGCGCTCAGCAGCGAAATTGCATTTTCCGGATTGTAGGTCATCAAGAGGTCCAGGGTCTCCTCGTCAAGAATATCCTTCTGGTCCTCCAGCGTCTGGATGACCCGGAGAATAAAGTTGTCGAGGTGCTGCAGACCAAAGGCCGAAGAAATCAAATCTCTGAAAAACATCTCCGAAAGACTGTGAACCGTATTTGACATCTGTGCTTCATTCCACAGTGATTTGTAGCGTGGCAGCAGGTTATCCTTGCCGATTTGAGGAATGATAAGAGACAGATTCTTCTGGTGTATATTGGTGTAATGGGCATAAATGACATCCTTCACCCCTTCCGAGAGACCGCGAAAAATATCAAGATACTGGGTATAGGAAAAACGTCTTATCTTCAGGGAGCTGGTGAGAAGAGCCAGAGATGTCTCGAGTTTACGAGAGATGATACCTTCGATATTCAGGGCCCTCATGTAGAGCCTGAGACAGCGTGCTATGGCATAAAAGGTTGCCTTGGTAATAAAAGACAGATTGACCGTCTCAGGCAGCATTTCGAGATAAATATTGGCCAGGTTCTCAAGACGGAAGGTCAATGACAGGGCATCGAACTTTCTCTCACGATATCGTCCATACACCGAGGGGATATCAACGGCTATATGTCTTTTGTAATAGATATCTTCGCGTACCTCGAAGTGCTGATCCGAAAGAATTTCCCCCTTCAGTTGTGCCAGAACCTGAAGAATCGCCCCGATGACTCCCTCGATGTCCTTCTCATCAAGTTTCTTCAACAGGTCTTCCATTTCAGGAAACCCTTCCTGCGCAGCCTGCATGAGCTCTGAGCGCAGCTCCTGAAAACCGAGATTATATTTTTTATGCGTCAGTTTGAACATCCGCGTCAGCAGCAGATAGCGACGCCGCTCTTCCGGGGCACAGTCGGTCTGTTGTTCCAAAAAGGACTCCAGACGCTCCGCTCCGACATGCAGGATATCATCCACCTGTCTCAACTCAAACTCTTTGATAATCCGCTCTGTCAGACGAACAAGATCATCGATGAAGGGCCCCTTCACCATCACCTGGCCAATGATCTCCGGAGGCAGATACGGCGCCAGCGACGTTTTGTCGCAACTCTTCCAGAACCTGAAAATAGCCCGGATGAAATCAACAATCAGGTTGGAGCTTTCAACATGACTTTGTTTTCTCAAAAAATGTATCAGCATGTCCTTGCGACGATGGATTTCATCCAGTTCAGTGGAGACGTCGCGCAGTTCGCCCTCGGCACCGATCTCGTTAAAGAAGACCGGCATCAATTTGGTGAACTGTTTGGTCAGGTTATAGATCGGCTCAATCGGCTGGTTGAGCAGTTCGGTTATATCTCTCTGGAAAAGATCCGTATCCTTTACACAGGTTCCGGTCAATTTGAGATGGATGATAAGAGCCGAGAAGAGCGTTGCGCACCATTTTGGCTCCTGCATGATCAGATTGAGCCAGACCCGGATATTGCTCAGATGAGCGGGGTTGATAATCGGCTGCCAGTTTTCATCGACTCCCGTCACATTGGCGGGCTGAAAGCCAAAACGCACCACTCCCCAGAGAAAGGCTTCAACCATGCGGCTGTTACCACGCTTAAAGACCTCGCCGCCCAGGACCTGGATGCATTGCAGAGAGGTATGAGGATACTTGCGCACGTTCACCTTGAGGAGCTGAAAGGTCATCAACAGGAACTCTTCGATCTCTTCAAAGCTTTGGCCCCGTACCAGGATAACGAGGCTGCGGTTAATCTCCCTGAGAGTCTCTTCGTGAATGAGATGAAGCCCGTTTGTATCCATGATCTTGAACATGAACAGGAGCTTGTGATTCTCCGCGAGGCGAGACGACCCGGCACGGTCGCGGTTTTCTGCCGAAAGAGCGGGAAAATCGAGATTATTCAACTGGGCCGGCAACTCCTTGTAGAGCCTGACAATCTCGATGTGTGACGGCAGTTCCAGAAGTCTGTGCAGCGTCCTTGCCGGATCTGCCGCAACATCAAACTCATCCAGTTCCGCCAGATAGCCGCGGATTGTAGCATGCGATATCGGTGTGAAGATCTGCTGGTCCCGGCAATCTTCTGCCGCAAGATGGCAGCGCTCCAGAAACCAGGGCAGCGGATCGTCTTCTTTGAGCCAGTAATCGTAATTCTTTCTAAGGATAAGCAGCATTAGCTGGACGGCTGGCTGCATATCCATCGTAACCGCGGTTCTCTCACAGAGATGGCTCAACCGCCTAACCACACGCTTTACGGATTGCTGCCCGTGAATGAGATGAATAAGAATCGTCCCATCCTCTGTATCAAGCCGTAATAGCCGCCTGAACAGATCATTTATCGGTGAAGAGAACCCTTTCAGTTCTTCTGCCTCGAGTTGTGAAACCAGTTTGTCAAGCCAGGCCCACTGGGCCTCAAATATCTGGGAAAGTAAGCGTGGATTGCGGGCTGAATCCTCAAGCGCCCCAAAAAAGAGGCCAGAGAACAGCTCAAAGGACGCCGGTCCATATTCACTTTTACGATAATGATGGAAGTTTTTCAGGATAAAGCTGCGCAGGACCGGAAGGATCAGGTTCCAGTTCCGGTACGGGTGACAGATCTCATATAACAGGGTTTCAAGGTTCGAATGAAGTCCCCGGAACTTCTCCACCGCCGTTAGAAGCGGGAGGAGATCTCCCCTTATTTCAAAATGTTCCGCCGTTTCAAGCAGATTGGCCTTCAGGGCACCAGAATTGATCTTATCTACACTCTGCTGTGTGGCTTTCATTACCTGCCGCCTCTGCTCTTCGTCCTGTGTCCCGTGCTTTTTCTGCAGCATATGTTAAATGCAGGACTGATCTGTTCCGGTTCCTACAGATCAGTCCCGACAAGCCATCCCGGCCCTGACACGACCGGGTTACTGCTATCATAGCAGTTTGCGTGACTCCATATGCAGGATCAGATCCAGCATCCTGTTTGAATAACCCCACTCATTGTCATACCAGCTCATCACCTTTACCGATTTGCCAATCACTTTCGTGCACTGGCCATCAACAATCGACGAGTGGGGATTACCCTGAAAGTCGATGGAGACAAGCGGCTCTTCGGTATAGCCGAGATACCTGTTAGCGGCCTCCTGAAGAGCCTGGTTCACTTCTGCTACGCTGGTTTCCCGCTCAACTTCCATGACCGCGTCAACAAGGGATACCGTCGGGGTCGGTACCCGGACAGCAAGACCGTCAAACTTGCCTTTAAGCTCAGGTATCACCAGGGAGACTGCCGCTGCCGCGCCGGTCTTCGTCGGAATCATGGATAATGCGGCCGCCCGGGCCCGTCTGAGATCAGAATGCGGAAAGTCAAGAAGCCGCTGGTCACCGGTATAGGCATGTACCGTCGTCATCAGGCCTCGCTTGATGCCGAAATTATCCAGGATGACTTTTGCCATCGGTGCCAGGCAATTGGTGGTACAGGACGCATTTGATACAACATGGTGAAGTGTTGGGTCATACTCGTCTTCATTGACCCCCATGACAAAGGTTTTTACGCCTCCTTTTGCCGGTGCAGAGATGACAACCTTTTTTGCACCCGCATCAATGTGTGCCTGGGCGGCATCGCCGCTGACAAAAATACCCGTACATTCAGCCACATAATCGACACCGAGTTCTCCCCAGCGAATATCGGCCGGATTACGCTGACTGGAAACGGCAATACGTTTTGCATCCACCAGAACAGCGTTTTCCTCACTTCTCACCTGAGGACCATACACGCCCATCACCGAGTCGTATTTAAGCAGATGCGCCAATGTCGGGGTATCAGTCAAGTCGTTAATGGCAACGACCTCAATATCACTGAACAGAGGGTCCTTGCTGATGGCCCTGAACATATTCCGGCCGATACGGCCGAAACCGTTAATTCCAATTCTCACTGTCATTCTTATCCTCCTGCATTCTACATTTATTTAGTTTTGCGAGAAATTTGTTATTTCAGCTCTAACCCTGCACAGGCCCGATATACCTGGTCCTGATGTTTTTATAGAGACGAATATACGATTTCATCACCTTCTCCCAGGTATAAAACCTATGAATTCTTTCCACTGCACGCCGCTGCATATGCCTGATAACCCCACGCTCATGAAATGTTTTTGCCGATAACTCAAGGACCTCGGCCAGATTTTCAGGGCTGTTATCCCGGTAGGCAAAACCCGTCTCGCCATCCAGCACCTTGACCAGGCCGCCAACATAATGAACAACCGGGAGGGCCCCGAACAGCTGAGCGATATAGTCTGTCAATCCACACGGTTCATAGCGTGAAGGAATAACGAAAAAATCGGCGGCAGCATAAATCCTGTTTGCCAGTTCAGCGTGAAATCCCTGCAAAAAACAAATTCTGCCGCGCAGATCCTTCAATTCAGCAATGCGGCTCAGCTCAGCTTCCTCCCGCACGCCGCCACTGCCGAGAAAGACGATTTGAGCGGCTCTGCCGCCGGCAAGAAACAACTCGACAGCCTCGGTCAGGATGTCCACCCCCTTTTGCTCACTCAACCTGCCGATAAAGGCATAGAGCGGCAGCGCAGGGTCATTGGTCAAAAAACCAATACGATCTTCCTCGTCCTCCCCGGGGCTGAGCGAAAGTGCGCGCAGCAACTCTTTTTTACATTCGTCTTTACCGGGCAAATCATCTGTTTCGGCCAGGATATCATAACCTGCAGGAATGGCCATCTCATCGGGGGCTTGCGGATTGAACTCGGCAGGATCGATGCCATTGGTAATACCGATAATTTCCACACCGTTCGCCAGCAGCCGATGTCCAAGCCACCCGGTCAGATAATCGTTGTCGGTTTCCTGCAGCTCCCTGGCATAATTTTCACTGACCGTGGTTACAGCCGCATAATTTCCGGCCGCGATGAACGGATCGAAGCTGTGTTCAAGGCAGCAACCGTTTACAACCCGCCAAGGCAGCGAGGTAATGGCCTGGACAAAGGAAAGATCGGAAACTTCCTGATGATAACCAACGCCCGCATTGTGAATGGTGACGACCGCAGCGCTGTCTCTGAAATAATGACGATAGCCGCTGCACTCTCTCATCAGTGCCGGTGTAACAGCGGTGTGTCCATCATGGCAGTGGATGATCTGCGGCTTCTCGTCAAGCAGCATGATCAGGTCGAGTCCCGCCTTCTGCAGCAAAATGTTCATCGCGAAGAAATCAAAATGTCCGCTCCCCTGCTTTTTCCATGATTCGCGCTGAAATTCTTCCCGAGTATAGGTGTAGACCGCGCTCTTTTCCCGGTAGCGCTCAGCCTCTATCAGGTATATCCGGACCTTGTCCTGCACCCGGTGCCAGACTGTTACCCGTTCGGATCTTTCCATAGCCGTATAATTCATCGGTACCTCGAACTTCAGAGCCCGCCCTTGAAAAAGGGGGTCTGGAAGTTGTTCAAAACCGAGTTCCCGGGGCTTCATGAAACCATAGCAGGGAAGAACGACACTGACCTTTCGACTGTTCCAACGGGCAAGGGCCTTTGAGAGCTGCGCGGAAACATCCTTGACACCCCCGGCTCCAGCCAGATGACCGTATTCTCTGGTGAACATCCACACTGATGTTATTGGCTGCTGTTCTCTTAACATGTCGTCTTCATTATACCATTGCCACGCTCGACGTCATTGCTGCCGGGCGGCATCTGTCGGCCATTGCCCTGCTCCAGTTATGGAACCATTCTGATGAAACATTCTCCTGCAGAAACAAAGCACTTATTTTAACTAAAAAAACGTTTTGCATCATTCTTTAAAAAAAACGGCTGCTTCTGGATGCTTCCCGGGTAACGGGAAAACAATCTTAAACAAGCCTGCAGCGTTTCCTTCAACAGACGGTTCTTTAACGGCTACCATACTGTTTCTACAATGGAAAACATGAAATCACTTTCAATGACACTATCGGCAACAATAACGAGTCTGTCAAGTGAGGCAGCAACGATTGTTTCTCCTTCATTCATGCTACCCCGAAGAACCTGACAACAGCACAGGTCTCGCCCGACACTGCTGTTCACCGAGGCGACAGGCGGCGCTGGTCATTGACGCTGCATACAAAAACACCTATAGTATCTGGACTCTTACAAGGTTCAGGTGGAAACAGTCTCGAGTAATATCAGCATGAGGTGGATATGAAAAGCGGTTCCTGCGTCATCAAGACCACACAAATAATGGAGCTCATCGACATTACAGCGCTCCTTGCAAAAGAGATGACAGCGAACGATTGCAACAAGGGGCTATGCATGGTTTACAACCCTCATACCACTGCCGGACTAACCATTAATGAAGGAGCCGATCCTGCCGTGCAGGCCGATATTATTGCCGGGTTCAGACAATTTGTCCCCCTGCATCACCCTTTCACCCATAGGGAAGGCAATTCTCCCGCCCACATCATGGCCTCCCTGATGGGTTCATCGTTGAACATTGCGGTCAAAAACGGTCGTTTCCAGCTCGGCACCTGGCAAAAAGTGTTTTTCTGTGAATTCGACGGACCACGCACGAGAAAGGTGCATTACCACTTCATTGAATCTCTCTAACTCGATATATGGCGAGCAATGCGCATTGATCCAGGCAAAATCTGTTTTGGTCTCAGTTCCGAGCAGGACCGCATTTCCTGCGCACTCTACCTTCAGCTCCTCGGCAGAAAAGAATGTGCTGAGGCTCCTGGCGGAGCGCCTTTCTTCCGAAGAAATCGACAGGCTCGTCGATTTGACGGGAACATTGCTGCGGAACCATCTATCCAAGAAGGAATATCATTCTCTTTTCCTGCAGGCTGATAAATCACACAGCGGCGGCCCGGAATAATATAATCGACTACGTTCCTCTTACGAACAATGAAACATCTACACGATCTGCGCAGTTTTATAGACCTGCTGAGACAGGAAAACGAGCTTCTGGTTATAGAAGAGGAAGTGGACCCCTCCCTGGAAATCGCAGAAATCCATCGCCGTGTCATCGACAAGCAAGGTCCTGCACTCCTTTTCACCAAGGTCAGAGGCTCCGGATTTCCCGTTGTTACAAATCTTTTCGGAACAGGCAACCGTCTCGATCTGGCTTTTGGCTCCAAGCCACAACAATTCGTCCGGGATATTGTCAATCTTGCCGAGACTATCATGCCGCCGACGCCATCTAAATTATGGCAGAATCGAAAGCTCTTTCTCGATGCAAGCAGGATCGGCCTGAAAAAAACCCGCACGGCGCCCATTCTTGAGAATTGCCAGAGTCCTGCCCGACTGGACAGCCTGCCGCTGCTGACTTCCTGGCATAGCGACGGTGGACCTTTTGTAACCCTGCCGCTCGTTTACACAGAGCATCCGGGCGGCAAAGGCCACAACCTCGGCATGTATCGAATCCAGAGGCATGACGAAACGACAACCGGCATTCACTGGCAGATCCATAAAGGGGGCGGTTATCATTACTACGAAGCGGAAAAGCTGAACCAGCCCTTACCCCTTACCCTCTATATCGGTGGGCCGCCGGCGCTCATGCTGTCCGCCATTGCGCCGCTTCCCGAAGACATTCCGGAGTTGATGCTCACCTCTCTTTTGCTGGGGAAAAAACTCCCTGTTATTGAAGACCCGCGCGGGGGCCATCGCCTTGTAGCCGAGGTCGAGTTCGCCATTAAGGGGAGCGTGCCGCCCCACATCCGGCACCCGGAAGGACCATTTGGTGATCACTACGGCTATAATTCTCTTCAGCATGACTATCCGATATTTCAGGTTTCCCATCTCTACCATCGCAACAAAGCCATTTACCCGGCAACGGTTGTCGGCAGGCCGAAACAGGAAGACTATTTCATCGGCGATTACCTCCAGGAATTGCTGTCCCCCCTTTTCCCTCTGGTCATGAAGGGCGTCAGGGAACTTAAAACATTTGGCGAAACCGGTTTTCACTGTCTTGCAGCAGCCCGGGTTTCAGACCGCTACCCGAGCGAGGCATTTGCCAGCGGCCTCAGGATTCTCGGGGAAGGACAGCTGTCCCTCACCAAATTCCTCCTCCTTACTGATGGCGCCGTCTCTATCAGCGATTTCGGAAAACTGTGGTGCCACGTACTCGAGCGAGTACGCTGGGACCGGGATCTCTTCGTTTTTGCCAATGTTTCACAGGATACCCTTGATTATACCGGGCCATCGGTCAATAAAGGCTCCAAGGCAATGCTTATGGGGCTTGGCCGTGATAAAATAAGGGATTTACCCTCAGCCTTTAGCGGAACACTGCCGACAGGGTGTTCTGCTCCAGTCGCTTTTCTTCCCGGCACACTAGTCATCCGGGGCGACTCATACCGGGACACGCCAGATCTTGCTGATCGTCTGGCCGAATGTGCTGCCCTGAAAGAGTGGCCGGTCCTTGTACTCGTTGATGACAGTGGAGCAGCAACCAGTTCCATGCAGGAATTTCTCTGGTCTTTTTTTACCCGCTTTGAACCCGCCGCCGATATCCATGGCTCTGCCACCTTTGTCCAGCGTTTTCATGTCGGACTTGAACCGCCGATTGTTTTCGACTGCCGCATGAAACCATGGTATACGGAAATCCTGGAAGTGGATAGCAAAACAAGACAGATTGTTGATGAAAAATTTGACCGTATCATCCCCAGGCCATGGCGCTGACCATGCAGGTACGACTGCAGAAATATCTGGCTCAGAGCGGTATCGCCTCGCGGCGCAAGGCTGAAGAGATGATCCGGGACGGCAGGGTACGGGTCGATGGCAGAATTGTTACTGAAATGGGTTTAAAGATTGATCCGGATTCCCAGTATGTTCAATGTGATAACAAGAAGGTAGGACCTCTTGAACAGCCCCTTGTCTATATCCTGCTCAACAAGCCGCGAGGCTATCTCACCACCCTTTCAGATCCGCAGGGTCGACCCATTGTCACCTCACTGCTGAACAACATATCCACCCGGGTATTTCCGGTCGGACGGCTCGATCTCGACACCGAGGGAGCCCTGATCCTGACCAACGACGGTGAGCTGGCGCAAAAGATCCTGCATCCAAGCCATGAGACAACCAAATCGTACGAAGCTCTGGTGCAAGGCATCCCGGCGAAGAGCAAGATTAAGACCCTGGAAACGGGGATAGAACTCGAGGGACGAAAAACCTGGCCGGCCCAAATAAGCCTTATCAAACGAAAAGAGCAAAATACCCTGTTTCGCATAACGATTCATGAAGGGCGTAAACGACAGATAAGAAAGATGTTTCAGGCAGTCGGACACCCGGTAATCGCCCTGAAACGTGTTGCCTACGGGAAGCTTGCGCTGGGATCACTAAAAATCGGCTCATATCGCTTTCTTAGCACAAAAGAGCTGGAAAAAATATTTTTATAGTTTTCTCTTTACAAACAACAAAATAGCTGATTAAATCTAAACAGTTAGGTGTCTGTTTTTATCCCAGACGGACTTGACCCCACCTAAGTTCTTGATATTAATAATAAAAAGAACTTTCTGGGTTACGTGCATAACAACCTGAATTTATTCTTTATTTAAAGAGTAGCCGAAAAGGGGTTTGGTGTTCGGAAAATCCCCCATGGGTACGCAGACCATTTGCAAACAGGAGTGTGGTATGAATAAATCAGAGCTTATTGAAGCCTTGGCACAGGATATTGCTGTACCACATCGAGAGGCGGCTGCCATAACCAATACGGTTATCGACACCATGACGGAGGCTCTCGCTCGGGGGGAAAGCATTGAAATTCGGGGATTTGGAAGCTTCGTTATTAAAAATTACGGTTCCTATGAAGGCCGTAATCCAAAAACCGGCAAGAAAATCAAGGTAAGCCCCAAAAAACTTCCCTTTTTTAAAGTCGGCAAGGATCTCCGTGAGCAGGTGAACAAGAAGCGTTGACAGGGCTACCATTTCTGTACGCGCGGTTATTGCTTCAGTCACTCGTTGCTCAGGTGATCCGCCCTACAAGATCGTATATTTGCGCCTCGGTGATCTCAACCTCAACGATTTCGCCGGGGCTTGCTTTTCCCTCGTTAATCAAGACACAGCCATCGATCTCCGGTGCCTGGAAGCGTGTCCGCCCCTCAAGCAGCAGATCGGTTTCACGACTTTTCCCTTCAACCAGCACAGGCTCCTTTTTCCCGATATAACGCGTCAGGTTCTCGGCCGATATGGCCGACTGCACAGAGAGCACCTTCTGCACCCGTTCATTTTTTTCCTCTTCATCAACCTGCTGTCCCATCCGCTCAGCAGGACAACCTTCCTCATTGGCATAGGCAAAAACGCCGACATGGTCAAATCGCGCCCGTCGCAGAAAATCGACGAGTTCATCGACATCTTCTGCCGTCTCTCCGGGAAATCCAAGCAGAAAGGTTGTCCTCAAGGCTGCTTCGGGCAGAGCAGTGCGGATCCTGGCCAGTAACCGTACAATATCCGTCTGGTCATATCTACGATTCATCCCCTTGAGGACACCATCGCTAATATGCTGCAGAGGAATATCCATATAGGGGAGAAGGCGCCGATTTCCAGCAACAAGATCAAGGAGCTCATCCGAGACCCCTGATGGATAAAGATACATCAACCGTATCCACGGGATCGAGGTTTCAGCGACTAATTGCCTGAGAAGGCAGACCAGCTGGCCCTGCTGATTAAAATCATTTCCATAGGCGGTGAGATCCTGGGCGATCAAGGATAACTCAATAACCCCTCGCCCTTCAAGATTCCGTGATTCGGTGACCAGGTCGGCAATAGACCTGCTTCGCAGACGACCGCGAATAGAAGGAATCATGCAGTACGAGCAATGGTTGTTGCACCCTTCGGTAATCTTCAGCCAGGCCCTGAAAAAAGGGGTTGACAAGCTGCGGGGCAGAGCGGCATCCATTAAGAACGAAGCCGGCAGATGAACACGTTCAGACAGCTCTCCGGATAAAAGGTTCTCAAGCAGTCGATGGATGTCGCCGACCCCCTCTGTGCCGATGAACAGATCGACCTCGGGCAATTCCGCTTCGAGCTTGCTGCGATATCGTTGGACCAGACAGCCGATGACCACAAGTTTTTTCCCGGGGCACTCTTCCTTGAAGCCGCTCAGATGAAGTATTTCTTCAATGCTCTCTTCAACAGCCGGCTGGATAAAACCGCAGGTATTGACCAACAGGACATCCCCGTCCTCCGGAGCATCAACCCCTTTCCAGCCGTTGGATTCAAGAAGTCCGTAGACAACCTCTGAATCAACAAGATTTTTCGGGCAGCCAAGGCTGACGATATGAAACGACTTCATCACCCGCTCCGCTCCTTCTAATGTGTCTGGCATATCATTGCCTCTATAATCGCATGCATCTTATTTCGGAAGGTATTGCCGGCAAAACCGGGCCTCCAGTCTCTCCCCCACAGCTCATCTGAAACGATGAAAAGACCTGAAAAGGAGATCTTTCTGAACTCGGCAATGGCACAGAGTGCCGAGAATTCCATATCAACACCGACAATACCATATTGTTCCCGCAAGCCGAACAACTCGGAACTTCTTTCCCGGTAGAGAGCATCAGTCGACCAGAGACTGCCTTCTTTAAAGGTAATAGCAAGTCGCTGAAGATCGTTTCGCAACGATTGAGTGGCTTCTGCACTGGGATATACCGGACAGGCTGGCACATAGTGCCTGGAAACCCCTTCACCGGGGATACCTGCGAGGGCTACCAGCCTGTCGCCGATTACAAAGTTCGGGTCGATTACCCCGCAACAGCTGATAAGCAGAATATCGCTGACACCCAGTGCTATGAGTTTTTCCATGACAAGAGCTGCCGCCGGTGCGCCAAGGGCCGGACCGGCCAGACAAAAGCGGTTGTCTTTATCCACCAGCAGGTTTGAATTATACAATGTACGCCTCCCGGGTTCATAGCCGGCAAACAACCGCAGAGCAAATGAGGCCTCGGCCGGATTAACAATCAACAGCGCACGCCCGGGCAGCGGACGCTCACTGCGCCCCTGTCGGGGATGTATGAGTATATCAGGATCGGGCTGTGTGTAAGCCATCTCTTCTCAGCAATTCTTGGTTGTCCAGGTAATACCGCAGTCACGCTTCTATCATAGCACGACACCTTGTTCCCAAACGCAAAAAGGCCGCAGATTCCTCTGCGGCCTTTTTGCGCCCTCCCTGATCGGAAGGTAAAACTTTGAACTCGTGTCTAGAATCCGGCTAATGCTTTGAGCGGGTTGGCATACAGAAGGATCAGCGAGATGACGAGGCCATAAATCGCAATAGACTCGGCAAGAGCCATACCGAGAATCATGAAAACCATCAGTTTCGGCTGCACCTCAGGGTTACGGGCCAGCCCCATGGTGGCGCCCTGTCCTACGGAACCAATGCCAATACCTGCTCCAAGTCCGGCAAGACCAATGGAGAGTGCTGCTGCGACACAAGTCAATGCTAAAAAGATATTTCCTTCCATTTTCTTCTCCTTGTTAAATGAAAATTTGTTTGGCCTTCTTCCTTTTCAATATCTAAACTACATAACAGCAGGGCTTGTCGGCCCTGAGCTGATTAATGGGCGTGTTCCTGGGCCTGTCCAAAGTAGACAACAGACAGCAGTACAAAAACCATGGCCTGAACCAGTGAAACGAGAACACCGAGCATCATGATCGGCAGCGGGGCGAACCAGGCACCGGCCAGCATGAAGAGAATGGCGAGCAATGTCTCTTTTGCATAGATGTTTCCGAACAGACGAACGGACAGTGACACCAGGCGCGCAAGATTACTGATAAGCTCAATGGGCAGCATCAGCGGCACCAGCCACCACATCGGCCCCATAAAGTGTTTGTAATAGCTTAAGCCGTGCTCACGAATACCGATAAAATGATGCGTCGCCCAGACAATGAGGGTAAGCGCCAGGGTGGTGTTAAGACTGGCAGTCGGGGACATGAAACCGGGGATCAGGCCAATCAGGTTGGCCACGGCAATGTAGAGCGCGAAGGTGGCGAGCATCGGGAAAAACTGATCGGCCAGTTTACGCCCCATATTTTCGACAAAGAAATCATCCATGCCACCGATGACCATCTCCCAGAAATTCTGTCCTTTACCGGGAACCAGTTCCAGATTACTCAGCGTCAGCTTTGAGACAATGAATAAAAATGCCATGACCAGCCAGGTATAGGTCATGTAAGGCTCACACAATTGTTCCAGGAACGTGTTCCCGACCGGACCATGCGGAACCGGCAGACCCAATTTTTCCAGAATAATGGAAATGAACAATATCGGATGTTCCATAACCCTTCTTTACCTCCTGCTAAAGTAATATCTCCACACCACACCAAAAGCAGAAACGGTGATGGTGAATACGACTGTTGAGAGGCCTAGAATCATCCCGAAAATGTTAATATTGCCGATGGTGATCAAAAACAGCAACACCAATCCGATCAGGAAAATCCGAAACCAGAATTTTAGAAGAAAACCCTTTTTACTCTCTTTAAGCCTGTCTTTTTCGGTCTGCTCCAGAGACTCTGACGCCAGCGCATCGAAGAAAACCGTCACATCCCGATAGGAGAACCAGAAACTCCCGATGGATATAACCCCGCCTGCCAGAACCGCCCAGGCAAAAGACCATGAACTCAGCATCCATGATCCTGCCATCAGGACGATCAGGTAAATCCAGCTCAGGACCAGCATCTTCTTAAGGGACAGTGCTTCTTCCACCGTTATTTTTCTTCGTCCGGCTTGTCCTCCAGATTCTTGCTGGAACGCCAGAGGATATCCAGCAGACTCTTAAAACCGGCGGCTATCCCGAATGCCAGCCCGATAAAGGTAAACCAGGGAGCGGTACGACCATCAAACACCTTCTGGTCAAGAAAGATACCGGCACCCAGGCCTATGAAAATAGCAGCAACAAAGGTGATGCCGATATGCCCGTAATTTCCAAGAAGAAACATCATCTCTTTCTTGTAATCAGACATTCCTCTCACCACCTTCCAGCACTATTTTTTTACACGTTCGATCCAAAGCGTTTGGTAGCACGCCTCCCTGCCAAAGTCAATGAATTTTTTACTTATCCAGTAATTTTTTGAATGACCATTCAGTCGTTTTTTCCAATTTTTCCAGGTCATTTGCGCTATGTGCCGCGGAAATAAATGCCACCTCGAATTGTGAAGGGGCAAGATAGATTCCCTGCGACAACATATTCCGGTAGTGTTCTGCATAACGGTGTGTATCGGCAGTCATCGCGGAAGCAAAATCGATGACCGGCTGAGAGGTAAAAAACGTTGTCATCAATGATCCGATATTGTTCAAAACAACGTCGATGCCGCAACGCGAGGCCACCTCCCGAAGTCGATCCGCACATTCAGCTGCCTTTTGATTGAGATCGTCATAAAACCCGGTTTGCTGCAGCAGTTTTAACATTGCTATTCCCGCAGCCATCGCCAGCGGATTCCCCGACAGGGTACCGGCCTGATAAACAGGTCCATCGGGGGCAATATGATTCATGATCTCAGCGGAACCGCCGTACGCACCAACAGGAAGGCCCCCGCCGATGATCTTACCCAGGCAGGTCAGGTCGGGTTTGATGCCAAAATATTCCTGGGCTCCACCGAGCCCGAGTCGGAAACCGGTGATGACCTCGTCAAAGATCAGCACGATACCGCGTGCAGTCGTCAAGGCACGGATCTTCTCTAAAAAGGCTCTGTCAGGAATAACACAACCCATATTACCTGCTACCGGCTCAACAATGACACAGGCGATATCAAGAGACTCATCCGTCAGGGTCCTCTCCAGAATGTCGCAATCATTATAGGGGATCGAGATGGTATTCCTGACGATATCCTCAGGCACTCCAGGACTGCCCGGTATGCCGAGCGTTATCACCCCCGAGCCGGCCTTGACCAGAAACGAGTCGGCGTGACCATGATAGCAGCCGTCAAACTTGACGACCACACTTCTTCCTGTATACCCACGCGCCAGACGGATAGCACTCATGGTCGCTTCGGTACCGGAATTAACGAAACGAACCTTCTCTATCGACGGAACCGAGTCAACCACCATCTCGGCAAGCGTGATTTCGGATGGGGTTGGTGCGCCAAAACTGGTGCCGCCCGCTGCTGTATTCTGCACGGCAGCGACCACAGCCGGATGTGCATGCCCGGCAATCATCGGTCCCCAGGAACAGACAAAGTCGATATACTCGTTTCCATCCACGTCAAAAATCGCGGCCCCGTGCGCCCGTTCGATAAAAATCGGATCACAGCCGACCGACCGACATGCCCTTACCGGGCTGTTTACACCGCCTGGAATCACCTTCCGGGCGCGATCAAACATCTTTTTCGATTCACTGGTTGTCATCCGTTCCTCCTGCTTCATTCAGCATCTCTACAATTAAGGTTAATCTTATTTAAAAATCGCCTGTGTCCCTCCGGGACAACGTGCAATCCGCTGTTAACAGATAGCCATTACCACTCTTCACAGTCCGCCCACTATATCACGGTGATGTTTTCGCTGTCAAACTCGAGAATTGTCTCTTGATCTTTACTTTTTCATACACACTGTAGTGTGCATCTCAAGGCTGGACGTCTCTTGTCTAAACAACATTTTGCTTGTCAGGGTGTAGAGCAGAAGGTAAAGTAGAGTCTTGTTGATTTTTACGATTTTTAACCGCTAAACGTTTGAATAAGAAAGATAAAATTAATTTTAAAGGAGAGTTGAAATGGCAAGCGATAAAGTCAAGCAGCTCGGTGATGCCGATTTCGATGCCGCAATACAATCCGACAAGCCCACTCTGGTCGATTTCTGGGCCCCATGGTGCGGCCCCTGCAAAGCGATCGGTCCTGTTGTAGAAGAACTTGCAGAAGAATTTGCAGGTAAGGTTTCTATAGCCAAGATGAATGTCGATGACAATCCGGTCATTCCCGGTAAATTCGGTATCCGTGCCATCCCGACCCTGATCGTTTTCAAAAATGGTGAAGTGGTAGATCAGGTCACGGGAGCGGTAGGCAAATCGCAGCTTGTTGAACTGCTCAAAAAGGCTCTCTAGAAAACAGGCGGAGCGCTACGGACTCATAGATACTGAAGAGTCTTCTCATTCACCAAAACAACCGCAGTAGCGGTTAAGTATATACTATTTCATGGGAAAAGACCATTACGAATTGATCATTTTAGGTGGCGGACCAGCAGGGCTCACGGCAGGGCTGTATGCATCCCGGGCACGAATCGACCATGTTCTGGTCGAAAAAGGCGCCCCGGGCGGGCAGGTGCTCTCTACGGACTGGGTTGACAACTACCCGGGTTTTCCGGAAGGACTTTCAGGATTTGACCTGATGGAGAAGATGACCAGCCATGCCAAACGCTTCGATGTCAACATCCTGACCAGAGAGGTCGTTTCCATTGACCTTGAGGATCCCGACAGCAAGAAAGTTATTTTCGCCGATGATTCAGCAATAACCTGCGATGCTCTTATTATCTGTACCGGTGCCAGCCCCAACAAGCTCGGCGTACCGGGTGAAGCCGAGTTGTCCGGGAAAGGTGTCTCCTATTGCGGTACCTGCGATGCTCCCTTCTACCGTAACCTGCATGTGGCGGTCATAGGAGGCGGCGATACCGCGGTAGAGGAGGCTGATTATCTTACCCGGTTTGCCAGTAAGGTGACGATCATTCACCGTCGGGATGAACTGAGAGCGACAAAAATACTCCAGGAGGTGGTCTACGCAAACAAGAAGATTGACTTCATCTGGAACAGCCAGGTAGTCGCCATAGAGGGCGAAAAAGAGGTCGAACGGCTGCAGTTGATAGATAAAGACGGCAACAAGTCGACTCTTGACATGCAGGGAGTCTTTATTCTTATCGGTATTACGCCTAATAATGCTCTGCTGCCGCTGGAAAAGCTCAACCCCGACAAATGGGGATTCATCCAGACCGATACAGAAACCCGAACCGTTGTGCCCGGTGTATTTGCCGCAGGGGATATCAGAAGCAAGCTGATGCGTCAGGTCATCAATGCCTGCGGAGAAGGTGCTAATGCGGTTATTGTAGCGGAACACTATCTAAAGAGCAAAAGCTCATAGACACAATTCCTCTTACCTATGCCAAAAAACGTTCAGTTCAAAAATATGTCCCTTGGACCCGAGGCAAGTCCTCATCCTGGAAAGACATGGGCCCTGATAGCCCTTCTGGCCTGCGCTGGCCTGTCTGGATGTACCTCGATAAAAGAAACCCTGGGATTCGACTCCCAGAAAGCGGAGGTGTATCTTCCAGCCGAACAGCTCATCATGAAAGGCATGGATGAATACAACGATGGCACCTACTACCTGGCACTGGATTATTTCAACGAAATTCTTGATCGTTATCCATTCAGTCCCCAGGCACCGCTGGCTGAGCTGAAGGCGGCAGATTCAAACTATTACATGGAGCGCTATATCGAAGCACTGGCACTCTATAAGGAATTCGAAGACAGGCATCCGACGAATGAGGCCTTGCCGTACGTTATGTACCAGAAAGGCATGTGCAGTTACAAACGCATTGACCGCATCGACAGGGATATCACCGGTGCTGAGGATTCGATAAGGGCTTTTGAGGAACTGCTTCGGGCGTACCCTGATTCCCCTTACTCTGAAGAAGCACGAGCCCGCATCAAAGCGGCCAATGAATTCCTCGTAAATCACGAATTCTTTGTCGTGAAGTTCTACCTCAGGACCGAACGATACACTGAAGCGGAAACCCGGCTGAAGTACCTCCTTGCCATGTATCCTGATGCCAAAGTTGCCCCCCGGGCTCAGGAACTGCTTGACCTTGTGCAAGCCGGTACCCCTCCCACATCGGGACTTGCCGACTGGTTTACCGGTCTGTCGATGCCCAGCTGGACAGATTTTACCAGCTGGATCAATTAATCCCGAAACCCCGTCCGACCCGACTCGCCAGAGAGTCTCCCGGCAACTTGACCCGCTGATCGAGTGTGAATCAGGGTTATATCGAAATCAATCTTTATGGGAGCAGGACTCCCTGCCGGCGCACCGGTGAAGGCGACTTAATCCATGATGACACCTTCAACCTCAAGCCATTCCTGTCCTAGTGACAATTCCATGGCCCTGACCGGACAGATAAGCACACATTGGCCACAGCCGGTACATTTGTCAGGGTCGAAAAGTACGGCCATATCCTCTCGACGGACATAAAGAGCCTGCACCGGACATATTCCTGTACAAGCGCCGCATTGAAAGCAGCGCTGTTCGTCTCGCCGGACCCTCGTGGCAAGTCGTTCAATCCCCACCCCAAGCTCCTCGAGGTAAGTGAGCGCTGCTTTGACATTATTCTTTGCTCCCTTCAGCTCCAGGATCATCACCCCTTCCCGTTCCGGCAGAATATCAGCCCTGAGGATATTTACTTCAACCTCATGCTCTTTGATCAGACGGTAAATAATAGGTTTGTCACAGGTATCCTTGGGAAAACGAAAAAAATAAATTCTTGTATACACGCGCCACCTTCCTGTTTTATTCTGTTGAGGAGATTCGTTGTATGGTATAAGCCCCATACGGTTATGGGATAGATTGCAGCCCATTCATATGTCACGAAGGGCGATTGTAACAGAATTGTGCGTTATGGTAAATACAGACGAGTTCTTTACCTTGAATCTTCTTCGTGATACGCTGCTGCAGTTGTCCGCAAATATTCCCGTTGCACGGTGAAACGTGTCAGCGTTATGAAACTATCTCTCAACCAGAACTTGTAATCACCATGAATCAGGATTATCTAGAAAACCTGCTCAAGAACATAAAGGCCGGAAGTGTTTCAATTTCCGATGCTCTGCAGACCCTGAAACACTTTCCGGCAGAGCCACTGCAGGATGCCTGTATTGACCACCAGCGGCTGCTTCGCACCGGAATCCCCGAAGTCATCTACGGTGAATCAAAAAGTCCGGATCAGATCATCACCATTGCCCGCGCCATGCTCGCAAAATCAGGCCCCCTGCTGGTAACACGCATCAGTGATGAAAAGGCTAAGCTGATTTGCACAGAACTGCCCGAACTCACCCACCACCGTCAGGCACGCATGCTTACCGGTCGCCTGCCGACAATAGATCGAGAAACCGTCAGGGGCGATATTTTTATCATCTGTGCAGGTACCTCTGACATATCGGTGGCAGAAGAAGCCCGCGTCACCGCGACTATCCTGGGGCACCCGGTGCAAACCATCTATGATGCGGGTGTTGCCGGACTTCACCGGCTTCTCTCGAAACATGATCTCTTCTCTGCCGCCTCGGTGATTATTGTTGCCGCTGGAATGGAAGGAGCACTTCCCAGCGTCGTTGGCGGACTGGTGAGTTGTCCGGTGATAGGCGTTCCAACCTCCGTCGGCTATGGTGCAGGAATTGGTGGTTTTGCGGCCCTTCTGGGTATGCTTAACAGCTGCTCTCCGGGGGTTGCCGTTGTTAATATCGATAACGGGTTCGGGGCGGCCTGCATGGCAGCCGCCATAAATAAAAACAGATAAATGGGCCATTTCAGCCCGTCGAATTGAAAAAAGGTATTGTTTATCGGATAAACTATCTGCGAAACCTTGCAAGATTCGGGCATTCCGGTATAATCGCGAGGCTGGCTGCAGACGTACAAGTCGACTGCGTTACTCTATCCTCCTGGGAAAAATATGAATACATCAATCAAACTTAAACTAGCTCTGCTCTCTTTTTTTATTGTACTGGCAATAGTCACGATTGTACCATCGTTTTATGCCGGAACACCGGCCTGGTGGAAACAATACATGGCCCCGGAAGGGTTGCGCCTCGGACTGGATCTTCAGGGCGGCATGCACCTGGTATTGAAGGTCAATCTGGAAAAAGCCGAGGAAAACGCCCTTGAACTTGCCGCCAATGATCTGAAAGATACCCTCGCGGAAAAATCAATCAGTGCCGTTCAGACTATCGCCAAGGATAAGAAAACCATTATTTTCACCCTGCCGAACGCCAGTGTTGTCGATAATGTCCGTGCCATTATTGAAGACGGATTTAAAGACGATCTCGATATCACCGTTGAAGCCAAAGAAGGCAGTTTTCCCCGAATTATCCTTGCCCTGAGTAAAGCGAAGATTGATTATATTCAAAATAATGCCGTCGCACAATCCCTGGAAATTATCAGGAATCGCATTGATCAGTTTGGTGTTGCCGAACCGGTCATTCTCCGGCAGGGTACCGATGAAATTGTTATTCAGCTCCCCGGTATTCGTGATCCTGAACGCGCCCTCAAACTACTTGGAGATACGGCACAGCTTGAGTTCAAAATTGTTGCCGAAACCGAAGGCATCAATCTGGACCAGCTTATTGCCCAGGCCAGGGAATCAGGCCACTGGTCCGGAAAATGGCAGGATAACGATGAAGTAAAAAAGCTCAACCAGTTCCTTGGCCAACGCCTTGCCGGCAAATACGGCCATCTATTTTGAGAAGATCGTCGATAAGAAAACCGGAATAGAATCAAGCCGCCCTATCCTTCTGGAAAACAAGGTCCTGATGACCGGAGATATGGTGAAGAATGCCCAGGTGCGCATTGGCGGCACCTTCAACGAACCTTATGTCAGCATCGACCTGACCTCCAGAGGCGGAAAAGTATTCGGCGCACTGACCGAAAAATATGTTGGCCGGCGCATGGCAATTGTACTGGACGGTATCGTAAAATCCGCACCGGTCATTCGGGAAAAAATTCTCGGAGGTTCTGCTCAGATATCAGGCAGTTTCACCCATGAAGAGGCATCAGATCTGGCAATCGTCCTGAGAGTGGGGGCACTGCCGGCCCCTGTCGATGTCATTCAGAACGTAACGGTCGGCTCAACCCTTGGCCAGGACTCAATCAAGAAGAGGACTGACCTCCGGTATTTTCGGAGCCCTGATGGTTGTCGGCTTCATGATCATCTACTACCGGTTGTCAGGCATAATCGCCAATTTCGCACTTACTCTCAATATTCTTTTTCTCTTTTCCGGACTGGCTATTCTCAACGCCACCCTGACGATGCCGGGTATTGCCGGCATCGTGCTCTCTATTGGTATGGCAGTTGATGCCAATGTCCTCATATTTGAGCGCATGAGAGAGGAATACAGTCTTGGAAAATCGGTGCGCTCAAGCATCGATAGCGGATTCGGCAAGGCCTTATGGACCATTGTCGACTCCCAGGTTACCACGCTTATCACCGCAGTGGCACTTTTCCTCTTTGGGACCGGACCGATTAAAGGTTTTGCCGTCACCCTGTCCCTGGGCATTATTTTCAACCTGTTTACCGCCCTTTTCTGCTCACGGCTTGTATTTGACACCCTTACCGGCAAACATCTTATCAAGAAACTCCGCTTCATGCAGTTTACCAGCAAACCCCACATCGACTACATGCGGATCAAGACCATTACCTTTGCCGTCTCCGGGGTTTTTGTGCTCATCGGTTTGATAGCTTTTCTGCAAATCGCTCGCGGTACTGCCAACATGGGCGTCGATTTTACCGGCGGCTCACTGTTGCAATACCAGGCCAAGCAACCGTTTTCCATGGCCGAGGTGAGAAATGCCTTTGCTCGCAATAATATGGAAGACATTAATCTTCAGGAGGTCGAGAACGAAAACCGGCTGATTATCAAGGTGAAAAAATCGGAGGCGGTTGTCGCCAATCTTGCTGACCAGGTAAACCAGGTCCTTTCCCGTGAGCTTGGCGATAAAGGTTTTGTGTTTGAGAGCCAATCAGAGATCGGATCAAGCGTCAGTGCGGTCTTGAGAAACAAAGCCATTGAGGCAATCCTGATATCACTCGCCGGGGTTATTATCTATCTCGCCTTTCGTTTCAACCTTAGTTTTGGCCTTGCAGCTGCGGCGGCAACCTTTCATGACGTTCTGGTCGTACTCGGTATCTGCTGGCTGCTCAATGTTGAGATCACCCTGCTCATCGTAACCGCACTGCTCACGCTGGCCGGCTACTCACTGAACGACAGCGTTGTCATCTTTGACCGCATCAGGGAGAACATGAAAAAGGGTGAGAGCTACCATCTCACCCCTGGCGTTATCAATGACAGTGTGAATCAGGTCATCGGTCGTACCATTGTCACCTCGCTGACCGTGGCAATGGTTCTGCTGGCTATGGTTATCTACGGTGGATCTGTTATCCACGATTTTTCTCTTGCCCTGCTCATCGGGGTGGTGGTTGGAACCTACTCTTCCATATTTATCGCCAGTCCGCTCGTAACCTATTTGAAACGTGAGTAAGCGGGAACCATGACCCAACAGAAACTGCCCGATCATGTTGTACGCATCGATCAGGGCGAGCATTTTACCTTTCTGTGCCATCGGCAAATTACCTGTTTTACCCACTGCTGCCGCGAACTGGAACTGGCCCTGAGCCCTTATGACGTTCTGCGATTGCGAAAGGCAACACGGCTTCATTCCGGTGAGCTGCTGGAAAAATACATTATAGCTGAGCAGTATCCCGAAGATATCTTCCCCCGCTTTTACCTGAGCATGGTGGATGACGGCAAGGCAAGCTGTGTCTTTGTTAACCAGCAGGGATGCTCTATTTACCAAGATCGCCCCGCTGCCTGCAGGTCTTATCCGCTGGGCAGAGCTGCAAGCCGGGAAAACGGACGGATGAATGTTTTTTTTGTTCTGCTGCATGAACCGCATTGCCTTGGTTTTGCCGAGCTTACGAGGCAAACCGTGAGCAGTTTCAGTCGCTCACAGGGCCTTGATCCCTATAATCGCTTCAATGATCTGCTCACCGCCATCACCCAGCACGAAAAAATCCGCCGGGGCCTGCGCCCCAGTGTCGAACAGGTGCAGGACTACACGCTGGCGCTCTATGATATCGATACCTTTCGGTCCCGCCTGCAGGAAGGAACTATCCCGGGTACTGAAAATCCTCCCGGGACGATTTTCAGTGATGATGAAAAACTGCTTGTCTATGCGATGGAGTGGGTAGAAAAAAATATTTTCTCTACGCCAAGCTGAACCACCTTAGCGTAAAAAGACTACAATAAATAAGACATTCCCGGATCACCCGATGCTCAGACTGGTTGTATTTGATTGTGACGGCGTCATGTTCGATTCACGTGAAGCAAACAGAATCTATTATAACGATCTGCTCTCAGCCTTTGACTACCCGCCGATGGATGAGACGGAACTGGCCTATGTGCATATGCATCATGTCACTGATTCCGTTAACTTCATCTTCAGGAATCATCACAGCCAGAATATGGCAGAGGTACATCGCTATAGAGCTGAGCTGGATTATACTCCCTACCTGTCCCACATGATCATGGAGCCTGATCTTGTTACGTTTCTCGACAATATCCAGCCATACTGCAAGCTCGCCATCTCGACAAATCGTTCGACAACGATGCTGCCACTGCTGGAACGGTTCGAACTGAGCTGTTATTTTCAGATGGTCGTGACATCGCAGGATGTAAAAAACCCGAAGCCGGCACCGGATGCACTCCTTGAGATCCTTGGTTTTTTCGATTGTCCGGCCTCAGAGGCTATCTATATAGGGGATTCGATTGTCGATCGACAGCACACTGCCGCCGCCGGCGTTTCACTGATTGCCTTTAAAAATCCCGAACTACCCGCCGAGTATCACGTAAACAGCTTCACCGAGATTCTACAGCTCCCGCCATTCGTACGCATCATAGAACAGGATATCCTGATTTGCTCCGGGTAATCAGCAGCTTTCAATCTCGCTGCAGCTCGACTAAAACGTGGCGCTCCCTTCATCTAATCGCCGCATACCTTCCATGAGAAGTGCGTTGAAATCAGCTATTTCTTCGATTTTCATCTGGGCGGGGGAGAGGCCTGAGCGGAACTGATAGGAACCTTCCGTCTCCGCGAGTACGGCATAGACGGCATCCCGGTTAACCAGTCCACTGCAGGAGGCCGTGATAACGCGCCCCTCGCGAAAAGCCACCCGGCCTTTTTTGCCGGGAAAGGTAAAGCTGAGTATGCCGGTCTTGCGGTGCATGTGGAGGATCTGAAAGAGTTCGGATGGCTCCATTTCCGTTAATCGACCCTGCATTGACGAGTCAAAATCATCTAAGCGGGCCTTATTCGCCAATAACAGCCGCTTGGCCAGCAACTGTGAAAGAAAGAGCTGAACAGATGGTGATTCTTCGATAATCTGGCTGAAAAGTTCCCCGCTGACAGCAATAAGTTCCGTCTCGGTAAAACCTGTCACCGTTGCCCTGGCAATATTGCCGGCAAAGTAACTCATCTCACCGCAAAGCTCGCCGGGACCGAGCCGCGTGATATGCAACGGTCCATCATCGACACTCAACTCACCTGATAAAACAAGGAAGATATCCTGATTACGCTCTCCCTTCTCAATGAGTACCTGGCCTTTTACTATTTTTTTCTCCCGGAACAAATGTACCGTTCCCTTCAGATAATCGGCAGATATCGACGCAAAAAGAGGACAACCTATGATCTTGTTGAAGAGATCCTGGAGTTCCGGATCCAGGGCAACGTGTTTGTTCTTTTTCGCACCGCTGTCCGAGACAGCAGTGACTTTGAACTTGATCAAACCGTTACAGCCGCTGCACGAATAAACGGTTGAACAGGCCTGACTCTTTCCCGTTTCCATTTCAGACAGCAGTGTGAAGAGCAACTCCGTCATCTCGCGTACAAGAATCAGACAGGCTTCCTTTTTCCCGGGGGCTGAGAAGGCCTGTCCCGTTAACAAGAAATCCTCCCCGACACGATAAAGGGGACAGTTGTTCTCTTCTATGATTACAAATTCGGCTCTGAATGAACGCATCGTCAAATTTAGGCTACTTTAAAGCAGGGTTAGCTGAAAAAAATGAGGTCTTCCTCTGGGCCTCCTTCATTATAGCTATTACGTTCGCCTGATCCAGAACTTTCTTTGCAACAGCCAATTTTCTCGCCATCACTTCACCAAATCCTTCCCCGATAAACTTTTTCAATCTCTTTTTAGTTCGAATTTCATTTTTTTTTTGTGTTGTTTCCAGAAGTTGATATAATGGAAGACATGCTCTACTCCTTTCCTATCAACACGTCGGTACACATTCATGGCAACAGCGACTAAACAGCTTGAGGCGATCTATCAGGAAATCTCACAACGGTTTTCTGATAATGGTCATATTAGTGTAACGCCTCTTGATGGCGAGCCGCCTGAGAAGTACGAGGTCACCTACCGGATCATTGGTATTTACAAAGACAAATCGGGAAGGATTCTGGAAAAAGACAGTCACACCATCACCATCAACATTCCCTTTGGTTTCCCCCATTTTCCGCCAAGCTGTAAGCCAAAAACCGATCTTTTCCATCCTGATTTCGACCCGGCCGCAATATGTATTGGTGAATTCTGGGGCAAGGACCGCTCCATCAGCGACCTGATTTTTTATATCGGCACCATGATCTCGGGCAGAGCTTTTTCAACCGATAATGCCTTTAATGAAGAAGCAGCACAGTGGTACAAGGAGAATAGCTCCCGATTGCCTTTTGACAAAATCGACTTCTCGAAAGAAATCGGCTCGAAAGAAGCGTCCGGCGGGCTTACGCTTGAATCAAATGGCACTGCAGTTGACGCAACCTCTGAGATCGTCAATAAAATCCCGGCAGAATCAATAAAGCCGGAGACGGCTGCCGTGGAGAACGCCAGCAAGATAGATCCCGACAAATTCAAACTCCTGGCGAAACAGCATCGCTATTTTGAACTCGATGGTGCGCTGGCTGCTCTCTCCTCGGAAGAGTCCTTTGCTGCGGCTGAGAAACTCAGCAGCCAGGCAGCGGCTGCATTACAGCAGGCGCGTGAGTTATATGACGAGGGCAGTAATTTCGAACACCAGGGAAATCCGGGCAGAGCCCTTGATGCCTTCAAAAAGGTGGCGTCGGCCGTTGCAGACTATCCGGGAATTCAGGAGGATATTGAGCGTACCACCCAGGCCAAAGAACTCCTCGGGAGACTGGGGTCTGACACCGGAAAAACCGGAGGAAGAAGAGACAGAGCCGGATGCTGAACGAGAAGAAAAACAACCATCGGCTCAGAAAAGCAAACAGGACAAAAGACGGCCCGGCAAGACTACAATTGTTCGAAGACACCGCTCGCAAGACTTCCCGAGTAATTCCCACTGTTGCCGGTATTATTGTACTCATGCTGCTATGCACCGGAGGTGTATATTATTACCTGAGCAGTATGCGGCTCGACAAAGCCCGGGCGGAGTTTAACGAATGCCAGGTAATCCTTAAACAGAACCGCTTTCAAGATGCCGAGCGTCAGTGTGAACATGCCATCGACGTGGCCAAGCAAATTAATTTTTTCAAAGCAGGCTCCCGCGAAGAGTTAATCAACCAGATAAATGCACTGCTTAATGATGAAGCGCTGCAACAGGGACTTGCCGGAAACCTCCCTCTCGACGGCCGGTATCTTCCCAGGGAAGTGGTCAGGACGATAATGGCCTTCAAACATTTCATGGTTGAAGGCGATAAATATTTCCAGAATGATGACTGGCAAAAGGCAGTTGCCAACTACAGCGAGGCACTAAAGGTAGCTCAAACAAGGGAGGGCGTAGAGGAGCAGCTTATTTTTGCTGTTACTGAAAACCTGAAAGTCTGCCAATTTAACATCCTTCTGAAATCAGGCAACGAATTCATCAAGCGTGGGAAATGGGTCCTGGCGACCAAGGATCTCGAAGAGGCACTTAAACAGCTAAAAGATACCAGTATAGAAAACAAGGCCGAAACAATAGATTCAATTACCGACAAACTCTCGAAAATTGCTCTGGCAACAGCCAAGCAGCAAGGCACAAGTGCTTTTGATGATGGACAATATGACAAAGCGGTCGCCTATTACAAGGAGGCGCTTGATACTGCCAATCGAGCCTACCCTCCCGATGATCCGGCTGTCAAAGAAATCAAGGAACTTGTTGTCAAGGCTGAGCTCTATCAAACAATCAAGTCCGGCAGAGACTCCTTCAACGGAGCAGACTGGGATGAGGCCATCAACAATTATGAACAGGCAATCAGTATCCTGGAAAGTAACCGGGATTTGCTTACCCAGTCAAATACCGATGAAAACCGGAAAAAACTTGCCCGGATTATCCTGCAAACTTTTGTAATCAGAGACAAACAGAGCGCGGCCAAAGCATTAAAGGAGCACCGCTATCTGACGGCCATTGAGAAACTGCAATCAATTATTGATACAATCGACCGAAGTGAATTCGGTAAGGAAATGGAGTTTTCTACGGTCAGCAGTGATACCCGGAATGCTATCAAACAGGCTGAGACAAAGATGCTGTTAGCCGACAAAATAGCCTACCTGGAAAACAATTTCAAAGAACTCTTCACCAAGCACTACACCGCCTCCCCGGCCGAATCACTGACTGAGCCGAAAGTGGTTTTCGAAAAACGGCTGGGGGACAAACTTCTATTTCGGCTGGAATGTGTTGAGGTCGGCCGTGGTCGCCCATTGAGGCTGATTATGAGGTATATTTATGACCTCAACACAGGAAAATGGAATTTTTATAGCGGCAGTGATTAAATAACAGCTCAGAATTCGGTTCTTTTTTACTGACTTCTGAGCCCTTCCCGCAAGGCAGCCTCCTGATCAACTTTCTTTTCCCGGGTGAAGCAGCCCCACTCAATAGCGGCTGCTTCACCGTGAGAGCATCAGCGCACCTTGCTTCAAACCAAAAACCTGAACTCTCCTTTGCCAAGGAGATCATGGAGATGAAGCATTCCGACCAGATGTCCATCCGGCCCCGTCACCGGTAAGACCGTGATCTCATGCTGCTGCATGATACTCAGTGCATCAACAGCCTGTTTGCTCTTCATGATCGTGACCGGTTTTTCTGTCATCACCCATCGTACTTTTGTCGTTAAAAGATCTACATTATCAGCCACATAACGTCTAACATCGCCATCGGTCACAATACCGTCAACCGAACCATCTGGTGCGGTTACAATAACAGCACCGATGTTTTTCCTGTTCAGCTCAACAACCGCCTCATGCACCGAAGCATCATTTTCAACCAACGGTACCGAAGCACCGGTAAGCATGACCTCCTCGACCTTTACCTTGAGTCGCGCTCCGAGGCTGCCGGCCGGATGATTACTCCGGAAATCAGCCTCCTTAAACTTATTGCGCTTCATAAGGACTACAGCCAGCGCGTCGCCCAGCGCCAAGGTGGCAGTTGTGCTCGCCGTAGGAGCCAGGCCCAGTGAGCAGGCCTCCTTAGGTACCGATATATCAAGCACTACATCGGCTGCTGTTGCCAGCGTTGATGCAACATTTCCGGTCATGGCGATGAGAACCGAACAACGGTGCTTGAGATTACCAAGCAAGGCGTTAAGTTCGGCCGTTTCTCCCGAGTAGGAAATAGCCATAACTACATCAGTTTTCTGCACCATGCCGAGATCCCCGTGCATTGCCTCAACCGGATGCAGGAAAATTGACGGGGTTCCGGTACTGTTCAGTGTCGCCGAAATCTTCTGAGCAATAATACCGGATTTACCAATTCCGGTAATAATGAGCCGGCTTGGGCAGTCATGAATAAGACAAACCGCCCGGAGAAACTCCGCACCAATCCGCTGACGAACTGCCGCCAGTCCCTCCTCCTCAATCAACAACACTTCACGAGCTTCTTCAATGGACATGAGGTACCCTGTTCTATGGTAGAATCCGGCAATAGACGGACTTCCGGATTAT
This sequence comes from uncultured delta proteobacterium, assembly GCA_963745765.1. Classification (GTDB taxonomy): domain Bacteria; phylum Desulfobacterota; class Desulfobulbia; order Desulfobulbales; family Desulfocapsaceae; genus Ww85. The sequence goes on along the minus strand of CAVUYQ010000010.1, from coordinate 81,637 downwards.
TATCAGTTTTTTTCTGATTAGTGATTAGGATGCTAACATCTGGTCAGCAATAAGATGGAGACCAGAACGAATGAACCGTTTTAAAACAGTCGAAGCGAAGGCATTGTACCTTGTTTCATCCCGATACTGCAGTGATTTTTATTCTTTATTCGCAAAAGACCAATTTAGTCTTGACAATTATTACCAATAAACTTCAAATGAGGAGTTGACTTTACAAGTATCTCCGCAGAGAGTTTTTTTATTCTTGAAATATGATTCACCAGCAGACAAAATCGATCAAGGAGAAGTTATGTCTAATTATCTTTTCACCTCTGAGTCCGTTTCAGAAGGACATCCCGATAAAGTTGCCGATCAGATCTCAGATGCGATTCTTGATGCAATCCTCGAGCAGGACAAACATGCCCGGGTGGGTTGTGAGACGATGGTCACCACCGGCATGGTACTTATTGCCGGGGAAATAACCACCTCAGCATGGGTAGATATGCCCAACGTGGTTCGTCAGACAATCAAGGAAATTGGCTACAACTCTTCTGATATGGGCTTTGACTGGCAGTCCTGTGCCATCCTTACCTCAATTGATAAACAGTCCGCCGATATCGCCCAGGGCGTCAACGAGGGAACGGGTACCGATCTCGAGCAGGGTGCCGGAGACCAGGGTTTGATGTTTGGTTACGCCTGCAGTGATACTGAGGTGCTGATGCCGATGCCGATTTACTATGCCCACAAACTGACGAAGCGCCAGTCGGAGGTACGGAAATCCGGCCTGCTTCCATGGCTGCGCCCTGACGCAAAGAGCCAGGTAACCGTTGAATATATTGACGGCAAACCAAAACGCATCGATGCCGTAGTTCTGTCAACACAGCATGGCCCGGAAATAGATTATCAGGATCTCAAAGAAGGGGTCATGGAGGAAATCATCAAGCCGATTATTCCGGAAGAGATGATTGACAGCAAGACCAAGTACTTCATCAATCCTACCGGCCGCTTTGTCATCGGTGGTCCCGTCGGGGATTGCGGCGTGACGGGCCGGAAAATTATCGTTGACACTTATGGAGGTAAAGGCTCGCATGGCGGCGGTGCCTTCTCCGGCAAGGATCCGTCCAAGGTGGATCGTTCCTCTTCATACATGGGCCGTTATATCGCCAAAAATCTTGTCGCAGCAGGCATTGCAACTGAGGTTGAGGTGCAGATCGCCTATGCTATCGGTATTGCCCAGCCGGTATCCATCAATATCAACAGTTTTGGAACCGGGAAAATCAGTGACGATAAAATCAGGATGCTGGTGAGTGAAAACTTCGATCTCAGACCCAAAGCCATCATCCAGCATCTAGATCTACTGCGTCCCATCTACCTGGCCACTGCCGCCTATGGGCATTTCGGCCGCAGGCGTGAAGAATTCACCTGGGAACAAATAGATAAAGCCGAGGCGCTGCGCGCCGCTGCTACTCTGTAAAAACTACAACGAATACTACGGTTTAAAGGAAGCAACAATGACAACATCACACGATTTTAAAGTGGCTGATCTCTCTCTTGCCGATTGGGGCAGAAAAGAGATAGCCATTGCTGAAACTGAAATGCCGGGATTAATGAGTCTTCGCGAGGAATATAAAGCCAGTCAGCCCCTGAAAGGAGCCCGTATTGCCGGTTGTCTGCATATGACCATACAGACGGCGGTACTGATGGAAACCCTCGTTGCTCTTGGTGCAGAAATACGCTGGTCCTCCTGCAATATCTTCTCCACCCAGGATCATGCTGCAGCTGCCATGGCTGCTGCCGGTATACCGACTTTTGCCTGGAAGGGTGAGAACGAAAAAGAATTCTGGTGGTGCGTCGATCAGACAATTTTCGGACGAGAGAACTGGCGTCCGAACATGATACTCGATGATGGTGGCGACCTGACGCTTGTCATGCATGGTAAATACCGTGATCAACTCAAGGGTGTGATCAAGGGGATTACGGAAGAGACAACCACCGGCGTACACCGGCTCAGTGAAATGGCCAGGGAAGGCACCCTTCTCTGCCCGGCGATAAACGTCAACGACTCGGTAACTAAATCAAAATTTGACAACCTCTACGGCTGCCGCGAATCTCTGATTGATGGCATCAAACGGGGAACTGACGTGATGATTGCCGGCAAAATAGCCGTTGTTGCCGGTTACGGCGATGTCGGCAAGGGATGTGCCCAGGCCCTGTCCGGCATGGGTGCCACCGTGCTTGTCATCGAGATCGACCCCATCTGCGCCCTGCAGGCGGCCATGGAAGGTTATCGTGTTGTCACCATGGACGAAGCGGCCGCTCTTGGTAACATTTTTGTAACCTGTACCGGTAATATTAATGTTATTACCAGGGCCCATATGGAGCAGATGCCGAATCAAGCAATCGTCTGTAATATCGGCCATTTCGACTCTGAAATTGATATTGCCGGCATCAGGGATCTGCCGTGGGACACGATCAAACCACAGGTCGATCACGTTACCTTTCCCGACGGGAAAAAGATCATCATTCTCGCCGAAGGACGTCTGGTCAATCTCGGCTGCGCCACCGGACATCCGAGTTTTGTCATGAGTAATTCCTTCAGCAACCAGGTTCTGGCCCAGATTGAGTTGTGGAACCATCCAGAGCGCTATGAAAACAAGGTCTATTTCCTGCCGAAACGGCTCGATGAGATGGTTGCCAGACTGCATCTCAAGAAAATAGGGGTGAAGCTCTCCGCACTGACCAGGGAACAGGCAGATTATATCGGTGTCCCGCTTGAAGGTCCTTACAAGCCCGACTATTATCGTTATTAGGCATCACCTGACAAGCCGTTCTCCGGCAAACGGGGCGACAGGTGAAAAACCTGTTCGCCCCGTTTGCTGTTGCAGCGTCTCACATCAAGCGCTAGACGCCACGATCTTTTCCGACCAGGTTTACATCCCCGGAGATGACCCGGTGAATACTGCCGCGGGCGTCTTCTACCCGTAAAAAACCATCTCCGTCAGGCCCAAGACTTTTACCGGTAACTTTCTTCCCATCCGATGTGACCCAGACCATCCATTTGCCAAGCATGGTATCGTAATGTTTCCATTGCTTAAGAATAGAGGTAAACCCTTTTGTTTCAAACTCCCGGACGCCACTCAGCAGTGAGTTCCTTATACCCTGAAAGAGCGTGTTGGCATCATAAGTCTCACCGGTTTCAATGAAGAGTGATGTGGCAATCAATCGAAGATGGGGAGGAAGTTCATCCAGGCTTATGTTAAGATTAAGGCCGATGCCGATAATAGCATAACTGCGCTTTACGTCACCGGCAGACAGGCTCGATTCAGATAAAATGCCGCCGCACTTCTTGCCGCTGAGATGGATATCGTTCGGCCACTTGAGACCTATTGGCAGCGGACAAAACGTGCCCAGATAGCGAGCGACAGCGAGGCCTGCAACCATGGTCAGCCGGGAAAAATCCTCCGTTTTGATGGCAGGTCTGAGGACATAGGAACAATAGAGATTTTTTCCGGGAGGCGAAAACCATTCACGCGCAAGCCGTCCACGCCCTGCCGTCTGGCTGTCCGCAACAACACCGGAGCCATGACTGACACCCTGCTCGGCCATTTTCCGGGCCTGCAGGTTGGTGGAATCCGTCTGCTGCAGATAGATATCTTGATAATCCATAAAAAAAGCGCAGAATTTTTATTTCTGCGCTCACGTGTCCTGCTGGGTAGAAATAGAAAAGAAATACGTTCTATTTCTCCTCATTCTGTATACGGCTGGGGATTGCATACATTGTGGTGGAACCGGATGACCAGAACATCAGTTTTCCTTCCCGTACAAGTAGGTTGGCGAGGTTCTTGATCTGGCGCGGTTTGGCATCCGGATCACATTGATAGAAATCCTTGATATACAGTTGAGCCTTAGGAGACTTTTCTGCTTTTTGTATTATCGCAGCTTTTAGTTCATCATCACTCAGAGGCATAGCGTTCTCCTTTATATTAAGTTGGCTTCAAAAGCATGAAAGCCCACCCCGGCAACCGAGATGGGCTTTTGCTCAAACACCCGTCTAACAACTACTTGATATGGCTCGTGTACTTGAATTGTGTCGATGTACGCCAGGTATCATAAGCCAGACGATAATCATCGATACTCTTCTCGGTAAAAGGAATATCGCATTTCTCAAAAAACATCTCCCAACCAATCCTCTCAGCCCATTCGCCAAGACGCTCATATTTTTTTGCGTCGCTTGCATATGCCTCAAGAATTTTCTTGATGGCCTCAACCGTTTCCGGCCAGCGGGGGGTATTGTTGGGCAGAAATGGAATAACCAGTTTGGAAAATTTCGGCATTGAGCGGGAGTTGGATATCTTGCCACCCACCAGAATCGCAATACCATCACCTTCCGGGTCCGCCAAAGGCATGGCAGGACACATGGTATAGCAGTTTCCGCAGAACATACAGCGCTCGACGTTTACCTTAACCGTCTTGATTTCCTTACCGTCAATCTCGACTTTTGCCGGCTTCACCGCGCCGAGCGGACAGGAAGCGACTGCCAACGGAAGCTCGCAGACACCGGTGATCCGCTGGTGATCGATCATCGGCGGCTTGCGATGGATGCCGAGGATAGCGATATCAGAAGCATGAACGGCACCACACATGTTGAGGCAGCAGGCCAATGCGATACGGACCTGGGCCGGCAGTTTCATGGAAGTGAAGTAGTCAAACAGCTCATCCATGACCGCCTTGACCGGACCGGAGGCATCTGTTGCCGGGGTGTGACAGTGAACCCACCCCTGGGTGTGAACGATATTGGTTAAACCGGCACCGGTCCCACCTACCGGAAACTTGCTGCCGCGGCTGGCCAGATCGTCAAGGAGCGGCTGAACCTTGTCCTTGGAATCGACCATGAACTCGATGTTGTTCCTGGTGGTAAAACGCAGGTAACCGTCACAATGCTTGTCAGAAATATCACAGATCTCGCGTATTCTGACCGCGGTTACCAGGCGGGGGGAACCGACACGAACAGTGTAGACCTCATCGCCGGTCTCTGATTTGTGCATCAAAACACCCGGCTGAAGGATCTCATGCCAGAGCCATTTGCCCTTGTTCTCTTTGATGACAGGGGGCAGGAACTGCTCGTAGTAAGGCGGGCCAAGATCGGTGATGCGGCCTTCCATCGGTTTTTCCGGATTATATCCCATGATAACTCTCCTCTCTATATTGTATTCTCAATCGTTAATCGTCTGTAAGACTTAAGCCTATGCCGCATGACGTGCACGAAATTCGTCAACATCACGCTCAAAACCGCCTTCGACCTCTTCCTCGGCCCAGAAGACGTAAGGATTTGATCGCGGTTCCTTGATCATCTGAGGAATAGGATCGAGACCCATGACTTTGATAAAGGTGGGTAATCCGACACGCTGCATGGTCTCGCCAACGCGCTCCCGGTTCTTGCCGACTTCCATCCACCAGTCCCAGATCTTCTCGATAAAGTCTATCAGTTCCTCAAAATCATTATCTTTCGAGATCTTCATAAAAGGAACCATCAGCGTGGCAAATTGAGCACCATCAAGGATCGGTGCTTTGGCGCCGACCAAGACTGTCGCACCCTGCTCAGCACCCGGACGAAGGGCACGAGGCATAACATTAATACAATGCATACAGCGGGTACATTCTTTATCGTCAATTTTCAGTTCGCCGTCTTCCATCCACATACATTCAGTCGGACAGAGATCAATAACTTCCTTTTTTATGTCGAAGGCACCCCAGTCCCGGCCGCTGTGCGCGCCGCCGTTTGAGGGATAATTGCCGGCGATATATTCCTTCACGGCGGCCTGGTCGATACGGATATTATCTTTCCAGGTACCGATAACAGATACGTCGGAACGGGCGATAGCGGCAACACAGTCATTCGGGCAGCCGGAGAATTTGAATTTGAATTTGTAAGGGAAGGCAGGCCGATGAATCTCATCCTGGTAGTGCAGGGTCAGGCTGTGACAGGTTTCCTGGGTATCATAACAGGCCCATTCGCAGCGGGACTGGCCGAGACAGCAGGCCGGTGTACGCAGGTTGGACCCCGAACCGCCAAGGTCCTGTCCCATTTCGTGGGTCAGATCCCAGAAAAGAGGTTCAAGATGCTCAGTCCTGGTACCAATAAAAATGATATCACCGGTAGAACCGTGAAAGTTCGTAACGCCTGAGCCATGCTTCTCCCAGATATCCATCAGCCGGCGCAGATGATCGGTGGAATAATATTTTGACGATGGCTGGGCAACACGAACGGTATGAAAATGCTCAACACCGGGAAACCGATCAGGTACATCCGAGTAACGCCCGACAATACCGCCGCCATAACCGAAAACGCCGACGATGCCGCCGTGCTTCCAGTGGGTAATCCTGTCTTTATAAGACAATTCGAGCTGACCAAGGATGTCATAGACTTCCGGCTTGATCTTGGCCTGATCTTTCAGATCGCTCACGAAGCTTGGCCATGGGCCAGTCTCCAGTTGGTCTAACAAGGGTGTCTCATGTTTTGCCATGATTTCCTCCTTTAAATTACGGTTTAAACTTCTCCCCTAACCAAATAAAATCTTATTACAGAGCAAGTATTTTACAGAAAAGACGAGACTCCCCTTTTCATTCGCTCCCCCACTCCTCCCGGATTCTGCAAAAAACAGGGGAAACAACACTAAACCCATAAATAATCGTGTAGCCGATGAGGATATAACCGAACGCTTTTTTTGTCAACAAAAAAGCAACGATTTTGGGCACAAAAATGAACAGTGATTCAGCTTCGCTAATTGGCGGATAGCCCTTATTTATCAGGTGCCTCGAGCATTTTATTCTCAACAGATTGGTCATCTTTTACACCTGCTTTCATGCATGCCAGAAAACGGCCGGCCAGTACTTTGCCAAGCTGTACACCCTCCTGATCAAACGAGTTGATGCACCAGGAAAAACCCTGGAAGACAATCATGGCTTCATAAAGTGCCGGCAGTCTGTTCATATGCAATGGATCGAGCCGTTGTCTTTAAAATCGGAACCTGGACGGTTTTACCAGCAGAGCACCGGTTCGGATTTTCGTCTGTCTGGCCGACTGCCAGGGCCCCGCGGCTAAACTGGAAGATTGGCACGCAGTTTTTGCTGAGATGTCGTGCCATCGATAGTGATGTCATGACCGTATTGTGACGAAACAAAGCCGATGAATTCATCGGGAACAATCTCTGTTCGCTGGAGGAGAAGCTGATAGAAGGGCCTGCTGACCATTGGTTCCCGGTTACCCCCGGATGACAGGACCGGTCTGAGCCGCCGATGCCAATGTCGATCAAATCCTGTTGATACCATCCCCACGGCGCATCTCTTTGAAACGCTCAACCAGGCGGTGTTCATCGGCAAACTCCTGAAAGGCTTTGAGAACTCATCATCTATTCGCTGGGTGGAATAAAGCAGGCGCAACCCCGCCGGTTCACAAACCATCCGTTCAATCCGCCGACCGCATCCCAGGCCACCGTCTTTTCGAAGATCGCAGGGCTGCCGGGCAAGTGCTTCAAGCTGCCGCCAGGAAAGACTCCGGCCTACATCAGTATCCGTATTATTTACCCCTTGTGACGCAGAGCAAATCGGTTCTGCCGCGTTCAGCCTCACGTTTTAACTGACTGATCACCGGTCCATAGACATCACAGCCGTATATTGCTGAACCGGCCACGAAAATATTGGCACCGGCCCGGGCAATTCCATAGATGGTCGTCGGACTCACTCCCCCATCTACTTCTATGCCGATCTCCAAGCCCCGTTCGTCAATAAGAGCCTTGAGCCGGGTAATTTTCCCCAGGGTTGCGGGAATAAATGATTGACCGCCAAAACCGGGATTAACACTCATCAGCATGACGCTGTCTATGTCATCAAGAACATAATCCAAGGTGTTCAATGATGTAGCCGGATTGAGGACAACCCCCGCCTTCAGCCCGTGTTCCCTGATACGCGCAACGGTGCGCTGCAGATGCGTACAGGCTTCCACATGCACCGTTATCCAGTCGGCCCCGGCGGCAGCAAACTGATCTATGTAACGGTCAGCGTTACTGATCATGAGATGAACATCGAGCGGTTTGTCGGTAACTCGTCGGGCAGCTTGAACAATAAGTGGCCCGATGGTGATATTTGGCACAAAATGTCCATCCATTACATCCACATGGATAACATCTGCTCCGGCTTTGACAACCGCCTTTATTTCAGCGCCAAGCTCAGTGAAATCCGCGGAGAGAATAGATGGTGCAACGAGCAAGTCTTTCATCAGGGTACCTTCATTTTAGCTTTGGGGGTTATGTTCGCCGTGTATAATCATCTTTTCACCCGATCTCTCTTCAGCCTCGAACGAATAAGCTGCTTCTTCGATGAAGCCTCATGTCAGGAGCAGCAGACAACCACGCTTAACCGGGGCTGGTCCTTCGCAACTCATCGCCGGGCAGCAATTCCACCAAGCCGTCGAGTTCAAGCAGCAGCAGGAGCTCACTTAAGCGCGCCGGGCTGAGACCGGCACACTGGAGCAGCTCATCCCGGCGCATCGGATAAGGTTCAATGAGGGAAAGAAGCCTGGATGACTCCTCATCCATCTCGGGATAAGCAGCCGGCCGCGCTGGAACACTTTTCCCGGCAAATGAATGCATGGGCAGATGATCCAGAATATCTTCGGCAGAGACAACTAGTGCTGCGCCCTGTTGAAGCAGCCAGTGCGTGCCGCTGCTTTTTAGCGAGTCGATTTGTCCAGGAACGGCAAACACCTCCCGCCCTTCCTCAAGGGCGAACTGGACCGTAATCAATGAGCCGGATTTCCTGGCTGCCTCCACCACAACAACGCCCAGGCTGAGCCCGGCAATAATACGATTTCGCGCCGGGAACCTGAAACCATCAGGCTTTGTACCCAAAGGATACTCGGAGACGATCAGACCATGCTTTGCCGTCTGATCGTAGAGTTTTCTATTCACCCGAGGGTAAATAACGTCAAGTCCGCATCCCAGCACCGCAATAGTGTTGCCGTTTCTGGCCAGGCAACCACCATGCGCTTCTGCGTCAATGCCCATGGCCAGCCCCGAGACCACAGATATCCCCTGATCGGCCAGATTACCCGCCAGGGAGAATGCTGTTCTCCGTCCATAACTTGTCGCAGCCCGCGAACCGATAATGGCTATGGCCGGGGTATTCAGCAGGTTCACTCTACCGCGAATATAGAGAACCGGAGGAGGATTCGTTGTCTGCCGGAGCAATTCAGGATAATCAGCTTCAGGGTAACTTAACGCTCTGCAGCCGGCCTCCTGGAGTTGCAACAACCCGGAATCAGCCGCTGCAAGCAGTGCAGCCGGGTCGGCAAGAGCCTCAACCTGCAACGGACGCACTCCGCCCCCCCGCAAAAGCTCAGCGGATGAAGCCCTCAATACCTTGCCGGGTGAACCGAACTGGTTGACGAGGTTCCAATACCCTGCCGGTCCAAGTCCGTCAGCAAGACTCAGGGCCAGCCACTCCTGCAATTGAGTCATGACCCCACCACCGTAAATCGGGACAGAAACAATTTCTGAATGGTATGAACGAAAAAAGACATCTATGCTGCAGATAACATGGACATTACGCCGGTAATCCAGCAACCGGACAGGAGTTATACTGCCGGCCCGATTATTTCATGATAATTTAATTATCTTAACGCATTCATATTATTGAAATACATTAGGTACCTTGTAAAATGAGGATTTTGGTTCACTATCAGGCGTCATTTTTGCGATTCAAATACTCCTGTATGCTGAATAGCATGTCTCCTGAGCAATCAGGCTGTCTCAACTCGTGAAATAGCGAGGTTAGTCTTCGACGAACACCCGCAACTCCTCTATACGGGACGGATGTTTCAGTTTCTGGAGTGCCTGGGCCTCGATTTGACGAATTCTCTCACGGGTGACGGCAAAACAGTGACCTACTTCTTCAAGGGTATGGTCATAATCAACGTCTATGCCGTATCTCATCTGCAGGACCTTTGCCTCCCTCGGTGTCAAGGTAGACATCACCTGGTTCAGGCATTTCCGAAGACTGGCAGTCATTGATATGTCGTGTGGTCCCGGCCTCTCAGAATCCTCGATAAAGTCTCCGAGGAAGGTTTCACCACCATCGCCGACCGGAGTATCAAGCGAGATTGCATCCTTGGCTATCTTAAGCGCCGTTTTGACCTTGCCTACCTCTGTTCCAAGCTGTTCAGCCATTTCTTCAGGAGTCGGTTCGCGGTGTTCTTCAGATAAAAATTCTTTTGAAACACGCAACAGACGGTTAATGGTCTCAATCATGTGCACCGGCAGGCGAATCGTCCTGCCCTGGTCGGCAATGCCCCTGGTGATTGCCTGCCGAATCCACCAGGTGGCATAGGTACTGAATTTATAACCACGGTGATAATCAAATTTCTCAACGGCTTTCATCAGCCCGATGTTACCTTCCTGAATGAGATCTGAAAACTGAAGCCCGCGATTGACGAACTTTTTGGATACCGAAATTACCAATCGCAGGTTCGCCCGAACCAGCGATTCCTTGGCATGTTTGGCAATGTCACGGCCTGCTTCTATTTCACTAATCAGATTGGTTAGTGCCTCGGAGTCAAGTCCGCCTTCACCCATGAATTGTCTGTTTACCTGACGCTCGACGGCAAGGAGAAACTTTGTATCATTTACCTGCTCAGGTACTGAAAGGCGCTGTTCCTTCATGACTTCGACCAGGACCTGGCGAAAACGGCGGGACAGCTCTTCAAGTCCTGAAGCGATAGCGTTAATGTACTCCTGGCCTAGCAGTTTTCCGCTGTAGAGTTGTGCAATTTCACTGCCGGTACCTAAAATCCGACGACGTAATTTCTGATATTGATCATTACTGATGGCAGCATCGCTTATCTGGATGAGTAATGCCGCCCGTTGTTTATCCAGCACCACGGTCTGCTCAAAACAATCGACAAACCATGCCTTTTCCCGCTCGATCACTGCCGCTTCACCGTCGCTGAGACCATGAATAATATGGAGGATTTTGTTGTCTGTTTCTTTCAGCTCGGAAACGAGCTCATGGAGAACCGGCATAGCAAGTTGGGTGGAGAGCACGCCGTTTTGTATGCGGAGGCGCCCCTCTTCCAGCATCTGGGCAAGTTTCAACTCCTCCTTGTGACTGAGAAGCGATCAGGCTTCCCATTTCCCGAAGGTAGATGCTCATCGGGTCTGCAGACTGTTTTCCATTCTGCAGAGCTGACCTCGACAGGTGCCGCCTATCGTCCCCCCGCCGTCTGTCGCTGAAGACGCCGCTCCTTCTGTCACGATTCCGGCCGCGCCTGTCTTCCGTGACATCTTCAGGCAATATAACCGGTACCACCTCGTCTTCGGTGTGGTAGATTCCGGTCAAGTCCCAGAGAGATGAATCGTCATCTTCAGATTTATAATTCTCGTCGTCTTCAGATTCAAAATTATCGTCGTCTTCGGATTCGTAATCTTCTGATTCCAGATCATTATAATCGTCTGCTGTCATCTCACTTCCCTACGCTTGGAGGATCCCCCTGAGCTGCCATCATCAAATTTCCTGTATTGCCGATTTCACAAACAGATAGCAACATTATTAGAGCATAAACGCATTAAAATCAATAAGTCATAAACACGAATACAATTATCGGGAAGATACGCAGCCCCGATTTCCAATCAGACCGGGCTGGGGAAGAAAATGATGGACAATAATCACATCTCCTTGAGTTCATTGTCGAGAGCCATCTTTTGCCGCATAAGATCACTTATCAAGATGAAATCATTATTTTTTTGAGCATTACCTATACTGACTACTAGTTGATCTGATTTCTTTTTTAATAGAGTCCTGCGCACCCATCCGACAAAGGCTTCTCCCTCGGTAGGTCCCCCATCTTCACTGAGACCCCCTCCAGTAGTATCAGGAACGGGATCGAGCAATAGGGAAGCGACCAGAGCCCGCTCCTCCCCATCAGGAAGTTCGGTCAGCACATCCTCCGGCTGGATTTCTCCTTTTTTTTTGGCATCCAGAGCCTTAAGCTGCAGAAAAAGCACTTCTCCAAGGGTCCCTGCCAGCACATCCCGCACTCCTGCCTCTTCCAGATCCGGCAGACGAGAAGGGTTAAGTACCATAAAACGTACCAGGCTTTTCAATCCGCCATCAAGATGTACCCGTCTTTCCGGTCGATTTCCCGCATAAGATCGGGAAGGAACCGGTTCAGGAGGAGATACTCCCCCCAGACTTTGCAGAGCATCGGGTTCAAGGCCCAGCCGGGCGGCAAAATGTGAGGCCATGACCGAGCGCTGCTGGTCTGAAGATGCAGCAGCCATAATCGGTTTCAGATCTTCGACGATCTTTATTTTACCATCGAGCGTCAATCCATGACGACTGACCATGCGATCCAGGACAAACTCAGGCAATGTTTCCGCTTTTTCTAATTTTGCCTGCAAAGCCAGCAGCCCGTTTTCCCGAATAAAGGAATCGGGATCATGCTCTTCGGGCAGAATCGCCACACGAGCGCTTACCTGCTCGGCGATGAACAGTGTTACAACACGCTCAGCAGCTTTTACCCCTGCCGTATCACCATCAAAAAGAAGGATCACTTCTTCAACAAGTGGTTTAAGCAAACGGACCTGTTCTTTCGTAAGAGCCGTTCCGAGAGGGGCAACAACGGTATCTAATCCATGGGCAACCAGGGACAGCAAATCAAAATTGCCTTCAACAAGAACCACCCTCCGCCTGGTCCGAATAGCATCATACTGATGAAACAGTCCGAAGAGCAGCCTGCTTTTGTTATAAACAAGACTTTCCGGAGAATTGAGATATTTTGGATTATCATTGCCGAGAATTCGTCCTCCGAAACCGGCAACTCTCCCTTTTCGATCCAGAATTGGAAACATGATCCGGTCTCTGAACCGATCATAGGTAGTTCCATTTTCTTTCTTTGACAGCAGTCCTGCTTCAATGGCAGCCGGCACCACACCGGGTTCAAGCCGGCTACCGAGAAAGTTCCATCCTTTTGTTTCTGTGGCGGGAGCATAGCCCAGCAGGTAGGTTTCCTGCAAAACATCGCCAATCCCTCTTTCCCTCAGATAAAGACGCGCCTTCCCGGCATCCGGGGACTCGATCAGAAAACGACGAAAGATGGTGGCTGCCTGCAGGTTGACCTGAAACATCGCCTCGCGCTGCTGCTTCAATGCCATGTCGCGAGCTGAGCTTTTCTTTTCAGGAAGCGCAATCTGGTAGCGCTGGGCCAGTGCTTTCTGGGCCTCCGGAAAATCCATATGATGATAGTTCATCATGAACGAGAAGACATCGCCTGAGGCCCCGCAGCCGAAACAGTAGTAAAACTGCTGCCCCGGGTGAACCGAGAAAGAAGGGGTCTTCTCCTGGTGGAAGGGACAGTTTCCGATATACCTCACACCACTGCGCTTGAGGTTTACATGTTCGCCGATAATCTGTACGATATCGGCCTGTTCCTTTATGGTGGCTGTTGTCTCTTCCCAGCTTGTAGCATTGCTCATAGGCGATCGTCAGTTTAAATTTCTTGTCGTATCCACTATAATAGTGATTCTTCTCAATCGCTATTCTTTTACCGTATCCGGCCTGAGTGGTCATTGTTCGTTTGTAATCTTGCAACAGAGCCGATATACTTGACGTCACTCTTCTATTCTCGACAGGTTGACTGCGGTATCAGCTGTTCCTGCTGTCCGCTTCGGGCTACCTACTGGTATCGTTTAAGCCACCGGACAAGGTGCGTAAAAAATCTATGAAAATTACTTCCCTGCGAAAAACCTTTAAAAATACCAAGCGGTTGGCTGAGATCATCAAGGTCTTGTCTAAATTCGGATTTCGTGAAGTAATTACCGAAACCGGACTGCACCGCTTTCTGGGAAAGACCAGTGATGATATTGCAAAAGACCATCAATCCCAGATCGAAAAATTGAGCAGACCGGTGCGGGCCCGCATGGTGCTTGAGGAACTCGGCCCGACGTTCATCAAAATCGGCCAGATTCTCTCTACCAGGCCGGATCTCATTCCCCCCGAGTGGGCCGCGGAATTTTCCGAGTTGCAGGACAATGTCTCTCCGGTTTCCTTTGAGTCCATTCATCAGGTACTTGCCGATGAATTTCCCGATCGGCTTGATCTGCTTTTTGACTCCATAGAAGAGATGCCGCTGGCCGCCGCCTCACTGGCCCAGGTGCACAGGGCCGTTTTGATCAACGGTGAGGCCGTTGTCATTAAAGTGCTCAAACCCGGGAACCGGGAACGGGTCGAAGACGATGTGTCGCTGCTCGAAAGCATGGCTGAACTGGTCGAACAATATTTTTCAGATCTCGGATACAGCCCGATAGAAGTTGCCAATGAATTTTCCCGAGAGCTGTTGCGGGAAGTCAATTTCATCCAGGAAGCACAAGCCACTGAACGCCTCTACCGCTATTTCGAGAATGACCCCGACATCAGTTTTCCACGCGTTTACTGGCAAGCTTCCACACGCAACGTCCTCACCCTCGAAGAGATCAAGGGAACACCTCTGTCGGAGATTTCACCGGCACAACTGGGACCGGTTCTCTGCCGTACGATTGTTGCCAACGCAACGAAATCGGTATTCAAGCAGTGTCTGAAATTTGGCTTTTTCCATGCCGATCCTCATCCGGGCAACATTTTCCTCCTCGATGGCGGACAGCTCTGCTTCATCGACTGCGGAACAACCGGCCATCTCGACAGGAAAACCGCAGAGCATCTCGTCGATCTGGTTGCCGGTGTTATAAAAGGCAACATCCAGCTGCTCTGCCGTGTCGTCATCGAACTCACCGATGTCGACCCGGCAATGACAGACCGTCGGGACTTCAGGGCGGACCTGCAGCAACTGGTCAGCCAGGTACAATCAACACCCCTTGAACATATTAACCTTGCCACCCTGCTCTCTAGTTTTTTCGCCATGCTGCAGCGCTTCAAGATACGTTGCCCCAGCGATCTGATGCTTCTGGTCAAGGCCTTGTCCACAATCGAGGGGGTCGCCGCGGAAATCGACCCCACCTTTGACGTCCTTGCCCATGTCGCGCCGGAAATAGAAGAGGTTGTCACCAGTAGATATGGCATCGGGGCCATCAGGAAGCGAATGCAGAAAACCTTTACCAGCTACCTGCTGCTTCTGGAAGATATTCCCCGAGATATCCAACGCTTTCTGGACCATGCCAGGCATCACCGATTTACGCTTAACCTCGAGTTAATGAGAATTGAACACCTTGGCGAAAAGATAGATTTGTCCGCCCGAATGATGGGAATGGCGATGATCATCGCCGCTTTGATCGTCGGATCGTCTATCCTGATCCTTGCTGACCGACTTTCCAGCACGCAGGGCATCATCGGAGATCTTGGTATTATCGGACTGATCCTGGCCGGGATTTATTCCGCGGGATTCGTCGCTTCATTTCTTCTACCAAAGAAAAAACAGAAATAGCCAAACCCGTTTGGGATGACCGACAAATTCCATCAGTCTGCCAGCGCCAGACAGACTTGATTAAAGGACTCGGCATCAAGACTTGCACTACCGACAATAAGTCCTGCTATACCGGCAGCAGAGGCATAACGATGGGCATTATCCATCCCTATCGCTCCACCGTAAATGATTGGACGATAGGGGTGGATCTGGGAGATAAACCGGGCAGCTTCCTCGACCTTTTCAACCGCTTCCGGTTCCCGGTAACTCATGGCATCCACCGGAGAATAGGCGATGAGCATGTGTTCCGTATCCATATCGCTCAGAGAGGTGAGTTGAGACATGGCATAGGCTTTATCCACGCAGACAATCGGCTTGATCCCGGCGTCAATCGCTTCGCTGACTTTATTTGTCACATCAAGCGATGTCTCATGAAAATAACGGCGGCGCTCGGAATGCCCGACCAGTGCATAGTCAGCAATACCCGTAAGCATATCCGCGGCAATGGCGCCGGTATAGTTCCCGGGAGGGAATCCCGAAACATCCTGGGCAGCCAGCGTTACCCCGGCAAGACCAAGGCTTTTGAGCTGGTCAGCAAGAGATTTAAGCCAGATCATCGGCGGAGAAATGATCACCTGCAGATGATCGACCGGCCGGTATTTCAGGGCAAAGGCATCAAACCATCTCACGGCTTCAACAAATGACTTGGCACATTTCCAATTCCCTACTACATATCGCTTTACTTGCTTTTCTTTATCTGTATTCATGAGCGCATGCTCCTTTTTTGCAACCCTTCCGGCCACCTTGCATAATCGCCTTTTCGACCGAATAACCTGATTACGTGGATACCCTTCTGCCGTGTAATCATTAAACGGAACATGCCATGAGCACGTCCCATAAACAATAGCTATGTATATGAAATAAAAAGACAGTATGGCGATTTAACTGCATGGAGAGGGCGCGGTGAGCGTCATTCCAGAAAAGGCCTCATTTTGTTCAGGACAGGAGCCTTTGCAACCGCTCGCGCAGTTCAGTCTCGCTTAAGGAGAAAAAGCAGAAAAGTTTATTTCTTGACTGTCTGCCGGAGAGAAGATCCACACTTTTTCTGCTGACGCCCAGGATTTCAGCCAGGTACACAACAACTTCCCTGTTGGCTTTACCGTCCAGAGGAGGAGCGGTTACCGCAAGTTTCAGTGCGTCGCCATGCAGGCCGCAGAAGCGATTTTTCGCCGCTCGGGGCTGGATATATACACGAAGTGTCGGATTTCCCTCTTTTGTCTTTCCGATTGCATCCGCAACACCATCAGTTTCAGTCATGACGACACGGCTTCTATCCGATTCCCTCGGAGCCTGCCTGATTATGCCCTTTTTCCCCATCTCTGCGTTATTTTCTGAAAACCAATGCTCGCAATATTAGGTATGGCTCCGCTTCATTTTCTTAAAATGCCCCGACTTGAGAAAAAATTGCTATAATCCGACAGGCTCCTCGCCACCCCTTTATTTCTCTTCGCTGAGAGGCAAATCTTCAAGAATCAGGTCCATGCTGATATTGTCAAGCTCGTCCTCTATTGCGTCTTCATTGGCGTCTTCATTATCGACAAGATTTTCGTCACCGGGGAACAGCTCATCGTAATCATAATGCTTGATTTCCACCTCGACATCTGAATAGGAGTCTATTTCCTCAAGGTGCCTGGTCAATATACTGCGTAGATCCTCACGAATCTGGGACCGCTGTTTGCTCAGCCGCTCTATCTCTTCAGGGAGCCTTGACAGTGTGGCATACGCCTCTAACCTGAGATTTTCGATCTGAACCCGGGCCGCATGCAGCATTTCCGCGGCCTCCGCCTCACTCTCAGCTTTGAGGGCATCAGATTCCGCCTGGGTCCTGGTGGTCAGATCATCGACAAATCGCTGTGCCGCTCCAATCGTTTGCTTGAAATCCACCTCTGCTGTCTTCAATTCATGATTCTGCTCTTCGAGCATCTTCACTCTATTGCGCAACCCTTCACACGCGTTTTTGCTCTCCTGGAGTTTTTCATCTATCTCCGATACTCGTCCCTCTGCGGCACTTACCTCTTCTTCAAGTTCGGTCCGCTCCTGTTCAAAATCATCAAGAGCGGTCTGCAATTCCTCCTGATCCTTCTGTATCTCTGCAATTTTCTCGTCGCGGGCGGCAATATCCTTCCTCAGCTCTTCGACCGTCCTTTGAGATGCCTCGACATCATCTTCGAGTCTCTTTTTGATTTCCTCTCCCAGCTCTTTTGCCTGCACGAGGTCAACTATTTCCTGCTCCTGCTGTCTCATTTTCTCCAGGAGTTCGAAAAATTCCTCTGCAACCAGTTCAAGATAGGCCTTTACCTCAACCGTATCATATCCCCTGAATTTCGACTGGAATTCCTGATCCTTGATCGCCTGCGGAGTAATCGCCATGTTCGGTCCCCTTTTGCTTCAGAAACGTTTTATCAGAAAATGGAGCTCTGTCAGCCAAGGCCCTGAGCCAGTTGCCTCAGAGTAGGCACCAGAAAACTCTGTAAAAACATTATCACAATGATGAGAATAACCGGTGATAAATCAACGCCAGCCATACTGATCGGCAAAAATCTTCTAATCCTGCCGAGAAGTGGCTCGGTCACCTCGTAGAGAAAGCGAACGATCGGGTTATACGGGTCGGCATTCACCCAGGAGATCACCGCCCGTCCAATGATTATCCACATATAGGCGGTAAGCAGAAAATCGACAATACCGGCAATCGCCATCATAAAATTCCCAAAAACAAACATAGCATCTCCACTTTATCAGGCCACCCGGCTTCCCGGTTCAACATCTCCGGCCACTGTTGACAATACGAACCGCTCGTTACCATCATCATCCTTTGTTTTTGCAGCCAGCACCATACCCTGGGATAAAATCCCCATCAGCTTTGCCGGTTTAAGGTTGGCGACAATAATTACCTTCATACCGATGACCTCATCAGGCCGGTAAGATGTCGCGATCCCGGCAACGATGGTGCGTTTTTCCGGTGCCTCCACGGTGAGTTTGAGCAACCTCTCGGACTTGGGCACCGCCTCCGCGGCAACAATCATGGCAACACGGAGATCCACCCCCTGAAACTGTTCAAAACTCAGCATCGCATTATCATCCGCCCTTTTCAGGTTTTTTTTCTCTTTTGCAGCCGCGACCGGTTGTTTCACAGCATCTTCTGTGTCACTGCCTTTTTTTACCACTTCACTACGCGGAAAAAGATTTTCAATCCGCTGCAAACGGGTTCCGGGCAGCAAGAGGCCCCATTTCGCTCCCCTATCAAGGGTCTGCATCATCTCAGCATCTTCCGCCATACCAAGACCGAACTGCATCTTGGCGGCAGTTTCCGGCATTACCGGTTTTAATACCAGGGTCAGCAGCCTCAGGCTTTCTGCCAGGTTATAGAGTACTGCCGCCAGACGCTTTTTCTGCGAGCTGTCTTTGGCCAGCGCCCACGGTTCGTTCCTGACAATATAACGATTTGCTTCGCCGACAAACTCCCAAACAGCCTGGAGTCCCCGATGAAACTGGAATTCCCCCATGCTCCGGCGATAGATGCTTAGCATTGCGAGTCCACTGTCCATCAGCGATCTATCATCAGCATCGTCCGTCCTTCCGTCCGGAATCATGCCGTCGCAATACTTCTCGATCATAGATACACTGCGACTGAATAGATTGCCAAGATCATTGGCAAGATCTGCATTCTTCCGGTTAATGATAGCATCCCTGCTGAACGAGGCATCCAGACCAAAAGACATTTCCCGCAGGATAAAGTAACGCAAGGTATCAATGCCGTATTCCTCAACAAGCTCGGCTGGTCTGACGACATTGCCGATACTCTTGGACATCTTTGTTTCCTCAATGTTCCAGTAACCATGCACGTGCAGCTTTTTATACAGCGGGATGCCGGCGGAAAGAAGCATGGTCGGCCAATAGATGGCATGCGGTTTGAGAATATCCTTGGCAATCAGGTGTTCTGCCTCGCTCCAGAATGGAGCAAACTCCGGCCCGTCAGGATAACCGATCCCACTCAGATAATTGATAAGGGCATCAAACCAGACATAGGTCACAAATTTTTCATCAAACGGCAGCGGGATTCCCCAGGTAAGCCGGCTGGTCGGACGTGAAATGCATAAATCCTCCAGCGGCTCACTCAGAAAAGAGAGGACCTCGTTACGATAGCGTTCGGGTGTGATAAATTCCGGATGGGTGTTGATATGATCGATCAGCTGCTGCTGATAGCGGGACATCCTGAAGAAATAGTTCTGCTCTGTGATAGCTTTCGGTTCCACCTGATGATCCGGACACTTGCCGGAATCAAGCTCCCGTTCAGTCAGAAACCGCTCACAACCGGTACAATAAAGACCGCTGTACTCAGCGAAATAAATATCGCCCGAGGCGTACACCTTCTGCAGGATATACTGTACTGTCTCAATATGAGACCTCTCCGTTGTTCTGATAAACCGGTCATAGGCAATGTCTAACAGCGGCCAGGTCTTCAGGAACATCCCTGAAATTCGGTCGACATACTCACGAGGTTCAACGTTTTCCCTCGCCGCCGCCTCAACAATTTTGTCGCCATGTTCATCCGTGCCGGTTTGAAATCGTACCGTATCACCGCATAACCGGCGAAAGCGGCTGTACGTATCCGCCACGATCGTTGTGTAAGCATGCCCAAGATGGGGCTGGGCGTTGACATAATATATCGGGGTCGTGATGTAGACAGTCATAGTTTTCAGTGCGCCTTATCGTTCATCTTCGAATTTTCAGGATTCGACTCATCGGGGGCTCCTTTTACCTGTTTCCTCGGAGGCTTTTCCCCCTGGACCAGCTCACCTGCGCGCCACTCATCTTTTCCCAGAACCTTCTCTTCATTAGCACTGTCGCCAACAACGATTGACTGCTTAAGTGGAATTTGCCGCCGTACCCGGTAGATCTCGTTTTGTATCTTTATCTTTCGTCCGACCTTTGGCATTCCCTTGCGCTGAAAGCGGTAGGTATCATATTCATAGGTCAGACAGCAGAGAAGACGGTTACAGACGCCTGAAATCTTGGTCGGGTTCAATGGCAAATCCTGCTCCTTTGCCATTTTTATTGAGACGGAATCAAACTTCTTCATGAAAGAAGAACAGCAAAGTTCCCTGCCACAGATTCCCATGCCGCCAATCATTTTCGTTTCATGGCGAACGCCGACCTGCCGCATCTCAACCCTCGTGCGAAATTCCTGAACCAGGTCCTTGACCAGGGCTCGAAAATCAACCCTGCTGTCGGCGGTAAAATAGAAGATCATTTTACTGCCGTTAAAATATTTCTCCACCCGGATCAACCGCATTACCAGTTCATGCTTCTCGATCAGCCGGGTGCAGGTTTCAAAGGCCGATAATTCATGCCCGGGAAGATTCTGATAACGACTTTCTTCCTCCTGGGTCGGCCTTCTCGAGATTTCGTAACTGACATTTCTCGTTGACTCAGGTGCCGGATTAGCAGGGGCCGAACCAAAAACCAGAGCCGGTTCCAGACCGTGATCCGTCTTAATCATCACACAGTCATCCCGCTTCAGATTCAAACTGTTTGCAGCGGCGGTAAACTCCTGGCCGTCGGGTCGGAACCTGACCCGATAAAACTCTCGTGACACCTCTAGTGATATCTTTGCTTCAGGTGATTCTTCTTGCTGACTCATCATATCTAAACCATCTTTATTCCACACAATCCTCTCTAAAATCAAACTTATTATGATACCCGAGGGAAGGGGGATTGTAAATTAAAAAGGAGTACTTCGCAGACCAGTGTACGATTGCAGTTTCGATCAAGAGAGCGCTCCGCCCTGTCGAGCGCAGCCAGCCTGGCCAGCTGTTCATCTCTTTGCCCCACCGTCACGGCAGGGGTTTCTATCATACAATCACCTACCCAGATCCGCATCAACCCCAGCAATACGGCGAGATCATCCTTCAACAAGGCAATCTCTTCTGCAGCCTGGAGAAGAGCCCCGATGCAAGCGTCGGCTTCTTGCTGGTCGACCTCCAGAATCCGGCGCACCCTGCGCCAGGTATCAACCAGATTTTTCTCTTTCAGAAATAACGCCTTGCCGGGACTGCCGTCACTGAGTTTTGCCAGCATCTCAGCCTCAGCAGCATCAATGTCCGGAAGGTGCTCTGCCAGGACCTCCGTCGTCTGTTCGACGCTCAGCCCGTAAAACGGCACAATCTGGCAACGTGAAATAATCGTGGGCAGAATATCCCGGCTCAATTCGGCCGTAAGAATAAGCACATTATTCTCGGGTGGCTCCTCAAGTGTTTTGAGCAGACTGTTGGCAGCCTCGGGGCGCATGGTATGAATGTCCTCCAGGACAACAACCCGAACAGCTGATTCATAGGGGGGGTAGGTAAGAGAACGACACAACTCCCGGATCCTGTCTATCTTTATCGCGCCGTTTTCAGGAGCGATAACAGTGATGTCCGGGTGATTACCGGACAGGTATTTGCGACAGGACGAGCACTCGCCGCAACCGCCGTCAGCGGTCGGATTTTCACAATTAAGATGAGCCGCAAAAAGGTTTGCGAAAAGGTGCTTACCAACCCCGTCCGGACCGCGAAACAGGTAGGCATGGGAAAGCCTGCCGGAATGGTACATACGGGAAACTATCTTCTTGGCCTTTTCCTGCCCGCGTAATGTTGCATACGAGGTTAGAGGTCTTTTCGCGACAGACATGGGCGTACCGTTAGATTAAAAAAGGCTTTGCTGTTTTTTCGCAGGAGCATCTTCAGCCACTGCCGAGCCGGACGAATTGCCCTGCTTTTCCAATGGCTTCAACAGGAGATAGCGCTCAAGGCTTCGCTGATATTCACTCCATTGCACCGATTCCGACTTCATTTTTCGGCGCAGCTGCTCAACAAGGTTCATCTTGGAGTCCATATCGTCGATAAAACTCAACAGGAGTGCCTCGGCTGTCATGGGGACCACCGGCGAACCAAATTCCTGCCTGCCGTGGTGGCTGAGGACAAGATGCTGAAGGTGAGTCAGTCGATCTGCAGGAAAATCCTTGATTTCCCGGGCCATGCACCCCACCAGTTCACAACCGATGACCAGATGGCCTTTCAGCCGCCCGACATCGGTGTAATCAATCACCCCGACATCATTATTGAGTTCCTCTATCTTGCCGATATCATGCAGCAGCGCTCCGGCAACCAGAAGGTCGCGATCAATGCCACGATAGTGGTCGGCCAGCATTGAAGCGACCTGAGCCATCGACAGGGAGTGTTCAAGCAGGCCACCCAGATAGGCATGATGGATCCCTTTTGCTGCCGGCGCCGTCTGGAAATCTTCACCGGCATCACTGACCATGAAGATACGTTCGAGGAGTTTTCTAATAAATGGATCCCCGACACTGTCGATCAGGAATTCCAGTTCAGACTGCATGCTGCCAGAATCCCGCTGACTGGCGGCCACAAAAGCATCCATCCCGTATTCGGAGCTGTCGACGGCTTCAACCGCATCCAGCTTGAGCTGAAGCCTGTCACGGTAGCTCTGCACCAGTCCCCGCACCTTGACCACGGTACCGGGAACACAGAGCTTCTCCAGGGTATCGACGTTATCCCATGCCGGACCGCCGATCTCGCCGCTCTTGTCTGAAAACGTCAGGGACAGATATGGCTTACCGGTTCGTGTTTCGCCACGCCGCATACTTTTGACCATAAACAGATCTTCCAGCTGATCGCCTTCAGCCAGCGTTTCTATAAATATTTTTTTATGCATTATTCTGAAAGGAATCGTTTTTAATAAAAGCAACGCAGCGGCTGCCGTTAGAGTGAAAGATGACCGCCTCTCAGGCGCCGATTCTCCAGCTTATTGCACAAGCGCACCCGACAGAATAGAAAGAGAACCAGGCAGAGCTCTCACCGGTCCAACCGGTTCGATCGAGGGTGCCGGGCAACTACCCGGATAAGGGGCTGATAATTCGGGCCGTCTATATTTTCACCTTTATATTTCACATCATCCATCATATACTTCCCCGGCCTGCACAACGGCACCGGGTAAAAGACCGCATCTCTCATATTACCGGCTCCTGCCGAAAACTCCCACAGTTTTTACATTATGGGTATGACCATGCCAGACACTCTCAGTATTACAAACTGCACCTTACTCATCAATCCGTCAGCGCCCCTGCAGAAAAACGCCTACGTCATAGTGGAAGGAACCAGGATAGCTGAAATCGGCCGCATGGAACACTGGCAGGGTGGCCGCGAAATGATGCTGATCGACGCAGGCGGGAAACTGCTGATGCCCGGCCTGGTGAACGGTCATAACCATTGTGCCATGACACTCTTCAGGGGACTCGCTGACGATCTTGACCTGAACACCTGGCTGCATGATCATATATTTCCGGCTGAAAAAGCCCACGTCAGCCCGGAAATGGTCTACTGGTGCACGAAACTGGCCGCCGCCGAGATGATTCTCTCCGGAACCACGAGCGTTGCTGACGGCTATTTTTTCTCGGGCCATGCGGCCCGGGCCCTGAGTGATGCCGGAATGAGAGCCGTCGTGGCCCACGGCATAGTGGATTTTCCCGCCCCGAGTGTTCCCGATCCAACGAAAAATATCGAGGCAGTGCAGATCTTTATCAATGAGTGGCAGAATAACTCAGCGCGCATCACCCCGGCAGTTTTTGCCCATGCCCCCTATACCTGTTCTCCCGCGACATTACGGAAGGCAAAAGACCTTGCGGACCGAAGAAATGTCCGGTTCTTTACCCATATTGCCGAGAGCAGAAACGAACAGGAGATGATCATCGACCCGCAGGGAACAACGCCGATCAGACATCTGGCCGCGCTCGATATCCTTGACGGAAATTGCACCTGTGTACACGGCATATGGGTAGACGAAGGCGATCTGGCCATTCTTGCTGAAAGCGGCTCGGCTATCATCACCTGTCCGCAGAGCAGTATGAAACTGGCCTCAGGAACTGCTCCGGTTCAGGCCATGCTCGATCAGGATATAAAGGTCGGCCTCGGCACCGACGGCTGTGCCTCAAACAACAGTCTGGATATGTTCCGGGAGATGGACATGCTGGCAAAGATCCAGAAGCAGGCAACCGGCTCGGCAAAGGTAATGCAGGCTGAAACGGTGCTGCAATGCGCCACAAATGCAGGAGCCGCTGCCATCGGGCTGCCCGGATGCGGCGAGATCAGCGTAGGAAAGAAAGCTGACATGATCCTCATTGATACCGATACCCCCCGACTGACACCTTTTTACAACCTGGACAATCTTGTTTATGCAGCCTCGGGAAGCGATGTCGCAACCGTCATCATCGACGGGGAAATCGTTATGCATGAACGGCAAATACGCTCCTTTGATCTGGACGAGGTGTATCACCAGGTAAACAGGTTCAGTAAAAAGCTCGGTGATAAGGCCGCCCCCTGATCTTCTCATCCGGCCGCTGCCGCTTCCCGTCAATATGCGCAGAAACCAGGAAGACACCTCGAGAGATCATTTTTCCCGAGTTTAAATAACGAGGGAACCATGCAAGGCAGCACGGTTCCTACTCAAGATCGGCTCGTCTTGAGAACGTTCCCGCGCCGGGGCTGAATGACGGGGGGTAGGCCTGGATCACCTTGTCTCCCGGAAATTTGAACAGTCCCCAATCAAATCGTGAGTACCATATTCCGACACGGTTGCCCTGCGGATCACGTATCGCATAGCCATTAAAACCGCCGGTCAGAGGATCGATTCCAGTCGGTCTTGTGCTGATTTCCTGCACCCATGTGTTGAGTTGCTCCTGGGTCAGGTCAATGGGCGTCCAGAATTTCCCTTCCACCGTATAGCCCTTGTCTATGCCAAGGATAGCCTTGGGGTAGAGTATTTCCCCGTAGTAAAAGTATTGATAGCCCGGCACAATCGTCTCGGAAGTGAATATTTTTGTAATTTCATTCTCCAGCCTGATCGAACCGCAGTCAGGACAGCCGGCACAGCCGGCAAACAGAAAGAGAAAACCAACCAGAAGTATTGAGTATATTGCCGTTTTCATTTTTCCCTCATTAAATATCGTGTTGAAATACTGTATCATCAGTGTCATGCTGAAACCATACAGTATCTAATGCTCCATCGAGCAGTCAATAGTAACGGTGAATAGAGCACGAAATACGCAGCCGGACCGGACAGAGAAAAGTCGTGCCATCCGCAATCGTTTATAGTATATGCAAGACCCTTCATTCTGGATGTCACTCACCGGAGTCAGTCCCGTCCTTGAGCCAGCGGAGTTAGCAATGAATAAACAAATGATCATTTCTGTCATGTCGCAGGACCGTCCCGGCATCATTGCCGATATCACCGGTGCAATCTACCGGCTGAACGGCGATCTGGCCGACCTCAACCAGTCCGTGCTCTGCGGATATCTGACCATGATTCTGATTGCCACTTTTGATGAGGCCATCAGCCCGGAGGATATAACCTCCCGGGTTGCGCAAATTGAAAGTTCGACGCGCCTTGATGTCGTTGTCAGGGAAATGACGACACCGGTTGACATCGCCCAGACCGGCCTGCCGCAGAAAACCTACCTGATGACGGCTCAGGGGTTGAATCGGAAAGGGCTTGTGCACGGCATCAGTTCTTTCTGTTATCAGCACAATATCAATATCATGGATCTGGTAACCACCAGGACGGAGGACCGCTATACCATGATCCTGCAACTTGATCTGAGCAAGGTTACATCAATTCTTGACGTTCGCAGCGACCTGACAGAATACGCGGCAAAAAGCGGCCTGCAGATTCTCATGCAGCATCATGATCTCTTCAAGGTAACCAACGAGATAAGCTTCTAACAAGACAGCCGCCCTACCCGGGCAAGAAAGAGGAGAGATAAAGATGTTACGTTCCGACCAGATCCTGGCTACCGTCGAAATGATCCAGAAAGAAAATCTTGACGTTCGTACCGTCACCATGGGCATAAACCTGCTCGATTGTCGCGGTACAACGGCTGCTGATACCGGCGGGAAGATCGAGAGCCGTATTTCCGACAAGGCCGGCAAATTCGTTAAAACCTGTGACCTGATATCAAGAAAACTCGGCATTCCGGTTGTCAACAAGCGTATAGCAATCACTCCCATCTCCTTTGTCGGAGCAGGTTATGATCGTGACGGATTTGTCGAGCTCGCCCGCTGTCTTGACCGGGCCGCGTCATCCGTCGGGGTAGATATCCTGGGCGGTTTCTCAGCTCAGGTCGAAAAGGGGATGACCGATACCGACCGCGAATATATCAAGTCCCTGCCTGAGGCACTGGCAGTAACAGAAAAAGTCTGTGCCTCAATTAATATTGCTTCTTCCCAGAGGGGCATCAACATGGATGCCCTGGCCATACTCGGCCATACCGTAAAAGATATTGCCGAAAAAACCAGAGCACAAAACGGCTTCGGGGCAGCAAAGTTTGTTGTATTCTGCAACCAGCCCGGAGACAATCCCTTTATGGCCGGCGCCATCCATGGTGTCGAGGAAGCGGACACCGTGCTGAATGTCGGTGTCTCCGGCCCGGGCGTTATCGCCAGATCTCTGGAACGATTGATTTCTTCACGACAAAATGACAACAGCAGGCTCAGACTCGATGAAATTGCCGAGGAAATAAAACAAACAACCTTTCGTGTTACGCGCTGTGGCGAGCTTGTGGGCAGGCAGGTTTCCAAGGTTCTCGGCATTGAATTCGGTGTTGTCGATCTTTCTTTAGCACCGACACCGACCATTGGCGACAGTGTCGGCGAAATCCTGCAGATTCTCGGTGTTGATGCCATCGGCGCACCCGGCTCCACGGCGATTCTTGCCATGCTCAACGATGCGGTTAAAAAAGGCGGCATCTTTGCCTCAAAGACGGTCGGCGGTCTGAGCGGCGCCTTTATCCCGGTTATGGAAGACGCCCTTCTCGCAGAAGCGGTAGGAAAGGGGTATCTCTGTCTCGAGAAACTCGAAGCGATGACCTGTGTCTGCTCAGTCGGCCTCGATATGGTTGCCATCCCCGGTTCGGTCGATGCTGATACCATTGCCGCCATCATTGCTGACGAAATGGCTATAGGGATGATCAACAACAAAACGACCGCCGTACGCCTCATACCGGTACCCGGGAAAGAGGTAGGCGACTCGGTCAGTTTTGGCGGATTGTTCGGGGCAAGTCCGATCATGCCGATCCGGAATATCGGGAAGTCCTCCCGCTTTATCGGATGGGGCGGCAGGATGCCTGCTCCCATTCACAGTTTCAAGAACTGAGAACGGGCATTGTCAAAGAATCCCTGAAGAGTGCCCGGTTTATTTCGCAGCTGAGCGGAGCGAATCCTGTCATCTTGCGTCGATATGGAGCTGAAAATGTTCAAGCTGCATATCTGCAGGGATCGGTGCAACCAGTCTCATGACCTTGGTTGTCAGTGGGTGACGCAGTTCCAGGCGCCAGGAGTGCAGACAGTGCCGTTTGCAGATTTGCCCCTGATGCGCAGGCGGGCCGCCATAGAGCGTATCACCTAACAGGGGATGGCCTGCTTCTGAAAAATGAGCCCGAATCTGATGCATTCTGCCGGTCACCAGCTCAACTTCCACCAGACTGGCACTATGCTTTGTGCTCAAAACCCGGTAACGGCTGATGGCCTCTTTGCCTCCTGTCGCCACCGAGACAACCCTGTTGCGCCTGCGATCTCTGGCAAGAGCCGAGATATAGGTACCGGCCGCCGGTACTCGGACATCCGCTAACCACCGCCAGATAATGCTTCCGGGCAGAACGGTACTGCATCTGGCTGGTCAGGGATTTGTGTGAGCGGGGATGGATGGAGAAGATGATGATACCGCTGGTATTGCGATCAAGCCGCTGCGCCATACCAATTTCAAGTCGGCGTCCGAAGCGACGATCTCTGCCCAGCTGTACCTGCAGAGCCTCATACAAAGTCCCCTTGTAGCGGGCAGGTGTCGGCTGCGTGTTTATACCGGCCGGTTTATTTAAGGCTATCAGATAATCGTCCTGAAAAAGGACATGTGAGTTATCAATTCGAAAAGGCTCTAGCGGCTCCCCATCCAGATGCAATTCGATCTTTTGTCCCGGACCGAGAACAATGCCGCACTTCCTGACCCTCCTGCCGTCCAGATGCACACCGCCCAGGTCTATTATTCTGCGGATACGCCCCCGCGAGAAACCAGGCAGGCTTGCCTGCAGAAAGAGATCAATCCGTTGTCCGTCTGTTCCTGAGCCTGTTATGATTCGATGTAGCATCGTCTGCACGTTGTTTTTGTCTGAAAAGCAGGTCCGGCTGGAAATGGTGGCACAAGCACTCCGTCCGTGCCTTTAGGGTTTCTCCATCAACTACCTGATAATTTCCCGCCCGGCAACCCCACACTTCTAAATTCTTGCACTTCACGGAGGTTTTATATAATGTCTGCTCAATAACTGCTCACGGCCTGACCATTTCGAGCCGAAAAACCACATGGACTCTCACTTTTTTTTGCCATGCAGAAAATAGTTGCATTGCTCTATCCGCTTCTCGTGCTGCTGCTGTTTGGCCTCCTCTTTTTTTTCGATCTGAAAAATCCGGTTGTCATCGATTATGACGAAGGACTGTCCGCCGAAATCTCACGAGAGATGTACCTTGATCGTGAACTGGTGATTCCGACCCTGAATAGCACAGATTTTTTTGAAAAGCCACCGATGCTCTACTGGTCCCAGATGCTTGGCTACAAAATGTTCGGCATATCCTCATTCGGGGCAAGATGTTTCAATGCTGTCAGTGGTCTTGCCACCCTGCTCATCTTCTATTTTGGTTCGGCAGGGGCTCTTGGCTCCCGAACTGCTTTTAATGCAACGCTCATTCTCGGCAGTTCAATCCTTTTTGCCTGTCTGGCACGGATAGCCATGCCCGACATGCTCTTTACCATGTTTCTGAGCTGCTCTCTTATCATGTTCTATTATGGTGTTGAGCGGGCCCGGCAGGACCGGGGCGGAGCCTCACTGTTCTGGGCAGCTTGTTCGTGCACCGCTCTGGCAATGCTTACGAAAGGAGGTATCGGAGCATTTTTCCCGCTTGTCTCCACCATATTCTACCTTGTCTCTATCGGACGGCCGACCATCATATTTCGCAGAAGATGGTTTTTCCCGGGAATGGCCCTCATCCTTTTCATTGGTTTTTCCTGGTACCTCGCTCTCGGCTTTGTTCATCCCCGGGGCTTCAGCTTTATGCGGGAGCTCCTTCTGGAACAGTATGTCAACCGTTTCCCGAATATGATGGCTGATTCA
This sequence comes from uncultured delta proteobacterium, assembly GCA_963745765.1. Lineage (GTDB taxonomy): Bacteria > Desulfobacterota > Desulfobulbia > Desulfobulbales > Desulfocapsaceae > Ww85. The sequence continues at coordinate 51,944 of CAVUYQ010000010.1, read as the reverse complement.
TCCGGACATTTTTTTTATTACCTGATCATCCTGCTCGTCGGCTTTATGCCCTGGTTCAGTTTTCTGCCTCTGGCCATAGTGCATACCCCATGGCGTTCCGGGAAAAACCCCGGCGCCCGATTCCTGCGACTCTTTCTCATCTATTCGTTCATCGTTTTTCTTTTTTTCTCACTGACAACGAGCCAACGGCCGGGCGATATCCTGCCGGCACTGCCCGGCCTTGCCCTGATGCTCGCCTGCCTGTTCAACCGGGTCGAAATCAAACACCCGCTCTTCTGGCGCACATCAGGATATTTTTCTGCCCTGTTTGCTTTTCTTGTCGGAATAATCATTGCATCCATCCCCTTTATATTCCCCTATCTTGCCGATCTCCTTGGTGAGAATTCCCGCCAGGCTCCGGCACTGGCCGAACCTGTTCATTTCGGATTCAGCTTGTGGCTGGCAGCGCTGCCGTTTGTCGTCTGCTCCTTTTTCATGATACGGGCCAGCAGACGCAACAATATCGGCAACCTATTTGAAGCACTGCTGGTCAGCTCGTTTATTTTCAGTGCGAGCCTGATTTACGGTGTCCTGCCTGTCTATGACCGCATCTATGCTGCCCCGCTTGCGCGGTATTGCCGCCCAGGCCGCAGCAAATTCCCCGGACGACGCAAAAATCATGGTGTATGAGCTTGACGGTCGGCCGAGTATTAACTTCGTTTCAGGCCACCAAACCGTCAGCCATTATGAACGGGATTACCGGCAACTCACCGAGCATTTCAAAGAGGCAGGTGCTGCTGTCGGCATTACCACGGCCTATTATTTTGAGCGCTTGAAAAACCGCGGCGCAGCCGTCATCGAGATTTCCCGTGATACCGGTTTTGTCCTCTTCCGACCAGCTGAAACAGAGCAAATAAGCATCGATACCTCCTCGCCCCCCCAGACGATTCCCGCACTTCCAGAACAATAATCAAAGCGTCACCCGGCCCGGCCGCCGCACTATTGACAATCACTATTTTTTTGAATATTGTTCTGATATGGAGGCAGAGCTCAGAATGATAGACAGAATTGACCTTAATATACTGACTATAATGCAAAATAATGGTCGTATATCCAATGTTGAATTGGCCCGTCAGCTGCAAATGGCACCGTCGGGAATCCTTGAGCGCGTTAAAAAACTTGAGAAAAAAGGGATTATCCGCGGTTACGAAGTCCGCCTGGACGCAGCCAAACTCGGCCTTGCCATTACGGCATTCATCCATGTCCTGAGCATGGACCGTGTCGGCAGTACCGAAATCGGCAGGCAACTCGCCGCTATCGACGAAGTCCTGGAGGTACACTGGATCGCCGGTGATTATAACTATCTCGTTAAAAGCCGGCTTTCCTCAACCGATGGGCTCAGATTACTGCTGCAGAAATTCGGCTCGATTCCAGGCATCCGTGACACGAGAACAACCCTGGTACTGGAAACACTGAAAGAGACCCAGAATCTTGCAGACGAGCAGTTACAACGACATCTCAATCGGGAAAACTAATCGAACAGACAGGGAAAACCCCTTAACCGGAGAGATGGCTATGACGACAAACTCTCTCGATCAAAAAATCACTCAACGCAGCAGGGAATTCTTTTCCAGTATCAGCGGAGAAGCACCGTCGCTATTCAACAAAAATTTCTGGACCGGCAAAGTGATGGACTGGTGCATGAAAAATGAGCAGTTCAAGACCCAGATGTTTCGTTTCATCGATGTCCTTCCCTATCTGACAACATCATCCTCTTTAACCCGGCACATCAAGGAATACTTTAGCGGCGACAGTGATAATCTTCCGGCAATCCTTAAATGGGGTGCCAAAGGTGCGGGCATTGGCGGTGCCTTGACCGGTGCCATCCTGGGCCGTACCATCCGCGGCAACATTGAGAAAATGGCCCGTTCGTTCATCATCGGCGAAACGAGTGAACAAGCACTGGAGAGCATAAGAAAACTTCGGCGGGACGGATTTGCCTTTACCATTGATATTCTCGGGGAAGCCACCGTAAATGAGATGGAAGCCGAATCTTATATGCAGCAGTATATGGAACTCTTTGACACCCTGGAAAAAGAGGAGCCCCAGTCGGGAATATCTCGGCGGCAGCGCACAGGGTGACTGGGGTTACGCGCCGGTGATCAACGTATCTGTAAAACCTTCAGCCCTTTTTTCACAGACCGATCCGAAAGATTTCGAAGGGTCGGTAAAGGGCATCCTCTCCCGCTTGAAAATGATCTACCGCAGAGTAATGGAACTCAGACGCTTTCATGTGCATCGACATGGAATCCTATCACACCAAAAATATCACCCTGGAAGTATACCGGCGACTGAGATCGGACCCTGAGTTTCGCCATTATCCGGGACTCGGTCTTGCCGTACAATCATATCTTAAGGATACCGACGCTGACCTGGAAGAACTCCTGCAATGGGCCAGGACCGTGAACCTGCCGATTTCCATCAGGCTCGTCAAGGGCGCTTACTGGGATTACGAAGAAGTTGTGGCCCGGCAAAACGGCTGGCAGATCCCGGTATACACCGTCAAAGCAGAAAGTGATGCAGCCTTTGAAAGACATACCAAACGTATCCTGGAAAACCATGATATCTGTTACTATGCCTGTGCATCCCACAATATCCGCTCGATCGCGGCTGCCATGGAAATGGCCCGGGAGCTCGGGGTTCCCGAAGAGCATTATGAATTCCAGGTCCTTTACGGCATGGCGGAGCCGGTCCGGAAAGGGCTTTTGAAAGTCGCAAAACGCGTCAGGCTCTATGCACCGTATGGCAATCTCCTGCCGGGAATGGCCTATCTGGTCAGGCGTCTTCTGGAAAACACGGCTAATGAATCCTTCCTGCGTCAGACATTTGTTGAAGATGCTGCCATTGAGGAACTTGTCGTCAATCCGCTTACCACCCTGGCAGGTATTGCAGAACCTCCTTCCTCACCCACGCAGGAAAGAACCACACAGCCATTCAGCAATGAACCAATTGCCGACTTCAGTCGAAGCGAGGTCAGAAACTCTTTTACCGAAGCAGTTAAAAGTGTCAGACAGAAACTCGGGCGCACCTACCCTCTTTATATCGGCGGCACCGACATTGCAACTGATGACACAAGAGATTCTTTCAATCCCGCCTCCCCCGGTGAAATAGTCGGGCGCATCTGTCAGGCGGGGACACATGAAGTTGATCTGGCCATTGAAGCCGCCTCGACGGCCCTGGAAGACTGGAGGAATCGTTCCGGCAGTCAACGTGCTCAGTACCTGTTCAAGGCAGCGGACATTGCCCGCAAAAGGATCTATGAACTCTGCGCCTGGCAGATTATCGAGGTAGGCAAACAGGCCGACCAGGCCTATGCTGATGTAGCGGAAGCCATCGATTTCCTGGAATATTACGGCCGTGAAATGATACGTCTTGAAGCGCCCCGCCGCATGGGACGCGCACCCGGGGAACTCAATCACCTCTCCTATCAGGCCAAGGGTATTGCCGCCGTCATCTCTCCGTGGAACTTTCCACTGGCCATCAGTTGCGGCATGTCGGCTGCCGCCATTGTCACCGGTAACCCGGTATTGTTCAAGCCGGCCGGCCCAGCCTCCGTAGTCGGTCATACCCTGAAGGAAATCTTTGCGGAAGCTGGCCTGCCGCCCGGTGTATTCAATTTTCTACCGGGCCGTGGGTCAGTCATGGGTGATTATCTTGTCGAACACCCGGCCGTGGCCCTCATCGCCTTCACCGGCTCGATGGAAGTGGGCCAGCGTATTATTGGCAAAGCCGCTGCCTTAAGAGATGACCGGAATCATATTAAAAAGGTGGTAGCAGAACTTGGCGGCAAAAATGCTGTCATTATTGATGATGATGCCGATCTGGATGAAGCGGTCAGGCAGGTGATCCATTCCGCCTTTGCCTTTCAGGGCCAGAAATGCAGTGCCTGCTCCCGCGTAATCGTGCTGGAATCGATCTATGAACGCTTTACTGCGCGCCTCGTTGAATCCGCCCGCTCAATAGTCATCGGACCGGCTGAGAATCCTGCCTGTTTCATGGGACCGGTCGTTGATAACGAGGCCTACAAAAACGTGCTGGGCTACATGGAGCTTGCCAAACAGGAAGGACACCTGCTGCTCAGCCGCGAGGTGCCGGACGCCGGCTATTATATTCCCCTGACCATCGTAGACGGTATCACACCCGCGCACCGCGTAGCCCAGGAAGAGATTTTCGGGCCGATCCTGGCGCTCATGAAAGTGAAGGATTTCGACCAGGCACTCGCCTGGGCAAATGCTACCCGTTTTGCACTGACCGGTGCTGTTTTCTCACGAAGTCCGGCCAACCTGGATAAAGCCCGGAGAGGTTTTAACGTCGGCAACCTCTATCTTAATCGAGGCTGCACCGGCGCTCTGGTGGAACGCCAGCCGTTTGGCGGTTTTCAGATGTCCGGTGTTGGCTCAAAGGCGGGAGGTCCCGACTATCTGCTGCAATTCATGGACCCTCGGCTGATCACGGAGAACACCATGAGAAGAGGGTTTACCCCGATAACAAAAGAGGATGACTGGACAGCCTAATAAATTAAGCAGCAGACCGCGTTGCCAGCTGACTCCTGCTTAATTTGTAAAAAAGGCAATCATTCAAGGTGGCCTAAATAATTGATGCTTCCAGAAAATCTTGGACATGGCGAGAATAGCCTCTTGCCGCGGTGGTTCATACAAACCCACGCAACAAAGAGATCGTTCCGTTTACCTGACGTCATTGTAACCTTTGGATTTGAAATCTGACGTGTCATTATTACTTGTTAATGCATGGACATTAATCACCTGCACATTGGCACCTGCAGTTGGAAATACGATTCATGGAAGGGACTGGTCTATCCCTATGATAATGGGGCAAATTACCTCCATGAATACAGCAGGCATTTTACCACTGTCGAAGTCGATCAGTGGTTCTGGTCCCTGTTCAAAGGAGACACCGCTGTTCTACCAAAAGCAGAAGTTGTAAAAGAATACGCCCGATCAGTACCACCGGGATTTACCTTCAGTATTAAGGTTCCAAATAGCATAACGCTGACCCATCAATACAATAAAAACAAAAACGCACCCCTAATTGCCAATCCACATTTCCTCTCCACGGAGTTGATGGCCAAGTTCCTGCAAACGATTGAGCCGCTCGGTGAGCATATTGGTCCATTGATGTTTCAGTTCGAATACTTGAACAAGAACAAGATGGCAAGCCTCAACCATTTTATTGAGATGTTTAAAGTCTTCCGGCAAGGCCTGTCAGATGGTTATCAGTATTGCATTGAGATACGGAATTCAAATTACCTGAAGAATGACTACTTTGACTTTCTGGCTGAACATTACCTGGGCCATGTTTTCCTTCAGGGATACTACATGCCATCAATCTTTGAACTGTACCAAAAGTTCAAGAATCTACTGAGTGACCCCGTAGTGCTCAGACTTCATGGGGCAGATCGACAGAATATGGAGGAACAGACTAATAATACCTGGGATACAATCGTCGATCCAAAGGATGCTGAGCTTTTGCAACTGAAAGAAATGGTGACTGATCTTCTTGAACGGCGACATCAGGTCTTCATAAACGTCAATAACCATTATGAGGGCTGTGCACCTCGGACAATAGAGAAGATAAAGGATCTTCTGGCGGTTTTCCAATAACCGGCAGCTAAGAAGAGTGGAACAATCCAATTAATCATATGCTGACCGGTATTAGAAAATGTTCAGTCCCTCTGTGTGAAGCAAAGTTTTTCAAAACTATTCCCTTATATTTCGACATAAAAGCCGTTTTAATCTGGAGTTACCAAATGGAAGCAAAATTTACAGCTCTTTTTATTTTCGTATTTTCACTATTTGCAGTTGCACCTGCTTGGGCAATGGAAACCATTGTTTATTTACCGGTAGGAAGTGGTTCTCGGGCGCAATTTAAGGTAAACTCAAATTATTAAACAAATGAATAAATTTTCTGATATCATCTTCATCTGGATGCCCTTTGGCCGCTGGCGCATCTGCAAGCCAGGAGGGTTGAGGATGTTCTTTGCTGGCTTGCTCCAATATCTCTTCAGAAGCCTCTCCGACACAGCTGAAAACAGCGCAGATTCGCGCCGGGGAAGCCAGTTCCTTGGCCTTCTTTAAGGCATTTTTAGCGTGCTCAGAATTATTTGCCGCACAATGGGTAGTAAATAAAAGAACTTCCTTTCTGCCGATCTTTGGCAAAAAATCCTGCGTAGCGGGATCAGGTTGTCCTCCCTTCAGCCAGAAACCAACTGCGACGAAATCGTATTCGGTTGGATCTGGATTATCAGAAACGGATAGTAATTTTTTTTCGAACTGCACTGCGCTGTAGAGTGCTTCCGCCAGCTTTTTAGTATTTCCAGTCTTACTTGAATACACAACGAGTGCTTTCATAATGCATCCTCCTTTTTTGGAAATTTATCCGGTGATTTGTTACTCCTGCTCGTCTTGATCTAATTTCCGAATACCTGTGGTCAGCCGAGTTTACTGCCTTTTGGGTAAATTCCTGGAAAACCAGGGTTGTAGCAAAATGTCCTCAGAGACAATAAGACTTATTTTATTCCAGGCCAATAATAGAGTAGCCGGCCTTATTGAAAATGCGATAGATCAGCGCGCGTCCGCCAGGGCGGATTCCTGTGGCGTGGTTATCATAAATATAGTTCTTACGACTAAAGCGTACTTTTGGGTTAACAGTCCACTTTCATCGAGGAACAATAGAGCTTCGAATAGAGCGAACGTCCTCTCATTTAAAGCTTGGTAAGCTGATAACATGTAGATTCCCCCGGCACACCAGAAAAGAACCTTTTCAAGGGCTTAGCTTGTATGTTTCGAGTGGTTGAAGGCGTGACACTCGGAACAGAGCGGTTAGCGAACCTGGTGTTCTCCATGGCATTCCATGCACGGCAGGTGCTCGCTGCAGTGCAGATTGTTATGGCGGGTTTGCCACTTTTCTTCTTTCGGGCGCGCAGAGACATTCACCAAAGCCGCGTTGATGGCCGGGTTGCCGCCGAATACCGGCATCTGTTCAAAGACCGCAACATCATCTGCACCCATGCTGACCTGAATTTCGCGACGATCAGTTTGATGCTTCGTTCTTTTCATATATGAGGCTGTTCCTTTTTCGTCTGGCTGAATAAAAACGTATTCCGGTCACAATGCCGCCGAGTGCTGCAGGCACAAGACTCAAACCGAGGACAAGGCTCCAACCTTTGACTCCCGGTGAAACTGTTTGCAGGAGGGCTGCAAGCGGTGTCCAGCAAACGGCCAGTATCAGGAGAACAATACAGATTACCCAGGACAGCCAGATCCAGGGGTTGGTGGTGACATCGTTTACCAGGACCGATGTGCCGCGATCACGAAGATTGAGGACAAACCAGAGTTTGGCAAAAGCAAGTGTCAGAAAAGAGATGGTCACAGCCCGTTTTTCATCGAAACCAAAAAGAGAGAACGCAATTGTCAGTGCTGTAAGGACAATGGCGCCGATAATCACACTCCAAAGACCGATGGAACGCCAGTGATGAGAAGTCAGGACCGCCTCGCCGGGATCCCGTGGCGACCGTTTCATAACATCACTGCTTCCCAGGCCAACCCCAAGGGCAAGCGCAGGGAAAACATCTGTTAAAACATTGAGATAAAGAATCTGCAAGGGATGCAGAGGGATTGGCAGCTGTGACAGAGATGCCAGAGCTACAGCCAAAACTTCGGCGATATTGGTGCAGAGCATGAAAATAACCGATTTACGGATATTGGCAAAAATGATCCGGCCTTCCCGGACTGCCGCGACGATGGTTGAAAATTATCGTCACGCAATACCATGTCGGCGACCTGTTTTGCGGCATCCGTACCCCGCTGTCCCATAGCAATACCGATATCCGCTTGTTTCAGGGCCGGGGCATCATTGACACCGTCCCCGGTCATGGCGATGATCTGGCCGCTGTCCTGATACAATTTGACCATGTTGAAATTTTTGTTCCGGTGTCACCCTGGCAAAGACGCCAGTGCCCTGAATCCGTTTGCGTTCTTTTGCGGAAAACTCCTCGGGGTCGCCCAGATCCTTGCCAAGAAACGCCTTACCGTCAATGTTGAGTCCGACCTTTTCGCCGATGGCACTCCCGGTGTCGGCCCGGTCACCGGTCACCATCACCACCCGATACCCGCCGCCTGACATTGCTCTATTGCCTCCCTGACATCGGACGTGGCGGATCTTCCATTGCAGCCAGTCCGACGAATCACAGCTTTTCATAAGCATTTTCTGTAACATCTGCGACTTCTTTGTCGGCAAACGCCAACAGACGCAGACCTTTGGCTGCAAGGTCGTCGACCCGTTTTCCCCACTCTCTGTGCCGCTCATCCGACAAGGCCGTAGAATCATTTCCGGTCAAAATATAGTCGCATGCCTGCAGCACCTGATCCGGAGCACCTTTTACCGCAACATAATAAGGTGACCCATCGCCTTCCCCACTTTCCTTTTGATGAAACGTTGCCATCATCATCGTTTCGGAATCGAAGGGAATTTCGTGTTCCTCTTCAATTTCCTCGGCCAGTTTCCGCCACTGCACACCTTTTTGTACCGCCGCTTCGAGAAGCGCCACCTCTGTCGGATCACCGGTATAGCCGCCCTCATCATCCGGTCGGGCATTGGAACACAGGGCGCCGATCTTCAGCAGTCGGAGGATTGAAGATTTTTCATCGTTTTTCTGTTGATCGACCGGTTTTTCAGACTGTTCAGCCAGGCTCATCGATTCGAGCGGCGTAACCAGCTCCCTGACGGCCATCTTATTCTCGGTGAGCGTTCCAGTTTTGTCGGTTAAAATTATCGAAGTGGCCCCAAGGGTTTCCACCGCGGCCAGACGGTTTACCAAAGCATTATGTCTGGCCATCAACCACATGCCGCGAGCCAGGGCGATGGTCGCCACTATGGGCAGGCCCTCGGGAATGGCAGCAATACCGAGAGCAATAGCCGTCTCAATCATGAGTCACCGCGTCACGACCTACTGCCAGCCCTGCAGCACCGACAATGACGGCAATAGCAAGGGTAATCCAGGCCAGACGCCTGCCCAGTTGATCGAGCCGTTTCTGCAGCGGGGGTGCCTTTTTTTTCGCAGCCGCAGTCAGTTGGGAAATCCGACCGATTTCGGTTGATATCCCAGTTGCGGTAACGACTCCTTCCACCTCTCCTTCAATTATGCTCGTTCCCTTGTAGAGCATGCAGCTTCGTTCATGCAGCGGCGCCTCGGCATCAACTTTGTCCGGCGATTTATTCACCGGCATCGATTCGCCCGTTAAAGCAGCTTCATTAACCTGGGCCCCTTTCCTGCCCAACAGCCGCATATCCGCCGGAACCAGATCTTCATTACCGAGAAGAACGATATCCCCGGGAACGAGTTCAGATGCTGATATTTCCTGCGATTTCACCTTGTCGCCTTACAGACGTCCTATGTTGTCCGAGACGCCGGAGCGCCTCCATTGACCGGACAGCTTTGTATTCAGTGAAAAAGCCGATGACGGTATTAATAAGCGTCACGGCGAGCAGTGCCAGACCTTCCGGCCATCGGGCGGTGATCAAAGCAACGACTGCTGCCACAACCAGGATCAGAATGACAATGCTTTTGAATTGATTCAGCAGGATAAGATATGGGCTGGGTGTCGTTTCTTCCTGGAGCTCATTTAGGCCATATTGTTCCTGTCTTTTTTGTATTTGCTCCTGAGAAAGCCCCTCGGTGGAATTGACATCCAGCTGGTGCAACACGTCCTCTGCGGCGCTGAGTAAAACGATGCGCCGCCCGATTCCTGTTGTTGTGTTTGTTTGTCCAAATCCTCTTTCCTTTCAAGTGAATAATTCAGGGAATTGGGTATCTGCCGACCTTGTCGTTAATTACTGCCCGGTATTGCCGGATTCGTCCATGGGCTTGATTTATTCCGTTGATGGGATTCGGGCCATCTGTCAACAACGAAATTGGGCGCAGATAATGGTATCGGCAGGCATGTCGTGGATTTTTTTTTGACCTCGTTTGCAGTTCCCTGTTTAAGGGTTGTCAGCAGGATGTTTCTACTCTGCCAGAGTAAATCGGTATATTATCGAAATTATTAGTATAACAACTATAATCCAGAAGAATATATCAAGAGAGACATAGGTTAACTGCTCAAGTTGTCTACGCTCTTTCTCAATTTTCATTGTTTGAATTTTTTCTCTACGATTCCGAGGTGACCGCCGTGGAGCGGATTGATAGAGAAATAGACCGGCTAATAAGCCAATAACCATTATTGGAACCCAAGAAACCCCCTGAAAATTGGGACCGAAAGGCCTGATCCACAGCCCGCCTGCTAAAGTAATAAGAAAAAGCATCAGAAAGAAAAAGAAAAAACCGCCTCGTGTATGGTCTCTACGCATAAACAGACTCAAAATCAAACTCACGCTTAATGCTATAATCAATGAGAATACAAACTGGGTTGCCATCACCATTGCGTTTTCCTCCGAATCATTTTTATTCCACCAACGATGAAACCATGTGGATAGCAGCCATAAGCTATTAATTTCCTTTTTTGCTCATTATCTTCAATAAACATGCCAGCCTTTCTAAGGGTTACCGGAAACCTGATGGAGACCCTCCCGGAAAGCAACGCGGTGTCCGAGGCCATATATTTTCGAGGTGTAACTCTCTATAAAGAGATCAATGATCCAGGTAAACTCAAAGAGGCATATGAAAAACTCCTGAGCGACTATCCCGATAGTGCATGGACCGAACGGACATATCCGTACAGTTTGCTCTAAAAGCAGACGGGTTTTCTTTAATGGCAGATATCGTCGGCTGATCCAGGATGCCTATTACAGAAGATTGTGTCCTGTTATATAAAACACTTACGGCGGTTCTTATAACTTGTCGGCGATGTAATAGCGTTGCCTTGAATAAATAACCAGGGGATCTGTGACATGAGGTCTTCTGTTTTCACATCGAACACTTAACAGGTCGACGAACCAGAATATGTGGCAACATTATCGGCTCGTTTTCGATTGTTTTTCTACAAGTTGGCACAGCGTATGCAGCTTCGGAGAATGTCATTAATAATCGTATGACATAAGTTGAGATGAATGAAAGGAGGAGGAGCATGAAAGGTAAAGGATATCATGAACCGGTTGAGAATTTAACCCAGGCCGCCAGAGATATGCACAGAGCAATCATGTCGCTGAAGGAGGAGCTGGAAGCGGTGGACTGGTATAACCAGCGAATAGAGGTGTGTGAGGATAGCGAACTGACAGCAATATTGCAACATAACCGGGATGAAGAAAAAGAACACGCAGCGATGGTGATGGAATGGATACGCAGAAAAGATCCTGCCTTTGATAAAGAACTGAAAGAATATCTTTTCACCGAAAAACCAATTACCGACAAAGAGTAGCTGTCAAAAGACAAAGTATATCAACCGCCATTGATCCGCCTGACGGCAGCTGTCCGACGATGATGGACGATATCCTGCCGGCCTGGACAATTCCTCTGCTTGTCATGTGATCCCGTTGCTCATTCGAATGATATGCTGCCGAGAAAACACTTCTTTCTCAGCTGCGTGTAAGTCGAACCCCACCTCTTAAACGAGTTTCGGTGCATGGAGACTTTGTTGGCAATAAAATTGCAATACTCTATCCCAAGATTACATGAACACGACCGACTTTGTATGATACGTCGTTATCCTTAAGACAAAATATGAAAGAAAAAGCGCAGCCGGCCCTGCCGTTGGAATTACGTTGTACAAACCTTCTGATATTGACTTTTCATCAGGTAAAATAAGCCTCCCTTAGCAAAGAAGCTTTTGGGGGCAAAAAAGAGGAGAAAACCATGACGACGAAAGAAGCCTACCAACAAAAGCTGGAGGCCCAGTTGGACAAGTGGAAAGCGGATATCGACAAGATGAAAGCTAAGGCCGACAAGGCGGAGGCCGAAACCCAAATCGAGTACTACAAACAGATCGAAGACATGCGGGTAAAGCAGAAAGCGGCCCAGGAGAAACTGACAGAGCTCAAAGAAGCCGGTGAAGACGCCTGGGAGGACCTCAAGGCGGGTCTCGACAGCGCCTGGAACAATCTGGGGGATGCTGTCAAATCAGCGACCACCCGGTTTAAATAACATTAATACCTTTGATTCCGGTTTTGAGAGAGGTTAGCAACGGCTCTCAAAACCGGGCCATCTTTGAGATAAACGAAAGGCACCCTAAATAAAAGAAAAAAAAAGACAATATAATGAAATATCAAAAAATAATAAATGTGACCATAGTGCTTGTCCCTGTTGTTTTTCTCGCCTTTGCGCCGGTGTCATTCGCCGATCAATCGGCAGCCAATCAGTCCGCTCAGCAGCCCACCATGAAAGATGTCAAACGTGAAGTGGCGGATGCTGCTAAGGCCATTAAAGACTATTCCTTTGCTCAGCGGGATCAAGCAGTCAAAAAAGTGAAATTCGCTCTGGATAATCTCGATTCCCGCATCGACAAACTGCAAGATAGGATTGATGACAACTGGGATACAATGAACGAGGCAACTCGTCAGAAAACGAAAGCCGCCCTGCGGGCAATCAGGAAGCAGCGCAACCAGGTTGCCGAATGGTACGGGGGATTGCAGCACAGCTCCGCCAGCGCCTGGGAGGAAATGAAAAAAGGATTTTCAGATGCCTACACCGCCATCTATGATGCCTGGAGAAATGCAGAAACTGAATTCGATTCCGGCGAGGCGGATAAAGTTTCAAATTAATGCGCTCATAAAACGAGAATATTGTCCTGTATCATAAGACAAGAGGTAGGAGCGAGCCGGTCAGAAGGCAGCTCCGCTTTGTCCTTCGGTCTTATTTGACGACAACAGGGAAGGAGTATTATGGAAAAGGAAAAAAAAGATTCGATTGAAAATCGCTTAAAAACAGTACGCCACGAGCTGATTGAGAAACGCGAACGCCTTGAGGAATCAAGGATGAACCTGAAGCAGGATCAGGTTGAATTCGAAGAGAGGGCGGCCAGCCAGCAGCTGGCCAGCGGCCAGGAACAACTGGACGACCGCACCGAAGAAAAGGTCGCGGCCATCAATCATGCCCTCGAACGTCTTCAGGCGGGCGAGTATACCCACTGTGCTTCATGCGGAGAATCGATTTCGGAGAAGCGCCTCGAGACCCTGCCCTGGACAAGTCTGTGCATTGACTGCGCCGAAAAGGAGGAGCAGCAGCAGCAGAGAGCAGCCGCATCGGAGGCCGGAGAGGCAGAGACGGTGCCGACGGCAAGCAGCGAACTTCCGGAAGAGCTGCGGGGACTGAATGACGAGCAACTGATTTCTGCTGTGACCGATACGATCATCCGAGACGGTGAAGTTCCTCTTGATGACTTGCTAATTTCCTGCAGTGAAGGGCATCTGCGTCTGGAGGGAGCATTGCCGGACAAGCGTCAGCTGAGCCGGCTGCAGCAGCTTGTCTACGATGTTCTGGGTTTTACCGAGGTGGAGGAATCGATACGGGTCGATCGAATCGCCTGGGCCAGAAGAGACCGTTCGCCCGGTATTGCCGTGGAGAAGGAAGAGAAACCCGACCACACCGACGGCAGCGGAACCCAAACCATTGATGCCGTCAAGGAAGGGAAGACCATGAATCCTGCGGATGAGGTCATTCCCGAAAAACATGGCCGCAAACCGTAAGAATAGCGAGACATTGAGAGAGATATCAGCCCTTCCGAAAATACCTGATCCCGGCAAACCAGCTGGTTGCGTCTCTTCGCTGAAGTGAGTGGTCCTCAATAAGAGGACGTTTCCCACCGAGAGTGGACGCATCACCCTGTTTCAGCTTCGGCCGCAGACGGAGGGAGGTGTTGAGATGCTCCCTGCGGCTATTTCCAGCCGTGTTCCCCTCGCAACGGTACGAAACGGCAACCTCCAAGCCTTTTTTCGGCTATGCAGTCTTCTTTGCGGGTCAGTTTCAGCATTTCCTGGCTGCTGTCGCTTCCTACGGGAACGACCATTCTGCCGCCTTCCTTCAACTGCTGTATCAATGGCTGGGGCACATTGGGTGCCCCGGCTGTGACGATGATGGCATCGTAGGGCTGATGCTCCGGCCAGCCGAGTGTACCGTCATCGATTTTTCCGATAACGTTTTTGTAGCCGATTTTACGCAGGATCGAGGATGCCTTGTCCAGGAGTTCCGGATACTTTTCAACCGTATAGACGGTCTTGCAGATTTCCGCCAGGATAGCCGCCTGATAGCCGCTGCCCGTGCCGATTTCGAGGACAACGTCATCCTCACCCACTTCCAGTGCTTGGCTCATAAGGGCAACGATATAAGGCTGGGAAATAGTCTGCTGACGGTCGATAGGCAGAGGCCGGTCGGCATACGCCAGCCCCTGTAGTGTTTCGGGGATGAACCGGTGCCTTTCCACCTTACCCAAGGCATCAAGGACCTTCCGGTCCTGTATTCCGCGGGGGATAAGCTGTCTTTCCACCATCGCTTTTCGTGCCTTCTGGTAGCTTGTTGTCTGTTCCATAAAGTGTATCACTCCTTATATGACGGGGACCATCGTGTGAATTCTTTCGCGGTTTTCAGCCTCTCTGCCGGTGACAGCTCCGGGACGGGCAACCGTTTGCAGCCGCGAAACCTGGGAGAGCAGAAAAAAAAGATCGTCATTTTTCTTGAGATGATCGAAAGAGACAGCGGCCGCGGCAATGGAACCGGTGGGCGGCTCGAATCTGGAACTGTCGATGAAGAACGCGATTGCAGCTGGTACGGTCCTGGCATCGTTGGTGGAGATGAGTGAGAGGACCAAGAGAAAATCATTCGAGGCGAAAATGAAGACCAGGATAGCGGTGCTGAAGACGGCTGGAGCAACCAGGGGAACGATCACTGTGGTGAAGGCCTGGAAGGCTGCGGCGGCAGTCGCTAGCAGGAGGAAAAGAACCAGATGGAAAAGCCGGCAGCCGGTAGTCTTCTGTGTTTGAGCTCGGTATCGCTTCACTTTTTCAAAAATCCCCCCTAGGTATCAGTCTGGTGGCCAGCATCACCGCATTGATGTGACGGTGCTCGATCCAGGGCAATACCCTGCGGTTTTCGGCGGCAAGCCAGTAATCCTCTATTTCGACGCCCATGTCTTCATAGGCCGAGAGAGCCTCTATCAGGTTAACGACGGTTTCGGCATCTTCTTTTTTGATCCTGTCTGCAGTTAAATGGCCTTTCAGCAGAGGTATTGTCTGCAGGCCGATGGCCAGCCCCAGCTCCCGGAAGGCCAGTCGATATTCCGCCGGCTGCCGCAGAGAATGCCGCCGATGCCGAGTGGATCGTCAGTAATCCAGTCTCCGTCCCGGCACAGTCCTCTCAACTCCGTCACCTGGCGTCCCAGAGCTTCGGGAGCCGATTCCTCCAGTTCCAGGCAGGTAAGATAGATTTCCCAGAAAAAACCGCAGACCAGAGCAGCCAGGGTCGCGGATACGGCCAGCCGCCAGTCGCCTTCGGCCAGGTCGCTGAAAAGCGTGGGCAGCACCGTCGAAAAGAAAAGACTGGCGTGCAGGGAATAGGCCAGCGGACCCTAATCGATGCCCAGGTTAAACCAGTTGTCGACGAACTGGTTGAGATACTCGAAAGCCCACCAGAATGCGGCGGAAAGCGGGAAAAGGGCCCAAAAGACCAGCGGCTTGTCAAGCAGCCGGGAGAATCCGCAGCGGCTGTGGCAGCGTCAGGATCGATATTGCCAGAATAAAAAGTATATACACTATTGTAGTCATATCGCCGCTCCTTGGGTAAACACCAGTTGAAAATATAAATAAGCGGCGAGGTCCGCTGGAGTGACAATCGGCATCGAGCAACCATTATCGGCCTCGACTGCCTCCCCGATGACTACTGCTTCTGCAGTGCCCTGGGCACGGAATCAGCCCGCAGGCCCTGCGATCTGTTTCTCACGCCGACGGACGACGGCTACCTGGTGGAAATCCATTCCGAGGCCGGCGAGACGCTTCTCGGCAAAGGAAAAAACCAACAGGTCAAAAGAAAAGACCTGGCTGCGGCAGAGCGGTGGCGCCGACAAAAACGAGAGGGGATCAGCAGAACACTCAACGCATCAGCAGAAGAAATCGCCGCCGCTCTCGAAGGTGCGGGATTGCAGGATGTCTGGCAGGAGATTGCCGCACGGTGCTACAGCTGCGGCTCCTGCAATACCTCCTGCCCGACCTGTTTCTGCTTCGACATGAAAGACGAGATCGATGCCGATCTGCACGGCGGCGTTCGCTACCGCACTTGGGATTAGTGCCAGCTCCTTGACTTTGCCGTGGTCGCCGGGGGACACAATTTCCGCAGGGAGAGGTGGCAGCGTATCAGGCATCGGTGGCAGCGAAAATTCCTCCATCTCTACCGACGATTCGGCAGACCCTATTGCACCGGCTGCGGCAGATGCAGCCGCGCCTGCCTGCACCGCCGACATCAATATTGTCGACGTAACCAATCAGGTACTTGCCGCAGCAGCCCGCAAGGAGAATTCATGACCGCACCGGACCGCAGGCAGGGAAATGACAGTTCGCAGGTCTTTTACGTCCGAGAAACGGCAGTGGTTCTGGCTGCCCGTGAGGAGCCGGGCGCTATGGTTATAGAACTGGAGCTGGCGCACGGCAGGCCCCTTGGGCATCAGCCGGGTCAGTTCGTCCAAGTATCGGTCTTCGGCTATGGCGAGGCTCCGATCTCGGTCTGCTCATCGCCTCTGCAGACATCGAGTTTCGAACTCTGCATTCAGCCCAAGGGTAACGTCAGCCGGGCGATCGTCGCCCTTGAGCCAGGCGAATGGGTTGGCATCCGAGGGCCCTACGGTACAGTCCATTTTCCTCTCAAGCGGATGCACAACAGAGATATCCTCCTGGTAGCCGGAGGCATCGGCCTGGCGCCATTGCGCGGACTGATCCATTACATCTGCGCCAACCGTCGTGATTGCGGCTCATTCCGCCTTGTCTGCGGCGCCAACAGCCCTGACGCTATCCTCTTCAGAAATGAGCTTGAGCGTTGGCAAGATGATCCCGATATCGACCTCCACCTGACGGTGGATAAAGCCGCTGGAACGTCAATTCCGCTGCGGCATCGGTAAATGCGGCCATTGCCAGCTCAACGATCTCTATATCTGTCAGAATGGACCGGTCTTCAGATATGTCGACCTGCTCAAGAAAACAGAGGCAGAAGAGGTCTGGGCTGCGGATCAGGATTGAAGAATCATCTATTACACAGCCGTGAGGAAGAGAAATGAAACCATTTGCTCACAAACCGCGCGTCGCCTTCTTCGATTTCGCCTGCTGCGAGGGTTGCCAGCTGACAGTGCTGGAAATGGAGGAAAAGCTTTTCAAGTTGCTTGCCCATGTGGAGGTAGTCGCCTGGCGGGAGGTGATGTCCGGCAAAAGCGAACAGTACGACATCGCCTTCTGCGAGGGGTCCATCACCCGACAGGAGGATATTGCCCAGATCAAATCGATTCGCGACAATGCCGGTATCCTGGTCTCACTGGGTACCTGCGCCTCCATCAGCTGCCACAATGCCCTGAAGAATCGCTGGAACATGGACGAGGTGGTCGAGCTGGTCTATGGTGCCGCAGGATCGCACATCAACACCATCCCGGCCCGGCCGATCACCGACGTGGTCGATGTCGATTACCAGGTTCGCGGCTGCCCATTGAGCCAGGCCGAGTTTGAAGTGGTCTTCAAGCTGATTTTGACCGGCCAGACCTATACTCCGCCCAACGAGCCGGTCTGCGTGGAATGCAAGCGCAACGACACCCTTTGCGTTTACGAGAAGGGCATGATCTGCCTGGGACCGCTGACCCGCTGTGGCTTGCCATCTGCACCTCCTTTGGCGACGCCTGCCAGGGATGCCGGGGCTGATCGACGACGCCAATACCGAGGCCCCCGCCAGAAATCTATTCAGGGATCACCTGCACCCCATCATGGCCGAGACGGCCCGGAAAAATCCTTTGACCTGGGAGGAGATCCAGACCAAGGTCAGGGTATACAACGACTCATCCGTATACACCAGGGAAAACACCAATGACAGATAAATCCATTGCGGTCAACCATGTAACCAGGATCGAGGGGCATGGCAACATCACCGCTGCAATCAAGGACGGCATACTGCAGCAGGTGCAATTCTCGGTGGTAGAGGCACCCCGCTTTTTCGAAGCTTTTTCCCGGGGCCATCATCACTCGGAAGTGACGCACATGGCCTCGCGCGTCTGCGGCATCTGCGCGGTGAGCCACAAGTGCGCCGCCCTCAAGGGGGCACTAAACAGAGTCCCGTTTATCGGGGTTACACAATGTTCACCAAAGGTCAGCCTGCAGGGTGATTTCGGCATCCAGAAGTTTGCTGATCGGACAGCCTTCCTTCGCCTTGTCGGCAGCCTCCTGAAACTGGCTCTTGTGGATTTTCGGGATCTTGGCCTGCATGGTCAGGTGGCTGCTGGTAACGGCGAAGTTTTCGCCGACCTTGTCCAGAGTTACTTCGGCGGAGGTCTTGATGTATTCGGCGGTAAAGCCGGCTTCTCCCAGGATTTTCGAAAAAGCCATGGAAAAGCAGGCGGCATGGGCCGCGCCGATCAGCTCTTCCGGGTTGCTGCCTTTGACGCCTTCGAAGCGCTGGGCAAATCCATAGGGATGTTCGTCGAGGGCGCCGCTTTCGGTGGAAATGGTTCCTCTGCCTTCTTTCAGTCCGCCCTGCCACTGGGCAGAGCCATGTTTCTTGATCGCCATATTCTATCTCCTTAGTTCTTTGTTGTTGGTTCTGATTGCGACTGTCACAGGTCTCATGCAGGTTGCCTTACTTGAGAATCTCCATGGCCAAGGCATGGTACTTGTCATGGAAGCCTTCACCCAGTTCTTGTTTCTCAACGCGGGTAAATCCTTTCATCATCCCGGCCTTTTCTGCCACAGGTAGCCTGAGGTCTGCCTGGAGGTAGAGAATCTGGTTCTCCTTGCCGATGTGCGCGCGAATCATTTCCGCATAACGGTCGAGCCGGTCGGCCACAAGAGCCGGGTCGTCAGTCTGTTTCTGCTCCAGCATATAGGCCACTTCCTGCAGCAGCGTCCGAGCATAGTTATGCTCGTTGACCAGTCCCACGGTCAGATTCTCAATGGTTCTGCCATCGTAAAATTTTGCGGCCGGAAAATAGAACCGCTCTTCCTTGGCATGATGACATTTGTCGACGAAATTGCTGAAAAAATCGTGCATCTTGAGGATGCGCTGCGCATTCAGGGAGCCGGTCTGCCGGATCATGGCCGCTTCCTGGCGGGCGGCATCGAGCATTTTCAGGGTGATGTCGTGCTCTTTCTTCAACTGCGCACTGGGCTCCTGCTCAACCATCTCCTGCTGATCGGCAGCCAGAGCCAGCCTGGTCAGGACTGCCGGCAGGACAACGGCAAGAAAAATAACCTCTTCGACTAGCAGATTCAGCACAATAACGTCATCCTTTCATAAGAAAATTAAGCATATCAATTACTTTTACCTACCCGGACATTCAATCCGCCCTCACGCAGATCGTGAACGGCTGAGGATCTATTTAGTCCAGAGTTATGCAAAATCAAGGCCAATCATGACAACTTTTCTTTCGGCACGGTATTTGAATACCGTATCCGTGAAGCAATGCTTCTTTGGGATGCACAGACTCGTTTTTCAACAACAACTCGAACCAAAGGAGGAATATACCATGCCCCGAAGACTGGCCGTCCTGCAGCAGTCGATAGTCTGCGCCATGAAGTGCAAACAGACCGTAAATAAAGAAATGGTTGAGAAACTGCAGGAAGCATGCCGCACATTTGAACAGCTGTACCTAGGGGAAAAATAAATGGAGCATAAAAAGGCCCTCGAACAATACCGAAAAAAAAGGAACTTGTCGAAAAGCGGTGAACCTGAAGGCAGCAACAAAGACCTGAACCGGAAACCGATTTTTGTCATCCAGAAGCACGATGCGACGAATCTGCATTACGATTTCCGCCTGGAAATTGATGGGGTTCTTGTTTCCTGGGCGGTGCCCAAGGGGCCGTCCACCGATCCCCGGGAAAAACGGCTGGCTGTCATGACCGAGGATCATCCCCTGGAGTATGCCGATTTCGAAGGGATTATTCCAAAAGAGGAATATGGTGGCGGCACTGTACTGATCTGGGACCGTGGCACCTACCGGAATCTCAAGGATGAAGAAGAGGAGAAAAAATCTATGAAAGAAGCCCTTGAGGAAGGTCACCTGACGGTCTGGCTCGAGGGTGATAAGCTCCGGGGCGGCTATGCACTGACCAAGGTACAAAACGACTGGCTTCTGGTCAAGATGAAGGATGGCAAGGCAGATGCCCGACGCAAACCGCTCAGCACCCAGGCCAAGTCCGTGCACAGCGGACGGACGCTGGAGCAAATTTCCTCACAGGGGAAAGGAAAAGATTCGTGAGCATCCTCCATTTTGGCAGATACCGCGTCGAAACATCCCTGGAGCAAAATGTCAAAAAATCTTCGCCGTTTACATAAAGCTGAAAAAATCTTACAAATGTAAACATTTTTTTTAATCTTGTCTCGCAGGACAATGTCCGGAAAAATAGTACGTTTTTCCGGAAAATCATGGAAAAACACGACTCCTTAACGCATCGACTTTTCGCCTTCCGTCATTACTGTTTGAGACTAGGAGCCTGTCGGATTATAGCAATTTTTTCTCAGATCGAGGCATTTTCAGGAAATCAAGCGCAGCCATATGGTTGATATTGCGAGAATTGATTTTCTGAAAATAACGCGGAGATGGGGAAAAAGGGCATTATCCGACAGACTCCTAGAGAAAAATGGCAGATTCCGGGATTACTCAAAAACCATTCGAAGATGATCCGGGCAACAGATGAAAAATGAGTCAAGGAGAGTTGCTATGCTTACAATGAAAGCGGTACGGATTCATGGCTATGGCGGACCGGAGGTGTTGAAATATGAGGATGCACCACGGCCGGTTTTAAATGACGACGATGTCCTGATCAAGGTTATTGGTGCGGGAGTTAATCCTGTCGACTGGAAAATATGCCAGGGGTATATGAAGGAGATGACAACCCTGCCCCTTATCCCCGGATGGGACGTTGCCGGAGTCATTGAAGAAAAAGGGCCAGACGTTCGTCACCTGGAAGTCGGCGACAGTGTCTATACCCGACCATCGATATCTCGCAACGGCGCCTATGCTGAATACATTGCCGTCAAGGCCTCGGAGGTTGCACTGAAGCCGGAGACCATTGACTATCTCCAGGCGGCGGCAGTGCCGTTGGCAGGTTTGACCGCCTGGCAGTCTCTTTTTGACCTGGCACATCTGCAGGCAGGCCAGAAGGTCCTCATCCATGCGGCTGCCGGAGGAGTAGGCCATTTTGCCGTGCAGTTCGCAAGATGGGCCGGGGCGCATGTTATCGGCACGGCATCTGCCCCTCATCATGAATTCTTGAAGTCAATAGGCGCACATGAAACAATTGACTACACTACTGCAGCGTTTGAAGATGCGGTGCATGATGCTGACGTGGTGCTCGAAACCATAGGCGGCGAGGTCTGGCAGCGTTCCTGGAAAGTCCTTAAAAAGGGTGGCATTATGGTATCAACTCTTCGCGGACCCGAGGCAGGGGGAATGGATGCATTGAATAAGCTTAGCGCGCATGTGTTTGTCCAGCCCGATGCCGCCCAGCTTGGCGAGATCGCGATTCTGATCGACAGTGGTCATGTCCGACCGGAAATTGAGCGAATATTCCCTCTCCATGAAGCGGATAAAGCTCACCGCGCCAATGAGGCTGGACATACAACGGGCAAGATCGTCCTCGATGCAACCGGGAAATGAATAGAGGGGATGCAGAAATCCCAAACGGATACAGGGTAAAATCTTTTTCTCTGACAGCACATCTCACCGGTAAAGATCAAAATTTCACCTTCTTTCCCCTTATGAATAATAGGGTCAGGGCAAAATTAAACTCTCTCTTTCCTCTCCCCCAGGCCGCCCCCGCTTTTGGGATTTCAATCGCCTTCCGGTCAGCGTTTTCAAGTCAATAGCAGGGTAGACGCGCTCGAGCGGTACTATTCGGAAAAGCACCATAAGGAGCCATTATCCTGCATAGCAAGACTCCGTTATTCCTGTTTTTTCTGTCAGTTCGGGCAGTAACACGCACTGCGTCCGGCGACGCTGATTTTTTCGATTTTGTTCTGACAGCCGGGATATTTCTTGTCTGATTCGCGATGCGCGGTAAGATAGGAATCGGGCATTTTTCCCGGTTTTCCCTGTGCTGCAACGGCCTTGTCAAATATCTCCCGCATGGTTGTGAAGACGTTGCCGAGTCTCTTGTCATCAAGGTACCGAATAGCTGTTTTCGGATGCAGCCCCTCCTGGAAGAGTATTTAATCAGAATAGACATTGCCGATGCCGGCAACGTCCTGCTGATTCATGAGGGCCGACTTCAGCATGTCCCGGCGGCCGGAAAGGAGTTTGACGAACTGCCTTTTGGATCGAGAACCCTTTGATTCTTTTGTGCAACTGCTGCACCGATATACCCGCTAAAATCTCTCTCACACTAACCGAGATATCGGTGATGGTTTTCTGCAGCACAGTGTGTTGGAGGTAGGTCCTTATGTATTCAACACCCGGCAGTTCCGGCATTTTTTACCTCCCTTATAACAATAATCAGCTGGATAATCTGGCATCCATATATCGCTGCAGGCCCTTGGCATTATCGGGGGCGTAGCCGTCTGCATCATTGTTGAAGAAGGCATGGATATCAGAACCCCTGCTGAATTCAATGCAAACCGGAACCTCTCATCCGTCTTCCGTTTCCAGGTATTGATGGTATCAGCCGAAGGAAGTGAATAGAAGGTGGAATTGATTTCAACGATTGGAAAAAACTTGGAGTAAAAATCCAACCATTCTGTTTTCGGCAGGCCGTCAGGATAGAAGACACCCTGCCAATGGTCATAGTGGAATCCCGAGGTTCCGATGTTGATCGCCGGTGAGGTCATGATGATTGATCTGTAACGATATAACGCGTTCAATTTTTACTCTGCTTTGTATTCCTGATATACAATAGCTGTTCCAACCTCAGCAATGGGGATTTGCTGCTTTATAGTGGCATGAAAATTGAAAATCTCCAACAGACGTAATGGAAACGAATACGCGGCGGATCGTACCATTTTTCGGGAAGGCGGTATAGGATCCAGTTGCAGAGAGGGGAGCAGATATCCGGACAGTCGGATGGGTTTCCGACACGACAAGAAAATGTCCTACAAAAGAGGACATCTCATGGAATGCAACAACATAGCCGGTATCTACGCAACAATATAGCCGGTATCCACAAAAGAAGGAAGCCTCATGAAACCTCCTTGCGAAAGCTCCTCAATGACAATTTTATTGAAAATTCAGCCACTTTTTAGACTGATGAGAAATTCAGGCTAAACGGCCGAAAAAGAGCAATGAGGACATTATGCAACCACCAGAAAGGCGCGTGACTCTCGTAACAGGAGCCAACCGTGGCATAGGATTTGAAATTGCCAGGCAACTGGCCGGTAAGGGACTCACGGTTATACTCGGTGTCCTTGATGAGCAAAAGGGCGTAAACGCCCAAAAAAAGCTGGCCGAGAAAGGACGGGATGTTCACTTCACCTCCCTCGATGTTGCCGATGACATTATTACAGAACACCCTGGAAGCCAACGCCTTTGGACCACTCCTGTTGAGCCAGGGCTGCGTGCCGATTATGAAAAAACATCAATACGGCAGTATTGTATATATGGTTCATCCGACTAAAGCGTACTTTGTTTCATGGAGCGCCATTATTTTGAGCTTGAAAAACTCCATATCTCTGAATCCATAAGCTTTTCTTTGCATCGTTTTTATTTTATTATTGGTCCCCTCAAGAGGACCAGTCGAAAGTGAATCAAAATCGAAGTAGGCTAATATACCCTCAAAGTGTCTAGCCAATGTATTGGCAAACTTCTTCAACATTCCTATTCCAGAGTTCCTGGCCATTTCTATCCAGCTTGTCAAATGCCATTCAGCCGCACTTTTGTCACCTTCCCAATTCCACAACTGTCGTAAATCCTCTTTCATATAGTAGGCCGTTGCCAAAGGTCTGTTAAGCTCCAATGCCTGCTCTAACCGTTGCTGTTTCTCCTGCTTAGTAGCCAACCGTTCTCTTGAAGTCAGCAGGAGCCAGCGAGTCCCTTTGAGGACTGATTTTGGTAACAATTCTTCTGTGATGTTATATAATTGCCGTCTGAAATCGGACAGCTTCTCATTGAACATTTTGATCACATGGAAATGATCAAAAACGATGACCGTATCCTTCAAATTCTCCCGTATCGCCTTGATATACGCTGGTGACATATCTATCGCGGCAGCTTCAATTTGCAGTTTTCGATAGCGGCGAAGTTTTTTCCAGAACGGCTCCAAGGCATCACTCCCTTTGCCGTCTCCTACGAAGACAACCGCTCCACTTAAAACATCCAGCACAATCGTCAGATAACCACGCTTACCCACATAGATCTCATCAATGGCAATTCGTTTTAGTTGTCTGAGGTTGGGATTTCCATATTTCTTCTCAAGATGTCTTTTCTGTATGCTTTTGACCAGATCCCAACTCAAACCCAGGTGTTTAGCTACAGCAGAAATCGTCATATGCCTCGCCAGATCGAGCACGTATCGGCCCAGGGACCTCGTGTAGGTATAGCGCGGATCGGCGAAGCCAATATCAGCTTGGCGGATAATTTCACATTCTTTGCACTCAACGCGTGGTATTTCCGTCTTAATGTAGGTTGATTTCCTTCCTATAGGCAGGGAGTGAAGCCAACGAGGAAGTGCTCCGTGTCGTATTACATCTTTGCTGTTGCAGACTGGGCAACGGACGCTGAAATCCTTCCTTTTAATTGTGAAGACGATGTCTCCGTCTCGGTAATCTGTTCGAATATACCGATATCCAACAACACCAAATCCATGGTAAAGTAAACTTGTGGACATGTAGAACCCTCCTTATCTCTTGCTTGGTCGCTTTGATAAGGACTACATGTCCATTCTTTTTTCTAGACTTTTCTCATTTCAAGTACGCTTCATTCGGAAGAACCGTATATATCTCCAGCACCTTGGGTGCTCTGACTGACATCATCAATCCGGATACCCATTACACCGAATTGCAGTCACCAGCCTATCATTTGTCGAAAACCATGCTCAACGGGATCACCGCGCTGCTGGCAAAGGAGTTGTGTAATGACCATATTATGGTCAATACCGTCTGTCCCGGCCGGATACGAACGGACCTGCGGGACCGCAGGTACCGTTTCTCCGGAACAGGCTGCTGAGACCCCGGTGTGGCTTGCGACCCTGCCGGATAACGGTCCGACCGACGGTTTTTCCAGGAAACATCAGCCGATTCCCTGGTAGTGCAAAAGCTCATAACCTGCCTGTTGCAGAGGTAAGAGCCAGGTGTATCTGATATATTTCCCATTGGCTCGAGGCTGCCAAGGGAGTGTCTTTTTTTACTTTTGAAAAATTGGGTCCAAAATAGCCGATGTCATGAAAAACCAGGCATGAAATAAGCCCTCAGCCAGGCGTGCTCTCGCGTCTCCGATCCTGGTTTATCCGCGATTTTCTCGGCATCATCCGCGAGATGCGCTTGAGCTACGTCCCGCCGCTGATGGTCTATTTTGCCGCAGGCATCTCCGG
Source organism: uncultured delta proteobacterium (assembly GCA_963745765.1). GTDB lineage: Bacteria > Desulfobacterota > Desulfobulbia > Desulfobulbales > Desulfocapsaceae > Ww85. Next base: position 26,267 of record CAVUYQ010000010.1, on the reverse strand, counting down.
TTTTACCGGTATCGTCGAAAGTTTCTATGTCAAAAAGGAGCTCGGTCTCTCCGCGGTCTTCCTGGCCGGACTCGGCTTCTGGGCAGGATTGCCCTGGGCCTTTAAAATGCCGATCGGACACCTGGTCGATCTTTTCTGGCGACGCAAGGCGCTGTTTGTCTATTTCGGCGCCCTGCTCATGGCCATCAGTCTGCTGATCATGGTCGGACTAACCGGATACAGGTCACAGATGGAGCAGTTCCTCACTGCGGGAACCTGGTATGTCATCTCCACCCTGCTCGCTCCCGTTAGGCTACGTCATCCAGGATGTGGTTGCCGACGCCATGACGGTTGAGGCCGTGCCGACACTTGACGAGCAAGGCAAGCCAATCGAGGAAGAAGAACTCAAGCGCATGCATACAACCATGCAGACCCTCGGCAGGATCGCCATTATCGGCGGCAGTGCGGTGGTTGCAGGACTGGGCGGCTGGCTGGCAGAAACACTCTCCTATCAGACGATGTATGAGGTGGCCCTTGGTATTCCTGTAATTTCAGTTCTGGGTGTCACCTTCGGTCAGCTCAGCATACAGCGACGGCGCCTGAGTATGGAGAAAGAGGGTGTAGAGGAAGCGGATATCCGCCGGTCCCTTCACCAGGATGATCTTGCAGTGCAGCCGGACTACAAAATCCTTGGCGGTAGCGCCGGTTTTGTGGTCTTGAGTCTTGTTCTTGGCCTGTCTGATCTCACCTTGAAAAAAGAAGCGATATTTCTCGGCTCGCTCGCTGCAGTCGGCTACCTCATGCACGCAATCATGAAAGGGCTGGATGTCCGAAAAAAACGGGATATTCTGGGGATTGCCATAATAATCTTTATTTTCCGTGCCATGCCCACCATTGGCGCCGGTGCCAGCTGGTGGCAGATTGATGTCCTGCATTTCGACGAGGCCTTCTTCGGCACCCTTCGCCAGATATCCTCGATCCTTGCCGTCATCGGCCTGCTCGCCCTGCGGGGCTGGATGAGCAGAAGCCCTATTCCCTACCTGGTGGTCTTTCTCTCCATCTACAGCACCGTCATGATGCTGCCTTTTCTCGGCATGTTCTACGGCCTGCACGAGTGGACGGCCGCCCATCTCGGTTTTGGAGCACACACCATCGCCATTATCGACACCATGGCCGATTCCCCTCTGGGCCAGGTGGCCATGGTCCCCATGCTGGCCTGGATTGCCAGAGAGGCACCCGCCGACCAGAAGGCCACCTATTTTGCGGTAATGGCCGCATTCACCAACCTGGCCCTATCGGCTTCCAATCTGTTAACCAGCTACTTTAACCGAGATTTTTATCATTGAGCGAGGCGATTACGGAGAACTCGGAATGTTGATGATCGCCGTCATGATAACCGGTCTGCTGTTGCCGGTACTCACCGTGCTACTGGTTAATGTCTGGCAGCGAGCAGCAAAGGAAAAAGATGAACGTACGCCATGAAGGCGTCCTTTATCAAAAGAAAAAGTATATCAACTGCCATTGATCCGCTTTACGGCCGCTGTCTTGACGAGCTGGACAATTCCTCCGCTTGTCATGCTATCCCGTTGCCCGGTAGCACTGATATACTATGGTAAAAACACCTATTTCTCAGCTGCGTGCTCGTCGCCCGCCACCTTTCAACCGAGTTTCGGTACATGGAAACTTTGTTGGCAAGAAATTTGCAACACTCTATGCCAAGATCACATGAACACGACCGACTCTGTAAGATACGTCGTTATCGTTAAGACAAAATATGAAAGAAAAAGCACAGCGGGCTCTGCCGTTAAAAGTACGTTGCACAAACCTTCTGATATTGACTTGTTATCAGGTAAAAAAGCCTCCCTTGGCAAAAAGGCTTTTGTGGTCAAAAATCATGGTAAAAACAAAACCAAAAGATATCGGAACTGTGCTGGCAAAACAGCTCTAAATACTTAAAAACACAATCTATCTATTGGAGAGCCTGTTATCAGCAGAAATTTTTCGCCCTTGCGCTGGTGTCATTCGCCGATCAGCCACCATGAAAGATATCAAACGTGAGCTGGCGGATGCTGCCAAGGCCATTAAAGACTATTCCTTTGCTCAGCGAGATCAAGCAGTCAAAATTCGCCTACATACGGGCCCCGGCAAGCCATCGATGTTTCAAGGGATTCGAGGAAAGTATTTGTAGTAAACAATGAATACAACCAAAGAAAACTTGTCCGGGATGGTCGAGCTAAAACGGTCCATCCCGGATCAGCTACCAGCTAATTCAAGGAGGGACAAAAAAATGTTTATTGCCGACTTGTTAACCGCGTTAGTTATTGCAACATTGATAATGATGCCATTTTATTTTCTAGGGAGAGTGGGCCCCTGGAACGGTTGGTTGTGGTTTGCTCTTGTTCTCTTTCTATTTACCTGGGCCGGCGGCGCCTGGGTTGGTCCTTACGGCCCGACTGTCTGGGGATTCTCCTGGCTCCCCTTTCTCTTCTTCGGGTTGATTTTTGCTTTTCTGATGGCCGCAGCCGTACCACCCAGGCCGCCCCGTACCCGCAGGGAGGCGATTGAACAAACCCAAGCGAAAAGAGAAGCCGAAACCATGACGGCCAGAACCCTGGGTTTCTTTTTCTGGATTTTAATGGCGGGACTTATCGCGGCGCTGGTCATTCATTACCTGGAATAATTATAATGGGAGAAATGAAATGAAAAAAGTAGCCATTAACGGTCTGGGGCGTATTGGTCGTCTTGTCCTACGCCAATACCTCGTGGACAATTATCAAGATCTGGAAATTATAGCCGTCAATGACCTGACGCCGGCCGATGATATTGCCTATTTGATGCGTTATGACTCTGTCCACGGCAAACCACCTTTTGCGGTGGAAGCAGGCGAAGATTATCTGCGTTTTGATTCAAAGAAAATTAAACTTTTTAGCAAGAAAGACCCGACAGAGCTTCCCTGGGAATCTCTGGGAGTGGACATTGTACTTGAATGCACCGGTGTTTTCAGAAAGCGAGAGGATGCTGCTAAACATTTAGAGGCGGGGGCTGGACGAGTCATTATCAGTGCGCCTTCCAAAAGTGCGGATTTAACGGTAGTTATGGGGGTTAATGAAGATCAGTATGACCCGGAAAAACATCAGGTCATTTCCAATGCCTCCTGCACTACCAATTCACTGGCCCCTGCCCTGAAGATATTGAATGATGCCTTTGAGATTGAAGGTGTCTTAATTACCACTATCCATGCCTATACCGCCAGCCAGGCCATGGTGGACGGCCCTGCGAGGAAAAGAAGAAGGGGCCGCGCTGCCGCAGTCTCTTTAATTCCCACCAGTACGGGATCTGCTATAGCCACTGCCCTGGTTCTCCCTGAACTGGAAGGAAAGATGGATGCTATAGCAGTAAGGGCGCCCATCCCCGACGGGGCCGTCACCGATATCGTAGCCTGTGTCCGCAAAGAGGTCTCGGTGGAGAGTGTGAACGCGGAATTCAAAAAAGCGGCCCACGGAAAACTTCAAGGCATCCTGGACTTTACGGAGGACGAGATCGTATCCGCCGATATCATAGGCGATCCGCATTCGGGCATTGTTGACGGATCCTTTACCAGAGTCGTGAATGACAAATTAATCAAGGCGCTGGTCTGGTATGACAACGAGTTTGGGTATTCCGTCCGCATGCTTGATCTGGCGGCCTATATCTCCAAACAGTAAGCGGATAGATAAAAATGAAAAGGGATAAAAGTGCTTCAATTAATGCTATGGAAATGCTTGCTTCTCGGGGGGAACCTAACCCTTCGGTTTTTTTGTAAAATGAGAAAACGGAACAATGGCAAGCACCGGCAAGCATAAAGCACCAGAATTGCGCGATGGAGACTCCTGTCGCTTTGAAAGTAAAGGTATGCTGGCTGCGGTGGACCATGTGCAGACAATCATAGCACCTGAACTGACCGGAATACACACTTACAGGAAGCCGAAGAAACTCGCACTGCATAAGACCTTTCCGGGCAACAGGCCGTCCAATTCATTTTTCTTTAAAAAACAACAGGAGTGAATATGCAAACATTGGTTCTGTTGCGACATGGAGAGAGTGTGTGGAATCTGGAAAACAGGTTTACCGGATGGACGGATGTAGACCTGTCCGAACAGGGAAGGACCGAGGCCCACAATGCAGGGATCTTGCTGAAGGGACAGGGATATTGTTTTGACAAGGCATTTACCTCGGTTCTTAAAAGGGCCATACGTACTTTATGGATCGTCCTTGACGAATTGGACTTAATGTGGATGCCGGTACAGGGTTTCTGGCGGCTGAATGAGCGTCATTACGGGGCGCTACAGGGCCTGAACAAAGAAGAAATGAGAGATGTCCGCGGCAGGGATCAAGTCCATTTGTGGCGCCGCAGTTTTGATGTCCGTCCTCCGGCCCTGGCCGAAGATGATGAACGCCACCCGCATTATGATCCCCGTTATGCTCATTTGAAAAAGGATGAAATTCCCTGCGCCGAGTCTCTTAAGGACACCCTCCAGCGGGTAATGCCCTGCTGGCACGAGGTCATTAAGCCGGAACTTAAGGCCGGCAAGAGGCTTCTCATTTGCGCGCATGGAAACAGCCTTCGCGCCCTGGTAAAATATCTCGATGATATCTCCGATGAGGACATCCCGGGGCTTGAGATCCCAACGGGCAACCCTCTGGTTTATGAACTGGATAACAAGCTTAACCCCCTGCGCCATTATTATCTGGCCGAGCAGGAAACGTATGACTGAGCAAAAACCTAAAGATAAGAAGTCAAAAAAAGATACAGAAAAGCAATGAACTACCCCGCCGGCAAGCAGCGGGATATAAAAACATAGCAAGTATTATGACAATAACGCCGTAAGCGGCGGGCTATTAGATCCGAGCTACGCAATAACACTAGAGAACCTATAAGGAGGGAAAGGACATGAAAAATGATGTCAAGTACATCCGCTGGCTTGAAGACCTCAGCTCTAAAGACGTATCCCGGGTAGGCGGCAAGAACGCCTCTTTGGGAGAAATGATCGGGATGTTGAAGGCGGAAGGGATCAGAGTGCCCGGAGGTTTTGCCACCACGGCTGATGCGTATCGGGAGTTTCTTGAAGCCAACAACCTTAGGGAAAAGATCAAAGAGCGCATCAAAGATCTTAAGACCGGCCAAAAGACCCTTGACAAGGTGGGGAGTTCCATCCGAAGGCTCTTCCTCCGCGCCGATTTTCCCCAAAAGATTGCCGCAGATATCCGCGGCGCCTACCAGGAACTGTGCGAGCGCAATGATGATGAGGAAGTGGCGGTGGCGGTGAGAAGCAGCGCCACCGCCGAGGACCTGCCCGACGCCAGTTTTGCCGGTCAGCAGGAGACCTTCCTTAATGTCAGCGGGGAGGAAGAGCTTCTGGATGCCTGCCGCAGGTGTTACGCCTCACTTTTTACCGACCGGGCCATCAGCTATCGTGCGGAAAAGGGTTTTGACGACATGAAGGTTGCCCTTTCCGTAGGAGTTCAGAAAATGGTGCGTTCCGATAAGGCAGGTTCAGGTGTTATGTTCTCCATCGATACCGAGACTGGTTTTAGAGATGCGGCGGTCATTAATGCAACCTGGGGACTGGGTGAAAATGTGGTGCAGGGGACGGTAACTCCTGATGAATATATTGTATTCAAACCCCTGCTAAACAATAAATCCTTTAAACCGATTATTGGTAAAACCTTGGGTGAAAAAGAGAAAAAGATGGTCTATGCCAAAGGGGGCAGCAAGACTACCAAAAACATCAATACTCCCAAGAGAAGAGCGGCAGTCCTTTGTGCTTGAGGATGAAGAGATTCTGCAACTGGCCCGGTGGGCCTCTTTGATCGAAAAACACTACGATAGACCCATGGATATGGAATGGGCCAAAGATGGTGAAACCGGAGAGCTTTTTATCGTGCAGGCCCGTCCGGAGACGGTTCAATCCGGCAAAGAAGCCGCTACCCTGAAGTCCTATACCCTTAAAGAAAAAGGAGAAAGGCTTTTGACCGGCCTGAGTATCGGCGAGGCCATTGCCGCGGGTAAGGTCTGCCGGCTCAAAAGTGCGGATGAGATTGATCAATTTGAAGACGGCGCCATCCTGGTCACCGAGATGACCGATCCGGATTGGGTGCCGGTCATGAAACGGGCGGCGGGAATAGTAACAGAGCACGGCGGGCGCACCTGTCACGCGGCCATAGTGAGTCGCGAACTGGGAGTCGCGGCTATCGTGGGAGCCGCAGATGCCACGGATGTTCTGGAGGACGGCCAGGAGATCACCATCTCCTGCGCTGAAGGCGATCAGGGGTATGTTTATAAAGGCATCCTCGATTATGAAGAAAAGCAGGTGGATCTCAAAGACATACCCGAGACCAAAATACAGATCATGATGAATATCGCCAGCCCGGCGGCCGCCTTCCGGTGGTGGCGATTGCCCTGCCGGGGGATCGGCCTGGCGCGCATGGAGTTTATCATCAACAACATCATCCGGATCCATCCCATGGCCCTGGTCCATTATGATGACTTAGAGGACAAGGAGGCCAAAAAACAGATCCGGCAACTTACCCGCGGCTATAAGGATAAGACCGAGTATTTTGTTGATCGTCTGGTCCTGGGGATCGGCAGGATTGCAGCATCCCAGTATCCGGAGTCTGTTATTGTCCGGATGAGCGATTTCAAGACCAACGAATATGCGGATCTGATCGGCGGCAGGCAGTTTGAGCCCGGGGAAAACAATCCCATGCTGGGATTTCGCGGCGCCTCCCGTTATTACTCTGATAAATACCGGGAAGGCTTTGCCCTGGAGTGCCGGGCCATAAAAAGGGTTCGCGAAGAAACGGGGCTCGACAACGTCATCATCATGATCCCCTTCTGCAGGACCCCTGAGGAGGCGGACAATGTCCTGGAGGTTTTGGCGCAAAATGGGCTGGTGCGGGGAGAAAAGGGCCTGGCGGTCTATGTCATGGCCGAAATCCCAGCCAATGTGATACTGGCCGGAGAGTTCGCAAAGCGCTTTGACGGTTTTTCCATCGGTTCCAATGATCTCACCCAGCTCATCCTGGGTGTGGATCGTGATTCGACAGAGATCTCTTACCTCTTTGACGAACGAAACGAGGCAGTCAAAACAGAGATCAGCAGACTCATTCAAGTCGCTCACAAAGCAGGATGCAAGGTGGGTATCTGCGGTCAGGCACCCAGCGATTATCCGGAATTTGCCCGGTTTCTGGCAGAAGAAGGGATTGATTCCATCTCGCTGAATCCGGATTCGGTTATCGAGGCTGTTATGAAAATAGCGGAGTTTGAAAAGAAAGGAGGTCGATTTTGAAAGAAATATCCTATGATCACAAATAACAGTTTGATTCTTTAATATCAACTGATTACGCATGCGCCGTGTGCCATACTTTATCATGATTTGACCATCTTCTGGATAACCACCGCATGGGTTGCCGGAGGGTTGTTCCTTGCTCCTTGGGTTGGAGGCCAGTTACCGAAGCTTCACCGTCGGGCGATGAGGTGGCATCTCAATGGAGACCTTCCACCTCATTGTTTTTTAAACATGAACCAAGCCGCTCTCAATGTCCAGCCATCATCGCCGCCACATCTTCCTCAGGGGTCGTGATTGCCTTGATGTCAAATTTTTCGATCAGGGTCTTGCCAACATTCGGTGACAGGAAGCCGGGAAGAGTGGGTCCGAGACGAATTCCTTTAACTCCCAGAGAGAGCAATGCCAATAGTACCAGGACCGCTTTCTGCTCATACCAGGCGATATCAAAGGATATTGGGAGATCGTTGATATCTTTGAGACCGAAGGCTTTTTGCAGTTCCATAGCGATAACGGCCAGAGAATAGGAATCATTGCATTGACCGGCATCGAGTATGCGGGGGATGCCGCCGATATCACCAAGTTCGAGCTTGAGGTATTTGTATTTGGCACATCCGGCGGTGAGAATCACCGCATCTTTCGGCAATAGTTCTGCGACTTTGGTATAGTAATCGCGAGTTTTATGGCGACCGTCACATCCACCCATGACGACAAACCGCTTGATTGCCCCCGATTTTACTGCGTCAATAATTTTGTCTTTCAACTCCATCACCTGAATATGACCGAATCCACCAACAATCGACCCTTTCTCGATCTGCTCTGGAGGTTTACAGGTTTTGCTTTTTCGATAAGCTGTGAGAAATCCTTTGCTTTCCCATCCTTACGGTCGGGAATATGAACACAACCCTCGAAACCGACAGCGCCGGTAGTGAAGATTTTGTCCATGTGTTCCTTGTTGGGGGGAACAATGCAGTTTGAGGTAAAGAGAATCGGACCGTGAAACGATTCAATTTCCTTTTTCTGCATCCACCAGGCATTACCATAGTTGCCGACCAGATGTTTGTATTGTTTCAACTTTGGATAATAATGCGCCGGCAGCATTTCACTGTGGGTATAGATATCGACTCCCTGCCCTTCGGTTTGTTCCAGGAGTTCGTGCAAATCAACCAGATCATGTCCGGTAACAAGGATACCGGGATTATTGCCTGCCCCAAGGTTGACCGTTGTCATCTTCGGGATTCCATAGCCGTCGGCATTGGCGCTATCGAGGAGGGCCATGGTCTCGACCCCCATTGTGCCTGTTTTAATGACCATGGCCAGCAGTTCATCGCTGGTCAGCGAAGGGTCGGCGATGGCAGCAAGGCCTTCCATAAGGAATTCGAAAATTGCTCGGCTATGCTTCTTTAATTGATAGGCATGTTCAGCGTATGCGGAAATCCCTTTCAGGCCATATTGGATTGTAGCCTTAAGCGAACGTTCATCTTCGTCGAGTATCTCCAGCCAGCCACCGGCTCCACTGGCTGCCTTGGCGAGAATCTCCGCTTCATCTTGATACGTCCATGTTGCACATTCAGGAATACTTCCAGTGAATTCCTTGCCATGTGCCTTCTGGTAAGCATCCAGCACCTGACCCTTTAAACGTTGCCGAAGGACAATGCTTTGTTTGATGAAGCTTATGAAATCGCTCCGATCGAAGTTGGCGTTTGTTATGGTAGAGAAAAGGCCCTTGTCGATGAAAAAGCCGATTTCTTCATCATAGATGTCAAATTCCTTTCCTTTGACACCCCAAAAGGAGATTCCCTTGAGCGTCCAGATAAAAAGATCCTGAAGGTTGGCCACTTCTTCCTTTTTCCCGCAGACACCCTGGATAGTACAGCCTGTGTTTTTAGCTGTTTCCTGGCACTGGTGACAGAACATTGACATGTTTTTTCTCCTTGAATTTGAAGGTTGAGATTAGTCTTGCATCTAACACGGAATCACACGAGACTTTGGGGCGGATCGGAGGAAAATTCCGTACAGCAGCCTCGACGAGGCTTGCTCCATTCTTTTACCCCTGGACGGTTCGCGATATGGTTTAGTGACGCCTGATGATAGCCTTTGATGCGAAGACGATAATGCGGCCGACCATCCCGGCACCCTCATCGGAATACAGTAATACCTGTAGACCCCTTCCACCGTCAACCCAACTTTGAAACTATCTCCGGGATTATCAATACTTCAAATCGAGACCACTTCCCCCTCACCGGAGGCAAGAGCTCAAGTTGAAGTAGATTCGATCTGGATATCATAGCTTCCGTGAGCCGAACTATAATCTTTTTTGAGACAATAAAGGTCATCGATTATCTAGAGAGAGAAATAATACCGGGCCTTGACAATACCACATTGTAGCATTTATTGTATAAGGCGAATTATAACTGTTCTTGATGTGCCTTGTTTTTTCCTGCGTGGTCATTCATCAGAGAGAAATTAGCTATAAAAAGAGAACCCGATATGTACAATAAGCAGCGGTTATAGACAGAGTCTGTTAATGGACCATAACAGGGATTTCAACACACAGAGACATATGGGAGGTGCCATGGGGCTTTTGAACCGGCAGATTACAAAGAAACGTGAATGTAAAGAGATAAGGTCTGCTTCCTTGATAGATCGACGCTCAGACGATGATCGCAGGATTATATATTCTCTCGAGTACTTCAATAATGGAAATCTTGATCGCAGATCTGACAAAGAACGACGAAATCCGGGAGATCGAAGGAAATTATGCATTAGGCGGGGTGCTGGCCACGTGCGAATTTGAAAGATGGGCACAGGGTCAAGATAAAAAGGATATCTTCCTTTCTAAAATATTTCGGCATGTTATATTAATTGAGTAGGTCCATCGATAGTCGCACTCCAACCGGTATTGCTCGTTTGGCCTATGTCGGCTCTGCTCCCTTATGGCAGTACCGTTGAAGTTCTTAAACGAAATAGCTTTCCTTCTCTTTTGCTCGCTTTTCGGCTTTTTCCTGCCTCGACGCATACGGTGCTGTGCCGATCATTGCTTGACCGGCCAGTGCACCTCCCCTTCCCGTAACCTGCAGCCTTCAACTTCGAACCATCTTTTCCGCCATCCGGCCACCTCCATTTGCGCTTCCGCCCCTCCTCCACTATAGTGAAGGAGGGGGTGAGTGAATCTTTTTATTCAGTTAGGCGTATAACAGATGTAAAAAGGATACAAATAAATCCTCTCAGAGCAGTTGACACAGATTGGATTCGCTCAAAAAATCGGACAGGCAAATCTGACTGGCCCATCAAACAAAAAAAACAGAGATCAGATTGGAGAAACTGATATGCGAATGTCATTCGAGACATACTTACAGAACCATCCAGATATCATTCATGGACTGCTGGCAAATTACCAGGCTTCGGGCAAAAACCTGATGCTCGGCTCGGACCTCTGGGAAGGGTTTGAACAATACTGCCGCCAGATCGATACCGCCCTGCTGGAATCGCCGCTATCAGAGATCATCAATAAAAGTCAGGAAGCCGCACTGTCGGACCAGTTTTTCTACCTGCTTATCCGACCCCATGTGGCTCAATGGAAGTATATCCGCTATTCCTACGCAGATGGAGAGGCTGTTGAGGTCAACTCCGCCGAGTTCCTGCATTTCAAGGAGCAGCTCGTCTCTCACGACAAGCGGAACCATCGCACGCTTGAAATAGACCTGGGGCCCTTCGAGAGAAATTTCCCTAAAATGAACCAGACACGCTCCATCGGCAATGGTGTCGAGTTTCTCAATCGACGGTTTTCCAGCCGTCTCTCGCACGCTTTGACTCATGGCGAAAAACTGCTGCTCTCCTTTCTCAGCGTGCACGCCTACAACTCCCAGGCCTTCATGATCAACTCGACGATTTCAAGCATAACACAGCTTCGTCAGGCACTCGTTCAGGCTATGGAACTGCTCGATGAGCAGCCGGCTGGCCATGAATGGAACGACGTAGCTGAAGCACTTCGCCTGCTGGGTTTTGAGCCTGGCTGGGGGCGCACCATCGTGGGAATCAAGACCACGATGAGCCTGCTGGCTGATCTGCTCGAAGCTCCTGATCATCATAATCTCGAGAAGTTCCTGGCCCGTATACCCATGATATTCAATGTTGCCATTCTTTCACCGCATGGCTTTTTCGGTCAGGAAAATGTGCTCGGCCTGCCCGATACAGGTGGCCAGGTTGTTTATATACTGGACCAGGTAAAAGCGCTTGAAAAAGAGATGATAGCGCGCCTCTATAATCAAGGACTCGATATTGTCCCTCAAATCCTGATCCTCACCCGACTCATCCCGGATGCCGGGGACACCACCTGCAACCAGCCGGTAGAACACGTCAAAGGGACCAAACAGGCAAAAATCATCAGAGTCCCCTTCCGCCGCCAGGACGGCTCCGTCATCAACAAGTGGATATCACGATTCGAGGTGTGGCCGTATCTGGAAAGCTTCAGTCTCGAGGCGGAACAAGAAATCCTCTCGTTGCTTGGCCGCCGACCAGACCTGGTTATCGGTAATTATTCAGACGGCAATCTCGCCGCCTATCTGATTGCCCAGAATCTCGGGGTAACACAATGCACCATCGCCCACGCCCTCGAAAAAACAAAGTATCTCTATTCTGGTCTATATTGGAAGGATATGGAAGACCAGTACCATTTTTCCTGCCAGTTCACCGCAGATCTTATCGCCATGAACTCATCGGATTTCATTATCACCTCCACCTATCAGGAAATCGCCGGCTCTGAGGATGTTGTCGGTCAGTACGAGAGTTACGGCAGTTTCACCATGCCGGACCTGCAGCGGGTCATTCATGGCATTGACGTGTTCGATCCGAAGTTCAACATTGTCTCCCCCGGGGCCGATGAAGACATCTATTTCCCTTACCACGAAAAAGAAAAGCGGTTCTCGGAACTGGCTGATTCCATCATGGGACTGCTGTATGAAGACCAGGAGCATAACTGCCGGGGAAATCTTGCCGACCCGGACAAGCCCATCATTTTCTCCATGGCCAGACTCGATCACATAAAAAACCTTACCGGCCTGGTCAGGTGGTTCGGAGAGCATGAAAGGCTCCGGGATGAGGCGAATTTAGTAATTATCGGCGGTGTGGTAAATCCCGACCACTCGTCCGACAACGAAGAGCGCGAACAGATTCATTACATGCATGAACTGTTTGACACGCACGGACTTGACTCCCACGCGCGCTGGCTTGGCAGAAGGCTTGACAAGAAACTCTCAGGTGAGTTGTACCGCTTTATCGCCGACAGCAAGGGCATATTCGTGCAGCCTGCTTTTTTTGAAGCATTCGGTCTCACCGTTGTCGAGGCGATGACAACCGGCCTGCCAACGTTTGCCACAAAGTATGGCGGACCTCTGGAAATAATTGAAAACGGAATCTCCGGCTTCCATATCGACCCCAATCGTGGAGACAGCAGCTCTCAACTGATATATGATTTTTTCAGGCGCTGCCAGGATGACAAAAATCATTGGCAGCTCATCTCGGACGGGGCGATCAGACGTGTCGAAGAACGTTACACCTGGCGGCGATACGCCAAGCGCCTCCTGACGCTGACGTGCATCTATGGGTTCTGGAAATACGCCACGAACCTGGAGCGCCAGGAGACCAACCGCTATCTGGAAATGCTCTATCATCTCCAGCTGAAAAACAGGACGCACACTATCCACGAGCATGCCTGAGAAAAGCTGTGCTGCAGATTTTCCCGGACAATCCCGTAGTGCCCAGGTCGTCTATAATACCTGCGGCATAGGCTTTGCTGTTCCCATAACTCACCTTAAACAATCAATTACAACCGTGCTGTACCGGATGTTCAGAACAGCAATACGGTGAGAGCAGCAGCCACCCTGTCGGAGAAAGCCCCTTTCCCGCATCTCTGCGTTATTGCAAGAATGTTGAAGTGCAAGGAGACCTCCCAGGTTAGATTTTATGGAAACCGTATGGGATGATTAACCCGACTGGCTCCCGGAACAGTTAAAAGTTGGTGGATTGACTTATCTTGAAAATGGAATAGGGTGATTGCCGGTCTTTTGCTGTCCCAAATAAAAACAGGAAAAATAACCTTGACTGGTAATCAGAACATGCCGAGGAGAAAAGGCGCGCTGGCCTTTCTTGCTTTGATCAGTGCATTTCCTCCTCTCTCTACAGTACTCTACCTTCCGGCACTACCAAAGATGGTCGAGGCGCTTGATGCCACCCCGACCAGGGTAAACCTGACGCTGAGCATGTTTTTTTTGTTTTACTCAGCGGGCTTATTGTTCTGGGGGCCACTGAGTGAAAAATTCGGCAGAAAGCCCATTCTCCTATCGGGGTTGACGATATATGTATTTGCGAGTGTGTTCTGTGCATTCAGCCAGAATGTGGAACAGCTTATTGCTGGCCGTATCATACAGGCCTTGGGAGGGAGTGCGGGAACAGTAGTTGCTACCGCCATAGTGAAGGATCTTTACAGTGGTCGCGAACGCGAGAAGGTTATGGCCACCATCATGTCCATGGTGATTATTGCCCCTATGATTGCACCGGTTCTTGGTGCACTCCTGCTGGAGTACACTTCCTGGCGGACGATCTTTCTTATGTTGGCCGCAATCGGGGCTACAGCCGTGTTGCGAGGGATGTTTTTTCAGGAAACCCTGTCTGGAGAAATTTACCGGCTCGGTAATCGGCTCCTGGTGCAGACTTCTTGTCGTCCTGAAAAATCCAGGATTTTCATCTTTGTTGCTGATCTTCTCTCTTGCTCCGATTGCTCTCATGGCTTTCCTGGCCTCTGCTTCCTATATCTATATCGACGGGTTCGGTCTTACAGAAGGACAGTTTAGTCTTTTTTTTGCATTTAACGCCACCTGTGCCATGGTCGGTCCTACGATCTATATGCGGATGAGGAGGCATATCGAACCGAAATTGATTATTACCGGGTGCTTTACTGTGATAGCTGTTTGCGGAGTAGTTGTTTCCGCCTTTGGTCATCTATCTCCCTGGTTGCTTGCCTTGTCGGTCGGGCCGGTTACCATGGCAGTAATCACGGTGCGGGTGCCAGGGACCCATTTGATGCTGGAACAACAGGAGGAGAATGCAGGATCCGCATCAGCGCTTATTAATTTTTTTGCAATGTTCCTGGGAAGCATGGGGATGCAACTGGTCACGCTCTGGCCCGGCACCCTTGTTGCCAATCTCGGTCATATCCAGATTGGCGTAGGTATGGTTTGTAGTATATTGTGGCTGCTCTGCCGCAACAGAGCATTTATTATCCAACCGCCATCCTGACAGAGTAAAGCCGCTATGGGTGGCCTTTCCGAGAACCACCTTTTTGCATGAACTGAGATGCGTTGCCTATACAGAAGAATTATCTTGATCTCCATAGTTGCAGGGAAGGATCTAATGGCAGCTGGCATTCAATGCCGAAAATGTTTGATCATATGCTCCGATACAGGCATAAGAACCAGAACCGCTTACCACTCCATCCAAAAGAGTATTTGCCACCTTCACCGGGGTATCAGCGCTGCTTTGATTAACAATGCTATAGGATGAGCCGCTGATAGCCGAGTCTCTGATTACAGGATATGAAGCACTTAGGTTATGGACACCCTGGGTAGCGTTGCTCACTGACAGACCGGTCACGGATGGTGAGCAGTAATAGTCATTATACAGCCCATAGGATGATGCTCCGCCGGATACATTGGTTGTCACCATCGTCATGACTGGCGAT
This sequence comes from uncultured delta proteobacterium, assembly GCA_963745765.1. Lineage (GTDB taxonomy): Bacteria > Desulfobacterota > Desulfobulbia > Desulfobulbales > Desulfocapsaceae > Ww85. The sequence goes on along the minus strand of CAVUYQ010000010.1, from coordinate 11,225 downwards.
GAGTGAGAATAATTGTGCACGCCATAGGCTGTTCCGGTACCACTAACAATTGCCGATACCTTGAACATGCTAGGGGAGGAGTAGGTTGAGTTGTCAATCCCGCAATTGTTGTCCCCTGTACCGCCGTTAGCGACGATCAAGACATTGGTCATGGATGGCGAAGAGTAAGTTCCGTTAACTACACCGACAGTTTCACTTGATCCATTCTGGACAGTGATCGAGACATTGGTCATCGATGGTGAAGAGTAACTATAATTATATATACCAAACGATGAGGTTCCGCCGGAAATATCGAGCGTTATATCGGTCATGAATGGATTAGATGAAATATTATAGATGCCCCTGTTGAGAGTTCCTCCGGAAGCAATGGCGGTAACCCTGGTGATAGCTGGTGAGGAGAAGTTGTTATACAATGCCATGGAACAATTTCCTCCTCCGCGGTTTTCAATGGTCAGAAAGCGTATTTCAGCAGAGGACATACCGGTAATGGTCGCCGATGTATAGTCCTGAGAACTGCCGCTATGCGTAGAGGTGATGGTAGTGGTCTGTTGTCCGCTGCCTTCGATATCGACAAATGCTTTCATGGTTAATCCGTTATTGCCCAAATCGTAGATCCCCGGCTCGATTTTCAGCAGGTATGGCTTGGTGATGCCTGCATCGGAAATACCGTCCAGAGCATCAAGCAGAGCCGTACCGTTTTCCAACGAGGTCCCGACCGGGCCGACATAGACAATCGTGCTTGAGGACGGGCTCAACCCTGCCAGAACCTGAAGAGAATGAATTGCTTCAGGCAATCCCTCCTGGCCATCTCCATTAACATCATAGACGGTTGCTGCAGATGCTGAAGAACCTAAGCAAAAAACTAGAATCAGCACTGTTGCCAATGTAGCTGGATAGTTACGTGTTTTCTTCTTTGGCATTGTCGTTCTCCTGATTTTCTTGGTTAATCGTTCTGCTAGGATCTCCTCTGATTATAGCAACAAAAATACGACTCTTCAAGGATCAAAAAATACTGACGGACTGACGATTTTCCGGCAAAATTTGCCGGAAAAAGACAAGTCAGGTTGATAAAGAAAGGCTGAAGACTGTTCCTGAGGGTTCCGATTCAGAAGGTCAGGCGGGAGATGTCAAAAAATTATCCTCACAGGAAAAATGGTAACTCAGACCTGTTTCGAGCAGCGCTGAAATTATTACAGTGAATCCCCTCCTTCATTTCTTATTCTATGTATCTCTGCCTGAATTTCACTGGCCTTTTCCTCCAAGTCATTATGGAAAGAGGTTTGCTTGTCCAATAGGTCATTCATCTTCTCTGCGAATTCTTCTCTTTTTAGCTCATCCTCCATAAAGAGCCGGAATTCAGACAATTTCTCGGCATTTGACCTTACATAATGAATCATTTCTTTCAAACCGGACAGCATATCTTCGGCTGTATGGAGGCGTGTCTTTTCAGGTACTGTTTCTTCCGGAGTAGCCATTATTTTTCCTCGAAGGTGTTAGGGTTGAAAACCAATATTCTTGCTCGATCAGGCAAAAATCAATTATCAATTACCATTCATAAATATCTGATATTAAAAATATTTTCTCGTTAAAGTGTTTTTTTGTTAACGGTTTTAAATCAGGTGTTTTACCTATTTGAAAAATCCTCCAAATGTGGTTAGGTATAAAATCGTCGCGATAATATAAACCTTTGAGTGCTGCTTTGAGACAATGGTTGTCAAAACCTATCTCTCCATATTGAAATATGGCTTTAATCAGAATCCAGAGGGCAGGTTACCTTCGAGAGCACTACTGAACGACGCATTCTTGTCGGGGTCTGGAATTGCTATTACTCTTCATCTTTGAGAAGAGGATCGGAATGGAGAAAGTACTTTTTGATCTGAATACCATCTCAGATGGAAATTAATAAATCCGGGGTTACATAGACTAAAATAGACGGTCGGTAGGTAAACTAAGAAAGTTCAGAAAAGGAGGAAGCATGCGAGCGTTTCACATGATTGCGTTGATATGGCTGGTCAGTTTTGCTCATATTCCTTTGGCAAATGCTCTTGTTGTCCTGGGAGATATCAACAATGACGGTCAAATAGGGCTCGCTGAGTCTATCTACGCTCTTCAGGTAACGGCAGGAGATGCGACTGGTGGAGTCGAGATATTCTCAAAGGAGTTTCTCGTAGGAAAGACATTATATGTCGTTGTTGGCGATCCTGATGAAATGGAACTACACGAAACCGTTTTTTTAACAGATACCGTCCTCCTTGATGGAAGAACAGAACACTATGAAATCCTCGAAGGCGGCGTGTTAAAAATTCACGACACCTTTGGCTGTGGACTGATATTCATTACAGCTCTTCAGGCATTTGAAAACTATATTTTTGCAAGCGGAAACGTTACGGGTTCAATGTTCCTGTTTTATGATCGGGACAAAGCTGAGGAATTCATTGCCCCTTTAGATGAAAGTGCCTGTAATCCTATAGCACAAGCATCTCTAAGAACCGGATCACCTGACTGTGGCGGTGGAGAAGAGCTAGGTGATACGGTTTATTTACGAAACTTCCACGATTATTTTTCAGTACGGGCAACAATCAAAGTCGAGTACGACAGTGGAAGTACGAGCACATTTGAAAGTACCGTTTCAGCCGATAGTGAAATTGCTATCGGATGTACTATGGCACTCACTGAGGGCAAATCCTATTCCATAATTGATGCTGAATTCCAAAAACCATAAAACAAGAACTGAAATATCAAACCGTTGGGTCATAAATACCGAAGACAACTGACATCCATCTTTCCGATCACTGGCTTCACACCAATTCGGAAGAGCCTGAGCTATCTGAAAAGTAGAAGAAAACGCTTGCTGTGATCCTAAACAACCCTTTCCCAGCGGTATGTTATCTCCCACCTCTGACACGTATCGCCGGAATCTGACGGTATGCACCATCAGCCAGACGGGGGCCATGCGCTGCATTGGTTCCTGTTATTTTTCCAGCTATCAGGACGACAAGCTATCCCCTTGACGATACTTATCATGGATGTCCAGTAAGTATATGGTTGTGCTAACCTAAAATTGACCAGCAAAGAGGGGTAGTGATTACCGAAAATTGACCACCCTGAGCAATGCATCTTCGGTTAGAATGTCATTTTTTTTAACATTCAGCCAGGAGGTGAGGAGTTGCTCAAGATGGATCAATACGAATACATCAGGACGGCCCAAAGGGTCTATGGCAAGAACATCAGCGAACTGGCGAGGCAGACAGGCCATTCGCGAAACACGATCAAAAAAGCCCTTCGAGGAGAAGCGTGGGGATACAAGGAGCGAGAACAGCAGCTGTTTCCGGTATTGGGGCCGTATCGTCCGATTATCGAAGAATGGCTGAAGAAGGACAAGGATCAGCCGAAGAAGCAACGGCACACGGCTCGGCGGGTATACAACCGATTAGAACAGAGCAGGGTTATCAGGGCAGTGAATCGAATGTCCGTCGTTATGTGCGGATGGTACAAATGGAATTGGGGCTTGATTTTGCGAACCAGGTGTTCATAGCCTGCGAACCGGAAGCCGGGCAGGAAGCGGAGGTAGATTGGGGCACTGCAACGGCGGTTCTGGGAGGGGAAAAAGTTCGGCTGAAGTTTTTCTGCATGCGGAGCAAATATTCCGGGAAACACTTTGTCCGTTTTTATCCCTGTGAACGTCAGCAGGCGTTATTTGACGCCCATATCCAGGCCTTCGAATTTTTTTGGTGGGATCTTCCCTGTCTTGATCTACGATAATTTGACGACAGCGGTGCGTAAAGTTTTCCAGGGCAAGCGGCGACTCGAGCAGGAAAGCTTCAGTAAATTCAAGGCCTATTACAGTTTTACCGCCCGGTTTTGCAATCCTGACAGCGGCAATGAAAAAGGAGGAGTGGAAGGATTGGTAGGTTTTGCTCGCCGGAACTACATGGTTCCGGTACCTGAGGCGGAAAGCCTTGAGGAACTCAACGAAAAGCTCCTTGCCGACTGCCTGTCTTACGGTTCGCACAAGATGGCGGGCCGTTCGGAGAGCGTAGCCGAACTCTTTGAGGGAGAGAAAGCCCATCTTCTTGATCAGCCGAAAATAGCCTACAGCAATATCCGTCCGGGCGATGCCCGGGTTGATAAATACGCCACGGTAATGGTCGACAAGAATCGTTACTCCGTGCCGTGGAAGTATGCCGGGCGCAGGCTGAAGATACATTGTCCATGTGGACCGGGTGGAGATTTTTGCCGACGGCAAAAGACTTGCCGTCCATGAACGTCTATTCGCCAACAACAAATGGAGTCTTGCCCCGGAGCATTATCTGGAGCTTATCCAGCAACGTCCGATGTCGTTTTCCAGTGCTCGAGTAATACGGCAATGGCGAGAACACTGGCCCCAGTCGCTGCATCAATTACTTGCTAATTTTTGCCATATCCAGGGGGAAACCAAAGGGATCAAGGATTTTATTGCAGTATTGATGCTGTACAGCCGCTATAAAGCCGACGAGGTGGAGACTGCGGTTGAACTCGCCCTGGAAAAGAATCTTTCCGGTAGTGAAGGGGTTCGACATCTGCTGATATATTCCAATGAACAGATTGTCCCCATTAGCACCAGCTTGCCGACTGGTCGAGTCTGCCTTCTCCCGATCGTGAGCCTCTATGGCGTGTTGGGAGGTGTGCAATGATGCCTGCAGCCATGATCGAATTGCGGGAAAATCTCAAGGCGCTGAGTCTGGCAACCGTAGCTCGGGATCTGGAATCCAGCATACGCCAGGCCAAAGAGAGTGGCCCGGGCTACGATGAGTTTTTGCTGGATCTGACGACAATCGAACTTGAAGCCAGAGCGGAAAACAGACTTAACCGCCGGGTACGGGAGGCGAAATTCCCTCTAATGAAGACCTTGGAGGGGTTTGATTTTGCCGCCGTGCCCGATCTCGATATCCGGGTGATACGAGAGTTGACCGGAAGGTGATTATATCAAAGAGCATCGCAATGTCCTTTTTCTTGGGCGCAGCGGCACGGGCAAGACCCATCTGGCAACGGCGCTCGGTGTTGAGGCCTGCAGGAACAATTACCGGACCAGGTTTGTCAGTTGCTATGGGTTGGTGAACGAACTTATCGAAGCTCGTCAGGAGAGAGATCTTCAACGTATTATTGGCAGGTACGCTCGTTACGATCTGCTTATCCTCGATGAGCTGGGCTACATCCCGTTTTCCAAAGAAGGTGGGGAGCTGCTTTTTCAGGTTCTTGCCGAACGGCAGGAGAAAGGATCGGTAATTATTACCACGAATCTTGGTTTTGCCGACTGGACCCAGGTGTTCGGCGATCCGGTGATGACGGCAGCCCTTCTTGATCGATTGACGCACCGCGCTCATATCATCAACTGTCAGTGGGATAGCTATCGTTTGAAAGAAAGCCTCAAAGGGCAACAACTGAAAAAAGGGAAATGAAGATGGAAGTCACTTGCATATAATCCTCAAAAGGGTCGATTGGAAACGATAGAGGCCCTTTTTACCGAGGATACCACGACATGGTTTAACGGCACGAGGAACCCCGAAAGCGTCAGAATGATCACCGATCTGAACGATAACTTGCTGATCACTGATAATAGCATGGAATTATCCCGTAATTATCTATGATGTCTCGCGAAAGAGTATAAATTACAGCCGCAAAAAAGCAGGAAAATTTGTATAACAGGCTTTGTTGGAAAGTTAAATCTGCAACGGAGGGGGACGTTCCGGGTGGCAGGAGAAACTCCAGTCGCCTACGGCTCCTTCCGTTTCTCCTGCCACCCGGAACCAACCACAGTGGTGCTACCCCATCACCCTTCTGTTTCTTAATTCAGGGTGGTCAATTTTCGGTAATCACAGGTGGTCAATTTTCGGTTGTCATTCGCATATAATGCTGCTTTGAAGGCTATTTGCATAGATTCTTACAGGGTCGTCCTATCTGGAATCTGGATCACCATCATGTTTACTTGCAATGAAGCACAATTTATGAGATAGCAAGATATACATACTCAAACAGAGGATAGCCTTATAAGATGGTCCTTTGCGCAAAACTGGACATTTTTGGGCTAAAGGCGCTCCATCAGAAAACTTTAGGGTACCTTGATCCTATTGGGCGAGTATAGCAGGATTATCTGACATTATTCTTACTTACGGATGCTGTATCCGCCGTAAACGGGGAATTCAAAGAGTGGCAACAAGAGAAAAGTAGCCCGGGGTCGACAGATTTGTTCATATGCTCCGTAAAAAATGACTGTCGTTCATTGAACGTTATCGCTAAAAATATGGACCATACTATGAAAACAAAAAAATCTAAAAAGCTAATTATCGGGGTAGGATGGTATAATAAAGAGCAATGGGATCTATTAAGAAAAAACTCTGAAGACGTTAATGAATTAGAAAGTACTTACTACGAATGGGTAGCAAATGCGAATGATACAATAAAAAAATTTTCAATTTCAGGTTATGTTATTAAGAAAATTGAAATTGATGTAAATGAACTAATAGATTGGTGCAAAAAAGAAAAATATTCTCTCAATGGTGAATCTAGATCAAAATTCATATCTTTGAAAACGAAATTAAAATGGCCTTAAACATTCGATAACTAAGCGTTTCATTTGGCCGCTTGCACTGCGCGGTATCGACCAGTGAACTTACCTTTATGTTTTTATTCTGTACTATCTGGAATAAATAGTTGAAAAAACTTTTTTATATCGCACGTTGAATTTTTCTGGAGGAAATATGAAAATTGTTAAACTTGGTCAACAAGGTCTAAAGGTTCCTGCCGTTGGACTTGGCTGCATGGGTATGTCGGAATTTTATGGTCAATCAGATGATACTGAAAGCCTGAAACTACTCGATGAAGCCTTGGAAATTGGCTGTAATTTTTGGGATACCGCTGACATGTACGGCCCATTTACCAACGAAGAATTACTTGGAAAAGCGCTGGCGAATCGCCGTCATAAAATTATTCTGGGCACAAAGTTTGGCATAAAACGCGGACAGGATGGTGCCTGGTTTGGTATTAGCGGCTCACCAGAATACGTTAAAGCTTGCTGCGACGCTTCGCTGAAGCGCCTGAACACCGATTATATCGACATTTACTACCAACATCGACCTGACCCGAAAGTCCCCATTGAAGAAACAATCGGTACGATGGCCGAACTGGTCCAAGCAGGCAAAATTCGCTACATCGGCCTATCAGAAGCCAGTGCCGAAGATTTGGAAAAAGGACACCATACCCATCCCATTTCCGTTCTACAAACCGAGCTTTCACTCTGGTCGCGAGAGGTTGAAGGAAGTATTTTACCAAAAGTGCGTGAACTTGGAATTGGCTTTGTGGCCTACAGTCCGCTAGGCCGCGGATTTTTAACTGGCGCCATTAAACAGCGCGATGATCTTGAACAAGGTGACTGGCGATTAAGCAACCCTCGATTTAGTGAAGAAGCTATTGCAAATAACCAAAAGATAATCGAAAAAGTCAAAGAAATCGCGACTGGAAAAAAAGTTACGCCTTCACAAGTGGCATTGGCATGGGTGCTTGCAAAAGGTGATGATATCGCTACGATACCGGGTACACGCCGCTCGAAATATTTGAATTTAAATTGGGAAGCTCAGGAAATTATTTTGAGTAAAAAGGAGAAAGCAGAGTTGGACGATTTTTCTCAGAATTTTGAGGTCGCGGGTGAGCGCTATTGAAAATTCAAAAACCTCGCCAAATTATCGACGAAGGTGTTTTAGTTTTCTGGGAAAGTGTTGATAACAAACGGATCATTTTCCATTGAAACGAGCCGTAAAGGACAGCACAAGGCAGGAAGCGGTCACCGCTTAGGGATCGGTTCAGAGGAGAAACCGGACCCCCACAAGACGCTCCAGCGGACGGTAAAAACCGTCGCTGAACTATACGGGCTACCTTGAATAATTAGGATATTAGTTCGAGATTAAGGCATGCGAGAAATTTTGCCGCAGGTATATAGTCAATATTCCGAGGATAAAATTTCGAGCATAACGAAGAGATCGGGCGAAAAGGCAATTATTCAAGGTGGCCTACGTTATTATGAAAAGGGTAAATATTATTATGAAAATCGATCTCGAAACTTTAAATTACGATCAACTGATTGATCTGAATCATAGAATAATTTTCGTTCGGAAATGAGCGATTTTTACCTAAATCTAGGCGCTCGATAAATTTAACCGCAGGCATGTGTTTGATATTCCGAGGATTAAATTTTGAGAGTAACGACGAGTTAGGGGAAAAGCGCTGTTTCAGGATGGAAACTAGAATAATTGAAAGGCTGCGGTTTCTAGATTCACTTCATAATCATCAACAAATGATGAAATTTGTTCCAGGAGACAAGGTAAGTTTTGAAATTCCGAATCAAGGAACCCAGATTGGTACACTGGTTAAATTTAATAAAATACCGTAACAATAATCACAGAGGCTGGACGAAAATGGAATATATCGCCTCATTTCTTAAGCAAGGTAATAGGATCAAAATCTAATAAAAATAAAAACCTGAAAGTAATAGGATTTAAAAATAAATAATTGCATAACAAATCAGGCTACCTTCAATCTGCTTTGCGCCTGTCCGTGTTGTCTCGTAGGAGTATAGGGCACGACACAGGGCTTTCAGTAGGACCCGAAAGCCCTACCGAAATAACTCTTGGTCACAATGTTATTTCAAAAGCAGAAGTTGATTCGGTCATGACTCAGGCTCGAGTTGCTGGTGCTACAATCGTCAAACCAGCGCATCACGCATGCTGGGGTGGTTAATCAGGGTATTTCCAAGATCCTGACGGCCATCACCTGGAGATTGTCTGGAACCCGCAATGGTCAGAGTAAACAGTGGCCTCAATAGAAAGGAGAATTCAATGTTAACCGTAAAAATAGATGAAATAAGTGGAATCGCATTATTTGAACCGCACCAAGCACTTTCTAAGGAAGATTTTAAGTCAGCAACAGATCTTGTCGACAAACATATTGAACAACATAAGAAACTCAATGGGTTAATCATTCATACAAGATCGTTTCCAGGTTGGAGTTCTTTTGAAGCATTAACATCACATTTGAAATTTGTTAAAGATCACCATAAGAAAATATCTTTTGTAGCCATTTCAACAGATTCAGCAATAGGCAGTCTAGCTGAAACAATAGCAAACCATTTTATCAATGCTGAAATTAAACATTTTTCTTTTCAAGAATTTGATAAAGCAAAAAAATGGATAGAAGATCAAATAAAGGTAGCCTAAAAACTAGAAGTGCATAACAAATCGCTTATCTGCAAAAATGCTGGCGCAATTTGGCAGGTGAGTTAAACATTATGCAAAAGGGTAATAAATGAAGAAAATACTTATTGGATTAGCTTCGATTCTTCTATCTGGTTGTATGGGTATGCCAAAGAATGTAACTCCCGTAGAAGATTTCAATCTCAATAGGTACCTTGGAAAGTGGTATGAAATAGCCAGATTAGACCACTCTTTCGAGCGAGGTTTAAATAATGTGAGTGCTACTTATTCTTTAAGAGAGGATGGTGGCGTTAATGTCATTAATCGTGGGTATTCAGTGACCGACGAGAGCTGGAGTACCGCTGAAGGAAAAGCATATTTTGTTGAAAATGAAAGGACTGGATATTTAAAAGTTTCTTTCTTTGGACCCTTCTACAGCTCATATGTCATTTTCGGACTAGATAAAAAAGAATATCAGTACGCTTTTGTATCGGGATATAACAAATCTTATTTGTGGCTTTTATCAAGAAATCCGACAATTGATGATGAAGTGAAGTCAAGGTTTATCAAAAAGGCTCGAAGTATCGGGTTTGACACAGAAAAATTACTATTTGTTGAACATGACAAACCTCAATAGACTCTATGCATGACCAGGCGTCAACTTGACAGCAAGGCCTGCGGCCTGGTTCCCTGGCTACGCTCAGCGGCAAGTTAGCCCAAACATTATGAAATGAAAGAAAACAATTACATGCATCATATTGATTTCCACATTTTAATAAGAAAACCAAAATACCCACTGATTGTCATATCTTCAAACGCCTTATACTCTGCTTTCGATATACACGAATTAGCTAGAAATTGTGTCAAATCAATACCTGCAGATGGGGAAATTTACATTAAAGCTATTGACTCTTCTGGTGAGGAATTCTGGTATACGCCGGAGAAATATGTAATTACTCCTGGCTTCTTCTGTAAGAAATGGACGAAAAAACAAATTGTAGAGCTTTACAATAAAAGCTTAAAAGAGAATCAAGAAGAGCATCGATATTCAACAAAATCTTTATCGGCTAAACGGCTGGATAGAATCGTAGCCGATATATGTATCTTATTGAAAGAAAGATAAAAGTCATAACCAGCCATTCGAGTCGGACTCGCTGAAGCTCGCGTGTGCCACGGAACTTTATGAAAGATGCAGGAGGGCCCTTCGAACTCGCCTTGCCGAAAGAGAGCCATCCATGTTCCCTCTATTGGGGAGCCGGTTCATCTTTTGTGGTTGGACAGTAAGAGCCGTAGAAGCGAGAGTTCCACTTACGGTTCTGGGGCTTAGGGATAACCCCGGGCTACTCGACCGCTCAACTCAACGTGGGTCAGATTAATAAAGAAAGAAAAGAAGCAATGATAGTCATCGAAGCAGATTCTTCACACGTTGAGTATCTTTCTGATTTTGGGAGCAAATCATTTATTTATGCCTATCAATGTACTTTGCCACAGTCAGAACTGAAGAAATACATCAATGTTACTTTTTCCGAATCTACTATTCTTGAAGAGGTGAATGGTTCTTTGGCTACTTTTTTTATATGTCAGGACCCAAAAAAAAGACCATGTGGTTATGCTAAACTGATTAAATCCGTCCCTCCTCAATGTATCAACTCAAATAGCTGCATTGAACTTCAACGTCTATACATTGACAGCGATTATAGAGGCCAAGGAATCGGCAAACTTTTAGAATTGCATGCTGAGTCATATGCGCGGAATAGAAACATAAGTGACATCTGGCTTCGGGTTTGGGAAGGCAATGTGGTAGCTCAAGAAATATATAAAAAGTGGGAGTTCACAATTGTTGGCAACGAACTGTATCAGGTCGGAAAAGATCAACGAACGGTACTGCTGATGAAAAGATTTGTCGTGAGACAACAAAATTTAAAGCAGATCCAACCAAAGAGTCAACCTGGCCGCAAGAGACGCGTAGGTCAATTTGGGCTCAATTTCGTTGGGCGGCAAGTT
>CAVUYQ010000009.1:0-114292 GCA_963745765.1 uncultured delta proteobacterium | reverse complement strand
ATAAGGCCGTTTCGTTCTGTTTCTCCACAAATAATTTTGGTCACGCGTGGATCATCGACTTCTTCCACGATCTCGCGAGTGAGACTATCATGTCTACCATCGAGAACAATAAAAATCCTTGCCAGTTCGAGTGAGACTGCGCAAGCATTCCTTGGATGCTTTTTCGTAAAAGAGCGCCTTCGCGGTATGCTGTAATACCAATCGTAATTGGAGATAGATTCACTTTGTCCTTCACATCACCTAGAATTGAATTAGTTTCCGGATTCGATGCCATTTTAATTTGATCCTGTAGATTGTATCTTTTCGCCATCCGTACTTTCCAGCAGTTGCAGCTAGAGGAAATGGCTCTTTAGGTATTGGTAATTTAAGAAAAGTGCAAAGCTCTTTCCAACCATGCCCTTCCTCCACGATATTACAGAGGTTCATCCGGCCAATCATTAAAATATCCCAGTACACCTTTGCGATGGTTTTCATAACGGGCAATGAATTTATCAGCCGTAGGTATTTCCTTCTCATTTCGACCATTGTTTCGCCACATATTCCGATCGCTTTCTGCAAGTTTCTTTGGATCTCTGGTCGTTAAAATAAATTTCGAGTTGGGATACCATTCGTCTAGCAATGAGTAAATATACATGAACGGGTAATCTTCCATAGCATCAAATTTATCAATATGCTCGCAAATGTATCCCCTATATGGACGAAACGTTTCCATAGTAGAGTTCCCCCACAAGTCCTGTGGACATTTTTGTTTATCCCGCCACGGTCCATTAAATGTCCGAAACCTAATATTTGAAGTGCAATACGGTGATACATGCCTGACTTGAACATGCCTCTTGCCCCCAAAAACTTTGTTCATTATTCAAACCAATTGAGTAAAGTTACCTTATAAGAAATCAAGCTCTTTTTTGTGAGATTGGAAATAGGATTTCAGGCATTAATTTAGTGTCCCCAGCGGGAGAATCTTGAAAACCCCTCGCCTTTAGCCGAGCAACGAACCCATCGATTTATATTCGAGGGTCATTCAGTTCATAAATATTCACTATCAATATATATTTGATTACATGTATTTTCTCCCTATCATGTCATAATTGTTTTTTTTTTAAAAAATCCCGTATTGCATTGTGTCTTGACTTAGAACCATTGTTTCAAGTTCAACCATTAACACTCTAGGCCTCTAATCTATTCCAATCGTTAATTTTGACGCATCAAGATCACTACATTCCCGTATCAATATCCATAAAATCAATGTAAGTACCCGCTGGGAGATGTTGGTCAAGAATGTTGCTCAAAGTCGTTGCAGATACATATATTGTTTGAACCTCTTCGCAACCAAATCGCTTCTGCTTGCTTTGCGCTACTTCATCAATGGTTGTGCTTAACCCAAATTCTTCCTGGAAATGTGTGTAATTTTACCTTTTTCCTCTTGAAAACTAATAGCCTTTACAACATTCACGTCAAGAGGTCGATGATTATGAAAGTTCTTCATCAAGTTTGGGTTTGGCTCAATATTTATCCCTCGCCATCCTGACTCATACAAAAGGGCAGTATTGGAATACATAAACGGATGGCAAGCACCAACATCAACATAAAAACCTTTATCTATTTTATTTAGAAGCAAAATATTCTTTGAGAAATATATCCTCCCCCATCTGTGAAAATGAACACCTCGCATAAGAAATCCTCTCTTTAGAGTCAAATTTTCTGGCTAGTTTATCTAGAAAATGATACGCATATTTTCTTGTATTTAAAAAAAACATAATAAATTGCTCTTAGTTGTATTGGTTGTCAAGATTGGATACCAAGTTCATTATGCTGCAAACGCTTTCATGTTCCGTTCTTACAAATCAACCAAGCGGTAAATAATCAAGTCGTTTCAGTCTTCGGTGTCGACTGTAACTGAAGTTCCTTTTAATAACCGAACAACATTTCCATTATAACATATCGAATAAAAAAAGGGTCATGACTAGAACAGAGGTATGTTTTCGTACGATTTGCAAGAGTAATTTATATAGGTCCTATCCTCTGTAATTAAACCTAAATTCAAATTCTTTGATATAGCAAAAAGGTATTTTTCCTCATCCCTCTGAATCTAATAAGCCTGGTCTTCGCATGAGCCCAGAAACTATCTCAGTGTAGACTCTTCCGTTCTTCATTTTAAAAATACAAACACAATCCTATACCAAGGGCGCCTCAATTCAATTACTTTAACCCGTTGTGCTCCAAAGTAGCTCTCATCGCCTTCAACCACACCACCAAAAGGAAATTATTTATCATAATGTTCAACAATGCGTTGTCGAAGAGCGGTGAGATTAGGTTCGCTTGTTCCTTCGAGACCGACCAAGCTAGTTATCTGAGAGGCCGTCAGGTTGATGGCAAAAGCTTGGGTATTACTATCTGATTTTACACTCAGAAATTTTGGAAAGTTTCGCGTACCTGTTTTTTAACGTCATGACAGTTAATTAGACTATATTTCAGGGGTCTGTTCTAGTACTATGTAGAGCCTTCCTCCTCAAAAAATCATTAACAAAGCCGTGCTCTCATTCGTGGTAACTTGAGAATGCTCGGTAGAATAGTGATCATTTGAGTCAAACAGGTTTGTAAAACAGCAAAAAACTCGTTTCTGCCGAAAGAAACAAGCTCATCATACAGTTTCCTCAGCAGAACCATCAGGTTCATGACCAGAAAGATGCTTTTGATCCAAGCCTCTGAAGTCTTTCGAAGTCTGGCTCTGATATAATTGAGCCGATAACCATTCTTGCCCTGGCCGAACTTTCCCTCAATGGGAATTCGCTCAAGAGCATCCTGCCTCCGTTGTTTCTTCTGTTGTTTCAATGTCTCTTTATTTTCAGCAGTTACTTTCGCTGGACGACCTAACGCTTTACCGCCAAATCGAATACCTTTTTTCTTCATGAACGAGCGGTTGGTCGGGTACCATAAATCCCATCGGCCAATACGCTTTTGGGATAATAGCCATAACGCTGTTTGTACATCTTGATCTGACCAATCAGATCCTGACTCTCATTGAACGCATCCCAGCCGATGTGATCTACCATGGCAATACCATCAACCAGACTTACGCTCAGCTTAGCTCCGAACTCGGTACTCTTGCTCACCTTTCCTCTACGATCGGTCGAACATGCGGTTGAGAGATACTGACAATCCGATCGTCACAACGCCGCCTACCCAAACCCCCGAGGTTTAACGCCTTAGGGCCATATGGATGGAGAAAAAAAGAAGACCGAGCGAATCATTGCCCGGTCTCCATCCTTACGGCATTCATCTCGGCGCTCAGGTCGCTCCTCAGCGTTGCCCTATCCTCCGGATGAATGTAGAAAAGATTACATTGACACAGGTGAGAGTTGCAACGGGAATTATAATTGTCGTTGAACATTGGTATGTATGGATGAGTCCTGTAAGCAGTTAGTCATCGGCGAGGTCCGCACCCCGATTCCTTGCAAGGCGGGTCAACCGGCACGCATTGATGATGAATATGTACGGAGAAATGGCGTGGTACAAATCTCATGGAAGTGAGCCATACGGTGGCAGGCGACATGTTACGGTGACAGAGCGACGTACCAGGAAAGATTGGGCTCAACAGATTAAGCAGATGCTTGATGAGCGCTATCCTCGAGGCGATCAAGGTTCGGTTGGTGATGGATAATCTGAATACGCACAGTGCCGTGGCCTCTCTGTATGAAACATTTGAGGGCCCCGTAAACTAGGCACGTTCTGGCCGGAGCATCTTCCTGAGTTCATTACACACCGAAACATGGAAGTTGGCTCAATATGGCGGAGATTGAATTCAGCGCTTTAAAAGGCCAATGCCTTGACAGTCGAATTGCCGATATAACACCATGCAATCTCTGATAGATGCCTGGGAGAAAAACCGTAACAACGTGGATTTGAGAAGATTAATTACATACAACCGCTGATGCGCGCATAAGTTGGAAAGGCCTTATCCGAAAATTTAATTGTTACATGGGTCTGTAACTTGGCATGAACCAAAAATAATCTTCTTAAAGATAAATTATCGCTTACAGTGATCAATAAGTCGATGAGTTGTCGAGAAATAGAAATCATGGTACCTGACCTTGCAATTGATTAAGTGCTTTAATCGATTCTCGGTTTCTTTATCCAAGGCATTGGTGGCTTCGTCCATTATCAATATTGTAGGCTTATGATAGAGAGCCCTTGCTAAACCAATACGCTGTTTCTGGCCGCCTATAAAGCAGGTTCCTCGTTCACCAACTATTGATTCGAAATTATTTTCCAAATCATTTTCTATAAAATCAAGTAATTGAGCGATTTTACAGACCTCGCGAAGTCGATTTAAATCTATATTCTTGTCATGAAAACCAAAAGCAATGTTACGGGCGATAGTATCATCTACAAGGAAAATGTCTTGCGGTACATAGCCAATTCCGGCCATCCAAGACGGAAGATCATTTGTGGTTAGCTCTTTTTCATCAACAAAAATATTTCCTGAAGTAGGCCGATGAAGCCCAATAATTAAATCAATTAATGTCGACTTTCCGGATCCAGTTCGTCCGACAAATGCTACAGAAGTGTTTTTTTCAATGGTAATGTCTAAATTAGTTATAATCGGATTGGCGGAACCGGGATAGACAAACGAGATATTCTTCCATTTTTGGAATAGCTTTTTCCCAATGCATGGCAACTGGACGAGCAAAATAGTCAACACTTCCCACTCTCTTCTCGTCTTCTACATCCTGGGCAGCTTCACAGAACTCGACATAGACTTCATTCAAAGTATGTTTCATGGTACTGATACTAGTCATTTGTGCGTATAAAATATTAAGAGCAGGCATTAACCGATAACCGGCGACAGCCATAACAGCAAGAGTTGGTAGTATATTGGTAAAATTTATATCCTGCATTCCCATGAATATTACCACAGCAACCAACCCACCAAAAGCAAGTGGTTCTACCAAATAACGTGGAAGGCTTGAATAAAAAAGGAATTAAGGCAATATTCGAGCGTGGGCCAGTCATTGGGAAAAATTCATGATGAAATGTATGGTTCTGTAGAATTTTAACTGGTTTTATACCGGTAAAAGCTGGAGTAATTCCACATTAATTCCTTGGACTTAGCTGCATTTAACAAATCAGATGCACGATCACAACGTTTTGAAAGCAGCTTATAAGAAACTATATGAGAAGAAACCGAAAAATCGAAATTGCCGCAATTGGATGACTGGATTAACAATCAACAGGTAGTAAAAGAAGCACTGCGGTTATAGTTCGAGCAACACTGTCCAATAGAGGAAGGAGTACAAAACTGGTGTATTGTGCTACGTCTGCAACGATTTTTTTATGGAGGATGCCAGTATTGTAAAGAAAGTACTGGTATGGCTGTGATAGCATTTGACGTATAAGGCGCAATCTTAACCAATGTGCGAACCTATTCGCGTAGTTTACTCGATTAAATTCTGCAAGATAGGCTATCTAAAACAATAACATTAGAATTGCAAAGCAACCAGAAGTGATTAATAATTGTTTATTCTCCATATGCGGTAAAAAAGCTATGATCTTTTGACCGATGGGACTGTTTTGAATCTGTTCCGGGTTGGCGGCAAATGCCAAGCAAAAGTAATATCATTAAGGCGATTCTGCATTATACCTTGCAACAATATCAAGGAAAAAACTACGATTAACTTCTTTCGTCCAAACGGTCTGGCAAGGAATGCAGTTTTTTTAGCAGAATATAAACGCCACTAAACTTTGATGTAAAATAAATTTTCAAAAGATGTCGTTTTTAGATTGTTAATTATAAATAAATTATCCTATATGAATAGATTACTTCTCCAATAATTAGCTTTATTCCCTGTAACTTCTGGTTACTCGCGCCTTTACAATCTGGCAATTATTCTAAGCGAAATAAGTTAGTCCATTTTGGATAATGTTCACATTTTGCTAAGATCACTGTAATAACAGATATGTATCCAATGCGGTTATCGTCAAGATAGGTGTATTGCATAGTCTTTCCGCTGAGCTTTTCGCCTATGTTGAAGGCATCCAGGATGGAGCAGCTGTTTTCTTTGCCACCACCAATGTTGTACGCTTCCTATCGTGGTGTCATTCAATCAATGCATTAATGAAGCGTGCAACATCCTCGGAGTGGATATTATCACGTATTTGTTTACCTTTATAACCAGAGGTATTTTGTTGCTTCGGCCTTCAACATTACATCTTACCAGAAAATTGAGAAAACCATGCAATTGAACACCTGAATGATTTGGTCCTGTTAAATAACCACCTCTTAGGCAACAGGTCGACCGTCTGTGAATGATAATTTCCATACTCTTGGACAATAATATGCTCAGCAGATTTTCGAGGCACCAAAAAAGAGAGTGCTTTGATTGATCAATAAAACCGGACGAACCGGTAACAAGTATTTTATTCAACTGTTTTCTCATTATTTCAAGTTTCTGTGTGGCTTAATGTGCAAGACTCAAACTGTTCACGCTGAAATATATCACGAGTAACTTAATTACCAAAATACTTAATCATGATTTGATAATATCTTCACGGGTCCACAGAGCAAATGGCAGTTTCAGCTGGCCGGAACTTGTCGATCAGCAGTTGTTGAACTGCATGCCCCTGCCCAGCGTTAAGCACTTCGCTGTGCCCCATGCCGCCTTACTCGATTGTCGAGTCAGATGGCATCGATACTGTCTGCTTAGATATCTGCGGTAAATGGAACTGGCATGTGTCTCGCTGATACCGACGATAGCAGTGAGTTCCACACCGTAATAAAATAACCTCTTTGGGGCATGCAAGAATTCCTTGAAACATTCATTGGTATATCCGTGAAATATTTAGGTTGATTGACTGTCCACTTTAATTGTTCAATATCACTGGACATAATGATTTCAGATTGGTAATATCGCTGAGATAATAGTGCTACTGTTTTTTAATCAAATTTAGGGTCTAATTCCCCGCGGCTTGCCGCGTTATATTTAGAGGAATAGGCCCGATACCCCGTGGCTTGCCGCGGGGAGTGGCTTCATTACTAATTTATCTCATTATCTTATGATCCTTTCCTCAGAGTTAAGAATGTTACTGGCTTTCCTGGTGGCATTATTTTCCGCCCTGTTTGTCATTCCGCGACTTGCGAGTATTGCCCGTGCTATTGGACTTATTGACAGGCCGGACAGCCGGAAGGTAGCACCGGGTACCCCGGCCTCTTGTTGGTGGAATCGGCATGGTGATCGCTGCGACTTTCAGCAGCCTTCTTTTATTCCTATTCATAGGGGTTTCGCGGGTTATTCCTTGGCCTGTCAGTCCTGCTCCTTATTGGGTTCCTTGATGATTTCAGGGAACTTGGTCCAGGCCGTAAGTTTCTTGCCCAGATTCTTGCCTGTGCATCTATCATGTATTTCGGCGATGCTCTATCTCGTATCTTTCGGTGATTTATTTGGTGTAGGGCCGCTTGTGTTGCCCGATATCAATTTCATTATATGGGCGGTAACTATTTTCTGTGTTGTTGGTGTGATACAATTCTCTTCAACCTCGTAGATGGACTGGATGGTCTTGCCGGAAGTATTGCCTTTGTCGCATTTTCTACATTTGCGCTTCATGCCGCATTTGGCGGCAACAGCATCCTGATGCTGCTGAACCTGGCATTCGCCGGAGCGGTCCTTGGTTTTCTCCGATTCAACTGGACTCCGTCAACCGTTTTTATGGGTGATGCCGGAAGCTTATGTCTTGGCTTCGTTCTTGCCTACATGGCAATAGTGATGACCCAGGGCGTTGAACCGATTACGCGCCCTGTCGTTCCGCTTCTGATCCTTGCGGTTCCAATAACCGATACCATTGTTGTGATGACCAGAAGGGTCCTGCATGGACACAGCCCGTTTCAAGGCCGATCAGCATCATCTGCATCATCTTCTTGTACGTTATGGCCTGGGGAAAGAACAGACGGTCAGAGTTATCGTCGGATTTAGTGTGTTTTTAGGCGGTGTGACTTTATTTGAACCGTTTTATTCCATTCCCGATTATGTTTTTTTTGCGATTTATATCCTCTATCTGCTGGGGTATATCGTCTTGACCTTATATCTTGAACGAGAAGGGGATAATATATAAAGAACGCAGATCAGTAAAACGAAAACCCAAACGGGCAGCACTTGTCATGCGATCTGTGCTGCATACGCTCGATTATTTGAGGATATTCAGAAAAGATGTCAGATATCCGGTACGATTGGAAATGTGCTGCACGGTGAGCCGGAGTGGAGAAGTATTTAGCGGCACGATTATAGATTTCTCACGCAGAGGGTGTCGGGCGATTATACCGGAATTGACATCTCTCCAATTAGTGGTTGTTACCACTATTTCCTTCCCCCTGGGCGAAGAAACCTATTCTATTCCTGTTCCCGCTAATCATATATGGGCAAGAAATATCAATGGAGTGTTCCAACACGGGTTTCAGTTTCGTGATTTTGAACTGACTGACCATACGGTCTTCCTTGAATTTATCGTGAAAGGGAATAAGTAACGTTTCTGTAAATTTGAGGAGCGTACTGAAAAGGTAGGCAAAAGTGAGAAAAATTATTAAAAGATATTATCTATCAAAATACCTGATAGTGAAAAAGTCATTGATTACAGTTATATAAAATTTAGGTTGATTTTTATTTTATTTGTTTATTTAATTATTTTATTATATAATCATTCAAGATTCCCTTAACTTTAAATTTTCGTTTTTCAGTGGCCCTAGTATACGAAATTGGCATTCAACGCACTGTGGGGTTTGTGGGAAGATATACTATGCTGGACAGGAACGAGTAGAGGTCGCATCATTGGTGGTTAAGAAGAGTGCCTGGGAAAATAGCCATCGTTTCCGGACTGTTCCGTTATCGGGTGGTGGATCAGGTATAAGTTCCGATACGCTTTATGAAAATCGGACAGGTGACTGACAAATAACTGAATTTAAAAAAGAAAGCGGCTGATTCCGTTATCGCGGGGCGGCCTTTTCTTGTGTGTACTGGTCTGTGTTTGTGTTACGACATAATTAATTGCGCATAACTATTTCAAGTGATACGCTGTCGCTATGAATGTACCTGCTATAACTGCCGTAGAAACAGTAACCCTCGAACTTCAGGATGAAATTCGGAGGTCCCCGGAAGCGCGCTATCAACACCGGCTTCACGCTATTTTACTGGTCGCCCGTGGAATTGCAACTTTGGAAGTTGCCGCCCTGCTTGGTGATTCCCCGCGAACCATTCAGTACTGGGTTCGTCGTTTCGAAGATGAAGGTTTTGCCGGCCTTGTAGACACGGAACGTTCCGGGCGTCCCCGGAAGTTGAGCGAGCAGCAACTGACAGAAATAAATAAGGCTTTACGCAGATCTCCGACAGCTTATGGCCTTGGTTCCGATAAATGGGATGGCAAAACCCTGTCTGCCTTTATTAATCGGGAATATTGTGTTGATCTCGGTGTTCGCCAATGCCAGAGACTTTTTCGTCAGTTCGGTTTTCAATTGCGTAGGCGACAACTGAGTGATGCAGCGGCGGATTATGATCAACAGAGAAAGCCAAAGATAAATAAACGGGAAAATGATAACTGACCTGACTCTTGCGGTGCTGGTCCTGGTGACTGTGATTTCCTGGATAGTCTTGCAGAAGAATGGTTTTTAAAATGATTATGCGCAATAATATAAGTCGCCGTGTATAATAAAATTCAAACGACATGCCGGTCTGTTTCCAGGGGCACATTGGTCAGCGTGCTGCTCGCTATGGCAGTGGTGTTTGTATTTCGGGTAGACGCACGAGGTGAGGTTCCTTTTGTCCTCAGTCGGCAGCTGCAACCGGACAGCCTGCAGTTTGCAGACCCCGAGGTCTCGCCGGCAGGTACAGAGGTCCCGAAGACCAGTGAACCGGAGCTGTTTGGAAGTAAAGACGTCTCGAAGACCAGTGACTCGGACCTGTTTGGCACGAGCGGCGGATACTTTCACCCTTATATCGGTATTGGCTTTGAATATACGGACAACCTCTATAATGTTAACGGGAATTTGCCGGTTGAGGTGATCACCCAGCCAAACGGCGATACGGTTTTGTTGCCTGAATCTGATAATCCGGACGGTACGCAACTGGGGCAGGTCTCCAATCTCCTTACCACGATAACGCCGGGTATCTGGTTTTCTCTTCCCGGCAGCAAACAGGCCCCTATTCATTTTGCCGCCAACAACACCTCGCCCGGCGGGCTGCGTTTCCCGATTGATGAATCTGAAGGAACTGGCTCGTACCAGGCCTTTGCTCTCGCTGAGCTTAATTATAATAGTTACTCGGATGACTCAAAACTTGACGATACGACAGGCAGAGCACAGGGGTTGTTTCGCTACAACATGAGTAACGGACTTTCATTACAACTCCTTGACGGTATCACCGTCGGCGAGGATCAGCTTGAAATCGGTTCGCTTTACCGTAATGACCTGCGACGGTTTACCTCCAATCTTTTTATGGCTACTGCAGATTATGCCATCACCGAGAAAACCAGCGTGAAGCTGGAATACTCGACCTTTCTGCTGCACTATGATGATGACGTAAACGATCCGTTTAATCGCACTGACAGTACTCTTGGATTTATACGGATACTACCAGTATAGTGTGAAAACAGCCGTTTTTCTGGAGTGGAGTATGATAGATGTTGTATACAAAACGGCTGAAGAGAAAAACAATCAGCAATACTATATTTATGCCGGCATGAGTGGAATGCAACCGAGAGGCTGTCCTTGACGGGTAAAATTGGTACCCAGACAAGGACTTACGCCGAAGATGCGGTTGCCGGAAGTTATGATTCCTCCAATTTGACCTATGAACTTCAAGCCTTGTATCAAAGGACCTTCAAGACCTCTCTTGACTTGAGTCTCTATGGGCAAAGCGAAGAGTCCAATAGTTCGCTTGCAGTCGATATGAATGTTTGGGGAGTCGAATTAGGATATAACCAGCAATTAACCGACAAGTTGTCCGGCTCCATTAGCGGAACTTATGAATACACCAAATACAACCAGATTCTCGAATCAGAAAGAAATGAAAGGCGTTACACCATCAGCCCGGCACTACGCTATGAGTTTCGCGACTGGGTGATGGTCGAATTAGCCTATAATTACGACAAACGGGATTCCAGTGATAATTTGTTTGATTATACTACCAATACTGTTATTTTGAACTTTAGCTTCTCGCTGTAGCGAAATTCACTGCTAATTCTTTACCTTAGAAAATGTATCCCATGAAAATGGCAATTCATCGTGTATTAATCCTGCTGCTGCTTTTTGCCTCGGCAGGTATTGTTCGTGCCGACGACTACCTCGTTGGTCCCGGCGATGTGCTGGGTATTACGGTCTATGATAATGATGACTTACAGACAAGAGTACGTGTCGGCGATGACGGAACGGTTATTATGCCGTTGATCGGACAGGTGAAAGTAAGCGATCTGACCATTACCGGTATCAGGGACAAGATCGCGCAATTATTGTCGGAGGGCTACCTGGTCAATCCGCAGGTAAACGTCTTCATAGAAGAGTTTCGCAGTAAAAAAGTGGTGATCCTGGGCAGGATCAGAACGCCGGGCCTCATAGAACTGCGGGGGCCCATCAATCTGCTTGAGCTCATTTCAAAAGCCGGAGGTCTTGAGAGTGATGCGGGTGATACGGCGACCATCAAGCGCAAGGAAAAAGGGCAGGACCGTTTGATTACCATCAATCTTGATTCTTTGATCGAAGGAGGGGATATCACGCAAAATATTCCGATTCTCGATGGCGATACGGTGGTAATAGCTAAATCCGCCATGTGCTTCGTCACCGGAGAAGTTAATAAGCCCGGCTCTTATCCATGTAGTGAGGGTTCTACCGTATTGCAGATGATCGCCCTGGCCGGCGGTTTTACCGGTAAGGCCTCAAAATCGAGTGTCAGGATCGTTCGAGTCGTCAACAATGAGAAGAAGATATTTGAGGATGTGGATCTTGATACGACCGCTGTTTATAACGACGATGTAATCGTCGTTCCGGAGAGTTTTTTCTGAGCGGCTCTGATGAACCGATCAGCAGCTGGCGAGTGCTGCCAAAATTCAATTAAAAAGCTGTAATGGGCGAATTTTACGAACAACAATATCACGAGCAGGAAGAACCGGCATTTAACGTCCGTGACTATCTGCAGGTAATCATTAAACGGAAGGGAATTATTCTTTCTCTGTTCATCCTGGTGTTTCTGATCACCGTGATACAAACCTACACCGCAATCCCTTATTATACTGCTTCTTCCCGAGTCCTTATTGAGAAAAACGAGGACACTCGAGGGCTGAATCTTGGCATCTATTATGGTTATGATCCGGATTTCCTTAAAACCCAGGCTGAAATTATTAAAAGTATTAATGTGGCCCGGCGGGTTGTTACAAGCCTGGATCTTGCAACGAAGTACCGCCATTACTTTTTTCCTGCCAAGGAAACGGCTGCGTCCCCGCTTTCCTCTGTCAGCAGCGCTGTCAGGAATTGGCTGAGCAGTCTGACTTCTTTTTTTACCAGTGATAAAAAACAGGGAAGCAAGCCCCTGTCAGCAGAAGAGAAATCGTCGAAATTAGATACTCTGGCGCTCGAAAAGACAATAGCCGTGATGATAAGCGGCGGCTTATCCGTGCAGCCTGTTGAAGAGACGAAAGTTGTATCCATCAGCTTTACCGGCCGTGATCCGGCCATGGTGGCAATGATAACCAACGCGGTGGTAACCGCCTATATGGACGAGATGCTCGAAATAAAGATGGCATCGTCGGGTCAAACCATTCGCTGGATGACTTCAAAAGCAGAAGAGGAACGCAAAAAACTTGATCAATCAGAGCGTACCCTGCAGCAATACAAGAGAGATAATGATCTGGTCACTGTTGAAGATAAAATGGCCATCTATCCTCAGAAACTGAGCGACTTGAGCAGCCAGCTTTCAAAAGCTGAAGCCGAGCGAAGAGAGCTTGAGGCGCTTGTCTCCCAGATTGAGGCGGCAAAGGAAAATTTCTTTGAGCTGGAAAATATTCCTGTCTTTGCTGACAGCGCGGTACTCAAGCAACTTCGCGACAACCTTTCCAAGAGCGATCAGAAGATAAAGGAACTATCAAAAAAGTATGGCCCCAAGCACCCGCTGATGATCCAGGCGAAGGGAGAACTTGAGGATTTACAGGACGAGAGTCGCCGTGAAGTCAGGAGAATTGTTGCCGCGACAAAAAATGCCTACAAACTTGCCGAATTAAAAGAACGCGACGTTCGGGCGCTGATTGAGGAGACGAAAAATGACATTCTCAATCTGAATGAGAAGTTTGTCCAGTACACGACGCTTGCCCGGGCAGCCGAGAGTAACCGGACCGTTTATGAACTGCTCGAAAACGGTATCAAGCAGCAGAATGTAACCGAGCAGGCACAGAGTGTGAATATCTGGGTGGTTAAAGAAGCCGAACGGCCCGGTGGACCGTCGCGACCGAATAAGCCTCGTAATCTGCTGCTCGGCCTGATTTTTGGTCTGGCTGCCGGCTTGGGACTTGCCTTTCTGATTGAGTATCTTGATAATACGGCAAAATCAGATACTGAACTTGAAAAACGATATGGCTTGACTGTTCTCGGCACGGTCGCCAACATTTCGAAATCCGGAGAGAATATAGAGTCTCATGTGATTGATCAACCATTGTCGCCGCTTGCCGAGAGCTATCGACTCATCCGATCCGGCCTGCTGCTGTCCTCCGCCGAGAAACCACCTTGTGTGATCCTGGTTACCAGCATGGCAGCGCAAGAGGGGAAAACCAGTACAGTTCTTAATCTTGGAAGGGTTCTGGCCCAGGGGGGAAAGAAAGTCCTGATTATCGATTGCGATCTTCGCAGGCCGCGTATGCACTTAGTGGCCGGCGTCATCAATGAGGCGGGTCTCAGCAGTTACCTGAGTGGTTTAACCGATGATGACACCATTCTCCCTACACCAGAGGGGGATTTGATGATTTTCCCTTCCGGCCCGATTCCTCCAAACCCTGCAGAATTGCTCGGTTCGCGGAGAATGGAAGAATTGCTGTTACGGTTGCGTCAAAAATTTGATTTTGTACTGCTGGATTCCTCACCCATTCAAAGTGTCACCGACAGCCTGGCCCTCGGCCGCATTGTCGATGGAACCATAGTGGTTGTACGATTTGGTAAGACGACCTATGACATGTTGAACTCCGGCATGAAAAAGCTTAATGATGTCCATGTCAACCTGCTGGGCTTTGTCTTGAACGGTATGAAAAAAGGTGATTCCAGGGGCTATAATTACGGCTACTACAGTTACTATAAAAAAGATGAATATCACAAATGATGGCGTCGTAAAAACTTCGATCTACTGCGTCGTGGAACTTTTTCCGTCACTCGGCATACTACCTGTATGCCTTCGCACCTGAAAAAATCGCCACTCCTTGTTTATCCGAGTTTTTACTTAGCCATCTCTGAGGTTGATGGAATCTTGCAGGAGAAATACATAAAGCAGTAATTGTTCTTGCTCAGGAAGTCTCAAACCGCTAAGTATCTTATTTCCGGATGACTAACCTTTCCTACAGAATTTTCCTTTTCATTCTCGCTTTTTCTCCACTGGCTTTTGCCACTGTCGAACACTGGTCTTTGATGACGGTTGAAGTGCTGTCGTCTGTCGCCTTTCTTTTCATGTTTGTCAGGCTGAAAGGAGTCGGCCTGAGATTCCTCAGCGTTCCCGGCCTTGCACCCCTGCTGCTGATCCTCGCTTTCATGCTCGTACAGCTTGTTCCGCTTCCCGCATCCGTCATCAGGTTAGTCGCGCCGGGCAACTGGGAGGTGTATCGCCTCATTTACGAACAGGGCGGTGGGCTGGACTGGATTCCACTATCGGTGAATCAAAAGGCTACCCTCCAGGAGTTCCTGCGCATCGCATCCTACACCGTCTTTTATATCCTGACTATTCAACTGCTGAGGAGCAGAAAGCGCATCAAGAACACCCTGAAATTTGTCGTAGTGCTGGCAATCTTTATCGCCCTGGTTGCAATTCTTCAGCAATTTACTGCAGACAACCATATTTACTGGTTCCGCGCTGTACCCAGCCGTAGTCCAGGCGGTCCCTGGGTCAATATCAATCAATATGCCGCCTTTATGGCGGCAATGAGCCCGCTTGTCCTGGGCCTCCTCTTGTTCTACCGTCCGCTGGCTGATGACAGGGATGGTCTCAGAGAGCAGATTGTTGCCTTCTTTGCCTCACCGCACAGCAGCCTCTACCCGCTGTTCGGGGTCGGTTTCATCCTGATGATCCTCTCTGTTTTTATCAGCTTGTGTCGCGGAGGAATCATTACGATTGTTCTTTCAATGCTGCTCTTTGTACTCCTCGTCAGCTATAAACGGCGAAGTTTCAGGAATGCAACACTATGGGCATCCTTGCTCATCGCTCTTCTTTTTGTCACATGGTTTGGCTGGCAGCCCATTATTGACAGGTTTGGCACGACGTTTAATGCTGCCGGGGAGATCTTGGACGGCAGGATGACTGTCTGGTCTGACTGCCTTTCCATCATTAAAGATTTTCCCCTGTTCGGTGCCGGTTTTGGCACCTTTAATGATATATACCCGTCTTATAAAACCATCCCGCTTGATATTGTTTTTGATCATGCGCACAATGATTACCTTGAATTGTTGACCGATGGCGGGGTAATTGCTTTCATCCTTGCCGCATGGTTTTGTCTTACTGTGCTGCTGCATGGCTGGCAGAAAATCAGACAGCGGGGCGACCGTTTTGCTGTTCTGGTTGGCATCTCCTGTTTTACCTCGATTTTCGCCCTGTTGATCCACAGTATCTTTGATTTCAACCTGCATAACGGTGCTGTCGGTCTCTATTTTTTCTTCCTGTGCGGGCTGCTGGTGGCGGTGGTCAACACCAAGTACCAAACCCATCGGGCCAGCACAACACTTGCCGGCATGGCGGAGCGAACCGGACTTTTACTGGGTGGTGGGACTTCGCTCTTATTGATTACAACCATTGCTGTGCAGATTGGTATCCTGGTCGCCGCTCATCAGTATGCAAAGGTAAAAAACTTTTACCTCAGCAGTCACCTCGCACCTGAAATTGCAGATACGGCTGAAAGTATTGTTAAGAACGCTCAGGTTTTTGATCCCCTGGAGGGGGTGTATCCTTACTATCTCGGTAAT
Source organism: uncultured delta proteobacterium (assembly GCA_963745765.1). GTDB lineage: Bacteria > Desulfobacterota > Desulfobulbia > Desulfobulbales > Desulfocapsaceae > Ww85. The sequence continues at coordinate 98,115 of CAVUYQ010000009.1, read as the reverse complement.
TTGAGCGTTGTCAGGCGAAACAGGCCGAAAGCGCTTGCCTATTACCTGCAGGCATCCCGGAAACAGCCTCTGGAAGGCAGCTACCTCCAGCAAATCGGCATGATTCTTCCTGCCGGGTCGGCAGAGGCACGTGCCTTCATGCAGGAAGGTTACCGCCGGTCACGAAAGACAAACGAGGCAGCCTACGCCTGGGTGGAACGGCTGCTGGTTTCAGGACAACGGGATCTGGCGGCGGAGATTTTACGTGAGCGTATCAGGCAAACCTCTCCCCGGGCTGATATTTTGGTTTCCATCCTGGAAGCACACGATTTTTCCCGGGAAGAAATCAGGGGGATTTTGCCGCATACCGTTCAACCCTGGGTAATGCTTGGTGAATATCTTGATCGGGTCGGGAGAATTGATGATGCGATTTACTGTTTTGACCAGGCGTCAGGATTTGCAGTCAATGAGCCTGAAGTTGCGCCGGCGTTGTTCAGAAAAATGATCCTCTTTTATCAGCGTCATGACCTTCCCAACGCAGCATTGCTCCTCATCAGGCAGGCGGTAAAGAAAAGACCTGAGGTGGCAGAGTTTCATCTCTGGCTCGGTGATCATTATTATAATGAAGGTATTACGTTCCGTGCCAAAGAAGAGTATTCGCTTGCAGCAATGATTGATCCGAACAATGAGACGTATCGAAAACGGCTGCTGAGGCTGCAAAAACAGGTTGAGACTGGAAATCAGTGAGCAGCATCAGGCCGGGAACCCTGCCTGCATTCGCTTAAGTCATTTGTCGTACGTTTCCAACAATTGCTACTGCAAGAGCAGCTTGCAATATTGTCGTTTACATTTTCCTTTGAGCTTATTAAAGAAAATGGAATGAGTAAAAAGATGTTGTCCGTGACCGTGTGACGCTGGGCACAGGCAAGCAGTCGGAACATACCTCAGGGGTATGCCATAGAGCGCTGGAAGACCAATCTTAACCGTTAATCGGGGCCGGTGTGAGCCGGAGACAGAGCTATTATGTTTATCGCTAACTACATGACCGCCAACCCTCTGACAATTACTGCGGATGTTTTGCTGCCTGAAGCCAGACGTTTACTCGACGAGCACCATTTCCGTCATCTTCCTGTTGTTGATTCGGATAATAAGCTGATTGGCGTTGTCTCTGATCGTGATCTGCGCTCGGCCACTCCGTCTACCATTCTTGATGACGACACCCGGGAAGCCCATTTCAAGATCTTTCAGATAACCCCGGTCAGTGCAATCATGTCCTCTAATTGTTCCTGTGTCGGCATTGATGCAAGTCTTGATGATGCCCTGATAGTCTTCAATCGTGATAAGGTTGGAGCCTTGCCCATCGTTGCCGAGGATGACACGGTTGTCGGTATTTTCTCGATGCGTGATCTGACGGCGGCCTATAAAAAACTTTTTGGCGCAGCGGAAAAAGGGTCTTCGCTTATTGCCGTACTGGACGAAGCAAGATCTGATACCAGTCTGAGTCGTATCGCCCTGCTGCTTGAGCAGAATAATATAAAGTGTACCCGGCTTATTAAGATTGCCCACGATGGCAGTTTCGACCGCATCTACATGCGCGTCAATACGGACAAGGTCGGCAGCTTTTATAAAGTTCTGCAGGATAACGGGTTTACCCTGCTCAAGCCGTAATACGACCGGCTGCACCGTCATTTTCTCTCAGGTGGAGATATCAGGATGAGTCTTGATGTATTCTTTAGCCCCCGATCCGTGGCGGTAATCGGAGCGTCCCGTACGCCCGGCAAGGTCGGGCATGATGTCCTGTTAAATCTTGTTTCAGCCAATTTCAGCGGAAAAATTATCCCGGTAAACCCGGAAGCCGATACCCTTCTCGGATTGCCCTGCTATCCCGACCTGCATACCTATGGTAAGGAGGTGGATCTTGGTGTCGTCGTTGTTCCCCGGGAGGCCGCTTTTGAGGCGGTCAAGGAATGTGTCGAAGCCGGTGTCCAGGGGATTGTCGTACTTTCTTCAGGTTTTCGAGAGATGGGGCAGGAGGGGCATGCTATCGAGAAAAAAATGGTCGAGCTCTGCCGAAGGCAGGCCGTCCGCCTGCTTGGTCCGAACTGCCTGGGAATCATCAATACCGGGGTGGGGTTAAACTCCACCTTTGCCGGACGCTATCCGGAGCCGGGAAGTATTTCCATTCTTTCACAATCCGGAGCCGTTTGTGCGGCCATGCTTGATCTCTGCAGTGCGCGCCACCTCGGCGTTGCTAAAATGATCAGTATCGGCAACAAGGCCGATATCAATGAAATCGACCTGCTTTCCTTTTTCGCCAGAGATGACAAGACCCAGGTTGTTATCGGTTATCTCGAAGAGATCAGTGCCGGAGACGCCTTTGTCAAGGCGGCGGAAGAGGTGGCCTCGGTCAAGCCGGTGGTGATGCTGAAATCGGGTACAACCGCAGCCGGTTTAAAAGCCGCCGCCGCCCATACGGGAGTGGAGGCCGGGGTAGACAGTGCCTATGCCGCCGCCTTTAACCGTTCGGGCGTGGTGCGGGCGGACACCTTTGAGGCCCTGTTTGACTATGCTGCCGCGCTGGCCCTGCAGCCGCTGCCCCGGGGCAACCGGGTCCTGATTATCACCAATGCCGGGGGGCCCGGTGTCATGGCGGCAGATGCCGTTGAAAAGGCGGGAATGCAGGTGGCGATCCTGGACAACAGGACGATTACCCTGCTGCGGGAGAAACTTCCGCGACAGTCTGCGGTCAATAATCCTATTGATGTTCTCGGCGATGCCGATCCCGAACGTTATGTTGCCGCCCTGCAGGCGGCCCAGGCCGATGCATCTGTTGATGCTGTCTTACTCATCATGACGCCCCAGACCATGAGTAAGCCGGCAGAAACGGCACTGGCCATGGCCGATGCCGCGGATGGATCGAAACCGGTTGTCGTCTCGTTTATGGGAGGACAGGACTTTCTGCCCGGCAAAGAGCGGCTCTGCGCCTCCGGCCTTCCTGCCTACGACAGCCCTGAACGGGCTGTGGGAGCCCTGCGGGCGATGTATCACTATTCGTTATGGAAAAACAGGCCGCCCCGGCAGATCACTCATTTCCGGGTGAACCGAAGGCGTGTCGAACGCATTATTACCAGGCGGCAGCGAACCGGTCGGCTGACGGTCGGCGAGGTGAAGGGCAAGGATATCCTTAATGCCTACGGCTTCAAAATCCCCGCCGGAGCGCTGGCAATCAGCCAGGAAGAAGCCGTGGAAATTGCCGAGCGTATCGGTTACCCGGTTGCCCTGAAAATTGTCTCCCCAAACATTATCCACAAAAGTGATATGGGTGGCGTCCAGCTTGATCTGACCAATGGTGAGGCCGTTGAAGACGCCTATGACCTGATGAGCCTGAAAATCAGGAAACGGGCGCCTCATGCGGTAATAGACGGTATTTACGTGGAAGAGATGGTAGCGAGGGGGCTTGATGTTATCCTGGGCATGAATCGTGATCCGCAATTCGGCCCGATGCTGATGTTTGGCCTTGGCGGTATTTTTGTTGAAGTTTTAAAGGATGTGGCTTTCCATCTCGCCCCGATCACCGAGTCGGAGGCGGTGCAGATGCTCAAGTCGACCCGCTCATATGCCATGCTCGAAGGCAAACGGGGGCAGCAGGATGTTGATGTTAAGGCCATTGCCGTTGGCCTGCAGCGTATCTCCCAACTGACTACCGATTTTCCCCAGATCACCGAACTTGACATCAATCCATTCATTGTCGGAGATGTCGGTACCGAACCGATTGTTGCCGATGTGCATATGACATTGGCAAAACCGTAAAAGCATCAGACTGTACAAGGGTTTGTAATGGTAGAATATGATGCCGAGTGGCAGGAAAAATATCGCGACATGATAATGACGCCGGGCAAGGCCATGTCGCATATTAAGTCCGGCAACCGGGTCTTCCTCGGCACCGGCTGCGGCGAGCCGGTCGTGCTGGTGAACTCCCTGGTGCTGAAGGCCAAAAATCTCGCCGATGTCGAAATTGTCGAGTTGCTCACCAAGGGAGACGCCCCTTACATTGATCGGAAATATGCCGAAACATTCAAGGTGAATTCATTTTTTATCGGGCGTAATGTCCGGGAGCTCTACCAGGAGGGACGCGGCGATTACACCCCGATCCTGATGTTTGATATTCCGGCGCTTGCTCAGGTCCGGCAAACTGCCGCTTGATGTGGCCCTGATCCAGGTTACGCCGCCGGATAAACGGGGAAAGATGAGCCTTGGCATTTCCGTTGATATTGTCAAGAGTGCGGCCGAGAACGCATCGCTCGTGATCGCCCAGGTCAATCCGCAGATGCCCTGGACCCGCGGGGACAGCCTGATAGATGTCTATGATCTCGATATACTGGTTCCGGCGGAGATGGAGCTGATCGAGCGGATATCCCGAAGAGATGCCGCCAGTCAGCCGGAAGATCGCCCAACTGGTCGCCGCCCTGGTTCCCGACGGTGCAACCATCGAATTTGGTCTGGGTAAAGTGCCGGGATATGGCCGGTTGCCGCTGGCGGTCGTCCCGTACCTGATGGACAGGAAGAATCTTGGTATCCACACCGAGTTGATTTCCGACGAGATTATGGAGTTGATGGAAGCCGGCGTGGTGACCGGCAAGCACAAGGCGGTTGATCGCGGCAAGGTGATCGGCAGTTTCTGTATGGGCAGCAAGAAGCTTTATGATTACATCAACGATAATCCGCTCTTTTCTTTCAGGCCTACGGACTATGTCAATGACGCCAATGTGATCGGCAAGCACAACAACATGATCACCATTAACATGGCGCTTGAGATTGACCTGACCGGACAGGTCAGTTCGGACTCTGAAGACGGCAATTTCTTCTCCGGTATCGGCGGGCAGGTTGATTTTAATCGCGGCGCCGCACGCTCAAGCGGCGGTCGGCCGATTATCGTTATGCCGTCCACCACCGCAGGAGGCACCTCGCGCATTGTCTCCCGGCTCAGTCCCGGGTCCGGCGTGGTTATTTCGCGTGGAACCGTGCACTACGTTGTAACGGAATACGGAAGCGCCTATCTGCACGGTAAATCAGTGCAGGATCGGACACTGGCGCTCATCTCCATTGCCCATCCCGATCACCGGCCGCAGTTGCTCAAGGAAGCCATCGAGGCGAAATTTATCCGGGAAGAGTTTGCCGATGTTGAGGGCAAGTTTGTCGTGGCTTCCCAGAGTTTCATGAAAACGAAATATCTGCTCAAGGACGGCACCGAAATCAATTTCCGGCCGATTCACCCGACCGATGAACCCCAGATTCGTGACCTGCTCTATGCGCTTTCGCAGGAAACCATTTATTACCGTTTCATGAGCCACCAGGAAAAATTCGGGCAGCGACAGATCCATAACTTCGTCTATATCGATCATCGAACCGATATCGCCATTGTCGGGACATTGCCGGAAGCTTATGGCGATGAAATTATCGTTGTCGGGCGCTACTATCTCGATGAGCGGACCAATCGTGCCGAAGTCGCCTTTGTGGTCAGGGACAAATGGCAGAACAAGGGAATTGGCACTTTTATCTTCAAACACCTGGTGAATATTGCCAAAGCTAACGGCATCTCCGGTTTTACGGCCGAAGTACTGCGTAACAACAACCGCATGCAGGCTGTATTCAATCACTCCGGGCTGAACGTTACCAGCGTAATCGAAGAGGGTGTTTATAGTTTCATTATGGATTTCTAAGCCAGGAGCGCGGAAAAAGGGCTTTCTCTAACACGTTCCTGGGGATACTGGACTCCTATCCTGCCTCAGGGCAGGAGGGGTACTAAGGAGTGCGGTGTACTATGGAAGAACAGCAACAGGAATGTAAACGGTGCGGCTCCTGCTGTACCAGCGGTGGACCTGCCCTGCACCGGGAAGACGAGGTCTTGTCGCCTCAGGCACTATCCCGCTTGCTCAGCTGATAACCATCAGAAAAGGCGAAATCGCCCATAATCCGCTTACCGGCAGCCTGTTGCCTATCAAGCAGGAACTGATAAAAATCAGCGGGGTAGGTCGTGCGTGGAACTGCTGTTTTCTTGATCCCGGGGAAAAGGGCTGTACCATCTATGATCATCGGCCCAGGGCCTGCAGGGCCCTGGCGTGCTGGGATACGAAGGCGATTGAAGAACTGATTGAAAAGGATACGCTGAACCGGTTTGACCTGATCGAAGAGGATAACCCGATTCGTCCTTACGTCGAAGAGCATGAACGTCTGTTCCCCTGTCCCGATATGGCAGCACTGCTCAGCAATGGTCCCCCGGAAAATGCAGCCGAGCTGGAAGATCTGGTGAATAAGGAGATTGCTTACCGGACCGGGGTGGTGCAATCCTTTGATTTGTCTCTGGGCGAGGAGCTTTTCTTTTTCGGACGCCCCCTGTTTCACCTCTTTGTTGCAGCCGGAGCAAAGGTTATCGAGGTGGAGCAACGGCTTATCGTCAGCTGGCAAAAAGGGAGCGGGGGAGCGGGAGCAAAGAGGGATGGTCAGTGAAAACCGCTTCTATCACTGAGATCTGGAAGGTGCTGTTTTAACGGTTCACCATGACACGACAAAGAAAAAGGCTGGAGCAGTTTTGAAAACTGTTCCAGCCTTTTCCTTTTAAGTGTAACTAATCTACCAATTGATACGCTCGAGTTCCTGTCCCCGGGTCGAGATGGTTATCTGTTCAACCGGAACTACAACCGATGCCTGGTTCAGGGCCCGCTTGAGAATAGCATTCATGGCGGAGCAGCAGGGAACTTCCATGATCAGGATGGTGATGCTTTTCAGGTTGCAGCTATTGATGATTTCGGTGAATTTCTGGACATAACTGTCAGCATCATCAAATTTCGGACAGCCCATCATGATCGTCTTTCCGGAAAGATATCTCTTCTGGAAATCAGGAGCCGCTGCGACCGTGCAATCAGCCGCTATCAGGATATCAGCGCCCTGCATGAAGGGGGCACTGGGCGGTATCAGCCGAATCTGGATGGGCCAGTGGCTAAGTTGCGAACCTGCAGCCATACCAGCCGGGACCGATTTCGGCTGGTTAGCGCTCTGGCACGCGGTAAGCGGTTTTAAAGTCTGTATCTGGGTTGAAGCACAGCCGCAGTCCATCGGCGGAACTTCCGGCTTGGCTCCTTTATCCTTGTTCGCCAGAAATTTCTCAACCGCCTCCTCGTCGAAATCATCCGCCTCACGCTCGATGATCTGCAGGGCGCCGGTCGGGCAGGAGCCAAGGCAGGCGCCGAGACCGTCACAGAGATTTTCGGCAGCAAGTTTTACCTTGCCATCGATGATCTGCAGGGAACCCTCGGCGCAATCAGGCACACATAGACCACAGCCGTCACATAATTCCTCATTAATCTTTATAATTTTTCTTACCTGTTTCATGCTGTATCCCCGTTAAGAAGGTTAATGGTACAAGGTTAACGGTACAACCCATAAGCCTGACGGCTTTGCTTTTCATTTGACGATGTATAGTACCACAATGCGCCATATATCCTTTGACTTGTGTCAAGGGAATAACTTTTCCTGCATTTTTTTCTATTACTTCGATGATAATATTTTTGATAAAGCGGCTGGTGTGCATACCCGGCTGCCGTTTTTCAGGCAACCGGGAAATGATCCTTCATGCAGATCAGGCAAGAATGGTCTGCAGATCTTCCTGTGCTGTTGCAGCGATCGGTTTGATGTCGAAATTTTCAACCAGGACGTTAAGCACGTTCGGCGTGATGAATGCCGGCAGGGTCGGTCCAAGACGGATGTCCTTGATGCCCAGACTCAACAGGGTGAGCAGAATGGCCACGGCTTTCTGCTCATACCAGGAAAGGATCAGGGAGAGCGGCAGTTCGTTGACCCCGCATTTAAAGGCACCTGGCCAGGGCCACGGCAATCTGGATGGCCGAGTAGGCATCATTGCACTGGCCGACGTCAAGCAGACGCGGAATGCCGCCGATGTCGCCCAGATCCTTGTCAAAGAAACGGAACTTGCCGCAGGCAAGGGTCAGGACCATCGCAGTCCTTCGGGAACCTGTTCGACAAACTCGGTGTAATAGTTGCGGCCCGGTTTGGCGCCGTCGCAGCCGCCGACCAGGAAGAAATGGCGGATTTCTCTGGTTTTGACCGCATCAATGATCTTGTCAGCCACGCCCAGGACGGCATTGCGGGCAAATCCGGTCATGACACCTCGCCTTTGTCCATCTTCCGTGAAACCGGGAAGCTCCAGGGCGCTCTTCAATCACCGGCGTGAAATCCTTGTCGTCGCCAATGTGTGCAACATCCGGGCCAGCCGACGAGACCGGCGGTAAAAACATTTGCCTTGTAGGCTTCCGTCGGTTTCTGGATGCAATTGGTGGTCATGAGGATGGCGCCGGGGAATTCGGCAAATTCCTTCTGCTGGTTCTGCCAGGCGGTTCCATAATGGCCATAGAGATGGGCATATTTTTTCAGCTCCGGATAACCGTGGCAGGGCAGCATTTCACCGTGGGTATAAACGTTGATCCCCTTGCCGGCGGTTTGCTCAAGCAGCATCTCGCAGGTCTTTCAGGTCATGGCCGGAAACCAGGATCGCTTTTCCTTTTTTGGCGCCCAGAGGAACCGGGGTCGGTACCGGATGGCCGTAGGTCCCGGTGTTGGCGGCATCAAGGAGTTCCATTGCCTTGAGATTGACTTCACCGACTTTCAGGACGAGGCTGACCAGATCATTTACTATCGAGATCTTTACGGGTGAGATCAGCCAGGGTCTGATGAATAAAGCCATACACCTCGTTGTCCTGCTGGTTCAGGATAGCGGCATGATCGGTATAGGCGGCAAGCCCCCTGATACCGTAAAGGGCAATCTGTTTGAGTGAACGAAGGTCCTCGTTCTCATCAAGAGAGGGGATGAAATCCAGTGCTCTGCCCTGGTTTTCAAGACCGGCCAGGTCCGGTGCCGGAATAAAGCCCAGGCTATCGGCAGTGGCGGCAATAGAGCCGCCGGCAGCTTCAACCCGGGCTCTCAATGCATCACGGAGTTGTACCGTTTTCCGTATCCAGGTAACAAATCGTGCCGGATCGAAATCGACGTTGGTCAGGCAGGCAAATGATGCCTCAGCGGTGAATTTATCAACGGCGGGGTCTATAATATTTGCCTTACGCGCTGCAACAGCGACGATGGAAAGTCCCTGCAGGGCATGGGTCAACAGGTCCTGGAGTGCCGCAACACCATCCGGCTTGCCGCAGACACCGACCTTCTCGCAGCCGGTTCCGTGGGCCGTTTGTTCACATTGATTACAAAACATGGAGATACCTCCTATAGATTTGATAACGTTTACACTGGTAATTGGGGATCTTCTCACCCCAACCTCGATTGTTGTGATCACTATAAATACAAACAGTTTATTTTCCTTTGACCTAGGTCAAGGGAGATAAATAAAAGCACCCTAAAGAGATAGAAAAAAAGGGGAGATCAGGGGGAAACGCTCATGCCTGTTCTGTACATCGGGCAACAAGCAGCAGGGTCGATCCATATTGTTCACGGAATGGAGAATGATCGAACCGGCCATGTGTTGAGATAATGGAAAAACCACTATTTTCTATTATTTCAAACCATTGTGAGGGTGAAAAGGCGGCGAGTTGAAAGGTTTGCAGATAATTTTCCCGTTTGCTGAAAACGGCGGTCGGTCTGAGTTTGTAGCGTTCTTCCAGCGTAAGCATCTGCGACCCGGCATGATAAGTCCGTATTGTTTCCCTGATCAGTTTGGTTCCGTTGTGCAGATCGGAGAGACTGAACTGGAAAAGTTTTTCTCCTGCATGCTCTATCAGTGCCCGGTCAGGAACAAAAAGGTGCAGGATGAGCAGGCCCGGGTTCCTGAGTACCAGCCTGATTTCCGAGAGGCACTGCTTGATCGCCTGTTCGTCCTGCAGCAGGTTAAGGGTATTGCAGGGCAGAAGAGCTGCATCGAAAAAACGGCTGAAGCCGAGCCTGGTCATGTCCATTTGACAGCAGGGGACAAGCCGTGATGGTCTTGAAAAATTGAGCATCTCCCGTGAGTTATCAATACCAAACAGGGTGAGTCCGCAACGCCGCAAATACTCACAAATACGACCGGTGCCGCAACCGAGTTCGAGAATGTTCTGGCAGGAATGGGAGCCCAGGATAGTCAGGTACCAGGAATGTTCCTCTGCCGAGTCGAGGCTGAATTGATAGAACAGGGAGGCGTATAAATCGGCTGGAAGCGGAAGGAAGTGTTCATCGGGCTCGTTTTCATAGCCGCTTGGCTCAAGGCTGTCCATTTGATTCATATGACTAATAATTGTCTTTTAGCCCGATTTCTGCGTTATGCTCGAAATTTTATCCTCGGAATATCAACTATATGCACCCCAAGGGCATTTCTTGCAGGGCGCCTAGAGTAAAATTTCTCGCATGCCTTGATCTCGAACGAAAATCCTCATTATTCAATTTACCCTTTACCTATTGAGAGGACGCGAAAAGCATGAAAAAAGGGTGGCTGCAGGTTGCCAGCCACCCCCGTATGCAGAGGCTTGCCGCAAGAGAGATATTCAAGTGTCATATCTCAACCGTTTGCCTGGCTGGCGGCATAGGCCGAGGCGGCACATTCGTTCTTGCCAAGATCAAGGATTTCAGCCTGCTCGTCATCCACCTGTTCAAGATTGGCATTGACCATGCGAATCGTGGCATATTCCGGTGGCTGCTCACGCATATTGGCTTTGATAAAAGTCAGGAACTCACCGCTGTCTTTGATGGTGTAGATACTCTTGTTGTATTCCTTGACCTTCTGCAGCGACTCGGTGAAATTCAGATCGGTGTTGGCTTCTCCCCAGTCGATAAAATGACCCGGCAGGACAATGAGTGATCCGTCCATGACCTCGATTTTATTGATGGTTTTATATAATTCGTCGGCCCACTCGTCCACTTTACCGCCGAGATCGGGCCGGCCGATGGATTTGATGAAGACGATATCTCCGGTGACGAGGTACTTCCCATCGATCAAATACATCGTACTGCCCGGTGTATGCCCGGGAGCGAAGAGCGCCTTGACCGATGGTGTGCCGCCCGGAAAACCGATATCCTGTCCATCCTGCAGGGCGATGTAGTCAAGCTTTGCACCCTTGAAATCATGCTCGTTGGCATAGAAGAGGGCAGCGGTTCTCTCGGACACCGCCCTGCTTCCGGCAATGTAATCTGCCTGGAGATGGGTTTCGGCGGTGCTGATAAGGCGGCAGCCTTTAGCTTTGGCGAAACCAAGATAGAAATCGATATTGCGTGAAGGATCGAAAAGTATCATTTCCCCGTTGCAGGCCAGGCCGTAGCTGCAGGACCCTTTACCCGGACGTATGAACTGGTAGAGTTCATAGGCTGCACCGGGATTAAGCAGTTTCGGTACAAGAAGATTTCCCCATGATTTAATACCGCCCGCCAGGTAGCCGACATCGGTAAAGCCGTGTTTTTCAAGAATCTCAGCGACAAATTTGGCGGATCCTTCCTGGGCACAGACGATACGTATGCCGGCGTCTTTTGCAGGCATAAGGGCAATACATTCGTCTTCTATTTCCATAAAATCGAAATAGGAAACATTGAGGGTATTTATATTGTGCGGTCCTTCGACTCTAAACCGATTGAAATCCTTTGCATTCCTGACATCAAGAAGGACAAATTCTTTTTTTTCTGTTACCCAGCTATACAATTCTTCAGCCTGATACTCAAAAATGGCCATGGTTTCTCCTCTCGTACTGTTTTATATACCTGTTTCTCAATTGTCGGCAGATTATCCGGCTCGTCTGAAATTATCAACCGTAACCGTGACATTTTGTCAACTTAACGGATTGAGGTATCTGTCAGACCGGTGCAATTATATCCTCTCTGTGAAGGAGTAATCGTTGCAGGGGGGAACCGGGAATTGTTTTCTTTATCGATCACCTGTGCAGCAATGCCGCTTCTCTCGGAATCATTGAGTAGCAGTCAAGATAATACAGCCAGTATTTGTCCGGTTCAGTTTTGATGAGTGCCGCAGTAGCCTCCGGAAGCCAGTGACTGTCGTCAACGAGGTTGTAAAAGGCCGAATCAATGCCGATAAATCCGTCAAGAAAATGGGCGATGATATGGAGTAACTTGCTCTGGTATCCCTGGCCGATGGCGGATAGTTCGATATGGTTCTGCTTCCCGGTACCATGAAGTTCTTTAATAAAACCGGCCAGTATCTCGCGGTTTCTGCCCAGAACACGTTCCAGTTCCACAGCAAATGCCGGGTCACTCGCCGCAAGGTTCCTGTCCCGGCTATTGACGATCTTGTCGTAACGAACGAGCGAGGAGTTGGCGAAATAGTGCAGAACCTGGGCTCTTGTATCCTCGCAACTGGTGCCGGTTGCGAGGATACTGTGTCTGGCGAGGAGTTTCATGCTGAGTGAAAGAGAGATGTTTGTGAAACCGGGTTAGCGTCTCAATTATCCGTCTGGTTTCTTTCCAGCACAGCCTTGCCTATCCGGCGGCCCATTTCGACGCATTCACCAAGGTCTGCATGGGTCGGGACATACTTGATCCGCACGCCCTCTTCAATAACATCGAGCCTCATCTCCGTCAGGGCCTCGTTCAGGAGTTTTACACATTCGCCACTCCAGCCGTAGGACCCGAAGGCGGCTGCGACTTTGCTCTGCGGCTTGAGTCCGCGCATATACATCAGGAAGCCGGCCATTCGGGGCAGCAGCCCGTTATTCAGGGTGGGGCTGCCGAGGACAAGCGCCTTGGCGGTCAATACCTTGGTCATGATGTCACTGCGGTGATTTACTTTCAGGTTGATCAGTTCGGCATAGACACCCTCTTTCTCAATACCCGAAGCGATAGCCTTGGCCATTTTTTCGGTGGAATGCCACATGGAGTCGTAAATGACCAGGGCCTTGTTCTCGGCCTTGTTCCTGCTCCACTCGTCGTAGGCCTGCAAAATCTTGTCAATATGACTTCTCCAGATCACCCCGTGATCGGTTGCAATCATCTTGATATCAAGATTCATCTCCTGGACCTTGGCCAGGAGTTTCCTGATGAGCGGGCTGTAGAGATAGAGAATGTTGGCATAATATTTTGCCGCCTGATCCATGACCTGGGCGAGGCTTATCTCATCGTCAAAGCGTTCGCTGCTGGCCAGATGCTGGCCAAAGGCATCGCTGGAAAAAAGAATCCCGTCTTCCTTGACATAGCTGAACATGGAATCCGGCCAATGCAGCATGCGGGTTTCAAGGAATTGCAGGGTTCGCTTGCCGAGGCTGATCTCGTCGCCGCTTTTGACAACCTCAAAGGGCCAGTCTTCCCGGTGGAAGTGGGCGATAATGGTGCTCTTTCCCATGGGCGAGCAGATCAGTTTTTCCGGCTGAACAAGTTCCATTACTTCGGCAAGCGATCCGGCATGATCGAGCTCGACATGGTTGATGACCAGGTAGTCTATCTTGGCCGGGTCGATAATCTCGCGGATATGGTGCATCATGTCCTGGTAATGCGAGTGTTTGACCGTATCAATCAGGGTAATCTTCTCGTCAACGATCAGGAACGCATTATAGGTTGTGCCTGCCAGGGTTGAATAGCCATGAAAGTCCCGTACGTCCCAGTCAACAGCTCCTACCCAGTGAATTCCTTTCGCCAGATCCTTGTTGCTCATCTCTTCTCCATTCTTTGCATTTTTTTTGGTAATAGCTTTTTTGGTAATAACAGTAAAAACACAGGACAGTCCTTCAGGCCTCTCGCCGCTCAATCATAACTGAGTCCTGACAGACATATCACATAATACTTAACCATTACAATGATTACAAGAACAGTTCTTAGCACGAGACGCAGATCGCCTGAATTTGATTTATAACTGAAAGTAATTAGTTTGTGCCCATCCGGACAATCGTTTGAATCTGAGCTGCGGAAGCCCTCCGGCTGGACTGCAAATGTTTGAAGCTAAGGTTTTTACAACTGCCAATAAGCGTATCGGCCATCCGACAAACAGTGATAAATGGCAGCACTGGTGAATAGAGGGGAATAATGTCGTCAAAAGCACTATCCAAATCAGTAAAAGCGGCAGGGAAAATAAAGAAAAGTACCAGACGACCCGGAATTGATTTGGGGGCCTGCACCCGTTGCGGCGGGTGTGTCGAAATTGCGCCGGAAGTGTTTCGCTTTTGTGAAGGTGCCGGTTTTGTAGAGGTCTGTGAGTTGGATTGGTACAATCCCGAACTGGTTGATGAAGCCATTAAATTCTGCCCGGAAGACTGCATTTATTGGGAAGATGATGAAAACGATCCCGAATAGATGAGATGGATAGGTACCTGTAATATGAGCACAGCAACAGTGAAAAAAATCGGACTGGTCGGCTTGCTTGGGCTCGTGGTTATGCTCTTTCTTTTTTTCGATCTCGGCCGGTTTCTGACGCTGGATTACCTGAAAAATTCCCAGGCGCGGTTCCAGGAGATTTATCAGGATCACCGATTGCTGGTGATCGGCGTCTATATGGCCGTGTATATTGTTGTAACGGCTTTGTCACTGCCCGGTGCGGCCGTGATGACGCTTGCCGGGGGAGCTCTTTTCGGACTAGTTACCGGCACCGTTGTCGTTTCTTTTGCGTCAACCATTGGCGCCACCTGTGCCTGTCTGGCAGCCCGGTTCGTTCTGCGTGACTGGGTCCAGAACCGGTTCGGGGATCGCCTGACAGCGATAAATCGCGGCATGCGGGAAGAAGGGCCCTTTTATCTGTTCACCCTGCGCCTGATTCCCATCTTTCCCTTTTTTGTGATCAATCTTTTGATGGGGCTCACCTCTCTGCCGATGAGGACCTACTTCTGGGTCTCGCAAATCGGCATGCTGCCGGCTACTGTCGTTTATGTCAATGCCGGCAAGCAGCTGGCAAAGATTGATTCCCTTGCCGGTATCGCCTCTCCAGGGCTTATTGCTTCATTTGTCATCCTTGGTTTATTCCCGATCGCTGTAAAGAAAATACTGGGCTTGTATCGGCGCAGCCACCCCCTTCCTGCCGGAGAAGAATGACCCCGTTTGATTATGATATCGGCGTAATTGGCGGTGGTGCCGCCGGACTGACGGTTGCCTCGGGTGCGGCACAGCTTGGCGCCAAGACCGTGCTGATAGAAAAAGAGGAGCTGCTGGGCGGTGATTGTCTTCATTACGGCTGTGTTCCAAGTAAGACACTCATTCGCAGTGCCCACGTCTATCAACAGATGAAGCGCAGCGAGGAGTTCGGGCTGCCTCCGGTTCACCCTGATCCGGTTGACTTTTCAATGGTTGCACGAAGAATCCATTCGGTCATAGCAAAAATCCAGCATCACGACTCCGTCGAACGTTTCAGCGGGCTTGGCGTCGAGGTGAAATTCGGTCAGCCGCACTTTGCCGACGAGCATATGCTGAGGCTCGGAGCGGAGTCTGTATCTGCCAAAAAATGGGTTCTTGCCACCGGATCTTCACCGGCAATACCGTCCGTTCCCGGCCTGACGGATGTTTCTTTTTTGACCAACAGGGAGATTTTCTCTCTCGAGCGGCTTCCCCAAACCCTCGTCATTCTCGGTGCCGGCGCCATAGCCGTCGAGATGGCGCAGGCCTTCTGCCGACTTGGTTCGAATGTGGTGGTTATACAGCGGGCGGATCAGATTCTCTCCAAAGAGGATCGGGATATGGCGGATACGGTGATGGATGTGCTGCGGCAGGAAGGGGTCGTCTTTCATCTTGGCTGCTCGCTTGTGTCGGTGAACGAGCGGGGCTCAGCAAAGGAAGTCCTGATCAGGACCAGTGACGGAGTTGAGCAGGTGGTAAAAGGATCTCACCTGCTGGTGGCTCTCGGACGCCGGGTCAATACCGACGGACTTGACCTGGAAAAGGCAGGGGTGAACTATAGCGAAAGGGGAATTGAGGTGGATGGCCGGCTGAGAACGAACCGCAGGCATATTTACGCGGCGGGTGATGTGATCGGCGGTTATCAGTTTACCCACGCCGCAGGCTACGAGGGGGGAATTGTGGTCAGCAACGCGGTCTTTAATCTTCCACGCTCAACTTCGTACACCTGGATGCCCTGGTGCACCTATACCGCACCCGAACTCGCCAGTATCGGCCTGAACGAGAAACGGGCCCGGGCGCAAGGCCTTGATTATACGGTCCATGAGGAAGCATTTGTTGATAATGACCGGGCGCAGGCGGAAGGCGCAACGTCAGGCAGGATCAAGCTCCTTCTCAATAAAAAGGGCAAACCGCTGGGCGTGCAGCTGCTTGGCCATCATGCCGGCGAGCTGCTCTCGGAATGGGTTGCCGTTTTAAACGGAAACATCCGTCTCTCAAAGCTGGCCGGGGCCATCCACCCCTATCCGACCCTTGGTGAAATAAACAAGCGGGTGGTCGGTTCCATGCTTTCTGAAAAGATTTTCTCCGATACTGTCCGAAAAATATTGCGGCTGCTCTTCAGGTATCGGGGGCAATAGCGGAGAATACGGCATGATAAAAAGACTCCTCTTTGTCACCTTGCTGTCATTTTTTCTACTGCTCCGGGCCGGGGGGGAAGCTGTCTCAGGCAGTATTCATCAGGGATGGAATCAGCTGCTCGGCAGCTATGTCAGACCGGTCATGCTCCGCTCAGGATTTTCCAGGTTCGGCTCACCGATGTCAAGGTATGATGAAAAATAGCAGTGAAAATGCTGTCATGCTCTGCTAATATCCTGTCTTCTCACGAGAGAATGAGGGTCGGCCGCCAGACGGTAAACGAGCATTTCAGGACACTATGACATCAGATTCTTCCACGTTGCCAGAACTTGTTATCTATACTGATGGCGCCTGCAGTCCGAATCCCGGACCTGGCGGCTGGGGTGCCGTCATTCTTTCCGGGAATTCCCTTCTGTCAGAGCTTTCCGGCTATGGCGGCGAGTCGTCGACCAACAACCGCATGGAACTGACGGGCGCGGTGGCCGCCCTTAAATCTTTGCAGAGCGCTCACCGCATTGTTTTATATACGGACTCGCAATATCTTAAAAACGGGATTACCGACTGGATAACGACCTGGCAGAAGAACAACTGGCAGACGGCAGCCCGGAATCCGGTGAAGAACGCCGATTTATGGCAGGAACTTTTGATCCAGGTCAAGAGACATAGCATAATCTGGAAATGGGTTCGCGGACATGAAACAAATCGCTGGAACAACCGGGCCGATGAGCTTGCGGTTGCTGCCCGGAAAAGAGCAGAGAAACCGTTTGAACCGCTGAAAAGGGTCGTGCCGGATGATAACGACATTCATCTTTTTACCGGGGTCACCTGTAAACATAAAAGCGGTATCGGGGGCTGGGCAGTCCTTCTGACCTGGCGAAACCGTGTCCGGCTGCTTGGCGCCGGAGTCGAGGGTATGACAGCCAACCAGCTTTATGTCAGGGCCGTTATAGCCGGGCTTGAAAGTCTCAAGAAAGCATTGCCTGTTCATGTTCATACCCATTCAGGCTATTTGCGTGACGGGGCCGATTCCTGGCTTGAGGGCTGGCGTAAACGGGATTGGCAGACGAGGGACGGCTCACCGGTCAGTAACAGGGAGCTGTGGCAGCAGCTCTCGGAACTGCTTGGGCAGCACAAGGTCACTTTTCACCTGGAAGACCGGGATGAACCACCCTGCTTCCTGCAGGAGGCAAAAGAGCTGGCCCGGGAGTTCGAACAGGAATTGTAAGTATGCAAGCAGATATCCCTTTCCAACTGGTGAGTCAGTTTTCTCCGGCAGGCGATCAGCCGGAGGCGATCTCCCGCCTCTCCCGTGGTCTTGAAAAAGGTGATCAAAGCCAGGTCCTGCTCGGGGTGACCGGCTCGGGTAAAACCTTCACCATGGCGGCTATTGTCCAGAAAGTCCAGAGGCCTACCCTGGTTATTGCTCCGAACAAAACCCTGGCAGCCCAGCTTTTTTCGGAGTTCAAAGATCTCTTTCCCCACAATGCGGTGGAATATTTCGTTTCTTATTACGATTATTATCAGCCGGAAGCCTACATCCCGCAATCTGATACCTATATTGAAAAAGACTCTTCGATCAATGACGCGATCGACAAGATGCGTCATTCCGCTACCCGTTCACTGCTGACGCGGCGGGACGTCCTGATTGTGGCTTCGGTCTCCTGTATTTACGGTCTCGGTTCTCCGGAAGAATATCAGAATATGCATCTTTTCCTGCGGCGGGGTGAGGAGCATCCGCCGGAAGAGGTCCAGCGCCGCCTGGTATTCATGCAGTATGAGCGTAATGATATGTCCTTCCATCGTTCTACCTTCCGTGTCAGGGGCGATGTGATCGATATCTTTCCCGTTCATAAAGAGGACCAGGCTATCAGGGTGGAGTATTTTGGCGATACCATCGAGGCCATTACCGTGATAGATCCGCTCCGCGGCGTCGTGCTCGAATCGCTTGATGAGTATACGGTTTTCCCCGGATCGCACTTTGTCACTTCGAAAGAGCGGATGCAGATTGCACTGCGTACCATCAAGGAGGAACTGAATCAGCGCCTTGAACTCCTGCACCGGGAAAATCGGCTGGTGGAGGCCCAGCGGCTGGAACAACGGACGATGTTCGACCTGGAGATGATGCAGGAGCTGGGGTATTGTAACGGTATCGAGAATTACTCAAGGCATCTTACCGGCAAACCCGAAGGGATGCCGCCACCGAACCTTCTTGATTATTTTGCTGATGATTACCTGCTCTTCATCGATGAAAGCCATATCGGCATCCCCCAGCTCAACGGCATGTATAACGGTGATCGTTCCCGCAAGAAAACCCTGGTCGAGTTCGGCTTCAGGCTGCCGTCCGCCCTCGATAACCGGCCGCTGCGCTTCGAAGAATTTGAAAAACGGATCAATCAGATCATCTACGTATCAGCGACACCGGGGCCCTATGAGATGGAAAAGGCCGGGGGGCGGATTGTCGAGCAGGTTATCAGGCCAACCGGTCTTATTGATCCGGCCATCGAGGTACGGCCGGCGGCCACCCAGGTGGATGATCTGCTGCATGAGATCAGGCTCAGGACCGAGCGCGGCGAGGCGGTACTCGTTACCACGCTGACCAAGCGGATGGCCGAGGATCTTACCGAATATTACGAAAAACTCGATGTCAAGGTGCGTTACCTGCACTCCGATATCAAGACGCTGGAGCGGGTCGAGCTGATACGTGATCTGCGAAACGGGGATTACAATGTACTGATCGGTATTAACCTGCTCAGGGAAGGGCTCGATATTCCCGAGGTGTCGCTGGTGGCCATCCTCGACGCCGACAAGGAAGGCTTCCTGCGTTCGGACCGCTCCCTCATCCAGACCTGCGGCCGTGCGGCGCGAAACGTCGACGGTATGGTGATCATGTATGCAGATGTGATAACCGGGTCGATGCAGCGGACCATCGATGAGACACTGCGCAGAAGAGCGCTGCAGCAGGAGTTTAACGAGAGGCACGGTATCGTACCCAAAACGATTGTTTCTGCGGTCAAGGACACCATCCATCAATACCTCATGGATGCCGGGTATGATTTCGGGGGTGGCGGTAAAGTGAAGCAGGTTGCTGAAGAAGAAGTGTTTTATGGATCGATAAAGGATTTGGAAAAAGAGATCGCAAAGCTTCAGGATCAGATGCATGCTGCGGCGCGGGAGCTCGCCTTTGAGGAGGCGGCCCAACTCCGGGACCGTATATCGGCCCTGAGAAAACTGGAGATCGAAATCGGATGAAAAACAGTTTTGTCCATGCCTTATCAGTGCGGGTTGTCCCCTTTCTGCTGGCCTGGCTGCTGCGCTGCTGGTTTGCAACATGCCGGGTGACGCTGCATGGTGCCGCGCACCGGGCGTCTGCCGATTACGGGGAAAAGGCGATAATCGCCATCTTCTGGCATTACTCGCTGATCTACGTCTTTTATCAACTGATCAAGGATTCCGCTGCCGTCCTGGTCAGCGCCAGTGAGGACGGTGACTATATCGCCAGCCTGGCCCATAAGCTGAATTTCACCACGATCCGGGGCTCACGAAATCGCGGTGGCATGCGGGCGCTGAAGGAGATGATTCAGTGCCTTCGGCAGGGCCAGCACCTGGGCATTGTTGCCGACGGTTCCCAGGGACCACCTCTCGTTGTCCAGCCCGGTGCCATCCTTCTGGCCTCGAAAACCGGTTCTCCGATTTTACCGATGGCCTGGTCGGCTTCCCGTTACATGGCCTTTAAATCCTGGGACCGGACCGCTGTCCCGAGTCTGTTTTCCCGGATAGATTATTTTTATGGCGAGCCGATTTTCGTGCCTCCGGGACTGGCTTCGGACGCCATTGAAGAATACCGGCTGGAGCTTGAAAAAGAGATGATCGGTCTCTATCAAACAGCATGGTCTCACCACAACAGAGATAGACATTAAAATGAGCGGCGCAAAGGGAATCGTTATCGGCGGCCTGTCCGGCGGATCCGGCAAAAGCATCGTCTCCGTCGGCCTGACGGCGGCCTGGTCCGAGGCGGGCAGGGTTGTCGCGCCGTTCAAGAAGGGACCCGATTACATCGATGCCGGCTGGCTGCACCGCGCCGCAGGCCGGGACTGTTTCAACCTGGATCCCTACCTGGTCTCCGAGACGATGATCCGCTCTTCTTTCCATCAGCGATCTGCTGCGGCTGATCTGGCTCTTATAGAAGGAAACCGCGGTCTGTACGACGGGGTAAATGCCCTGGGCGGTTATTCTACCGCCGAATTGGCCCGCATTCTCGATCTGCCGGTTCTGCTTGTTGTCAACTGTACCAAGACGACCAGGACCATTGCGGCAATGGTTCTCGGCTGTTTGAACTTTGACCCCGATCTAAACATCTGCGGTGTTGTTCTCAACCAGGTTGCGACCGAACGGCAGCGGACAATTATCATCGAGGCGGTTGAACATTATACCGATCTTCCGGTGCTCGGCGTTGTGCCGCGACTGAAAGAGGATATCTTCCCCATGCGTCACCTGGGCATGATCCCGCACCAGGAGTACCAGGGGAGTGAATCGGCAGTCGGTCTGCTGGCCCGGATAGTCCGCGATAATATCGATATTGAACGAATAGAATCGTTGATGCCGGTGCTCAGACCGATGAAGGATGACCTGAAAACTGATCTGCTATCGGCTGCCAAAATCCGGAATGTCAGAATCGGGATTCTGCAGGATGCCGCCTTCCAGTTCTACTATCCCGAAAATCTTGCGGCATTGGAGCGGGAGGGTGCCGAGCTGGTGATGATTAATGCCCTGGTCGATGAACGTCTGCCTGATCTTGACGGTCTCTATATCGGCGGCGGATTCCCTGAGACAAGTGCGCCGCAGCTCTCGGCAAATGAAGCATTCAGATGTTCCGTGCGTGACGCTGCGGAGGCCGGTTTACCGATTTACGCAGAGTGCGGCGGCTTGATCTATCTTGGCAGCTCGATTGTTCTTGACGAGAAGGAATATCCGCTTGCCGGTGTGTTTCCGATCCGTTTCGGCATGTCCAAAAAACCGCAGGCACACGGCTACTCAATCTTCACGGTTGAGCGGTGTAATCCGTTCTATCCTGAAGGCCTGCAGGTGAAAGGGCATGAATTTCGCTATTCGACCATCCTCGATTGGCAGGGGCATACGCCGGATCTTGTCTTGAAGATGGAACGGGGGACCGGTTTCATGGCTGGACGGGATGGCCTGATCTGCAAAAACGTTCTTGCGCTCTATACCCATATTCACGCTGAGGGAACGCCCGCCTGGGCCGTGAATTTTGTCCAGCGCTGCCGTGGATATCGTGCCGGAAAGAAACTTCCGTCGCAGTCTTAGTGCGTTGCTGTTGATGTCGGAGCGGATCCCAGAACCTTGACCGATATGGCCTTTTGCCGGTCAATCGACGGCTCCGGTTTTTTCCAGTGAATAAACTGTTCGGTGACCCGTATATAGGCACCCTGGTCGTCCTTGCATTTCTCACAGATGGTTTCAGCATTGTCGCGATACATGATTATCTTGGAGGCCGGTTCACCATCCCCGGCAACGGCAGCCATTTTGCGGCAGCCGCAGTCCAGCCGGATGACAACCACACCGATACCGTCCGGACTGCCTTCCAGTATGCCTTCAACCATGGCTCGTTCACGTATTTGCAGCTGCGTATCTTTTTCTTTTTTCTTCGACATGATAGTTGTTTCGATAGTTGGTTTTGATGAGGCTAATGCAACATACTAATGCCAAAAATAAGTTTCGCAAGATGTGAAAGACAAGGACGCCTGTTCCGCAATTGAGCAGTCTGTAGCGATTATGATCGGTGTCTCTTCCTTGTTTTTCTCTTTTGCGTTTTAAATTAAATGCACTTTTTATTAACTACATAGTATACAGGAGCTCCTGTTAACGATATTGTGTGCCACAATGTGGCGGAGTGTTTTTGCTTGACAAAAATATGACCGTACATTAAGTGGATATTTACGTTAAATGGTCGGAACAGGAAAACGGCTTTTTTGTCTGGCTAAGTGCTTATAATGCTTAGCCTATTTTATTTCTTATGGAGGTGTGTAATGTTTGAGGTGATCGTAGATAAAGATAAATGTGTCGGCGACGAAGAATGTGTAGCAGCATGTCCGGCGCAGGTATTCGAGATGGTAGACGGCAAGGCTGAGCCTGTTGAGGCTGATGAGTGTCTCGGCTGTGAGACCTGTGTCGAGGTTTGTCCTGAAGGAGCCATCACCGTTACCGAAATGTAATTCGGTTCGAAGACCGTTCTTTAGAAAGCCCATCATCCCTTTTAAAGGGGTGATGGGCTTCTCTATTTAATGCTTGAGGCATCTTGAATTATCGCCTTTTTGGCCGATATCTGTGTTATAATCAAAGTTTATACGTACTGTAGCAATTATAGGCCTCAACGGCTTTTCTTACAGGGGGCCGAGCGGACGGCAAGGGGTCATCACATGGAACCTTCGTTGAAACGTTTCAAACCGGGTGTTGATCGTCGGGTGCATCTTGGATGTACGGCCGGTCTGTGGACCGGTATAGGCATATTTCTCCTTATTCGCGGTATTATTCTGTTGAGAAGCGGTAACGGTCTGTGGCTTATTGCAGCGGGCGTGGTTCTCGGCAGTCTCAAGTCGTTTTTCATCCTTGACCGCACAGCCTTAAAGGGAATTGAACGTATCAGCCAATTTGCCGAAAATACCTGTATTGGTGCGGTCTACTCCTGGAAGACATGGGTCCTTGTTATTGCCATGATGCTCTTTGGAATAACGATAAGAAAGATGTCCGTCTCTCCGCTTATTGTCGGTACAATATGTGTTGCCATTGGCTGGGCTCTTGCTTTTTCCAGCCGGCATGCCTGGAAATCATGGCTGGCCTGGAAGCAGGGGCAAGGATCTTGAGCAGATGAGTATCCCTTCCTTGAGCCGGGTTCTGGTGAATCCGGCAGCACTTGAGCGTAATTACCGGTTGATTGCCCAGCGTGTCGGGGACCAGGTACGGGTCATGGCGATGGTTAAAAGCGATGCCTATGGCCATGGGCTTGTTGCTGCTGCCGAGGCCTTTGCCAGGGCCGGTTGCAGCACGTTCGGGGTGGCTGAGATTGCTGAAGGCGTAACTTTGCGGGAATCCGGCTGCCGGGGTGAGATTTTTATCCTGCTGGGCTTTGACCAGGCATATGTTGATTATCTGTTTTCTCACGATTTGACCCCGGTCATCTACAACCTGCGGGATCTGCAACTGCTCAATTCTGCGGCTGTGGCGAGAAAAAAAACGCATGCAGTCTATCTTAAATTCGATTGCGGGATGAAACGCCTTGGCTTTGAGCCCGGTGAGGCACAAATGCTGAGAACAGTGACGAGCGGGATGGAAGGGCTGAAACTGGCAGGAATCATCAGCCATTATCCCTGTTCCGAGCAGCGATCGTCAGGCAATAGTGCCGAAGTCTACCGGGAATTTTCTGGAACCTTCGAGGTCTTTGCCGGTGTATCGGGATTTGTTCGTTCCATCTGCAACTCGGGCGGCACGCTCTATTTTCCTCAGTCTCACAATGAAATGATCCGGGCAGGAATTTCCCTGTACGGTTATTATCCTGACGGGACAAACGGCAGGGTAAGCGAGACGGCAGCCCGGCTTGAACCGGCAATGAGCTTCACTACCCGGGTTCTCCAGGTTAAAAATGTTGTCAGGGGAAGCGGGATCAGCTACGGTCACACGTATCGCGCAGAGCGGGACATGCAACTGGCAGTTTTACCGGTCGGCTACAGCAACGGTTACCCGAGATCATTGTCAAACCGGGCGGAAGTACTGATAAAAGGGCAGCGGGCGCCGATACGGGGCCGTATCTGTATGAACCTGTGCATGGTTGAGATCACCGGGATTGCCGGTATTCAGCCGGGTGAGGAGGTGGTGCTCCTCGGTAGTCAGGCAAATGATAGTATAGATGCCGACGAGCTTGGCAGCCGGTCTGATACCATCAGTTATGAGATACTCTGTTCAATCGGCAATAATAATGAAAGAATGACGATACGATCGCTATGATTAGAACGCGCTTGAAAGAATTGATTGATGCCAGTTTCGCCCGGGGTGTCCGTGAAAAACGGTGGTCTGAAGCCGGGGCCGAGAAATATACCGTGGAAATTCCCAAACACGAGAACCAGGGTGATTATTCCACCAATATTGCCCTGGTTCTTGCCGGTATCGAAAAACGCAATCCACGAGAGATCGCCGCACAGATCAGTTCCTTTCTTGAACAGGAAAAGGCGCTGATTTCCTCGGTGTCAATTGCCGGGCCGGGTTTTGTCAACATCACCATCCAGCCGGCGGTGTGGCAGCAGATTATCGGGGAAATTGAAAAGTCGGGTGAATCTTTCGGCAGATCCGCATGTCGGAGGTGGCCGCAGGGTGATGGTTGAGTTTGTCAGTGCCAATCCGACGGGACCGCTCTCCGTCGGACATGGCCGGCAGGCGATTCTCGGCGATGGCATAGCCCGGTTACTCGAAACGACCGGGCACGATGTCTATCGCGAATACTATTATAACAATGCCGGACGGCAGATGAGAGTCCTCGGCCAGTCGGCGCGGGCCCGTTATCTTGAGTTGCTTGGTCTTGATTACACCTTCCCCGAGGACGGTTATCAGGGCGAGTACATTTATGATGTGGCGAGAGCCTTGCTCGACGAGTACGGGGACGATCTCAAGGATAGCGGGGAAATAGAGCCCTTTCAGGCCAAAGCGGAGGAACTCATTTTTCGGGATATCTCCTTGACGCTGGCGCGAATGGGAATCGTCTTTGATAATTACTATAATGAGCGCTCGCTCTACGATGACGGACATATTGATTCGGTGGTCAGTGAACTGAGGGAAAAAGGACTGGTTTATGAGCATGATAACGCCACGTGGTTCAGGACGACCGAATTCGGCCATGAACAGGATCGTGTCATTATCAAGAGCTCGGGTGAACCGACCTATCGACTGCCGGACATAGCCTATCATCGTGAAAAGTTCAGGCGAAATTTTGACTGGCTGATTGATATTTTTGGTTCCGACCATATCGCCACGGTACCGGATGTTCTCGCCGGCGTTACGGCGCTCGGCTATGATCCGGCCAAGGTGACGGTAGTTCTGCACCAGTTTGTTACCTTGATACGGGATGGCAAGCAGGTGAAAATGTCCACACGCAAGGCCAATTTCGTTACGGTGGACGAACTCCTTGATGAGGTCGGTACCGATGCCGCACGGTTCTTCTTCATGATGCGCAAACCTGACAGCCAGCTTGAGTTCGATCTTGATCTGGCTACCAGGGAAAGTCAGGAAAACCCGGTTTATTATGTGCAGTACGGTTATGCCAGGCTTTGTTCCATCCTGCGCCAGGCCGCGGAGCGGGGCATGTCACTCCCCGGTTTCGCCGGGATTGATTCATCGCTGCTGAGAGAGCCGGAAGAGATCGGGCTTCTCAAGTCTGCCGCTTCTTTCCCGCTCCTGGTAGAGCAGGCGGCATTGGAGCTTGAGCCTCACCGGATCATTTTCTATCTCATGGAGCTTGCCGGGCAGTTTCATAGCTATTATAACAAGCATAAGGTTATTAGCGACGATTTCGCTTTAAGTCAGGCCCGTCTCTGTCTGGTTGGCGCCTTGCGGACAACACTGGGCAATGGGTTGAGAATGGTAGGCCTGTCCACCCCTGAAAAAATGTGAATAATGGCTGCAGCGAGAAAACGGGCCCGCCAGAAGATCAGGTTTGAGCTGTCCCGCAGCGGCATTGGCGGGATAGCGATAGTCTGTTTCTGTATTTTCCTGTGGATGTTTATCTTCGGGGTATGGGCCGGACAGTCCCTGCTTAAGCCGTCACAGAAGATAAAGCCCGGTTTCGATGCCGGTACTGTTCAGGAAGAGCAGGCGATTGTTCCTCTTGATGAGAAAAAGAAGATCAAACCGTAACAGTACCGGGAGCTGACTCGACAATATATGAACATACGGCCTCAACAGCACCATGTTCCGCGATTGTGACGAAGAAGTATCGTTTTACCAATTCAACGAGGGAAAAACAGGTGTTTAACGGCACACCAGTGCTACTATTTATGCAGATCTCTTGCATGTAAGCAGGAAGATGCTTACATTGGCCGGCATTGTATGTATTTAATCTTCCATATAAAAAATTCTGGATATTATGATTGGACAAATCCTCACCAAAGTTTTTGGCAGTAAAAATGAACGTGTTCTGAAGGAGATCCAGCCGCTGGTCAACCGGATCAACGAACTGGAGTCTACGCTCACCGGACTCGAAGATGCGGACCTGGCAGGAAAAACAGTTGCGTTCAAGGAACGATGCGGCCAAGGGAGAACCCTTGGACGATCTTCTTCCCGAGTCATTTGCCGTGATGCGGGAGGCCTCACGCCGGGTTCTTGGCGAGCGGCATTTCGATGTTCAGCTGCTTGGCGGCATTGTTCTGCACCAGGGAAAAATTGCCGAGATGAGGACCGGTGAGGGGAAAACGCTTACTTCAACGCTTCCGGTGTATCTCAACAGCATGACCGGCAAGGGGGTCCATATTGTTACGGTCAATGACTACCTTGCGACACGGGATTCCGACTGGATGGGACAAGCTGTACCGCTTTCTCGGCATGACGGTCGGACGTATTGTGCATGGCATGGACGATGCGGAGCGGAGAGAGGCGTATCTGGCCGATGTGACCTACGGCACGAATAACGAGTTCGGTTTCGATTATCTGCGCGACAATATGAAATTCGACCTGTCGGAATACTGTCAGCGCGATTTCAATTATGCCATTGTTGACGAGGTCGACTCAATTCTTATTGATGAAGCGCGGACGCCGCTTATCATATCCGGTCCGGCGGATATATCGACTGAGCTTTATGCAAATGTCGATCGGATCATGAAAAATTTCAAGAAGGACGAACATTATCTGGTTGATGAGAAAGGCCGGCAGGTCTCCCTGAACGAGGAGGGTATCGCCCTTGGTGAAAAGCTCCTGAAGATAGAAAACCTTTACGATCCCACCAACATTGAATTCCTGCATCACCTGAACCAGTCCCTGAAGGCACACGTATTGTTCAAGCGGGATGTTGATTATATCGTCAGTAACGGCCAGGTTGTGATTGTCGACGAGTTCACCGGACGTACCATGGAGGGGCGTCGGTACAGTGACGGCCTGCACCAGGCGCTTGAAGCCAAGGAAAACGTCAAGATCGAGCGGGAGAACCAGACGCTTGCCTCCATTACCTTCCAGAACTATTTTCGCATGTACGACAAACTGGCCGGTATGACCGGTACAGCTGATACCGAGGCGCCTGAGTTCAAGAAAATATATAATCTTGATGTTGTGGTCTTGCCCACCCATATGCCGATGATCCGCACAGATTATGCCGATGTGATCTACAAGAACGAGAAGGCGAAGTACCGGGCAATTATCAGGGAAATCAGGGAAAAACATGAGAGTGGACAGCCGGTCCTTGTCGGGACCATCTCCATTGATGTCTCTGAGAAGATATCCCAGATGCTGAAAAAGGAGAAAATACCGCATGATGTGCTTAATGCCAAGCAGCACGAGCGGGAAGCGGAGATCATCGCCGGGGCCGGGCAGCGCAGTAAAGTAACCATCGCCACGAACATGGCCGGCCGCGGAACCGATATCAAGCTCGGAGAGGGAGTCACGGACGTCGGAGGTCTGCACATTCTCGGGACATCACGGCATGAATCGCGCCGTATTGACAACCAGCTCCGAGGGCGTTCAGGACGCCAGGGAGATCCGGGCTCGTCCCGGTTTTTCCTGTCACTCGAGGATGATCTGCTGAGGATTTTCGGATCGAACAGGATTTCCGGTATCATGGACAAGCTCGGTATGGAGGAAGATGAACCTATCGAACATACGATGATCACCCGGGCCATTGAGAATGCCCAGAAAAAGGTTGAAGGTCACCACTTCGATATTCGTAAGCATCTGCTCGAATATGATGATGTGATGAATACGCAGCGTGAGATCATCTATCGCCAGCGCCGTGAAGTTCTTGACGGAGAAAACCTGCAGCACGTGCTGCACGATATGACTGACGAGCTGATTGACGGTATTGTCGATGAGGTTGCCCAGGATCGTGTTTCGGCCGAAGACTGGAACTGGGAGTATTGTGAACAGCAGGTCACCGAGATATTTAACCGAAAACCCGACTGGAGCGAGGAAGAACGTGATGCTTTCAATGCCGATACGCTCAGGGAAAAACTGCACGAAATAGCGGAACAGGCGCAGCGGGCTCAGGAAGAGGCCAATGGTGTCGAGAATCAGCGGCACGTGGAACGCATTGTCCTGCTGCAGATAGTTGACGGCCATTGGAAGGAGCATCTTCTGAATATGGATCATCTGAAGGAAGGCATCGGGCTGCGGGGATATGGCCAGAAAAACCCTCTGAATGAATACAAGAGAGAGGCCTTTGACCTGTTCACTTTGATGATTGAAACAGTCAAGCGCCAGATTATAAAAACCCTTATGCATGTGCGCCTCGTTCAGCAGGATGATGTTGAGAGAATGGAGCAGGAGCGTCGGCAGCGTCAGGCGCAGCAGATGCTTCTCAATAAAGGTGCAGCAGGCGAGGATCAGAAAACGCAGGCGCCGATGAAACGGGAAGGTGACAAGATTGGCCGGAATGCGGAGTGTCCGTGCGGATCAGGGAAGAAGTACAAGAAATGCTGTGGCCGGATGAACTAGGAGCGTGTCGGAGAAAGCCCTTTTCCCTCATCTCATCGTTATTGTAGGAAAATCAATGCTCGCAATATTAACCATATGGCTCCGCTTGATTTTCCTACAAAGCCTCGATCTGAAAAAAATTGTATTTTTCCGACACGCTCCTGGTGCCTCTCTGCAAAGGCATTTTCAAGAAACGGGGTCTGCACTGTGCTGGCTGTGCTGTCCTGCGGTGATGATGGCGAACTCATGGACACGGCTTAAATTCTGGTATCGGATAACCGTATAACAACGAAAATACTCAAAAACACCCTCAGTCGGCTACTCGGCTCCTTTATTGATCTTGTGCCGATTATCGCGGTCATTTCTTTTTTCCAGCTGATTGTTATCCGGCAGCCGCTGCCGCAGATAGTGGATATGATGTTTGGCGGCCTGCTGGTGGTAGCCGGTTTGAGCATCTTTGTGCACGGGCTTGAAACCGGTCTCTTCCCCATAGGTGAAAGTCTCGCTGATGCGCTGGCCAGAAAAGGCTCGGTGGTGTGGCTTTTGATCTTCTCCTTTACCCTCGGATTTGCGACAACCGTTGCTGAACCTTCCCTTATCGCCGTTGCGGCAAAGTCCGCCCAGATTGCCGCCGCCGGCGGTTTGATTGATACGTCCGTGTGAGGCCCAGAAAAGCTATGCCTTCGGATTGCGCATGTCAGTAGCTTTTTCCGTTGGCCTGGCAATCGTTATCGGTGTTTTTCGCATTCTCAAGGGATATCCAATCCAGTACCTGATCCTCGGCGGTTATCTCCTGGTGATGCTAATGACCCTGTTTGCCCCGAAGGAGATTATCGGCATTGCCTACGATGCCGGCGGTGTTACCACCTCGACGGTCACCGTGCCGCTTGTCACCGCCCTTGGTGTGGGTCTTGCCACGGTGATCAGAGGGAGAAATCCTCTGGTGGACGGCTTTGGCCTGATCGCCTTCGCTTCGCTCCTGCCGATGATCTTTGTTATGGGTTATGGCATCATGGTTTTTGGTTAGGGCCGGCGGGTATGCAATATATAGTAGAATTTACCCACATCCTCTTTCGCACCATGCTTGATGTCCTGCCCATTGTGCTGCTGATACTATTTTTCCAGCTGGTAGTGGTCAGGCAGCCGGTACCCCGCCTGCGAAGTGTGATGATCGGCATCGTCCATGTGATTGTCGGCTTGTCCCTGTTCCTGGTCGGTCTGGAAAAATCTTTGTTTCCTTTGGGTGAATCAATGGCACGTCAGCTCTCTGATCCGGCATTCTTAGGCATACTTGCGTCGGAACTCACCTCCGCTGACTGGACAGACTATGGCTGGGTTTATCTTTTTGCGGCATTCATCGGTTTTTCTACCACCCTTGCCGAACCGTCATTAATGGCGGTTGCCCAGAAGGCAAGCGAGGTCTCTGCCGGAACAATCAATAACTGGGGATTGCGAATCGTCGTCGCCCTCGGCGTGGCCTTCGGCATCGCGCTCGGAACGTTTCGCATTGTTACCGGGACACCCCTTTATCTGTATATTCTGGCCGGCTATGTAATTGTTATTGTGCAGACATTTTTTTCACCAAAGCAGATTATCGGCCTGGCTTATGATTCGGGAGGTGTTACGACATCTACCGTTACGGTACCGATCGTTGCGGCTCTCGGGCTCGGCCTGGCCGGCACTGTCCCGGGAAGAGACCCGGCAGTTGATGGTTTTGGCCTCATCGCCTTTGCCAGTCTTTTTCCGATTATCTCGGTGCTGACTTATGCTCAATTCACCAATTGGCGCGCCACACGCCGGATCAAGCTTGGTAACAGGAAGATACAGGGAGGATTATGATGGATTTCAAGGTCGTGCTCGCGAGTGTAAAACCAGCTTATACTGATCGCGTTGTTGACGCTGGAAAGGCAGCCGGTGCTACCGGTGCGACAATTATTCCGGCCCGGGGAACGGGGATTCACGAAGCGAAAACTTTTTTCGGGCTGACACTGGAGTCACAGACCGATATTGTCATGTTCCTGCTCGGTGAGCATAATGTGCAGCCGGTCCTTCAGGCGATAAGGGTCGCGGGGGAATTTGACAAGCCGGGAACCGGCATTGCTTTTGTCCTTCCTGTCGAACAGGTTATCGGGCTGGAAAGCCAGCTCAACCATATAATGGGAGATACCAGGAAGTAAAAAACTGAAAGAATTTACGATTCTTCAACCCCTGGCCAAACAAAGTGCTGTTTCCTGGTATCAGCCGAAAAGTTTGTCAGGATTCATCAGGTTTTCCTCCATGTGCCGCAACTCGTCAATGCCCGAGACGACAATAGCAGGGTCTGGTACCAGTTCTTCGGCCGGCAGTTTATCCGTATAGTCCGACTGGCTGAGGACGTGTCTCATGCAATTGATGCGGGCCAGTTTCTTGTCGTCTGAACGAATGATAGTCCAGGGGGCAATTGTCCTGTTGGTTTCCTGGAGCATCTGGAATTTGCGTAATGAATATTGATCCCAGTATTTCTGGGCAAGGTTGTCTATTGGGGATAGTTTGTACTGCTTCAAAGGATCTTTCTTGCGGGATTCAAAGCGTTCTTTCTGGGCTTGCCGGGAGACTGAAAAATAAAATTTGAATAACTGGATACCGTCCTTGATCAGCAACTCCTCGAACATCGGGACATCCTTGAGAAATCGCTTGTTCTGTTCATCAGTGCAGAAGCCCATGACCGGCTCGACCATGGCGCGGTTATACCAGCTGCGGTCATAGAAAACAATTTCACCGGCCGACGGCAAATGGCTTATATAACGCTGGAAATACCATTGTGTTTTTTCCGTTTCGTTCGGTATGACAAGGGCTACGGTGCGGGTATTCCGGGGGTTGAGATGAGCGATGAAGCGTTTGATCGTCCCGCCTTTTCCGGCGGCGTCGCGTCCTTCGAAGATCAGCACCACCCGTTTGCCGCTGGCTTTCAGTGATTGCTGCAGTTTCATCAGTTCGACCTGGAGTTTGCGAAGGACGAACTCATATTCAAGATGAGCATTTTTGATCCAGACGGCTGTTCTATCCTCACCCTGCTTTGCCTCAATGTTTCTCAAGGCGGTTAATTCCTGGAGGCTTATGTCACCGGCCTGTTTGTCGTTTTTAACTTTCTTGCTTTTCTTGCTGCCGGCCCCGTTTTGACCCATCTTTGTCTCCTCAATTATTTCTTTTTAAGATCTCCCATATTCAAATGTAGCAGGTTTTGCTGAAATTAAAACATTAGGCCACCTTGAATAAGTCTTTTGCCCATCTCTGCGTTTGCTGAAATTTTATCCTCGGAATTTAAGCATATACCCAAACTTCTTTCAGGGCGCCTATCGGTAAAATGTTCAGCACGGCCTTGATTTTGAGGTACTGAATATTAAAGATACCCATTAATTAAGTTTACGCCCCAGGCGGTACATCTCCTGGTAAATAGGCGGCAATCGTAAACGCGCCAGTTCTGCTATCACCTCATTGACCGGGTAGGCTATCCGGTAATGGCTGACAGCGACCATGCTGTCTTTAAGTTCAATAACCGCACAGCTGGCGTGGGGGCTTCCGTCAAACATTCTACCGACACTGCCGGGGTTGATAAAATGCACGCCATTGACCTGTTTATGAAAAGGAGCATGACTGTGGCCGACGGTGATCAGATGGTGTTCTGTCTCGTCTGCCAGTTCTTTGAACCGCTCAACAGGCGTATCGGGGAAGAGAAATTCATCGGGATCAGCAGGGCTGCCGTGAAACATACCAAGGGAGAGGGGAGAACCCGAGCCGGAAAATCCGGCGTCAAAGGTGAACCTCCTTGATTCCGGGAGATTGGTGAGCCATTGACGGTTGACAGCGGAAAGTTCAACGGCTGTTGCGCCGTACATGATACGCTTTTCGGCTTTTCCGGGCTTTTTGAAGGTCTTCCCGTTAAGGAGCGTGATGACTTGATTGTCGGTGTTGCCGAGGATGGAAGGGCACATCATGTTTTCTGAGCCAGTCGATGGTCTGGTTTGGAAAGGGGGCATAAACGGTAGTATCACCGCCGTTGAGAATAAGGTCGAATGGCTCATCAAAGTATTCTGCAACCGCTTTAAGAGCCGGAAAATTTCCATGGATATCAGATACAAGAAGGATTCTCATGTTATCACAGGAGCGGCCCGATCAGCAGTGCGACGTTTTCCTTGAATCGCTTGATCACCGGGCGTTTGGCTAGTTCTGCCCGGTTTATGTGGCTCGATTTGGTTTCATACCCGGCTTGAATGGCACGTAATTTTTCTGTAAATACCCGATCATAGACGAACAGCGTGGCCTCAAAGTTAAGCCAGCAGCTGCGCATGTCGAGGTTAACCGAACCAAAAAGGGCGAATTCTCCATCAACGGTTATGGTTTTTACATGGAGCAGTCCGCCGCCAAAGAGCAGGATGATGACGCCTGAGTTGGAGAGTTCTTTGTAATGTGCTTTACTGGCATAGTGGACGAGACGTGAGTCGTTTCTTTCAGGCACAATCACCGTAACCTTAACGCCTCGCTGTGCAGCCGATTTAAGTGCGGTAAGAAGCGGCTCGTCCGGTATGAAATAGGGCGTGGTCAATACCAGCTCGTTTCGGGCCGAGTATATCGTTGTCAGCAGCAATGAATGGATGGCCTCAGGAACCAGCCCCGGACCGGACGGCACGATCTGAACGGCGGTCTCTCCCGTTTTATCGAGCTGGTGAACATCGGTACGTTTTCTGAGCAGCTTGATATCCTCGCCGATATTGCCGGTCTCGGTTTGGCGGTCGTCGGTTTCAAGATACCAGTCGTTAACAAAGGTTCCGGCGATACTTTCCACGACAGGACCGGTAATCCGTACCATCACGTCGATCCATTGACCAACACCCTCATTCTGTTTGAAATAGCGGGGATCGACCATGTTCTGACTGCCGGTGTAGGCGACCTCGCCGTCAATGACAACAATCTTGCGGTGATTGCGAATATCAATCCGCGAGAAAATCATTTTCAGAAGACCGGCCGGCAGTGATTCCTCAATACGAATGGTTGCCTGCCTGAGCCTGGCTGCATGAGTGCTCTTCAAAAATTCACGGCTGCCGATTGAATCGACAATAATTCTACAGATAACACCCCGGCCTGCCGCTTCGATCAGGGTTTCTTCGACTTCATTCACTTTGCCGCCATGCTGCCAGATATAGAATTGCAGATGACAGGTGGAGCGCGCCTTTCGAATATCCCTGAGGATGGCATCAATAATCTCATCCGGTGTTTCAATCAACTCAAGCCTGTTGCCGGCCATAGCGGGGATACCGATGAGTTTTTCCGCCTGCCGGTGAAGCGGCAGGCAGCTGTCCGCTTTGTTTTGCCAGTCAACTGGCGATCGGTTGCGCAGTGAGTTCAGCCAGTACTGATAATGGTCCTGGCTCTCGCGCATCTTTGCAATGCGTCTGTCAGATATACGATTTTCTCCAAATAGCAGATAGACAATAGCTCCGGCAAAGGGAATCAATAAGATGATGATCAGCCAGGCAAAGCTGACGCCATAGGGACGCTTGCGCATGATCACCCGGAACGAGAGGCCGATTCTGATGGTCAGGTCTGCCAGGAAAATAATGGTTGGCAGAACGGAGAAAAACCAGTGATAGTCTTTTTCGCTCATAGGTCTGCTATTGCAGGAAATGGTGAATGAGGTACATTTGATGCATTATTTCCCCTGTCGTGCATAATTTTTTTATAAAATGGATGGTTGTTTCCTAATACAAAGGCTGTCATTACAGATAAATCTATCGGGGTTCATCAAATCTCCTGCAGAGTCAGCCAGTTGCAACCCGTATCCATCAACCTGAGACTATACCGGATTCTCGTATGAATATAAAAGGGTTTTCTGCATCGGCCGTTGCTGCCGGAATTAAGTATGCTGATCGTCTTGATCTTGGTCTCATCTTCAGCGAGACGCCGACGGTAACGGCCGGCGTTTTTACAACCAACCAGGTAAAGGCGGCTCCGGTCCTGCTTGATCAGCAGCGATTGAAACAGGGGCGCTCACAGGCAATACTGGTGAACAGCGGCTGCGCCAATGCCTGTACCGGGAGTGAGGGGATGTCGGCAGCCCTTGAGACAAGCAGAATGGTTGCCCGCGCCCTGGCTATTCAGGAAGACCTCGTCCTGGTCTCCTCTACCGGGGTGATTGGTTTACCGCTCAATGTCGGAGCCATTGAAAACAGCATGAGTAAGCTCATCGATGGCCTTGATCCCGGCCATTTCGAAGACGTTGCCCAGGCCATCATGACCACTGATACCTCATGCAAGACGGCGTATCGTACCGTTACTATCGGTGCACAAGAGGTCCGTTTTATGGGGATGGCAAAAGGTTCCGGGATGATTATGCCGAACATGGCAACCATGCTTTCCTTTATCCTGACCGATGCCCGGATCAGTTTTACCGAGCTCAACAGTGCCCTCAAATCGGCTGTTGATCGGACCTTTAATCGTATTACCGTCGATGGCGATACCAGTACCAATGATATGGTGCTGGTCATGGCTAATGGTGCTGCCGAGAACCCCTGGATAGATAATGATTCCGATCCCGATTATCAGCTCTTTCAGGATACGCTGGAGAGCATTTGCCAGGAACTGGCACTGAAAATTGTCAGCGATGGAGAGGGTGCCACAAAATGTGTGACTATCCGGGTGTGTGGTGCCAAAGAGGATCGGGATGCCGAAATGATTGCCCGGACCGTGGCCAACTCGAATCTGGTAAAGACCGCCTTTTTTGGCGAGGATGCGAATTGGGGCAGAATCATCGCGGCGATGGGCCGGTCCGGTGTCCGTTTCAATCCGGATCGGGTCGATATTGCCTTTGGCGATGTAGTACTCGTTCGCAACGGCCAGGGATGCGGCCTGGAATCTGAAAAACGAGCGACATCCATTCTGCAGCAGCGCACCTTTACCGTCTGTATTGATCTCAAAGATGGTGCGGGGTGCGAGGAAGTGCACACCTGTGATTTCTCTGTAGATTATGTCAAAATAAATGCCGATTACCGGTCCTGAGATGAAACGGCCGCAGGAGATACATTTTTTGTCTGACGAGACCGGACAAACAGGGGATATTATCGACGTGCTGGCGGAACATTTCGTCATTGAAGGAACAGAACGTCAAACCGGTCGGAAACACTTCTATGACACCTTTGACTGGCGTCTTTTCCGGAAAGACTCCATCGTGACGTCTGAAGGACAGGGGTTGGAACTGTCGCATTTTAACGGAGTGGTGGTTGCCGCCGTACCTGCAGGATACCGGGAATACTATTTCTGGTGGGATATCCGGGATTCTGCATTACGTGAACGACTCAAATCGATTATTAATATGCGTGCGATGCTCCGCTTTCTCTCACTGGATTATGAGTGCAAAACGTTTCGCGTGCTGAATAAAGACAGGAAGACGGTGGCACGAATTATTTTGAGAAATGAAAAAGCCGGCACAGATGATACTCAACTGGATTTACCTCAGAGGCTGTCATTACAGAAAATCCGCGGCTATGATGGTGTCTTCGACAAGATCGGCCGGAGGTGCCGTCAAGCCGGACTGATTCCTGTTGACAGCTTACAGGAGATGTTTACGCGGATCTTTTCTGTCTCAAATCGCAAACCGCTTGATTATGGGGCCAAGTTCCGTGTCGAACTGCCGGACGCATTAAGCGTCGGTGAGGCCGTAGCGAAAATCTGCCTGGTGTTGACAGAGGCGATGGAGGTCAACCATGCCGGGGTCTGTGCGGATATTGATTCTGAATTTCTCCATGATTTCAGGATAGCCGTCAGAAGAACACGCTCGCTGCTGAGCTTGTTAAAAAAAGTGCTGCCGCCTGAACAAACAGCATTCTTCCGGGCTGAGTTTAAATGGCTCGGCAGTGTCACCGGACCTTTACGCGATATTGATGTGTATCTTCTGAAGCGCGAAGAATACCTGGCTATGCTGCCGGCTACCCTGCATTCAGGGCTCGGCCTGGTCTTCGACGAACTGGACAGGACGCGGATAAGCGAAGTAAGGCGCTTACGACGACACCTCGTTTCTAAACGATACCAGAAGCTTATCGATGAATGGCGCCGGTATCTCAGCGATCCCGGTTCGGAGCTGTTTTCTGCAATGCAGAAGAAGCCCTGTAAGGGGCTCGCTGATAAACTGATAAAGAAACACTTCACAGGTTTCCTGCGGGCCGGTGATACGATTGCCGACACAAGTGCTGACAGCGAGTTACACGCACTGAGGATTAAAGGGAAAAAATTACGTTATCTCCTTGAATTCTTTCGTAGTTATTATGATGATGCTGAAATGGAACGATTTCTTAAGTATATGAAAAAGCTGCAGGATAACCTTGGCGAATTAAATGATCTCTCGGTACAGCAGGAGATGCTTGCTGCGCGGCTCGCAAAATTGGCTGGAAGAAGCAGGCGCATTATGCAGACAGGTGCTTCCCTCGGTGGACTAATCTCCGTTCTTGCCGCGAAAAAGCGGCATGTTCGCGGCGCCTTTCAGCAGAGCTATGCAGACTTTTTCAAAGTCTCGAACAGGGATCTGCTCAATAAACTGATCGCTGATTCCAGACGGAGGATGTCATGAGAATCATCGCGGTATACAGCAGTAAGGGAGGGGTTGGAAAGACCGCCAGTGCTGTAAACCTCGCTTACACTGCGGCAAGAACCGGGAAACAGGTGCTGCTCTGTGATATGGACTCCCAGGGTGCCGCCTCTTTTTACTACCGCATCAAACCGAAAAAGAAGTTTAATCGCTCCTGCCTGCTCAGCGGTGATTTTTACGGGTATATCAGAGGGACTGATTATGACGGACTTGACCTGCTGCCGGCACATTTTTCCTTTCGGAATCTTGACATAGCGCTGAAGGATGCGCAAAAGGAGAAAGGCCGTAAGGTGCTGGCGGATCTGCTGCTGCCGCTTAAATCGGAGTATGATGTTATCGTGCTCGATTGTCCTCCCAACCTGACGGTACTGTCCGAGAACATTATTCTTGCGGCAGATTCAATAATGACGCCGGTTGTACCGACGACCTTGTCGCTGCTCGCCCTTGAACAGCTGCTTAAACTGCTGAAAAAGCTTGATTGTCCAAAAGGAAAAATCCTGGCTTTTTTCTCTATGGTTGAACGGCGCAAAGCCATGCATCTCGGGATCATGGATAAGTATGGCAAGTACAAGATATTCATGAAAAATTATATCCCGTACATGGCTGAAATAGAAAAAATGGGTCTGCACCGCAGGCCGGTCGGAACGGGTATGAACCAAAGTCCGGCCGCTCATTGTTACGATCTGCTCTGGCAGGAAATTGGTCAACGGATGTCTGACGAATGAAACATCTCTACCTGATTCGCCATGCGAAATCGAGCTGGGCCGACCCGTCACTGACGGATTTCAACCGACCTCTGAATAAACGGGGTAAGCGGGATGCTGCGTTTATGGGAAAGCGCTTGAGAGATTCCTGCATCCAGCCGGACATGCTGCTTTCAAGCCCTGCCAGGAGGGCAAAAAAAACAGCCCGGATTATTTGTGATGCAATCGGCTATGATAAAGGTACGATTCAATACCTGGAAGAAATATACACCGCCGATCTTGATACCCTGCTTGGCGTCATCAGAAACACCGCATCAGAAATAAACGCACTGGCCCTGGTCGGACACAATTTTGTTATTACCGACTGTGCTGAATGGCTTACCGGCAGGACACTGACTGCCATTCCTACTTGCGGAATTGTTTCTATCGGTCTGGAGAACATCGACTGGCCGGAGGTTGCCGAAAAGGAAGGCCGCCTTCTCTTTTTAGATTATCCAAAACTGCATGTCAGTCGGAGCAATGGCGAATGATTGGTGATAGTGCCGTTGCGCGGGCACCTTATCAGAGCTTTGATAAGGTGCTGCCCGCCATTCTCTTTATAACCAGCATTTTTCTTCTCAATTTTACTTCCCGGATTATTTTTGCTCCGCTTCTTCCCTTTATAGAACAGGATCTGCACCTGAGTCATACCGGGTCAGGATCTTTCTTTTTAATCATTTCAATAGGATACTGTCTCTCTATCCTGGCATCAGGATTCTTCTCATCCTCCCTCTCACATAAAGGGGCGATCGTCCTGTCATCAGTTGTCACCGGCTCTATCCTCTGCCTTTTACCGTTCTGCGAATCCCTGAGCATGTTCCGGCTTACCCTGTTCTGTCTGGGACTTGGGGCCGGGCTCTATCTGCCATCAGGATTGGCCACTATCACCACTATCGTCCCGTCTGCCTATTGGGGCAGGGCCATTGCCGTCCATGAACTCGCTCCCAATCTTGGTTCTGTTGCGGCCCCGCTTGCTGTTGCGCTTCTCACCGGCTGGATATCCTGGCTGGAGTGCCTGTGGCTGCTGGGTGGTTTGCTTATCGTCCTGGGGAGCATCTATTGGCTGAGGGGATCGACGAGCGGCGGCTATGGAGTCAGGCCGGACTACAAAAGGTGCAAAGATATTCTTGCTACCGGGGGATTCTGGCTCATGGTATTATTTTTCTCGACGGCTATTTCTTCCTCCCTCGGTCTTTATACCATGCTGCCGCTCTATCTCGTGGCTGAAAAAGGATTTGAATATAACGATGCGAATCACCTCGTTGCCTTTTCCCGTGCGACCGGCATTATCATGCCGTTCGTGGGTGGTTGGCTCGGTGACCGATTCGGCAACAGGCAGGTGATAGCTTTTGTACTGCTTGGCACAGGTACGTTGATCATCCCTCTGGGGTTCTTTTCCGGTACGCCTCTTTTTATTTTTGTTGTTCTGCAGGCAATGCTGGCAGCCTGTTTTTTTCCATCCGGTCTGGCCGAATTGTCCGTTATCGGCGCTTCTCACGGCGGCAATGTTGTGGTCTCTCTCTGTATCCCGCTTGCGTTTGTCTTTGGCGGAGGTATGATACCTGTTCTGATAGGTTTTATCGGCGATCATTTTTCTCTTGGAATGGGATTTATCTGTGCCGGTATGTTAAGTATCGGCGTCGGCGGGCTGGCAGTTTTCTGGTGGTATCATGACAGATTTCCCGGCTCAGGGAAGCTTCCCCTTTGGCTCGTTAGATCCGAAAGAGAAATGAAAGCAATGGTCAATGACCGGATTTTTGAACAGAGATGAATACCGACACAAAAAAACAGAAAATTGTCGTGATGCTGAAGGATCTGGGAAGAGATACCTATTCGACCAGCCTTGAGCTTCTGAAAATCACCATACCCGCCGTCATTGCCACTAAAATTCTGGAAGAAATGGGCCTGGTGGTCTATATCAGTCAACTGCTTGAACCGGTGATGGGTCTGATGGGCTTGCCCGGTGTGCTTGGTCTGGTCTGGGCAACGGCGATTTTTACTACGCCTTACAGCGCCATTCTGGTTTTTACGTCCCTTGAACCGCCTCTTGCCTTAACTACCGCCCAGATAACAATCCTCTGTTCTATCATGCTTATCGCTCATTCTTTGCCGGTTGAATTGAGTATATCAAGAAAAGCAGGTGGCGGTATCCTGCCGATCGGGATGATCCGCCTGATCGGGGCCCTGGCTTATGGGATGCTGCTTTATTATTTCTGCCTCTATACCGGCTGGTGGCAGGAACCGGCCAGGATGCTGTTTGCCATTGATGGCAATGATAAAACGATGCTGGACTGGGTCGTTTCCCAGGTTTTCAATATAGGTCTGATCATTTTTGTGCTTTTCTGTATATTACTGGTCATGCGGCTGATGAAAGCCATAGGGTTTCTTGGACTGATCGAGAGAATGCTGGAGCCGGTCTTGCCGCCATTCGGCATGAGTCCACGGGCTGCTCCCGTCACCGTTATGGGGATGATCATGGGCATAGCCTATGGCGGCGCTCTGATTATACGGGAAACCACCAGCGGCAGAATGGATCGCCGGGAAACGTTCAATTCGCTGGCTCTGATGAATCTCAGTCATGGCCTGATAGAAGACACCCTGGTGATGGTAGCCCTTGGCGGCGCACTCGGCGGTATTCTCTGGGGCAGGCTTTTCTTCTCTCTGGTGGTCATTTTTCTTCTCGTCAAGACGGTTGATTATTATCAGTCGAAACGGTTTATAAGAAATTGAAATAAATAAGCTTAATCTGCAGGAACTATTGTGAAAACATCATTGTACGGTAAAAAATGCACAACCAGGGCCGGTATCATCTCCCTGATGGACGATCTTGGCCGGGCCCTTGCCGGAGATGAGGAGATGATCATGATGGGTGGGGGGAATCCCGGATACATTCCCGCCTTTCAGGATCTTATCAAACAACGGTTGCTGGAGATTGCCGAAAGTGATGAACTTCTGCGCGAGCTGGTCGGGATTTATGATCCACCCCAGGGCAACATGCGCTTCATTGAGGACTGCGCCGCACTTTTACGCAAGGAATACGGCTGGGATATCGGGCCCGAGAACATCTGCCTGACAAATGGCAGCCAAACCGGTTTTTATATGCTTTTCAACATGTTCGGTGGTACATATGAAGATGGTTCGAAAAAGTATATCAGGCTTCCCCTGGCGCCGGAATATATCGGTTATGCCGATCTTGGTATTGATAATCAGTTTTTTATTACCACAAAACCGCGCATCGAATATCTTGATAACCGCATGTTCAAATACTGGGTCGATTTTGAGGCACTGGATATCGGCGCTGAGACCGGAGCAATCTGTGTCTCCCGTCCGACGAACCCGACCGGAAACGTTATCACCGACAAAGAGGTTTTGCGACTGCTTGAGCTGGCCCATCAACACGATATCCCGTTGATTATTGATAACGCTTACGGAGTGCCGTTCCCGGGAATCATCCACAGCCCGGCGACACCGGTGTGGGATGACCATGTCATTAAATGTCTTTCCCTGTCCAAGCTTGGGCTGCCGGCGGTCAGGACCGGTATTATCGTTGCCCGGGAAGATATCATCAAGTCCGTTTCGGCAATGAATGCCATTGTTTCGTTGTCTCCCGGCAGTGTCGGGGCCATGCTCACGGAAAAACTGGTCAGCAGCGGTGAAATACTCAGCATCGGGGCCACGATGATCAGGCCGTTTTATCAGAAAAAAGTCGAGAAGGCGATTGCCTGCGTACACCGGGAACTTGCCGGAACACCTTACCGGGTTCATCTTCCCGAAGGGGCGATGTTCCTCTGGCTGTGGTTTGAGCATCTGCCGATCAGCAGCCTGGAACTCTATGAGCGTTTGAAAAAAAA
Source organism: uncultured delta proteobacterium (assembly GCA_963745765.1). Lineage (GTDB taxonomy): Bacteria > Desulfobacterota > Desulfobulbia > Desulfobulbales > Desulfocapsaceae > Ww85. Next base: position 55,809 of record CAVUYQ010000009.1, on the reverse strand, counting down.
GGGTGTACTTGTTGTCTCGGGTCATTATTTTTTCCCCGGGCTGCAGCAGGATTGGAAACATACGGATGAATGTATCAGATTGACCTATTCCCAGAAAGATGATGATGTGGCCCGTGGTATCGCCATTATCGGCGAGGAAATAAAATCTATCTATCAGCAGGGCTGAGCGGAGATCCGATACAAGAAAACGGGGGATATAGCAGTCATGAAAAGAGAGAAAATGATCGGTGGCGCGCTACTTGTGTTGTGCCTGTTTGTGCAGCAAAACGTTTTTGCGGGCTGTGTTCAGGGTGATTGCAAAAACGGTTCCGGTACCTATGAAAGTGCTGACGGCCGTAAATATCAGGGTACATTCTTCCGCGGCATTGCCAGCGGCACCGGTACCCTGACTTATCCCGACGGCATGGTGTATGAAGGCGATTTTAAAAACGGCACATTTAATGGCAAAGGTGTCCTGAAAAGCGCTGATGGGCGCATCTACGAGGGTGAATTCCGTGACGGTATCATCCAGGGACAGGGGATGCTTTCTACTCCCGACAAGATGCAGTATCGGGGCGATTTCAGCTACGGACAATTCAATGGCATGGGCCTGCTGTTTTTTGCCGATGGCCGCGAGTATAAAGGTGAATTCCATAATAACATGATTGATGGAAACGGCCGCCTTCTCTACGCGGACGGAAGCTGGTATGAAGGCTCCTTCAAGAATGGCAGACCGTTGGGGAAGGGCGTACGGTCTTATCCCGATGGCTCAATCTATAGAGGCGAGGTGGTTGGTGACATCAAGAACGGGGTCAGGTGTCTTTGAGTCATCTTCGGGTGATATTTATGACGGCAGTTTTGAGGGAGATCTCTATTCCGGCACCGGAACGCTGAAATATGCTGACGGCCGGAAATATGTCGGTTCTTTCCAGGAAGGAAGACGCAATGGCTACGGAGAACTTCACTATGTTGACGGTTCTCGCTACAGCGGCAATTTTAAGGACGATTTCCCGGATGGGACAGGAGCCATGAATTATCCGGACGGAAGCTCTTATAATGGCCAGTTTTACCGGGGCAAGATGCAGGGCGAAGGTGAATATATCTATGCTGACGGCTCCCGCTATGTCGGAAGTTTTGCAGAGGGAAAACTGAACGGAAGCGGGACGATGTATTATCCCGACGGCCGGGAATTTCACGGCGAATTTGTGGACGGCCAGCCGGTAGAGCCGGTAGAGCCGATCGTGCCTGCAGCGGTCGCTGATGCCGGGAAACCCGCAGTTCAGGAAGGGACGGCTGCTGAGAACGAGCCGGCAGTGGCAGAAAAAGCTGACGGCAAGCCGGCATCAGGAGTTCCTGCAGAAACAGCGGCGCTGTCGGCTGAGACAGGCGGTATCGCTCCCGCACCTTCGACGAAGCCAAGCGGGCCAGGAGAACCGAAACTGGTTGCCCATGATGGGAAAATATGCATGGATGACGGGCAGATGACGCCGGTAACGGGAACGGTTGATTTTGTCTTCGACGACAAAACGCAATACAGCGGTGAGGTGAAGGACGGTTTAATGGACGGTCACGGTATTATCACCTTTATCAACGGAGAAGTGTACGAGGGAGAAATTGTCCACGGACGTTTCGACGGCAAGGGGACCTACCGCTACCGTGATGGGCGTGAATATAGTGGTATGTTTTTTGACGGCAGGCGCAATGGTCAAGGCCATTTCAGTTATCCGGATGGTACGAGGTATGACGGCGAATTTAAAAATGATTACTTTCATGGGGAAGGTGAATATCTTTTTGCTGACGGCAGCCGTTATAGCGGTCAGTTCGAACAAGGCAGCTTCAGCGGTCGGGGAACACTTTACTATAAAGATGGATCGGTCTACGAAGGGCAGTTTAAAAGTGACCTGCCCAACGGTACCGGCATTCTTGAGATCCGCTGACGGGACCGTGTATGAGGGGCAGTTTGCGTCGGGACGGAGAAACGGAAGCGGCGTCCTGACGCTTGCCGACGGTACCGTCTACGAGGGACAGTTCGTTAATGATACCTTTGTCGGGAACCAATAGGGCTCCCTTGGAGAATCTGATTATGCAAAGTGCGCATAGTATTTGGAACAAACGTGGTTCGGAAAAAGCTGCAGTCCTTTCTGCCGCGACCATGCATGTATCACGAGATGAATGAGGTGCAACGATGAAGTGGATCTATAAAACAGTCCATTTCGAATTAAAAAAAGAGGGGTTGCTTGGTGTTGGATTTCTTGATGAGAGTGAAATCGAGCATGCCCTGAATGACTATGGTAAAAGCGGCTGGGAGGTCATCTCGGTGCTTGAAGTCCAGGACGGTGTTATCGTTTTTTTCAAGCAGCCGCTCGGTATGCAGTCGGGAAACCGGTATCATGAAGAAGATGCAGACGCTGGCAGAGAGGAAACCGTTGAAACCGCGGCCCCGCCCGACGACGAAAGGTTCAGGGATGATAAGGAAGATGCAGGCGGTGACGCCTCTAAAGAAAATAGTACCGGGAAAAAAAATGAGATAGGAGCGATCAGGATTGAGTAGATCAGCCGACAGGCAGGCAGGGAACCAGCCGTCTTTTCAGGTTGATGAAGAGCTGGCAAGCTGGATTATTGCTATCCGGCGCCACCTGCATCAGCATCCGGAGCTATCCTTCCATGAAACCCGTACCGCCGTTTATATTCAGGAGAAACTGGCGGAACTTGAAATTCCGTCAACCAGCAGTGTTGGCAGAACCGGCGTCATAGGCCTTCTTGGCGGAGTGCACGGCGGTCTTCCCGTTGTCGGACTGCGGGCTGATATGGATGCGCTTCCCGTTACCGAGGAAACCAAACTTTTTTTCGGTTCGGGGTCCAAGGGAATAATGCATGCATGCGGACATGACGGGCATGTGGCCATGCTGCTTGGAGCAGCAGCCCTGTTGCAAAAGAACGGTAATATCCCCGGTCGGGTGAAGCTGATTTTTCAACCGGCCGAAGAGCATGGTAATGGTGCTGATCTGCTGGTCAAGGCCGGCGTGCTTGATGATGTCGGGGCGGTCTTTGCCGGACATATTGATACCCACTTCCAGACAGGTGAGATAACGGTTGACGAAGGCATCATCTGCGCATTTTCCGACCCATTCTCTATCAGAATCAGAGGAAGAGGCGGGCATGCTGCCCGGCCGCATGAAGCCACTGATGCCATTGTCGCTGCTTCAAGCCTTGTCATGAGTATCCAGACACTGGTCTCACGCGAGGTTGATCCCAACCGGGCAGAGGTAATCACCATCGGAAGTTTTCAGAGTGGTACCGTAAATAATGTTATTGCCGCTGAAGCCTTACTGAACGGAACTATGCGCTCGACAGACGAGACGACACGGGATAAAACAATGCACGGTTTGAAACGGATGGTCTCCGCTCTTGAGAGCATGTATGGCGTCCAGGCAGAGATTGTTTTCGAGCCCGGCTTGCCGGCGGTTGTCAATTCAAGACGGGCTGCCGAGACCGCCAGGGCTGCCGCCAGGGATACAACCGCTTTTGATAAGGTCATATCTCAGGGATTGCCGAGCCTGGGGGCGGAGGATTTTGCCTTCTACCAGCAGCGGGTGGACGGCTGCCTGGTGCGCTTTGGCGGAGCATTGACTGCCTCCGCCGGACCGGCACACAGTTCTACCTTTGATTTTGACGAGCATTGTCTCGAAATTGGCAGCCGCTGGCTGGCACATGTCGCCTGGCGTTGGCTTGACCAGGCAGGAGAGGATGAATTTCCTCCGGGTAAATGATGTCCGCAGATACTTTGACGTCCAGGCCAGGTTCCGGCAAATAACGCTCCGGAAATCCTTCTGCCCCGTCTTTCCCCCGAATTTATTAAATCAATTCTCGAAATTCAGACAGGAATATGCGCTGATCTGAAAGATGGGGAAAATGATTTGATGCAGACCTGTTCGATGGCCGAAGAACTTGGATCATACGGCTCTATTGATCGAATGGACACCATTTTCATACAGGGCACAGGTGCAGATCTCCAGCCTGCACTATGCAGGGAATCAGGTGACTTTAAACAAGTCATCAGCACGGTACATAAAGGATTCTTGAAGTGAGTAAATATAACAAAGCAATTGTGGCTTCCGGCCATACACTGGTAAGCGCTACCGCTGCCGCTATTTTAAGGGAAGGCGGTAACGCCTTTGATGCGGTTGTTGCAGCCGGTTTTGCTTCAGCCGTTGTGGAGCCGACCCTGACCAGTCTCGGGGGAGGCGGTTTCTTACTTGGACACAGTGAAAAACAGGGGCAGAGCCTGTTTTTTGACTTTTTTGTCGATACACCGGGACGAAATCTGGATACTGCTGACCTTGATCCGCATTTTTTCCCGGTCACGGTGAACTTTTCCGGTGTCGGCCAGGACTTTAATATCGGCTTAGGCTCCGTGGCCGTGCCCGGCACCTTGAAAGGACTGGTTCATATCCAGAAGAGACTTGGCCGCATGAGTCTTGCTGAGGTGATTGCACCAGCCCGCGAACTGGCAAAGGAACATGTCATTAACGAACAGCAGGGGAATTTTCTCAGGCTGCTCTACCCGATCCTGACCCTGCACCCTGATGCCCGGGCTATCTATGAGCCGGGCGGCATCTACAAGAAGACCGGAGATCAGCAACACAACCCGGACTGCGCAGCCTTTCTTGAACAGGTCGCCGAGGACGACGGCGAGAGCTTTTACCGGGGTGAAATTGCCAACCGAATCGATCGTGATATGAAAGAAGGGGGCGGTTATCTGACACGTGAGGACCTGGCCGCTTACCAGGTGTTTGAGCGGACGCCGTTGAAGATTCCCTACCGCGGCTACCATCTTCTCACCTGTCCGGAGCCGTCCATGGGGGGAACGCTCATAGGCTTGTCAATAGCCCTTCTGGAAAGGTTGGGCCCCTACGCCGGTAACTGGGGTGATGGCGGGCAACTAGCCCGAACCGTGGCTCTTATGCAGGAGGTGGAGAACATTCGCGAAGCGGGTGTGACTACCCCTTCGCTGCTCAAAGCATTTCTTGAAGAAGGTGAGATATTTGCGCAATCCTGTCGGCGGATCAGAATGTTCAACCGGGGTACAACCCACGTCAGCATCGCTGACCAGCATGGCAATTGTGCCTCAATGACCTGCTCCAACGGAGAAGGATCCGGCTATTTTGCTTCAGGTACCGGTGTCATGCTCAATAATATGATGGGCGAAGATGATCTGCACCCGAACGGCTTTCATTCGAGTCCTCCCGGGGAGCGTGTCGGTTCGATGATGTCCCCATCGCTCCTCGTTAACGGAAATGATATCAGACTGGTCATCGGCAGCGGAGGATCAAAGCGCATTCGTACAACGATCAGCCAGGTGCTCAGCCAGGTTGTTGATTTCGGACGTAATCTGCAGGAAGCAGTTGAGGCGCCACGCCTCTTCTGGGATGGTGAGACGGTACAGGTAGAGCCGGGGTTCAGACCTGAAGCCCTTGAGTGCTTATCCTCCCGGATGGCCATTAATATATGGGCTAATCCAGATGTTTACTTCGGCGGTGTACACGCCGTGATTCCCGGCGAGAGCGGGGCCGGAGATCCACGCCGGGGCGGGGCGGTCGAAGAAGTCAAAAATGGGGAATAATTGAGAAGCACACCGCATCATACCATCAAATTTATATAAACGTTCCTCTTTCCACATGATGATTGATGTTCAGCATGAGAAACGGGAAACTCTCAAATGCGGAGCACTATGTCGTCCCCCACATTCAGGCGTGTTGATCGCACCCGCTTCAAGGAACTTACCTTTCCCCACCTCGAATTTCTCTATAATGTGGCCTTGAAATATACCGGGAAACCCTATGATGCCGAGGACATTGTGCAGGAAGCCATGTATACGGCGTATCGTAAATTCCATCAGCTCAGAGATGAAGAGACGTGCCGTTCCTGGCTCTTTTCTATCCTCAGAACAACCTTTCTGCGGGAGTTCAGGCTTCACAAAAGACGTCCTCTGCTTGACGATGGCAGCGGTTACCTGAAAAATGTCATAGATGAATCTGCCGACTCTCTGGCCGGCCTGCTCGAAAAAAAAATTGACCGGCAGAACGTTCAGCAGGTGCTGGACAGTATGTCGGAAAAACATAAATCGCCGCTCATCCTTTTTTATATGGAAGACATGACTTATCAGGAAATTGCCGATTTCCTCGACATACCAATCGGCACGGTAATGTCCAGGCTTGCCCGTGCCAAGAAGCAGATGAAAAAGGCCCTGCTTAAAATGATGCAGCAAAAGAGTGACAGGAAAAAAATGGGCTTGCTCGCCGTGCTGATGTATCAGGGGGTGAGGTGATGGATTGCAGACAATTTCAAAGGTGGCTTGAGGAGCGGGATCTTTCTGATCTTTCAGAGGCTGATCGTGCAACAAAACATAGAAACTCATGTTCAAATTGCCGCGAATTGGCAGCCAAGGATGCGTTGCTCGACGAAACTATCGCCCGTGGGCTGGCGAAGGAACCGTTACCTGAGCACCTTGAGAAACTGGTGGTATTAAACCTCGGCGACGGCAGACCGCCCCGTCGCTTTTCCCCGTGGATTATCAAAGGGGCCTCGGCTATCGCAGGAGTTGTCGCTTTATTGCTGGTATTTTTTCTATTGCCCAGTGATAACTCGGCACGCAAAGACTTCAGCTCGGCTCTGGCCCAGGACCATCTCTTGTTGGGGCAGAAGCATCCGGTCGATAAGGTGGTGAATTTATCCGACTGGCTGGCGGAGCATGCCCGTTTCAGGGCTACGCTGCCTGCTTCTTTCAACATCTATGGACTTGAGTTTATTGGAGCGCGGATATGTCTCATCGAAAACTGTACAACGGTGCATCTTGTTTTTCGCGATGGAGATCGGTTTGTCTCGCTCTACATTGCTGATGCCAAAGAGGTGCCGGCCTCACTGCAGGAAGGAAAGACATACAGCAGTTCAGCGGATGGGCTGCAGGTGAGGTTGTGGCGGGAAAATAGGCAGTTGTATGCGGTTATTTCCTGACCAGACCAACCATAGTTGCAACACGATGATGAATCAGCTGGCTATCCCAGCTGCAAAAATGTACCAACCTGGTAGACCAGGACCGCGAATCCAAAGGCAAAGATGGTGTTGAAGGCCATGGAAAATGCCGCCCAGCCCCAGGAGGACTCCCTGGCAATACATACGACTGTGACAAAGCAGGGTGCATAGAACATGATAAAGACCAGTGCGGCAACAGCGACAACACGGTTCCACTCGGGAGCGTTCCAGAGGCGCTTACCGAGTGATTCTGATGCCTCGGTATCAGCTTCGCCCATTGAATAGGCGGTACCAAGGGTTGAAACAATAACCTCTTTGGCCGCAAACCCGCCGACAAGTGCAATATTGGTTCGCCAGTCGAAGCCGGCAAAGCGGGAGACGGATTCCAGCCCCTTGCCGATTTTCCCGGCAAACGATGATTGCAGGGCCTGTGTTGACTCTTCTGTGTCTATGTTTTGCAGTATCGTCGCTAATTCCTTTGCCTGCGGCGAAAGAGATCCATGCTCTGTCTCCAGCTCTGCCACAACTTCAGACGGGAAAGAGGCCCGGACGCGAGTGCGCTCGGAATCAAAGAGCTTTTGTTCTGCTGCCGGCAGACCGGGGTAGGTCATAAGAGCCCAGAGCAGAATGGAAATGGTGAGAATAACCGTGCCGGCTTTCTTGATATACTGCCAGGTTCTCTCCCAGGTATGAATCAACAGTCCCCTCATTGTCGGGAAACGATAGGGTGGAAGTTCCATGACAAACGGTGTCGGCTCTCCGCGCAGAATGGTCATTCTGAGGAATTTTGCAGCAAACAGTGCTACCACCCAGGAAAGGAGCGTGAAGGAAAACATGACAAGCGCCTGGTTTTCTGAAAAAAAGGCACCGATGAGCAGGGCGAGGACGGGTAGCTTTGCACCGCAGTTCATGAAAGGAACGGTCAACAGCGTAGCCATGCGTTCCTTCGGAGAGCGCAGGGTTCTCGTGGCCATTACGCCGGGAACAGCGCAGCCGCCGGCGATACCGCCTGATACGATAAACGGCATGACCGATGATCCATGCAGGCCGAATATCCTGAATATACGATCCATCATGTAGGCGACCCGGGCCAGGTAGCCGGAATCCTCAAGGACGGCAATACCAAAAAACATAAACATGATCAGGGGAATAAAGCCAAGTACCCCTCCAACACCATCAATAATGCCCGAAATGATCATTGATTTGAGCGGACCATCCGCCATAAATGAATCGATGATGCCGCTAAGCCAGCCGAAAACATTCCCCAGCAGGGAAACAGGAAGTTCACTCCAGGAGAATGTCACCTGGAAGAGCCCGAACAATACCCCGAGCATTATCACCGGTCCGAGCAGACGGTTGGTTACGATCGTGTCGATTTTGTCACTCGTGTAGAGTCGATTGGTATCAAAAGTGTGGGTAATGATGCCGTCTCTGAGGATTGACTTGAGATAACCATACCGGTGATCTGCTATAACAGACTCGGGGTAGACACCGAGGGTCTTTTTCAGATGAGTTGAAACCAGCTCAACATCCGCTTCCAGGTCTGCAGCTGCAGCGGGTGCCTTCTCTCTTCCCATGATGAGCATCTGTTCATCATGTTCGAGGTACTTGATGGCGGTATAGCGGGCCGGGTAGGTGTCCAGAAAAAAGTTTGCTTTTTCAATATCTTCGACAAGATGCATAATGGTTGCATCCAGGTCGTCACCATAGGAAATATCTATCGGCTGCCAATCCCGTTCCTTTGTCGCAATAGAGAGCGCGGCGGCGATCAATTCACCCGTGCCTTTTCCCGATCGTGCAATGATAGGAATAACGGGAACCCTGAGGAGTTCTGATAATTTGTCAGCTTCGATAGTGATGCCTCTATCCTTTGCAACATCAACCATGTTCAAAGCGATGACCAGTGGTACGCCGAGTTCAAGAAACTGGGTGCTTAGATAGAGATTGCGTTCAAGATTCGATGCATCAACGATGTTTATGACGACCTGCGGCCGTTCATTAACCAGAAAATCACGGGCAACCAGCTCTTCGGCCGAATAGGCTGTCAGTGAATAGGTGCCGGGGAGATCAACGAGGACCAGGCGCTGATTATTTAATGAGATGAATCCTTCTTTTCGTTCTACGGTGATACCCGGATAGTTGCCAACATGCTGGCGGGCACCGGTAAGATAATTGAATAGCGTCGTTTTACCGGCATTTGGATTACCAGCCAGGGCCATCTTGATTGTTGCGCTGATCGATGGAGCGGTCATATCTGCCCTTGAGTTGAGAGCTCTTTAGAATCTGTTGATCAGGCCTGGCCCGAATGGTGTGCGGTTACGGTGGATGCTGCCGTTTATTTGTTGATCTCGACTGACTTGATCTCTTTTGTCATCGAGCAGGAAGAGACTGAAGAACAACAACTGCAGTTTGACTCAATACAGCCGCTGTCCTGGTCAGCCTTGAGTGCGGATCTCCATTGCCGCAGATACTTGCGGCCGATATAAAAGGAGCAGAGTGCGATGATGATCCAAATAAATATTGTCTGCCACATTATTTTTTACCTGCCTTAGGGCTCCCTAACAATCTGCGCAATAAAAAACCGGCACTAGCCGGCTCCGGGAACTGCTATTCAGTTATCAAGATGTCTTTGGTTGTCTCTTTATCAATAGATATGGTACCACCGTGAACCTTGATGATGCAGCGACCGCCGTTTGAGGGGCTGACGAGCTCTATTTCATTACCGGGATAAAGGCCCAGAGAAGCCATCCGTGCGCAGTGTTTACGATCACCGTTGACGCTTGAAACCCTGGCACGGCCACACTTGCTCTTTTCGCTGAGAGGAGAGATACGGCAACTCCTTGCAGCTGCGCAGTCCAGTTTCTTGCGGCCTTTTCCCGGTCCGCAACAATTATTGAATAATTTTCTAACCATTTCATCCTCGTTAAAAACCAACTTTTAGTTACAACATACAAAGACAATAGTCAATAGAATTGTAATGGCAACATAAAATGATAAGGGAGTCCTAACAATAAGCTTCGGCCAGTCGGCAAAAAAAGAGAAGCGGTCGCAGATCGGGTTTATTAAAATAGGGGGACCGGCAATCGCTATCAGCCGGACAACAGAGGTTTCCGTTTGCGAAGAGAGCAGCTGGCCGTATGGCTATTCTTCAATATTTACCGTAATTAAATCGGCTTCGTTGTTTCTCAGCGTGATAGTGCATCCACCTACCCTGAGAGCAACCGGATCATTGAGGGGCGCCCGTCCCTGAATGGTAATCTGCGTACCGGGTACAAGCCCCATCTCCCTGATACGCAAACCAAGTGCACCGATTGCCTTAACTGAGCAAATGACACCGGTCTGGTTCTTTCTCATTTGTCGCATGCTGATAATCGGCATTATTATTTTCTGCAGGTAGTTTTACGTTGGATCATTGTTATAAGGTCTCAAGTTATGGTGCCAGTCGTCAATTACTCTTTCTTCACTTACTTTTTCCAATTCTGGCCCAGGAATCACGCAGCGTGACGATACGGTTAAAAACCGGTTTTCCCGGTTGACTCTGACGGATATCGACGTTGAAATAGCCCTGTCGTTCAAATTGCACGCGGGTGCCCGGAGCTGCCTCGGCCAGTGATGGTTCAACCATACAGTTTTCTTTTCTGATGCGTGAATCAGGATTGATATGCTCTTTAAAATCGACATCCTTGTCCGCATCCGGATGCTCGGTACTGAACAATCGGTCATAAAGATTAACGGTGCATCTCAGTGCCTGCTCTGCCGATACCCAGTGAATTGTCCCTTTCACCTTGCGTCCGTCCGGGGCGTTTCCCCCTTTCGTGTCCGGATCATAGGTGCAATGAACGGCTGTTATCATCCCTGTCTTTTCGTCCTTATCAAACGACACACAGGTGATGAGATAGCCATAGCGCAATCGCACCTCACGCCCCGGGCCGAGACGGAAAAATTTGCGGGGCGGCTCTGTCATAAAATCATCGCGTTCGATATAGATTTCGCGGGAAAACGGCACCATGCGGGTACCAAGTTCAGGTTTCTGCGGATGGTTCTGGGCGACGAGTTCTTCAACAAGATTTTCCGGGTAATTGTCAATAATGATCTTGAGTGGATCGAGGACACCCATCACCCGGGGAGCTGATTCGTTCAGGTCTTCCCGGACCGCATTCTCAAGGACGCTCATATCGATCCAGCTCTCTTTTTTACCAATACCGATCTGTTCGCAGAAACTCCGTATCGCTTTCGGTGTGTAGCCCCTTCTGCGCAGCCCGGAGATGGTCAGCATCCGGGGGTCATCCCAACCCTCGACATACCCTTCATTTACCAGTTGCAGAAGCTTGCGCTTGCTCATGACGGTATAGGTCATATTCAATCGGGCAAATTCGATCTGCCGGGGGTGACATGGCGTCTCAAGTGTGTCAAGCACCCAGTCGTAGAGTGAGCGGTTATCCTGAAATTCCAGGGTACAGAGGGAATGGGTGATATTCTCCAGCATGTCTGACAGGCAATGGGTGAAATCATACATCGGATAGATACACCATTTGTTTCCGGTTCGGTGGTGCTCCGCCCTGAGAATACGGTATAATACCGGATCACGCAGCAGAATCACCGGCGAGGCCATATCGATTTTTGCCCGCAGCACGCGGCTGCCGTCGGGGAATTCGCCATCCTTCATGCGCCTGAACAATGACAGATTTTCCTCGATGGAGCGGTTCCGATTCGGGCAGTCGGTTCCCGGTTCTGTCAGTGTGCCCCGGTACTGACGGATTTGATCAGCTGAAAGATCACAGACGTAGGCCTTGTTTATCGTGATAAGCTGTTCTGCAAATTCGTAGAGACGGTCAAAATAATCGGAAGCAAAATAGAGATGTTCCTGCCAGTCAAAGCCCAGCCACTGCACATCCTCTTTGATGGAATCCACGTATTTGGATTCTTCCTTGCTCGGATTCGTGTCATCGAAGCGAAGATGGCATCTGCCGTCATACTCCCGGGCAATGCCAAAATTCAGGCAGATTGACTTGGCGTGTCCGATGTGCAGGAAACCATTCGGTTCCGGTGGGAAGCGGGTGGTCGGGGTCGGGTGCTTTCCCTCTTTTTGATCCTGGGCAACGATCTGCCGGATAAAATCAAGGGGTTTCGTACAACTGGCGGTTTCGATTTCTTTCGTCATGGGAGTAAGCATAAAAGACGGTTATTGAGAATAAAACTCCGGGGTTTTCCTCAGGCGCTGAACAACTTTTTCGCGGCCGATTGTCGGTAAAATATCAAACATTGAGGGGCCTGCCAACTGCCCGGTAACGACGGTTCGCATGCCGTTGATGATAATACCGGGCTTCAGCTCATGACTCTCGGCACATTCACGTGCCAGCCGCTCCGTTTCCTCAACGGAAAATTCCACTGCGGTTTCATATTTATCTGCGAGTTCAGGCAGCCATCGGGCAAGCTCGGGAAACGCGAGCACATTCTTGTGCAACGGTTTGGGATCGATGGCATAATCATCAGAAAAATAGGCCCTTCCCATGCTGCTGAAATCATTTATGGTATGAAACCGGCTGCGTATCAGATCGAGTGTGTCGAGAAACCATTGCCGCTTTTCACCAACATAAGCCTCATCCCAGAGCGCTTCTTTCTTCAGCTCTTCTGCAACCATCGGCGCCAGTTCTTCGATAGCCATGGTCCTTAAATAATGTTCGTTGACGGCAATGGCTTTCGGATCGGTAAAAAATTTCTGATCACCTTTCTTATAGTTGAAGATTGAGGCAGAGCGATTGATTCGCTCCAAAGTAAATGCTTCAATGAGTTCTTCGCGGGAGAAAATTTCCCGGTCATCTCCAGGCGACCAGCCGAGTAGTACCAGAAAATTGTTCAAGGCCCAGGGAATAAATCCGTGATCACGGTAAAATTGTACGGCGACGATTTCGCCATGACTCCGTTTTGAAATTTTGGCCTTTTTAACGTCAAGGGTCAGGGGGATATGGGCAAATTCAGGCACGGGAGCAGCTAAAGCCTCGTACAGCAATAACTGTTTGATCGTATTGGTCATATGGTCCTGGCCACGGATAACATGGGTGATCCGGTCCCGGATATCGTCGGTTACATTGCAGAGAAGATAAAGCGGCTGTCCATTTGAGCGGACAATGACAAAATCGTCTATTTCTCTATAGCTGCTCTCAATTCTGCCAAGCACCTTGTCGTCATAACCGATTTTCCCTTCCCGCGCAGGAACCTTGAAGCGAATGACGGAAGCAGTTCCTGCCGCTTCCTTCCGGGAAATTTCTTCTGCAGTAAGATTCCGGCAGGTGCCGTCGTAGCCGAACTGTTTTTTCTCGGCGAGAGCTGTTTCACGTTTCTTGTCGAGTTCTTCTTTGCTGCAAAAACATCGGTATGCGTTGCCTTCACTGAGCAGTCTCTGGGCAGCCGCCCGGTGATCTGCACTGAATTCGCTCTGGAAGTAAGGGCCTTCGTCCCAGTCAATGCCAAGCCAGGTGAGTCCGTCAATGATGCCGTCAATGGACTCGCTGGTAGAACGTTCAGTATCGGTATCCTCTATTCTCAGAACCAGCTTGCCGCCTGTTTTCTTGGCGTACAACCAGTTATACAGTGCGGTTCTGGCGCCGCCTATATGCAGGTAGCCGGTGGGGCTGGGGGGAAATCTGAGTCTGGTTTCTGGCATGATAGTTCCTTTCTATTGAATACGTGATGAACCGGTCTTTGAGTATTCGTACAGTAATAAGCATGAAATAAATAAATGTATTACTGACCGCTGCTTTGCAATCAAGCCTCAAGGTACCCCTGAAGATAACTCTCGTTTATATTTCAGATCGTGGCTTTATATCGTTTTCAGATGGATTCTTCAATGAATATGAGCTTAATTATGTAATGGGATCGTTTCATTGTTTGAAATGATCACGATGATTCCTTTCAATTTTTTCATTTTGCCTTGTTCTCTGATCTTGAAAACAGTATATTTGCGTGTTTATTGACAATGCAGGTGCTGTTGAATGCGGCCTGCCTGATATTTTGACAAAGAAACATGTCTTTCCTGCCTTCCTGCACAGGTGCCGAGGAAAGGCAGCGGGAAAAGTGGGTTTAAGGAGTTGTGATGAGGGTTCTGATTAGTGACAATCTGGCTCCCGTGGGAATCGATATTCTGCGAGACGCCGGCCTGGAAGTTGATTTTAGAACCGGCATGAGCCCGGATGAAATCAAGGCAGTGATAGGAGATTATGCAGGGCTTATTATCCGAAGCGCCACCAAGGTGACGGCAGATCTGCTGGAATCGGCGAGCAGGTTGAAAGTTATCGGCAGGGCGGGATCGGTCTTGACAACGTCGATATCCCGGCAGCCAGTCAGAAGGGCGTGATTGTCATGAATGCTCCGGACGGGAACGCTACAACAACAGCGGAACTGGCCATTTCCATGATGATGTCTCTTGCCAGGAACATTCCCCAGGCTACCGCTTCCATGAAAGCAGGCAAGTGGGAGAAAAAGAAATTCATGGGACATGAACTCACCGGTAAAACCTTTGGCGTCATCGGTATCGGCAGGATTGGCAGTATCGCGGCGAGCAGGGCGCAAGGGCTGAAGATGAAGACCATTGCCTATGATCCGCATATGCCCAGGGAGGTTGCCGAAAGAATAGGCGTCGAGCTGGTCAGCCTGGACGATCTTGCCAGGCGGGCTGACTTTATTTCTGTTCATGTGCCCTTGACGAAAGAAACCAGAAACCTTGTTTCTACTGAATTCTTGACGCAGATGAAAAAAGAAGGGATGTTCATCGATTGTGCCCGCGGGGGTGTCTGTGATGAAAACGCCTTGTATGAAGCCCTGAAAAACGGAGAAATTGCCGGAGCAGCGCTGGACGTATTCAGCCAGGAGCCGACTACCCAGGAAAACTGCCCGCTCCTGGGACTCGACAATTTTATCTGCACGCCCCATCTCGGTGCTTCAACCAGTGAAGCCCAGGAAAACGTCGCGGTTGCCATTGCCGAGCAGGTGGCGGATTACCTGAAAAAAGGTACGGTAACCAACGCTGTTAATGTTCCTTCGGTAAGTGATGATATCCTGGCGCAGGTTGGTCCGTATATTACCCTTGGTGATATGCTCGGAAATATGCATATGCAGCTTGCCCGGGGTGGTGTCCAGGAAGTTAACCTTGAGTATGGCGGAGCGCTGGCGGATCTCAATACCAGCTCGATAACGGTGGCCTTTTTAAAGGGCTTGTTCACGCCCATTCTCAAGGATGCCGTTAATTATGTGAATGCACCGATCATTGCCCGCGACCGGGGTATCAAGGTTATTGAGTCCCGCACCGACCTTACACATGATTTTATCAGCACCTTATCCATCAAGGTGAAAACTGATGCGGGTGAGAATATCCTTGTTGGTACCGTGTTCGGCAAAAAGGAGCCGCGCCTTGTCCGATTGAATGACTTCAGGCTGGAAGCGCTCCCGTCAGGCCCGATGCTTCTGGTTTTCAACAATGACGTGCCGGGAGTGATCGGGGCTCTTGGTACTGAACTTGGCCGTTTTAATGTCAATATCTCGCGCATGACCGTTGGCAAGGAAGTGGTGAGCAGGCAGAACATTATCTTTCTCGGCACGGATCAGCTGATCTCGAAGGAAATGCTTGAGAGGGTCCGCTCACTCGAGAATATAAATGATGCCATGGTATTTGATCTGTAATTTTTCAAGAAGACTGGCACCGCATAATAACAGAGGAAACGATAGATTATGATAGAAGAAACGGAGAAGAAAGATTTTTGCGGAGAAGGAAAGGTGCCGGATAAACAGGGGCGCTGCGTCATGCCCGAGGTTACCTTCTCGACCTTCGTCATGTCTCTAAACACCTCAGTACTTTACCACCTTGGCGAGATCGCCGATCCTGAAACAGGTGGAAAGATAATGAACACTGATCTTGCCAGGCATGCAATTGATACACTGGTTATTCTGGAACAAAAGACCAAGGGCAATCTGACGGAAGAAGAAAGGGAGCTTTTGAAGAATATTCTGTACGATGTGAAAATGCGCTTTGTTAAGGCTGTCAAGAGATAAAAAACCGCTCCCGATCCTGTCACTGTATGCCGCTGCGGGGAATACCGCCGCATGATGCGATGATACGATGATTACTCTGCGAGCGCCGGCAAAAGTCAATCTGTATCTGCACGTTCTTGGTGTAAGGCGTGATGGTTATCACGAGTTGCTCTCCAGGATGCAAAAAATCGATCTCTGCGACATCATCACTCTGGACCCGACCCGGGAGCCTGGCATTGTCTTTGCTTGCGATGATAAAGCTTTAGCCGGCGATGATAATCTGGTTCTCAGGGCCGCACGATTGTTTTATTCGGCAGCAAAGCTGTCCTGTCGGCAGGGACTTGCTATCAGATTAGAAAAAAAGATTCCCGTTGCCGCCGGTCTTGGCGGAGGCAGCAGCGATGCCGCTACTGTTCTGCTGGGGTTAAACAGACTTCACAACTATCCGCTCTCCGTCCCTGCGCTGGGTGAATTGGCGGCGCAGATCGGCAGCGATGTGCCATTCTTTGCCGTTGCCGGATCCGCGGCGCTTGCCACAGGCCGGGGAGAGCGCTTGGTTGAGGTCGAAAACCTTGATGCTTACTGGTATCTGCTTGTTAATCCCGGTGTGGCCGTGTCGACGAAATGGGTGTTCGATAATTATGCATTGACATCGGGGAAGAAAAAATCTAAATTGCTTGGTTCTCAAAGAAAAAGATTGAGCACTTTTTCACCGAAAGATATGCATAATGACCTCGAGCCTATTACCATGAAGCGTTACCCTGCAGTGGCTGAGATTAAAGATGCACTGCTTCGGGCGGGGGCGGATGCTGCCTTGATGTCCGGGAGTGGTCCGACCGTTTATGGGCTCTTTTTGAAAAATAAAACCGATAGTGCGGTGCTTGACAAACTGGCAGAGCGATTATCTGCGGTATATGACGGAAGGGTCTGGTTGACTCGTGCCTATACTGGGGTGTAGCCAAGTGGCTAAGGCATCGGGTTTTGATCCCGGCATTCGTAGGTTCGAGTCCTACCACCCCAGCCAGTATATTTTGGTTTTTGCTTAGATAAATGATTAAAAGAGGCAGAGATTATGGGTAATGCAATGAAAATTTTCTCGGGTAATGCGAATTACCTTATGGCGGAGGAAATTGCCAAACATCTCGAAATTACCGTTTCTGACGCAGAGGTCCGTACGTTTAGCGACGGGGAAATTTTTGTTGAGATAAAGGAGAACGTCAGAGGAACAGATTCCTATATCATCCAGCCGACCTGTACTCCGGTAAACGACCACCTGATGGAATTGGTTATTATGGCTGATGCCTTGAGGCGGGCTTCCGCACGACGTATTACGGCGGTGATGCCCTATTACGGTTATGCGCGTCAGGACCGCAAGGTTGCGCCCCGTGTACCGATTACCGCCAAGGTTGTGGCAGAGATGCTGATGGCTGTGGGTGTCAGGAGAGTACTCTGCATGGATCTTCATGCCGGACAGATACAGGGGTTTTTCAACATCCCCGTTGATCATTTATATGCTGCTCCGATACTGATCAAACACATCGTTGAGAATTTTCAGGATGTCATCATGGTATCGCCTGATGCCGGCGGTGTTGAACGGACCCGGGCCTTCGCCAAAAGGGTCAACTGCGGTCTTGCCATCATTGACAAACGGCGTGATAGACCGAATCAGAGTGAGGCGATGCATGTCATTGGTGATGTCAGAGGCAAGGTCGCGATCATGATGGATGATATGGTAGATACCGCCGGAACGCTTTGTAACGGGGCTAATACCTTGCTGGATAATGGGGCAAAAGAGGTTCATGCCTGTTGTTCCCATCCGGTCCTGTCAGGTCCTGCCGTTGATCGGTTGATGGCCTCGGAGATTAAATCTCTGGTGGTCACAAACTCTATACCGCTGCGGGAAAACGCCTTGAATTGTAAGAAAATAAAAGTATTGTCCGTTTCCGCATTGCTGGCAGAAGCAATTTTTCGTATTCACAATGAGGATTCGGTCAGTTCGTTGTTTGTGTAATTGTGGGAGCAGTAGATACTGCTCTTTTAAGAAATACGCGCCTGAATCGTTAAAGCGGGGCAAGGATGCTTCGGTCATCAGGCGAAGGAGGATTATATGATAACCAAAGAAATACCTTCAGCGGTAAGGGATTCTTTCGGCAAGGGGGCCATGAGAAGGCTGCGGGCGGCTGGTAAAACGCCAGGAGTTGTCTATGGATCAGGAGCTGAGGCCTTGGCGCTGGAGTTTGAAACGAAGGTGCTCTTCCATGAACTGCTCGACCTTCAGCGTCGCAATGCGGTTATAACGCTGAAAATTGATAACGGATCCGAAAAACGTGTCGTGGTCAAAGAGATCCAGACAGACCCGGTCAGAGATAGTCTCTATCATGCTGATTTTCTTGAAATCGATATCGATAAACCGGCCAGGTTCACGGTGCCTGTCAGCTATACAGGAAAGGCGAAAGGAGAGGACTCTGGGCGGACTTAAGTCGATCAGCAAAAAATCAGTCGTGCTTCAAGGTAAGCCTTTATCCATACCGGATGAACTGGATGTTGATATCCGTAAACTGGCAATTGGAGATAAAATTTCAGCCGGAGAGATTGCCCTGCCGGAAGGGGTAACCCTGGTCAGTGATCCAGATGCACTCTGTTTTAGCATTATAGCGCCCTAGTCACTGGCTCTACCTCCTGAATTACGCAGGGTACTATTCCTGTGTATTGTTCATCAATGAATCCGGAAAGTCTCCGCACTTTCCGGATTTTCTGTTTGCTGGTTTTATTATGGCTGAGAAAAATTTTGCACTGATTGGCCTTGGAAACCCGGGAAAACGCTACGAAGCAACCCGTCATAACGTCGGATTCATGTTTCTTGATCATTTGGCCGTCAAATACAGCCAGATTTTTACCACCACAAAATGGGAAGCCCAGGCCCTGCGGCTTTCGCTCTGGGGATGCCGGGTGTTGTTGGTAAAGCCGGAGACCTTCATGAACCTCAGTGGGCGAGCGGTGGCAGCAATAACCCGCTATTACGATATTCCCACTGAACGCGTTCTTGTTATTCATGATGATATTGATATGCATCTCGGTCGGATCAAACTGGTTCAGGCAGGCGGGGCCGGTGGACACAATGGGGTCAGATCAATCATGCAGTCACTGGGGAGCACGGAGTTTTTCCGGCTCAAAATCGGCATCGGCAGACCTGGTATGGGCGATATCCATATCGATATGCCTGTTGATGCTTTCGTTCTCTCGAATTTCTCAGCCGAAGAGTTTACTCTTCTGCATAAACGTTTCAGCATCATCGAAGACGGCATTGCCGTATTGGCGGAAAGCAATGTACCCGGAGCGAAGAATGTACTGAACGCCATCAAGTAGCAGAGAATTTTTGGGTTGCGGGAAAAAATGAGCGACTCATCATTGCTGTGGTGATTTCGGTTGCTTAAATGATTCTGATGCCGGGTGTGCTCCCTGAAAACAGCCTGTGTTCCCAAAAAGGCGGGCTTTTTTGCATGAATCGTGTTATAGTACTTAGCCGTTGAGCTACTTCATGGAGTGTCGAATAAAGAATCGGTCATTTTTTTTCTGCGTGGTCTCAAATAATTTTGTTGGTAGCTGATCTATGCGAAGAAATTTCGTACAAAGCTCTTTTTTTTAAAAATATCTGACATTTATCAAGGAAATTATGGTGTTTGCTGAAGGCGACATGGCAGTATATCCGGCACATGGTGTCGGTGTGATCAAGTCTATTGAAACCCAGGAATTTGCTGGTATCGACCAGACGTTTTATGTTCTTGAAATCATAGGGAATTCGATGAGGATTATGATTCCGACAACGAGCAGTGACAGTGTCGGTCTCCGATCTATTGTTAACAAGAAGCAGGCATTAGAGGTCCTTAATATCCTCAGGGACAGAGACATCGAGGTTGATTCACAGACCTGGAATCGGCGTTATCGCGAGTATATGGAAAAAATTAAGACTGGTTCCATCTTCGAGGTTGCCGCGGTCCTGCGGGATTTGTTTCTGCTCAGTGCGGATAAGGATCTTTCCTACGGTGAAAGAAAAATGCTTGATACGGCAAAAGGACTGCTGGTCAGGGAACTTTCGATAGCCCAGGAAGTAGAAGAGGATAAGATCAGTAGAAAAATCGAAAATATATTTGTCTGAGTCAACGTCAATCAATACTCTTTTTCTTTACCTTTCTAAAATAGATCGGAATGGAGCAGATCGAAGGTAATTCCGACCCCTCGTCTCTTTTTTCTTTTATCGTACCGGAAGTATTCCACGGTGTGCGGCTGGACCATTATCTGGTTCAGTCGATGGCTGACACATCCCGATCGCGGATTGTTGCATCGATAAAAAACGGTGGGATCCAGGTGAATGGTGCCAGCGTTAAGGCCGGATACTCCTTGAAATCCGGTGACACCATCTCTGGGTCACTTACCGACAGTCTACCGGAAACACTGCCGGAAGCCCAGCCGGTTGATTTTACCGTACTCTACGAAGACGAAGACCTGCTGATTATTGACAAACCTGCCGGTCTGGTAGTTCATCCCGGCAGCGGCAACAGGGATAACACGCTTATCAACGGTCTTCTTTTTCATTACCGTGATCTCGCTGAAGTAGGAGACCGGGAGCGTCCGGGTATTGTTCATCGGCTCGATAAGGATACTTCCGGTGTTATGATCGTTGCCAGAACCATTCACTGTCATCAAAATCTGGTTCAGTTATTCAAGGATAGACAGGTTGAAAAGTACTACCTGGCTCTCGTGCATGGCAAACCAGACAATGAGCATGGCCGTATAGTCGCCCCCATCGGGAGACATCCGGTACATCGCCAGAAGATGGCGATCAGGCAGAACGGAGGGAGATATGCCGCCAGCAATTGGCAGGTTCGGCAATACTTTGCCGACTGCAGCCTGCTTGAGGTCCATATTGAAACCGGGCGAACGCACCAGATACGGGTGCACCTGGCCTCCATCGGGCACCCCGTTGCCGGAGACCGGCTTTATGGCTCCAATCGTCCGTACGATCTGTTTCCCCGGCAGATGCTGCACGCCTGGAAATTACAACTGAATCACCCGGAGAATGGACGATTGCTATCAGTTGAAGCTCCATTACCGATAGATTTCAATGAAGCAATCAAGCGGCTGGAGAAAACGTGATGCTGGTGGGCATAACGGGGGGAATCGGTGCCGGAAAAAGTTGTGTTGCCCGGCAGCTTGCGCGCTTACTTGAAGCACCACTATTCAATGCCGACGATGTTTGTCGGGAGTTACTCGAGCCGGGACAGGCCGGTTATGAGCAGGTTGTCGCGTACTGGGGGGATCGTTTCCTGGATGCTGAGAGTAAAATCGACCGGCCTCAGCTGCGAAAAGCGATAGGTGAAGATCCGCTGATCCGGGAAAATTTGGAAGCCATTCTGCATCCACTGGTGAGGGGGCGTCTGCTTCAGGAGAGCACTGCTGTTGGCAGCGCTGCTTTTATCATCGCCGAGATACCGCTTCTCTATGAATGTGGCTGGCAGGAAGATTTTGACTGGATTGTCTGTGTCTATGTTCCGGCAGATCTGGCTGCAGCAAGAGTCGCTGAAAGAGACGGGATCAGCCTGGAAGATGCCCGTTCCATTATCTCGATTCAGCTCGTGCCGGAGGAAAAGAAGGAGCGCGCCGATTCGGTTATTGAGAACGGGGGAAATCATCTTGATACCGAAAAACAGGTTAATGACCTGGGGGAATTGCTGCGGCAACGTTTCGCGCGGGGGCCGGAAGAATAAATAAATTTTCAAAAGACTTGACACCACTTACGAGAGCTCGTATAAGATGGTTAATGCTCAAGAACGACTCCCGCCTGGTTTGATCTTTCGGACATCTTTGAAATATATTACCTGAAAACAGGCGCTCATCACATTTGACATATTCAAAACGGATTTCTTAATTGAGAATACCATTAAACAACGAAGCGCTGCTTTTCCCTGACTATCATCCAATCCTGAATCTGATATAGTGAAAAAACGATAAATAAAATCCTTGTTTAAAGGACGATATTTTCTGTTTTATTTTGAACAGGCAATCCCTTGCGGTTTGTCGCGATCTGTACTTCGAAATAATGTATGCCCTGACCAGATAAAACGGTGTTTCTTATATACCCCTAAAAACTGCCAAAGATAATGAGGAGATAGATCTGAGATGAATCTGGCGGAACTCAAATCAAAAAAAATTGATGAATTGGTGCATCTTGCCCGCGAAGCGAAGATAGATGGTTTCAGTTCCATGCGAAAGCAGGAACTGATTTTTTCCATTCTTCAGGCCCAGGCTAATCAAGATGGCCAACTTCGCGGCAACGGCGTTCTGGAAATATTGCCGGATGGTTTTGGCTTTCTCCGTGCACCGGCCTACAACTATCTGCCCGGTCCCGATGATATCTATGTCTCGCCGTCTCAGATTCGTCGTCTGAGCCTTCGTACCGGTGACGTGATCGACGGCTTGGTGCGGGCGCCAAAGGAAGGTGAGCGTTACTTTGCCCTGCTGAAAGTCGAGAGTGTTAACTTTGATCCACCGGAAGAGGCAAAGCAGAAAACCCTGTTTGGCAACCTGACCCCGCTTCACCCGGATGAAAAATTTAATCTTGAATGGCAGCCTGACAATTTTTCTATGCGGATAATGGATATGTTTGCCCCTATCGGCAAGGGACAGCGCGGCTTGATTGTTTCTCCTCCCCGTACCGGTAAAACGGTGCTGATGCAAAAAATAGCCAATTCTATCGCGCGAAACCACAAGGAGGTATACCTGATTGTCCTGCTCATCGATGAACGTCCGGAAGAGGTTACTGAAATGCAGCGGACCGCCAAGACTGCCGAAGTGGTGAGCTCAACATTTGACGAACCGCCCCAGAGACACATCCAGGTTGCGGAAATGGTCATAGAAAAGGCCAAACGACTGGTCGAGCACAAAAAAGATGTGGTTATCCTGCTCGACAGCATTACGAGGCTGGCCAGAGCGTATAATACCGTCACCCCGGCAAGTGGAAAGATTCTCTCCGGTGGTGTTGAAGCGAATGCCCTGCACCGGCCGAAGCGGTTTTTTGGAGCGGCCAGAAATATTGAGGAAGGCGGCAGTCTGACAATTCTCGCCACGGCGTTGATTGAAACCGGTTCCAAAATGGATGATGTCATCTTTGAGGAATTCAAGGGAACCGGTAATATGGAACTGATTCTTGACAGGAAAATGGCTGACAAACGAATTTTTCCGGCTATTGACATCAAGCGTTCAGGTACCCGTAAAGAAGATCTGTTGCTGAAAGACGACGTATTGAATCGTATATGGATACTGCGCAAACTCCTGACGGCCATGAACCCGGCAGACGGCATGGATTTCCTGGTCGATAAGCTCAAAGCCCAGAAGTCCAATCAGGATTTTCTTGATTCGATGAATGGCTGATATCCCGTTATTTACGTATTCTCGACGGCAAAGAGACATAAGCATGTTGTTCGACGGCTTCGTCTTCTTCTTCCTCTATATTTTTATTGTTTTTTCTGTACCAAGAAGGTATTAATGTGTGTTTAGATGTTAAAAAGAGCTTTTGAGCTAACATAAAGATTCTGTTTCGAAGTACTGAGGACTGACATGAAAAAAGATATACATCCGAAATATAACATTATTAATGCGACTTGTGCTTGTGGCAGCAGTTTTGAGATAGGCTCTGTTCTGCCTGAACTCAAGGTTGAGATTTGTTCCGCTTGTCATCCGTTTTTCACGGGGAAACAAAAACTGATTGATACAGCAGGGCGAATTGAAAAATTCCGTCGTCGCTACGCCAAGCATTACGAGACAAAAGAAACGGAATAAGCTTTTGCCTGTCGGTGCGCCGTCAGGTCGAGTTGGTCTATTTTAGTCCACAGTAATGGTTCGCATTACTGTGGACTTTTTCTTTTAGGGTGCACATTTGACGACGCCTTAGGACGGGGACAAGCATGCTTGAGAAATTTCATGATATTGAGGACAAACTGGCTAATCTTGAGGGCCGCCTGTCCGATCCCTCTCTGATTGCCAACCAGCTTGAATATCAAAAAGCAGTAAAGGAACATGCCCAGTTGACCCGTCTTGCTGTCTTGTGTCGGACGGCTAAAAAAATAGAGCGGCAGATAAAAGGTAACCGTGCAATAATTCACGATGAAAGTGAGGACGCTGAACTCCGGGAGCTCGCCAGAGTTGAACTGGATGATTTGGAAGTCCAGCACAGAAGGCTGGAAACGGATATCCAGGTATTCCTGCTCCCCAAAGATCCGAATGATGAGCGGAACACCTTTTTGGAAATCCGTGCCGGGACGGGCGGTGATGAAGCGGCGCTCTTTGTCGGGGATCTTTTTCGGATGTATTCCCGGTATGCCGAAACAATGGGATGGAAAGTTGAAATCATCACTTCAAGTCCGCTTGGCATTGGTGGATTCAAGGAAATTATCGGCCTGATCCGGGGGGATCATGTCTATTCCAAGTTAAAATTTGAGAGTGGTGTGCATCGGGTTCAGCGCGTGCCGGCGACTGAAACGCAGGGTCGCATACATACCTCCGCGGTAACCGTGGCTATTCTGCCTGAGGCGGACGAAGTTGAGGTCGATATTAAGATGAACGAACTGAAGATTGATATTTACCGCTCTTCAGGGCCCGGGGGACAGAGTGTAAATACAACGGATTCTGCTGTTCGGGTTACTCATCTGCCGACCGGACTCGTGGTCATCTGTCAGGACGAAAGGTCACAGCATAAAAACAAGGCCAAGGCATTAACGGTTCTTCGAGCCCGCCTTCTCGACCGGCTGGAACAGGAACAGCACGACCAGATATCCGGTGATCGGAAAAGCCAGGTAGGCAGTGGCGACCGCAGCGAACGTATAAGAACCTATAATTTCCCTCAGGGCAGAATGACCGATCATCGCATCAACCTCACGCTGTACCGGCTGGAATCAATTATGAACGGCAAGCTGGATGAGGTGATCTTTCCGCTTATTGCCAATGATCAATCCAAAAAGCTTAAAGCCCTTCAGTAATCTATCCCCGAGCCTCAGATGACCAGGGCGCCGAATGGAAAATCCCTTGGAGATATTCTCCAGCAAGCGGTTTCCGCGCTCGATTTTGCCGGAATAACAGAATCTCGCCTTGATGCCGAATTGCTGCTCGGTTTTTCTCTTGGAAAAACGAGAACCGGCTTGTATCTCGCCGCCCGTGACACCATTACAGAAGAACAGGCCGCACTATTTGAGGACCTTCTAAGCAGAAGAGTTGCCCGGGAACCGGTTGCCTATATTACTGGTGAAAGGGAATTCTGGTCGCTGCCCTTTTATGTTTCGCCTGCTGTGCTGATTCCACGACCGGAAACTGAATTTTTGCTCGAGGTGGCTCTGGCAAAGAAAAATTCCGATGTGAAGCAAAAACAATGTCTTGATCTGTGCTGTGGCAGCGGTGTCATCGCGGTTATTCTGGCAAAGGAACTTGATCGCCTGGTTGTTGCACTTGACATATCAATCGCTGCACTTGAGGTTGCCCGGATAAACAGCCGGCGACACGGTGTCGGCGATCGGGTGGCTCTGGTCAGGGGAGATATGGGCTGCTGTTTCTCTGACGATGAGCCATTTTCGCTGATTGTCTCAAATCCCCCCTACATCAGGCGAGACGAGATAAATGCTCTCCTTGAACCAGAGGTGAGCCGTTATGAGCCGCATCTGGCTCTTGATGGCGGTGTGTCCGGGCTGGAGTTTCTTGTCAGGATACGGGACATGCTGCCGGGACTGTTATGTCGGCGGGGCGATGCCTTTCTCGAGATTGGTGATCGACAGGGAGCGCAGGTGCAGGAGTTGTTTCTTGCCGGCGATCATGGTTGCACTTATGAGTTTGTTGATATACTAACAGACTATACCGGGCGTGACCGCGTTGTTCATGTCCGTAAAAATTGATGGCGTCGTAAAAACTTCGATCTACTGCGTCGTGGAACTTTTTCCGGCACTCGGCATACTACCTGTATGCCTTCGCACCTGAAAAACTACCACTCCTTGTTTATCTGTGTTTTTACTTAGCCATCTTTTGGAGTGCAATAGACTTTTTACGAGCATGTCAAAATTGATAGCCAGCAACATTTTTCCATCTGTTTTGCCGGCAAAAGAATCAACATTTTTCTCTGACAGCACGACCTATTTCGGCTATTCCTTCAGACCGGTGATAAACTATGGAAAAATTGATAATTGAAGGCGGTAAACCGCTGTATGGCGAGCTATCCATAAGCGGGGCAAAAAACGCGGCCTTACCGCTGCTTGCTGCTACTCTCCTGGCACCTGGGGAGCATATCCTGCGAAATGTTCCCGATCTGCGGGATACACGGACCATCTTATCTCTGTTGGGGGAACTCGGTGTCACCTGGCGAAATGAGGGCACTACCTACTTCATAGACAGCACGAATATTGTCTATTCTGAGGTTTCCTATGATCTGGTAAAAACCATGCGCGCTTCGGTGCTGGTGCTTGGCCCGCTCCTCGCACGTCTTGGACGGGCAAAAGTATCGCTGCCTGGGGGATGTGCCATCGGTGAAAGGCCGATCAATTTTCATATCAGCGGTTTTGAAAAATTCGGTGTGCGCTGCCGCCTTGAGCAGGGCTATGTGGAGGCGGTGATAGAAGGTCGACTGCAGGGGGCTTCCATCTATCTTGATATCCCATCGGTAACGGGAACCGAGAATCTTCTTATGGCTGCCGTGATGGCTGAAGGAACGACTGTCATCAAGAATGCCGCCCGTGAACCGGAAATTGGCAATCTGATTGATATGCTCTCTCATATGGGAGCTGATATCGAAGGGCGCGGCAGTGACCAGATAACGGTACATGGTGTAAGCCGCCTGCACGCTGCCAGAACCGACATTATTCCTGATCGCATTGAAACGGGAACCTATCTTATTGCCATAGCAGCTGCCGGTGGAGAGGCAAAGCTTAATGACTGTGAGCCGGCACATTTACCGGCCCTGCTGGATAAGCTCAGGGAGACCGGTGTCGGGATTTCAACAGGAGATCGTTCAATAACCATCAGCGTATCCCCGGAATGCAGGAAGCGGCTGAGAAGTGTTGATATCAAGACCATGCCTTACCCGGGCTATCCGACTGATCTTCAGGCCCAGTTCATGGCATTGATGACCATCGGCAGCTCCATCTGTGTTATCAAGGAGACCATCTTCGAAAACCGCTTTATGCATGTCGCGGAACTGCGGCGTATGGGCGCGTCCATCAGAACAGAGGGCAACAACGCCGTGGTAACCGGACGCGGACCTGACGGCCTGAACGGGGCACCGGTAATGGCGACTGATCTCAGAGCAAGTTCCTCCCTGGTGGTGGCCGGACTTGCCGCATCCGGGCGGACTGAGATATCCAGAATTTATCATCTGGAGCGCGGATATGAAAACCTTGTCGGCAAGCTGAGCGGTCTTGGAGCAAGAATCTGGAAGGAAAGGGACTAACGCCCATTTTCGACGCTTTCTTCCGGATCGGGCAGAAGCAGCTCGAAGCATGCTCCTCCATTCTCCGAGCGATCAACGATAATGGTGCCGCTATGTGCTTCAACGATCTGCCTGACTATCGCCAGGCCAAGGCCGGTGCCATCGGTCCGGGTGGTGAAGAACGGTTCGAAAATCTGCTTCGTCTGCTCAGGATCAATACCGATGCCGTTGTCACAAACGGAAATACTGCACATCCGTACCGCATCGGGCACTTCCCGTTTATCGGCTCTGATTGCAATGTGCTCGCCTCCCGGCGGACAAAAGGCTATACCGTTGCTTATGAAGTGGCTGATTACCGTAAAGAGTTGCTTTTCGTCCGCCCATAAGCGATAGAGCGGATCGATGTGAAGATCGATGACACAGGATTGTGGCCATTTTTGATCAGCCCTGCAGACCTGTATAATTTCCTCGACACAGGGTCTCAGCAGAAACCAGTCCCGGTCAATATTGTCAGGACGGGCAAATTTAAGGAAGTCTGTAATGGTTTTAGCCAGACGATCAGACTCACGTAGAATTATTTTGGTCAATTCATAGTTGTGATTCGGCCCCGGCTTGTGCACTGAAAATTCCTGTGCGAGCAGCTGCGCCGAGCCGGAAATGGCGGCAAGCGGGTTTCGAAAATCGTGCGCTATTCCGGCACTCATCATACCGATTGCCGCCAGTTTTTCCGCCTGGCGCATTTGAGCCTCAAGACGCTCTATCTCGCCGATGTCTTTGAGGGTGATAATGGTGGTATCAGTTTTCGGTACCGTCACCCTTTCCCTCCCCGGGCTTCCCGCTCTGATCAGAAGAGTTCAGAGCCGCATGGGCGTAGCCGATTCGAATCTTCTGGTTGTCCGCTCTCTTAAAGTCGCAGGCATTTCGGGGGGAATCTTTTCTCAGGTCTATTCCGGGAAAGATGCTGGCAAGCGGTGTGCCGACTATGTCGGCTATTCTCAATCCGGTTATCTCTTTTGTCGCATTGTTCGCTGAGGTGATGATACCCGATCCGTCAATGGTCACGATACCGGTTGTGATGCTATCAAAGATCTGCTTGTAGAGAAATGAGAGGCGGTCGAAGTCATGCTGTGTGCTGGTCAATGCCTCAGTCGTTCGTTTCAGCCGCGAACCAAACATGGCACTGATCATGGCGGCAAGGAAAAAAGTCAGCCCCTTGGTGGCAAAATGGTTGACACTGTTATACAGGTCGGTGGCATCCAGCAACGCGTGATGTGCCAGGTAATCGGGCAGGATGCCACGGAACTCCAGCATGAGTATGCTTGCATAGAGAATAGTGGAAGCTGCCGCTCCGATAAGGCCGCCCTTGAATGGAATCAGAAGCCCGCTGGCAATGATAGGGAAGAAGAATACTGACGTGAAAATGGAGTATGAAGCTCCGGAAAAATAAACGATCACCGAGGCAAAGAGTGCATCAAACAAGGTTTGAAGAAAACCGAATCGACGGTATTCCCAAAGGTCGCCGGCTATCCTGATGAGATAAATGGCGGAACCTATCGTCAGCAAAAAAACGGCAAGAATGATAAGGGTGAGCAGATTGGCCGGAATGGTGATAACATCAAACCGTTCGTCAGACAGTATCAGGATGATCCCGGCAAGAAGCGTGTAAAAGATGATGCGCAGCAGCAGCATCCAGAGGAGCTGCTGTCTCATGATTTCAGCAATGGAACCCACAGTCTCTAGTCCCGGATTCCGTCTTGTGGAAAGAGTCATAGGATTGATGTTCTATAAACCATATTTTTTGACCTTGTAGCGGAGTGATCTGAAACTGATGCGCAACAGATCTGCTGCTTTTGTCTTGGAATTTCGCGATTTGTCGAGGGCATGCGATATCATCCGTTTCTCAAGATCTTCAACGATACTGTCCAGGCCTCTGTCGAAAAGTTCCTGTTCGTCTCTGATGACGAGAAACGGTGATGTTTCCATTCCCGCCTCCGGCTTCGTTGTCCTCGGAGATGTATTAAGTGACAGATTTTCCGGTAGAATGATGTTCGATGTCTCAAGTGCAACACCGCGCTCTATGATATTTTCGAGTTCCCTCACATTGCCGGGAAAATTGTAATTCATCAGCACTTCGAGGGCATAGGTTGACATCTCTCTGACTTCTTTAGCCAGACGATTGGAATATTTTTGCAGAAAATGTTGAACGAGCAGGGGAATGTCGGATTTACGCTCCCTGAGAGCCGGTACCCTGATCGGCACAACGGCCAGACGGTAAAACAAGTCTTCCCTGAAATTGCCTCTTTCTATCTCATCCTCAAGAATCTTGTTGGTAGCGGCAATGATTCTCACATCGATGGCCACATTTTTGGTGCCGCCGACCGGTTTAATCTCTCGTTCCTGCAGGACGCGCAGTAACTTTGTCTGAATGATGGGAGTCAACTCTCCAATCTCGTCGAGAAAGGCTGTTCCCTGGTGTGCTTCCTGAAAGAGACCCGGCTTATTTGCAATTGCACCGGTAAATGAGCCTTTGACATGACCAAAAAGCTCGCTTTCCATTAACTCTGCCGGGATGGCACTGCAGGTAATCGGTATGAAAGGGCTGGCTTTTACCCTGCTCTTGGAATGGATTGCCTGCGCCACCAGTTCTTTGCCGGTTCCCGATTCGCCGTAAATCAGGACGTTTGCAGGTGTTGGCGCGATACGGTTGATCATGTCAAATATTTTCAACATTTCTCTGCTCTTGCCAATAATATGCGGGAAAAGCAGTTCTGCCTGATCCTCCTTAAGCGTTGAGTCGACCCGATTGGTGGCGTTATAGGTAACGGATTTTATCTCATCGACATTAAAAGGCTTGCTGATATAGTCATAGGCTCCGTCTTTCATCGCCTGAACCGCATCATTTGGCGAGGCAAAGGCCGTTATCATAACCACCGGCAGATCGGGTTTTTCCTCCTTTATAAAGGCAAGAAGTTCAAGTCCGTTCATTCCGGGCATGCGGATGTCAGTGATGACCAGGTCAATCTCGGATTCGCCTATGAAACGTTGTGCCTGTTTGCCGTCCGGGGCGGTAATAACTTTATAGCCTTCTTTTACCAGGAGGATATTCAAGAAATCCCGCATGCTTCGTTCATCGTCAACTACGAGTATCGTTCGCATGGCTGCAACCGTTTACTGATATGAAGTTGTTGTATCTGTCTGGATCTGTCCACCAATCTCTTCGTTGCGGAAAATATGTGATATTCTATCGTAATAAATATGAAAATGCCAATCATGTTATTCCGGCTCCGCCTATCTGCTTAAAAGGACCAGATCATTATCAGGATGGCAGGCAATTTTCCTGTACTTCCCTATGCGGTACTTCCTGGTGCTACTAAGCATTGCAAAAAGGTTGCGCAGATGGTAATGCAAACCAGGCAGATAGAATAGGAATTTCACGTGAGGATGTTTCAGAGCCATTATGGAAAAGCAGGTTGAAAAATTTGATGACCAGCCATTAACCGAACACCTCCGGGAGTTACGGAGTTGTCTCATTTACTCCGTTGCTGCCGTATTTGCCGGTTTCTGCCTTTCATATACGGTTATCCGGCCCGTCGGCACCTGGTTTTTCAAACCGCTCACCTCGGTTCTTCCTAAAGGGACCAGCCTTATTTTCACGTCATACCAGGAAGGGTTTTTTTTTATCTGAAACTTGCCTTCGTCTGCGGGATTCTGCTGGCCAGTCCGGTTATTTTCTACCAGATATGGCGATTTGTCTCTCCCGGTCTCTTTAAACATGAAAAAAGGGTTGTCATTCCTTTTACCGTCATTTCGACGATATTTTTTATTTGCGGTTCCGCTTTCGGTTATTTTATTGTCTTCCCGCCGGCCTTTCGGTTCCTGGTAGGTTACAGTAACGAATTTCTGACATCCATGCCGGCTGTAAGTGAGTATTTTACTCTTGCGATTCGGCTTCTAATTGCTTTCGGTGTGATTTTCGAGATGCCGGTCCTCATGGTCTTTCTTGCCAGGGCCGGCCTGGTCTCGGTTTCTTTTCTTAACCGGAACAGAAAATATGCGATTCTGATAAACTTTATTTTAGCGGCAATCCTGACACCAACCCCGGATATCGTGAACCAGATGATGATGGGAATACCTCTTCTGATCCTCTATGAGGTCAGTGTTGTCTCTGTCTGGTTCTTCGGCCGTAAGACTTTCAGCGGATTTAAAAGAAAATCGATTGATACGGATGACTGACAGCTGGATTTATGGATTTGACTGCATTATAGAAGATGAAAGGGAGGTTTGTGCTTCTCGGACACAATAGATGCAGACAACTCCTGAGGTGTGGGAGCGGATAGAGCGACGGGCTGAAGGTTTTGTCTATAGAATGCCTTGTTACGCTGTGCATGGGCTAGATACCGTCCCTCCGGTCGTGGAATTGCTGGTCGAAGCCGCCCCATACGACCAGGGACCGGTTGCTGAGCAGAAAGAAAATCCCGATGACTTGACGAGTGAAAATAATTGAGCTGACCCAGGCACATGTTAGCAATGATGGACCGCAAGGCAATTTTGATGATTCATGCGGGGCAAGGCTGCCCCGTACCACTATCTCCTGGCTAATGCTGAAGTAAAGGCAGGAGATTTTTTCTTTTTTTTCTGGCTGAAATATAATGAAAACAATTCTTGTAACCGGAGCGGCCGGTTTTATCGGCGCCCACCTGACAAAACGATTAACGGCCAAGGGTGTTCAGGTTGTCGGCTTGGATAATCTCAATGATTACTACGATCCTCAGCTCAAAAGAGATCGTATGTCTTCCCTGGCGGACGGCGACCTCTTCATTCATGAGAACAAAGATCTTGGCAATAAAGAAGACATGGCGGATCTTTTCTCACGCTACCGGTTCGATGCGGTCGTGAATCTTGCGGCCCAGGCAGGAGTGCGATATTCCCTGATCAACCCGCATTCCTACGTCGATACGAACCTGGTGGGTTTTGTCAATATCCTGGAAGGATGCCGGCACAGCGGGGTAAAGCATCTGGTCTATGCCTCGTCGAGTTCCGTCTATGGCGCAAATACCAGTATGCCGTTTTCAGTGCATGACAATGTTGATCATCCGGTTTCTCTCTATGCGGCCTCGAAAAAGGCTAATGAATTGATGGCCCACACCTACAGCCATCTTTTCGGACTTGCCGACAACCGGACTGCGCTTTTTCACCGTCTATGGGCCCTGGGGCAGGCCCGATATGGCCCTTTTTCTCTTTACCAGGGCAATTCTGGAAGACAAACCGATCGATGTCTTCAACCACGGCAACATGGAACGGGATTTTACCTATATTGACGATATTGTTGAAGGTGTCTATCAGGGTTATCGACAAGGTGCCGGAAGCTGATCCTGATTGGGGCAATGAAGAGCCGGATGCGGCAACATCCTATTGTCCATACCGGGTCTATAATATCGGCAACAACAACAAGGAAAAATTGCTGCGTTATATCGAGGTGCTGGAGAATTGTCTTGGGAAAAAGGCACGGAAGAACCTGATGGAAATGCAGCCCGGAGATGTCCCTGCAACCTATGCCGATGTCGATGACCTTGTCCGGGATTTCGATTATCGGCCTAACACCACGCTGGAATACGGTATTGGCAGGTTTGTGGAGTGGTATCGTTCTTACTATTCCATCTAGTGTCATGTCATGTTTCAAATGTCGCAATGGAACGCCGGATTCTGGTTTCCTGCGAGCGCGCATGAAAAAGTTTAGCAGCGCTGCGTGGCAGAATAAGCAACGAAGTCAGGAAGCCAGAATAACAAGCTCTGGGTGACAGGTGAAGCGTGACAGGGCACTAGGGCTCATAAACAGATTTAGACCGCCAAGCCGGAGAATAGCGGTTTAGACAAGCTTTCTTTCATGAGCTGCAAGGCTGCTTCGGTGATTGACACAGAGTTAATGGAACTGTTGCGCCACAGTGTCTTCTGCGGTCCCTGTTCAATAAAACGATCGGGATGTGCCAGCAGTTTTGTCTTGATCCCCGACAGACCGCAGCGATTCAACAGCTCAAGAACAGCACTGCCGAACCCTCCCTGCCGGACATTATCTTCAATGGTAACAACCCTGCCGGTTTTTGCAGCCCAGTCACAAATAAGTTCCCTGTCCAGCGGTTTGATGAATCGGGGATTGATGACGGCAGCATTGATGCCGAGTTTTTCCAGGCCTCTCGCTGCCCTCATGGCGGGATGAACCCTGTTGCCGACCGGAATAAGGAGAATATCGCTCCCTTCGCAAAGGAGTTCACCTTTGCCTATTTCAAGATCTTCAAAAAAAGGTGCCAGTTCCACTTCCTCTCCGGCTCCGCGCGGATAGCGTATGGCTGCCGGACCCTGATGATTGATGGCCGTGTAAAGCATATGCTGCAGTTCCCGTTCATCTTTGGGCGCCATAAGCAGCATGTTCGGAATGATACGCAAAAAAGAGATATCAAAAACACCGTGATGCGTCGGTCCGTCGGCACCGACGACACCGGCCCGATCAATGGCCAGGGTTACGGGAAGATTCGGTATGCAGACATCATGAATAATCTGATCGTAAGCACGCTGGAAGAAAGTGGAGTAGATGGCAACAACCGGATGCAACCCCTCCTTGGCGAGTCCGGCTGCAAAGGTGACGGCATGCTGCTCGGCTATGCCGACATCGAAGAAGCGTTCGGGATAGGCCTCGGCAAAGCGCTGAAAGTCCTGTCCCTGCGACCATGGCCGCAGATATGGCAACCACCTTACTGTTTGTGGCGCCAATCCGGGTAATCGCGTCACCAAAGGCATCCGTATAGGTCAGCTGTTTTTTGCCGCTGCCGATTTTCTTTCCGGAATAAATATCAAATGGCCCGATGCCATGAAAACCACCCGGATTCTTTTCAGCAGGTTCATAGCCTTTGCCCTTGGTGGTCAGGACATGAATCAGTGCCGGACCCTGAATGGTATCCCTGACCGTTTCAAAGGTGTCTATCAGGTCAGTCAGGTTATGGCCCGGGAGTGGCCCGATATAATCAAATTTGAGTGCCTCAAAGAGCATGCCCGGGGT
Organism: uncultured delta proteobacterium; assembly: GCA_963745765.1. Taxonomy (GTDB): domain Bacteria; phylum Desulfobacterota; class Desulfobulbia; order Desulfobulbales; family Desulfocapsaceae; genus Ww85. Next base: position 21,265 of record CAVUYQ010000009.1, on the reverse strand, counting down.
GAAAAAGCTCTTGAAGCTTTCCTCGCTTTTCTTGAGCACCGTCAGGATGTTTTCTCCGACATTGGATAATTGTCCGAGGCGGTCCACCAGATGATCCTTGAGCCGGCGCATGGTCCTGCCGGTCAGTTTCCTGCTTAGAAAGCTGCTCAGGGCTCCTACATTGGGAGAGATGGACATCTCATTATCATTGAGAATGACAATAAGATTCTTATCAAGATGCCCGGCCTGGTTGAGTGCCTCAAAGGCCATGCCGGCAGTCATCGATCCATCACCAATAACGGCGATTGCTCTGCCCTTGTCCTGCATCAGATCTTTGGCGATGGTCATCCCCAGGGCGGCGGAAATTGATGTGGAGGAATGACCCGTTTCAAAGGCATCGTATTCGCTTTCACTGATTTTGGGGAAACCGCTGATACCCTGGTATTGCCGCAGGGTATGGAAATCCTTGCGTCGACCGGTAATCATTTTGTGGGCATAAGCCTGATGCCCGACATCCCAGATCAGCCGGTCATGCGGTGTATCAAAGACGTAATGAAGGGCGAGGGTCAGCTCGACGACACCAAGACTTGGTCCGAGGTGGCCGCCGGTTCGGGAGACACTGTCAATGAGGGCCACCCGTATTTCATGAGCCAGTTTCTCCAGCTCAGGTATCGGCAGTCCTCGTATATCTGCAGGGGAATCGACCGTGTCAAGCAGAGTGGTTCGTTTTTGCGGTGTTGTTGTATGTACTAACATCATTAGTCCAGATGGATCGTTGTCTGATTTATGTCACCAGTTACATTAATCAATAAACCTTGAAAGTAAACGCAATTACGAAAAGGCCGGCTGGAGAGCGGTGACAGGCAATTGGAATGCTATCTTTAATGGGTTCTCATGTAGATATAATCGGCAAGATCGATAAGCGGTTGCGCCCGGTTGCCGAATGAGCGTAGCGTTGCTTTTGCCGACTCGACGGTCTCCCTTGCTTTTTCCCTTGTCTCTTCAATGCCGAAAAAGGCCGGATAGGTAGCCTTCCCGTGAACCCGGTCGCTTCCCGCTGTTTTTCCAAGCTGTGTTGTCGTATGCCGTTGCATCGAGGAGATCATCGACAATCTGGAAGGCAAGCCCGAGCAGAACACCAAACTCCCCGAGTTTTTCTTCCTGCTCAGCATCTGCTCCGGCGCCGATGGCACCACTGAGGATGGAACCGGCGATCAAGGCCCCGGTTTTGCTTTTATGAATTGTCTTCAGAAGCTCGAACGGGTAATCCTGGTTTTCGTTGCTGATGTCAAGAAACTGGCCGCCGACCATCCCCTCGGGACCGGCAGCACGGGCAATGATCTGGATGATTCGTCAGACGTCGACTATCGGCCAGTGCACTGACGGGGTGTGAAAGAAGCTCGAAAGCAAAAGTCAATAAGCCATCACCGGCAAGTATTGCGGCGGCCTCACCATACTTTTTGTGGCTTGTCGGCCTACCCCGGCGAAGATCATCGTTGTCCATGGCCGGGAGGTCATCGTGAATCAGGGAATAGGTGTGTATGCATTCAAGGGCGCAGGCTACCGGCAGGAGCGCATCCCTGGTTTGAGCATTATCCGTGACGGTTTCCGCGGCGGCCAGGCAAAGGATCGGCCTGATCCGTTTTCCCCCGACGAAGAGGCTGTAGCGCATTGCGGCAATATGATGGGAGAAAACCCCCTGTTCGTCAAGCATCAATGAATCGAGTGCTTTTTCGACTTCACTTTTGCGTGCGCTGAGATAGTCACTAATGTTCATCATCCTGCTCGTCAAAGGGCTCCGGTTCAAGCCGTCCATTCTTTTCAAGCAGAATCTCAACCTTTAACCGGGCTTCGGAAAGACTGCTGTTGCAGTACTCTGCCAGTTTTATCCCTTCATCAAATTTTTTAAGACTGTTCTCCAGGCTCAGATCACCAGCTTCAAGTTCTTCGGTGATCTGTTCAAGACGGGCAAGGGCTGCTTCAAAAGTCTTTTTTGCCATGATATATCCGTTCTCCGGATGAATGTTAAGGGCAGCTTGAATCGTCGGCTTTTTGGACGATCTCTGCGTTATGCACGAAATTTAATCATCACCTGCCAAATGCTAGATCCCGGAAAATTTTTTCGCATACCGGCATCACGAACGATTTCTGACTATTCAAGGTATCCATAACTCTTTTTAATGCCGATTGAAAAATGCAACCACCTGAGTATACTGGTTCCAGAATATAGTACAGACCAAGCCCGGTGCGCAAGAAATGATTAGCTTGGAAAAATTTGGCAATGATCGGGATATTAACTCTTAACACAGAGGCGATGCTAGTATCATGCACGAATCGATTGCCTTGTTCTGCCGCTGGCTGGAATCGGAAAAAGGTTATTCGGATCATACCGTTTCAAGCTACCGCCGTGATCTCTATGAATTTACCGACTTTCTTAATGAAGGCAAGCCGGCAGCTGCTGTCGATGGCGCTGATGTCAGGGGATTTGTTTCAAGCCTGCATGGCCGCAATAACCCGGCAACAGTGAGTAGAAAGCTTTCGGCCTTGAGGAGTTTCTTCAAATTCCTGCAGCGCCGGAAGATCATTGACGCTGATCCCGTGGCCGGTATCAGCGGACCGAAAATGGGTCGGGCAATTCCGGTGTTTCTTACCGTTGATGAAGTCTTTCAACTCCTTGAGGCACCGGATGAACGTGATTCCCTGATGAATCGGGACCGGGCCATACTGGAGTTGCTTTATTCCACCGGAATGCGCGTGGCTGAGCTTGTTTCACGGGATATTGAAGATCTTGATTTCGATAGTGAAATGCTTAGGGTGAGGGGCAAAGGCAACAAGGAACGGTTGGTGCCGGTGGGGCGTCCCGCCATAGAGGCAATCAGCAAATGGCAGATCGAGCGGCAGGCTTTGATAGTCGCCCGGCTCAAACGTCATCATGAAGCTGAAACCGAGGCGTTATTTCTCAATGGCAGGGGCGGTCGGCTTACCACGAGAAGCGTCGAGCGACTGGTTTTGAAGTATGCCGGTCGTTGTGGTATGCAGACACCGGTGACACCCCATGCGCTCCGCCATTCGTTTGCCACGCATTTGTTGGAGATGGGTGCTGATCTGCGTTCAGTTCAGGAGTTGCTCGGGCACGCCAGCCTGTCGACGACCCAGCGTTATACGCACTTGACCATCGATCACCTCACCGAGGTCTACGATAAAGCGCATCCACTGGGAACTGTTGCTGCGGTCAAAAAAAAATAATAGCTGTCGTGCGCGCCGCGTGCATGATACATAACAAGTGGAAAGAAGATGACAATACGATCAACGACCATCCTCTCTGTCCGGCATAACGGGCAGGTGGCCGTCGCCGGGGACGGGCAGGTATCTCTCGGTAATACCGTGATAAAACATAATGCCAGGAAAGTCCGAAGGCTCTACCATGACCGGGTAATAACCGGATTTGCCGGTGCAACGGCCGATGCCTTTACGCTTTTCGACAAGCTTGAGCAGAAACTTGAACAGTATAACGGAAACCTGATGCGTGCAGCCGTCGAGTTGGCCAAAGACTGGCGGACTGATAAGATGCTGCGGCGACTTGAAGCCATGCTGGTGGCGGTGGATGAGACGCATTCCCTGCTGATTTCCGGAAATGGCGATGTTATCGAACCTGACAGTGGTGTCCTTGCTATTGGCTCCGGTGGACCATATGCCCAGGCCGCCGCCCTTGCGCTGGTGCAGAAAAGTGATCTCAATACCGAGGAAATCTGTAAAACGGCAATGGAGATTGCCGCCTCTATCTGTATTTATACCAATCACTCCATTATGATAGAAAAGTTATGAACGATATAGAATCCTTTACGCCGCGAGAAACGGTAGCGGAACTTGACAAGTATATAGTAGGGCAGTCCGGGGCCAAAAGATCTGTCGCCATTGCGCTGAGAAACCGCTGGCGCAGGCGTCAGGTGCCATCACCCCTGCAGGAGGAGATTGCCCCGAAAAACATCATTATGATCGGGCCCACCGGGGTGGGGAAAACAGAGATCGCCAGAAGACTTGCTTCCCTGGCCCAGTCGCCATTCCTTAAGATTGAAGCATCAAAATTCACCGAGGTCGGCTATGTCGGCAGGGATGTCGAGTCGATGATACGTGATCTGGTGGAAATCGCCATAAACATGGTGAAAAGTGAGGAGAAACAACGTATCGAGGGGATTGCCGAAGCAAACGTGGAAGACAAGATTCTCGATCTGCTGCTGCCGCCGCGGCCGGATTCCGTCAGTCCTCTGTCTGATACGGGTCCGGAAGGAAATCATTCCTTTACCCTGGTGAACCAGGAGAGCCAGCTTCCAGCCCGGGGAAAGGAGCCGGAACATGATTCTTCGACCAGGGAGAAGATCAGGAAAATGCTGCGAGAGGGAAAGTTTGATTCACGGGAAGTCGAGCTGAGCCTTGATGAGGCGAAGTCCATGCCTATGGTGGAAATCATGACAACCTCCGGTATGGAGGAAATGCAGTCGAATCTGCAGGATGCCTTCAGTAAAATGTTTCCGCGAAAGAAGAAAAACCGGAAACTCAAAATTCCGGAGGCGATGGAAGCGCTCAAACAGCAGGAAATGGAGCGACTCATCGATATGGACAAGGTCATGAAGGAGGCGCTTCGCCGCACCGAACAGACAGGCATTATTTTTCTCGACGAGATCGATAAAATTGCTTCGCGCCAGAGTGGTGTTTCACATGGCCCCGATGTTTCCCGTGAAGGAGTGCAGCGTGATCTGCTGCCGATTGTAGAAGGAACAACGGTCACGACAAAACACGGTCTGATAAAAACCGATCACATTCTCTTCATAGCCTCCGGAGCCTTTCATCTGAGCAAACCGTCTGACCTTATTCCCGAACTGCAGGGACGTTTCCCGCTGCGAGTCGAGCTGCATTCACTTGGCAAAGACGAATTTGTCAGGATTCTCACCGAACCGGAAAACGCACTCATCAAACAATATACTGCTCTGATGGAGACGGAAGGGATTGAATTGGTTTTCACGGACGAGGCCATTGAAGAGATGGCCCGCATCGCCGTGGAGGTCAACGAACGCACTGAAGAAATAGGGGCGCGACGTTTGCACACGGTAATAGAGCGTGTCCTTGATGTCCTTTCTTTTGATGCCTCGGAACGTGACAACGGCAGATTCGAGGTTACCGCAGAATATGTAAGGGAACAACTGGATGATATCGTCGAGGATCAGGATCTCAGCCGTTTTATTCTGTAAATTATCCTCCGTTTCAATGGGGAAAGTATCTTATGCTTGGAACATTTTTTTCAAGAAACCGTCGGGCTGTTTCTGCTAAACCAGACCCGTCTGGGCAAAAGCAAGAGCAGTTCAAGTATTGCCCCTCATGCGGTGATGAATTTAGAGTGGAATTTGAATACTGCGCCGCTTGTGATGAGCCGCTCGTCGCTTCGACCATGCATGATGGCAGTAAGCCCGGGGAAATCTCAGATAGACAGGACACTGAGTTGTCACCGGAAGCCCTGACTGCAGCGGATAAACTGATCAGTGCCAGGCAGGGCACCCTGATGGAGATGAAACGGGTCAGCCGTTTACTGGCAAAGCTCGGTATAGCCTCACTGATTGCAGGGGATGCAGCCGAATGCACCAAGGGATGCTGCGGTGGTTCATCATCCTTCCTCCTGCAGATTAAGGAGGATGACAGAGTGAGAGCAGGGACTATCCTGGCGGAAGATTTCAAACGTTTAACGGCACTTGACAGTCATCAGCAACACGTGCCATCGGCCATCGTCATCGACGAGACGGTTACGGAAATCAGCTGCCCTGCCTGTGGTTTCAACGTTTCCGAACATGAACAATGCTGCCCCGAATGCGGACTGTGCTTCTAGCCCCGCGTTCACAAGTCGATACAGCCCATTTTCCCGCGTCGCGTTAGCGATTCGCATACTACCTGTATGGTGAATCGCAAGTCTCCTTGACAAGCGGACTGTCGCAACTCGTGAACCTGGGGCTGGTCGAAAAAATACATGAGCATGTTCCTTTTATTCCGGCAGGCTCGGAATGGCGGGGGTCATGCCGCCTGCTGGTTATATCTCTTGCGCTGGGGAACTTCCAGTACGGTCTTTTTGAATGACAACGGATTATAGCCAAAGATTTTTTCTACACTTTCAGTCAGTTCGCGACACGGTTTGACGGTCAAATCCTTGTTAATCTTTATATCCACCTCTCCCTCACCGGAAAAATGCAAGGTGATTGAAAAAGGACAGGTCCCGTGGTAGCGGAAAAGAAGCTGTTTCAGCTCCTCAAGTCTGGAACGGGTCACCGTCTGGGCTTCAAGGCGGGCGTGTACGCTCTCGGTATAGTTCTGGCGGGCGGCTGGAAGCAGGTCTATCTGGTCGGCAATGATTTTCGGGCCGCGTTCGTTCTTCTGCACAACGCCCTTGACGATGACCGGATCCGGTGTGTTGAGTAGCTGGTAACAACTGCTGAAGGTGTCGGGGAAGACCATCACTTCGACAGTTTCCAGGACATCTTCGAGAGTGACGAAGGCCATTGGCTCCCCGCGTTTGCTCTTGAGTTGTTTGCAGGAACGAATAAGACCGCCGATTCTGACCGGCTGCCCCTCATTGAAATTTACCAGATTGCTGATGTCGCTGTCGGTTACCGTCCTCATTTCATGCAGGGCGGTGTCAAGCGGGTGCCCGGTAATATAGAAGCCGACGGTCTCCTTTTCGTACCTCAGTTTTTCCCGCTCGCTCCATTCCTCGATGTCCGGCAGAATGATTTCAGTCATAGAAGGAGCGTTTTCCGAGGGCGAGACAGCAAAAAGAGACATTTGACCGCTCTGGCGATCACGTTGATAGGCTTTCGCCTGATCCATTGCCTTGGGAAGTAACCTTACGAGCTGTGCCCGATTACCGACCAGGGAGTCAAAGGAACCGGATTTGATCAGGCTTTCGATTACCCGATTATTGACGCGTCGTGAATCAACCCGATTACAGAAGTCAAGAAGGGAGGTGTAGCGCCCGTGCGTCTCGCGTTCTTCCACGATTGAGGCCAGGGCCGATTCGCCGACATTTTTGACAGCAGCCAGGCCAAAGCGGATTTTATCTTCATGTACACTGAAATCCTGTACGCTGGCATTAATATCAGGCGGCAGGACTTCAATACCTCTCTCCCTGCATTCGTTGATATAGAGAACCACCTTGTCTGTATTGTTCATGTCACAGGAAAGCAATGCAGCCATGAACTGGGCTGGATAATGGGCTTTCAGATAGGCGGTCTGATAGGCAATGAGGGCATAGGCGGCGGAGTGGGATTTATTAAAACCATATCCGGCAAATTTTGCCATCAGGTCAAAGATGTTTTCCGCCTTCTTCTCTTCAATGCCATTTTTCAGTGCACCTTCCATGAACTTGACCTTCTCCTGGTCCATCACCTCCTGGATTTTCTTGCCCATGGCACGCCTGAGGATGTCGGCATCCCCAAGGCTGTAATTGGCCAGCACATTCGCAATTTTCATGACCTGTTCCTGGTAGACGATGACACCGTAGGTCTCTTCCAGGATCGGCTTGAGCTGGGGAAGTGGATAATTCGGTTCCTGCCGGCCATGCTTGGTATTGACAAAATCATCCACCATGCCGGAATCGAGCGGGCCTGGTCGATACAGTGCCACGAGGGCGATAAGGTCGCTGAACTGCTCGGGAGCGAGCTTTATCAGCAGTTCACGCATGCCGCTGCTCTCCAGCTGGAAAATCCCGAGTGCATTGCCGCTTCGCAGCAATTTAAAGGTCTTCAGGTCATCCATCGGAATGGTTGCGAGATCAAGATCATTTTCACAATCGAGAAGGATATGCCTGAGTGCTTTTTGTATGACCGTCAGGGTCTTCAGACCGAGAAAATCAAACTTGATGAGTCCGGTTTTCTCGGTGTGCTTCATGTCATACTGCGTGATTGTTTCATCGTCCTTGCCCTTGCATGTAGGCAGATATTCCACCATCGGTTCTGGCGAGACGACAACGCCCGCAGCGTGGGTGGAGGTATGCCGGGCCAACCCTTCCAGCGTTTTGGATACACTGAGAAGCTCAGCTATGCGCGGGTCTCGCTCGGCTGCTTCGGCAAGCTTCGGCTCCTGGGCCATCGCCTTGTCAATGGTCATTTTGAGCTGTTCAGGTACCAGCTTGGCGATGTTATCCACTTCTCCAAAAGGGATGTCGAGAGCCCTGCCGACATCGCGGATCACTCCACGGGCCTTCATCGATCCATAGGTGATAATCTGGGCGACATGCGCGCTGCCGCCGTACTTCTTCCGAACATAATCGATTACTTCTCCTCTCCGGTCCTGGCAGAAATCAATATCGAAGTCAGGCATGGATTTTCGTTCGATATTGAGGAATCGCTCGAAAATCAGTCCGTACGGAATCGGGTCAATATTGGTGATGCGCATGCTGTAGGCTGCCAGGCTTCCCGCGCCAGAGCCACGGCCCGGGCCGACCGGAATTCCGTTTTCTATGGCAAAATTGATAAAGTCAGCAACGATCAAAAAATAGCCTGGAAATCCCATCGTGTTGATAACGTCGATCTCCATCTTCAACCGTTCGCTGTACTGTGCTTCAATTTCAGGCGTCAGCGTGCCGTGCTGGCGCATGAGACTAAAGCGCTCATGCAGCCCTTTCCAGCAAGCCTTGGTAAACATTGACTCAAGCGTTTCTCCTTCCGGCAGCGGAAAACGGGGAAAGTGATAGTCACCGAGTTTGATTTCCAGGTTGCAGCGTTCGGCAATTTCAACCGTGTTGCTTATTGCCTCAGGGCAATAAGCAAAGTTTCGTTTCATCTCGTCCGGCGATTTAAAATAAAAGTCTTCAGAAGGAAATTTGAAGTGTTTCGGATCGTTTATGGTCTTTCCAGTTTGAATGCAGAGTAGGACTTCGTGGGCGTGGGCCTCGCTTTTATTAAGGTAATGGCAGTCATTGGTTGCCAGCAGTTTTATGCCAAGTTCCCGGCTTAATAGCTGCAAACCGTCATTAACCGTTGTCTGTTCCGGAATGGAATTTTCCTGCAGCTCAAAATAATAACGATCGCCAAATATTTGCTGCATTTCCTGAGCCCTGACGCGAGCTTCATCAAAACGGTTGTGGCTGATCAGCCAGGGGACTTCGCCATGCAGACAGGCGCTCAGGGCAATAATACCCTCGTTATGTTCCTGAAGCAGTTCCTTGTCGATTCGCGGTTTGTAGTAAAAACCCTCAGACTGGGCGAGGCTGGAGAGTTTCATCAGGTTCTTATAACCCTGGTAGTTCATGGCCAGCAGGATCAAGTGGAAGGCAGGGCCTGCTTCACTATTTTTTTTCTCTGTCCGACTGCCGGGTGCGAGGTAGAATTCACAGCCGATAATGGGCTTAATACCTGCTTTTTTAGCTTTTAAATAGAATTCAAGGGCACCGTACATGGCACCATGGTCGGTGATTGCCACGGCATCCATCTGGTATTCTTTGCATTTCTCAAGAAGATCAGCAACCCTGATGGCACCGTCGAGCAGACTGTGCTGCGTGTGAACATGAAGATGGACAAATCCTGCGCTCATAGCTATTTCTCTATTCCTTTTGCGTTTTCAATATGGGCGTTACTCATGTTCGCCCCGGTCAGATCAGCCCCGGTCAGATCTGCCAATAAAAGATTGGCTCCGCTCAAATCAGCATTTTTCAGATTGCAGCCCCGCATGTCTGCCCCGGGTAAATTGGCATAGTTCAAACGGGCATTGCTCAGATCCGCGCCGGCCAGGTTTGCACGCCTGAGATTTGAGTAGCGGAGATCAGCGCGGGAGAGGTCCGCCCCGGCAAGATTTGCATTGACCAGTTCAATCTCCTTGAGATCTGCTCCCGCCAGGTTACAGCCCGGGCAGTCCTTTGCTAAACGCCTGACAGAGGTCGTCGTATTATCACTGGGCACTTGACCGGCAGAATGGCTAATCGTCTCCGGATTCTGGGATACTTCCTGTGCCGGTGAAGATCCTGCTGTGGCCTTGCTGTTGCCGGAGGCAAGCTCCTCGCGTAAATAGCGGCTCGGTTTTTCAGATTTTATCTGTTTTTCGATCTGTTCCGTCAAACCCGCCACATCACCGGGCTGAAGAACTCCGGTATAGTAGGCGGCTCCGTTAGGGGTGAAAAATGAGTACGCGTCATTGCCTTGGGCAGGAACCAGGGAATAGCATTTGATATCGCCATAATACCATAGTCGAAATTTCAGACAGAGCCGGTTTTCCTCCGAAATGTCCCATGAACCGGAATCATGTTGGTTGGAGAAGTCACGACCTGCCAACCTGCCGTCTGACTGGAAATAGATTTGTCCGGTGAAATCGTAGGCAGTAAGTTGCATGGTATTACCCGAGACAAGATCAAAGATCTGTCGTGCATCAAGCGCCGATTTGCCACCTCTTTCAGCGGTGCTGAGGGTATTGGGGGCGCAGCCGAGGCTCGTCAGTACAAGAGCCATCAGGACCAGATGTGTCAGGTGTTTATGCATGATAATGCTCCAAATTCAGATATGAGGAAATGACAGGATTCGCTCAGAAGGTAGATGAAAAAATAACATGGTCTGAAAAATCGTGCACAGAAAAAGAGGCGCGCCCGGGAATGGCCCATCTCTGGTATTTTAAACTGACAGTGGTTGAAAAGTATGAAAATGATTGCTGAACAGCAAGGTTGTTATCTGCACATGATAATAGAGGGGTGAAAGTGCCTGAGCGGGGATATTCTCGTATCCGGTTATTTCCTCAACCTGTTTTTTTTTGTTGACCGCAAGCAGCAACAAAAAAGACAGAACGGTGCAAGGCCGACTTGCTTATAGCTTATCACTTGATTACTGTATAATCAGGTTGCTCCGGTGTGCGCCTGGTGGCCCCTTTAGGGGCAAGAGTTAGCCGTTGGTATGGCACTCCGTTCACGAAAGGGTGTCACCCTTTCCAGGAGTCGTACCGATGGCCCGGCAAAACCGGCAGCGCCGGAGCAACCGTTTGTAAATCTCATTCAAATAACCAGTGCAGGGGTGAATATGAATCAGTTATCCGGCAGCAAGGTGCTCGGGCTGTTTATCTTTCTCGGCCTGACGGTCCTCGGGTATCTGCTCGCCGGTGCAGTAAAAGATTTCAAGGAATTTGAACGGGGTGTCACCGTTAAAGGCTTGTCTGAGCGGGAGGTGTCAGCCGATATCGTTATCTGTCCCATTGTTTTTACCGTAGCCGACAATGATCTCGGAGCACTCTATGAGGCCATTGAAACCAGTACAGCAAAAATCGAGAAATTCCTGGACAAGCGTGGCATCGAAGCCGGTGAGGTTTCCCATTCTCTGCCCTCCATTACCGATAAATCGGCACAGGAATATGGCGGTTCACCGGCCGCGCCTTTTCGTTTTACTGCGATTCAGACCGTAACGGTTTATTCGTCCCAGGTCGATCTGGTTCGGAAAACCATGGCGGAACTGGCAGAGCTTGGCAAGAGCGGTATCGTTTTCAAGGGCGACCAACATCTTAATCAGACCGAATACCTGTACAACGGTCTTAATGATCTGAAACCGGAAATGATTCAGGAAGCTACCGCGAAAGCCCGCGAGGTCGCAGAAAAATTTGCGCAGGATTCAAACAGCAGGCTGGGTAAAATAAGAGATGCCTCGCAGGGACAGTTTTCCATCACCTCCAGGGACGGAAATAATCCGCATATCAAGAAAGTACGGGTCGTCTCCACGGTAACCTACCAGCTCATCGATTAGAACAGGGTGACAGGACCGCCCTTGTTCAGCAGGTGTATGGCTTTATCTACTTATGGTCACCTTGAATAATTGCCTTTTCGCCCGATCTCTTCGTTATGCTTGAATTCATATCCTTGGAATATCAGTTATATGCACCCCAAGAGTACTTCCTGCGGGGCGCCTACAGTAAAATTTCTTGCATGCCTTGATCTCGATCGAATAATCGAATTATTCAAGGTACCCTTATGAAATATTGTTTCGCAAGCAAAGGATAGAAAAAATGGTCATAGCCACCTGGTTTGCTTTTCTGTTTGCGGCAGGCATAATACTGATAATTCCGGGACCGACCATCATTCTGGTAATAAGTCTGGCACTCTCTCATGGCAGGAGGTCGGTCATCCCTCTGGCTGCCGGGGTGGTCTGCGGTGATCTTACGGCGATGACCTTCTCCCTGGCCGGACTGGGCGCAATCCTGGCTGCATCGGCGAATCTGTTTATCGTTTTTAAATGGATGGGTGCCCTTTATCTGATATATCTCGGGATCAGGCTGTGGCGATCAAAGGCAGCAGCCTGGGAATTGGCAACGGGGAATAAGAGGGCTTCTGCCGGCGCACTTTTCAGGAGTTCGTACATTGTCACGGCTCTGAATCCCAAAAGTATTGCCTTTTTTGTGGCATTTTTCCCGCAGTTCATCAGAGCGGATGCATCGGCAGCGCCACAGTTTTTAATCCTCGGTACAACATTTCTGCTGCTGGCCGCTGTTAACGCGGCACTTTACGCATTTTTTGCCGGTCACTTGCGGGACGTTATCAGCGATAGTGATCGTTGCCGGTGGCTGAATCGCTGCGGAGGCGGAGCCCTGATCGGGGCGGGCATTTTTACTGCAGGAATGCGTTATCATTCCTGATTTACACCCGTTCTTCAACAACCGGCAGCGCCTGTTGAAGAACGGGATACTTTGAGGTACCTGGAGTAGGCTGATTATTCAAGGTGGCCTGCCACTTTATTTTCAGTTGTTTAATGCGATCGTTTTTTGACGACGTAATACATGACCGGCACGGCCATCCGGCTCACCAAAAGAGAGGCGATCTCGCCAAACATCAGTGAAATAGCCAGTCCCTGAAAGATCGGGTCGGCCAGGATAACTGAGGCACCGATAACGACGGCAAGCGCGGTCAGCAGCATTGGTCGAAAACGAACGGCACCAGCCTCAACGACGGCTTCGGTCAGCGGCAGGCCATCCCTGATACGCAGCTCGATAAAGTCAACCAGGATGATTGAGTTCCTGACCACAATGCCTGCCCCGGCCATGAAGCCGATCATCGACGTGGCGGTAAAAAAGGCGCCAAAGGCCCAGTGAGCCGGCAAAATCCCGATGAGTGAAAAAGGAATGGCGGCCATGACCACCAGGGGTGTGATATAATTGTTGAACCAGCCGACCATCAGCATGTAAATGAGAATCAGTACCACGCAGAAGGCCAGACCGAGGTCCCTGAATACTTCCAGCGTAATATGCCATTCACCATCCCATTTCATTGAGACTTCCTTTTCATCAAAAGGCTGATACAGATTATAGATGGTTACCCCCCCTCCTTTTGTCCCGCCAAAGTCTGAGCTTTTGAGCATCTTGATCCTGTCGTTCATTGCAAGGATAGCATACACCGGGCTTTCCACTGAGCCGGCAACATCTCCGGTTACGTAGAGCAACGGTTTCAGATTCTTCCGGTAAAGGGGCTGCTCGACAGCGCTGGAGGAAATATTTACCAGCTCCCGGAGCGGAACGAGCGGGGCGGAGGGATCAATTTCCGATCGCAGGGAAATATTGAGTAATTCATTCACGCGTGTACGCTGCGAGCGAGGCAGCTCAAGGATGATATCGACTGGTTCTTTTTCCTGCGGCCGGTGGAACAGATCAATAGAAAGTCCGTCAACAGCAATAGCAATAGCCCTGGTAACCTGGCCTCCTGATATGCCGCTCAGCGCAGCTTTTTCCTTGTCCACGGTAATGACCGTTCGCTGCCTGTCAGTCTCACGGTACCAGTCAACGTCCACGACACCGTCGCTTGTCTGGAAAATCTCTTTTACCTGCGCTGCCAGTTTCACCCGGTCTTTTTCTGTTGGTCCGTAAATTTCCGCAACCAGTGTCTGTAGTACCGGGGGCCCGGGAGGGACCTCTGCCACAACTAGAGCTGCATCATATTTTTTGGCAATTTCAGCCAGGGCTGGCCGGACCCGTACGGCGATCTCGTGGCTCTTCTGGTCGCGGTCCTGTTTTGGCAGCAGATTTACCTGGATATCGGCCACCGTTGGTCCGTGCCGCAGGAAATAGTGACGTACAAGTCCGTTGAAATTGTATGGCGAGGCGGTACCGACATATACCTGAAAATCGATGACGTCGGGATCATCCCTGATAACCGCAGCCATTTCCAGGGCAACCCGCGAGGTCTGTTCAAGGGTGCTGCCTTCAGGCATGTTGAGAATCACTTGGAACTCGCTCTTGTTATCAAACGGCAGCATTTTTACCTTTACCAGCCCAAACCCGAACATAGAGACGGAACCGAGCAAAAGAGCGATGATAACGATGAAAAAAAGGAGACGCCAGGCCGTATTACCAAGCAGGGGCTCCATGATATGGTGATAAAGACGCGTAAATATATCATCGGGCGCTTTGTCATGTTCTATCGCTGCTGCAGCGGACTTTTTCTTGAGGATATGGGTTGCCGCCCAAGGCGTTACCGTGAAGGCGATCATCAGCGAAAAGATCATTGCAGCTGATGACCCGACAGGAATGGGGCGCATATAGGGACCCATCAGACCACCGACGAAGGCCATCGGCAGGATGGCGGCGATAACGGCCCAGGTCGCAAGAATCGTTGGATTACCGACCTCACTGACGGCTTCAATGGCAATTGGAACAATCGATCGTTCTCTATTGGCCGGCAGCCGCATATGGCGGACGATGTTTTCAACAACGACAATGGCGTCATCAACCAGGATGCCGATTGAAAAAATCAGCGCAAAGAGGGTGATGCGGTTAAGCGTATAGCCGTAGAGGTAGAAAATAAGCAGGGTCAGCGCCAGTGTTGACGGGATAGCCAGCATGACCACCATTGATTCGCGCCAGCCAAGAAAAACCAGGATCAGAATAGCAACCCCGAAGACGGCAATAGCCATATGGAAAAGGAGTTCGTTTGATTTATCAGAGGCGGTCGCACCGTAGTCCCTCGTCACGCTTACCGTTATATCGGCGGGGATAAGGCTGCCTTTGAGGCTTTCAACCTTTTCCATAACCGTGTTTACCACTGACACGGCATTGGCGCCGGGCCGTTTTGCGATGGAAAGTGTTACCGCGGCTTCCATATTGGTGAGGTCCGGCAGAACCGAAGAGCACATAATCTGACGGTTCTTCAGGACCATCAATGATTTCTGCGACCTCTTCGAGGTATACCGGTTGACTGCCGAACACCCCGACGACAATCCTGCCGATCTCCTCACTGTTTTGCAGGAAGGTGCCGGTCTGCAGCTGGATCTCGTGGTTATCACTGGTCATGCTGCCCGAATAACTCTGCCGGTTTGACTGTTGTAGCAGGGGGATAAGGCTGGAAATTGAAAGATTTCGCGAGGCGAGCAGCAGCGGGTCGGGGCGGATTCTTACCTGTCGCATGGTGCCGCCGATAATAGTGGTCTCGGCAACATCTGGCACACTTTTGATGGCATCATCCACCTGCGCAGCCAGACGACGCAGCATATAGTGGTCGTATTTTTTGCTGTGGAATGTCAGGGCGAGAATGGGGACATCATCAATGGTATGGGGTTTTACCAGCGGGGTTGAAACGTTATGGGGAATCCGATCAAAATTGGTCGCTAATTTCTGGTTCAGGCGGACGATGGCATTTTCCAGATCGGCACCGACAAAGAAACGTACGATAAGAAGACTCTTTCCGGCCATTGACGTGGAATAAATATATTCAACATCGGGCAGTTCATAGAGCAGTTTCTCCATCGGAATGGTTACCTGTTCTTCTATCTCCTTTGGCGGAGCGCCTTCCATGGCAACCATCACATCAATCATCGGCACCTTGATCTGCGGTTCTTCTTCCCGCGGCAGTATGGCGATGGCGAGTACACCAAGGAGAAGCGAGGCGATGATGCCAAGCGGTGTTAATTTTGAGTTAACGAACATACCGGCGAGACGGCCGGCAAAACCGAGATTTTTCGTTTTTTTTGTATCCATATTAGTCCGACTGTTCAGGCAGAAAAGAGATGGGGCATGTCGTTATTGTACCTTTACCGGTTGTCCGTCATTCAGTTCTCGGCTTACGTTTACAACAATTTGATCACCATCGTTGAGTCCCGAGACAATTTCAACCTGGTCTTCAAAATGTAAACCGGTCCTCACCAGCTGCATGTGGGCTTTGCCTTCCCTGACCACGAATACCTTCTCCATCTGGCCATAGCTCTGTACTGCACTATTGGGAATCATCAATGCCGTGCCCCTGCTTCCCGGCAGACTGACGCGGGCAAACTGGCCCGATCTTAGTTTACTATTCAAATTGACATGTATCTTAATCGGTGCTGTTCTCGAGAGAGGATCGGCAAGTGGGGCGATCTCCGTCACTTCACCGGAAAGGGAAAGATCGGCGGCAGGGATATAGACAGGCAGGATGTCACCAATGGTGATACCCAGCACAAGGGTTTCGGGAACGGCTGCCATGATCTGCAGTCGTGACTCATCATCCAGGCGAACGAGAGGTTTTCCGGGTGTTGCCAGGTCTCCGACATTGGCCATTTTCATGGTGATGACCCCGTCAAAAGGAGCCCTGATCTGAGTGTAGCTGAGCATGGTCCGGGCCTCGTTGTAGGCAGCCTCGGCGATGCGCTTACTTTCCTCAAGTGTTTTCACTGTCGTGGGAGTTGCGGCATTTTTCTGCAGAAGGCTCTGCTCCCGTGTGAGATTTCTTGTCACCTGCTCAAGTTGTGCCTGGGCCTGTAACACTTTTGCTGACATTTCTCCGGCACTGATGGTAATCAGCAGATCATCTTTTTTCACGCGTGAACCGGGATTGACGGTTAACTCCTGTATGGTTCCGCTGATACGGGCAGCTATCTCTGCAGAATCAGCGGCCTGTACGGTCCCCATGATTTCTACCTGCCTGACCGGAGCACTCTGCTTTACCGTGAAGAGGGTGACCGGTACTGCCGGCAATTCTTCGGCTGTCAGCGCTGCCGGGTGATCCGAACGACAACCGGCGAGGAGAAACAATGAAACAAGAATAGAAAGTTTAATCCTGTGCGGCAGCATAATCATGGCTGATTCTCCAGAAGTTCTTCAGTGGTAGCGCAGAATTGCTGCTGACCGGCAATCCGCCGACATTTGCAATAGCAATCCGATAATGGGTGCGGGCCGCCGACTGGCGTACCAGGGCGTCGGTGAGACGCACCTCAGAGTCAATCAGATCCGAGGAGAGGAGAGCTCCTTCCTTGAATCGTTCGCGGTTGAGCTGGGCACTTTCCCGGGCAACCAGAACCATTTTCTCGGTGACCGTTATGCGCTCAAGAGCCTGGCGATAGTTCAGCTCAGCTTCCTGAATTTCAAGATTTACGTTGAGTCGCAGCTTCGTCAGCTGCTCCTTGCCGCCATGTATTCAGCTTTCTTCTGCGCGATATCGGCTGCTGCCTGATTGCCGTCGTAGAGGGGGTAATTTAACCGCAGACCGGCACCCCAGGAGTCGCCTGAGCCGTCAATAACGAAGCCCTGGTCGTACTGGTAACTGGCAAATCCATCAAGGGTTGGATAGCGGGAACCCTCAGCTTTGGCGAGTTCAGCCTCCGCCGCTGCGAGGCGGGCAGTCAGACTGACAATTTCAGGGCGTTCAAGGTAGTCGGTTTTTGCAGGTAGATCCTGTTCAGCGCCATCTTTCCTGCCGATCTTCACGCTGCCTTCCCCGAGGCCAAGCAGGTTCAAAAATATTTTGCGGGCCAGTTCTTCCTGGTGGGCGCTGATGATTAGTTTTTCAATCGCCAGTGCTTTTTCAACTTCTATAGTAGGAAGGTTGGCCTTAGCAGATCACCGGCTTCGTATCGCGCTGCGGCCACCTCAAGAGAGGATTTTATTGCCTTCAATTCTGCCTGGCGGGCCTCGACCTGGTCCTGTGCCTGGGCGATATTCAAAAAGGCCTGCACCACCTCAAAGCCCAGAAGGTGTTCTGTCGTCCGTCGATTGCTTTGGCTGGCGAGATAACCGGAATATCGGCTTTCAGACCAGCCGTATCCTTACCGCCATTGTAGAAACGATAGACTACTTCCGCTTTCACGTTCAGATTGTCGGTACGGCCAGGATTGTTAAAGTCGATATTATTATTGAAACTGCCCTGATTCAGGATATTGCCGAAAGAATACATCGGCGTATTTGTCTGAGCATAAGCGGTACTCAGGTTAAGGCGGGGCTGAAAGGCCGATTTTGCCTGTTCACGCATGGCTTCGGCTGCAGCAATCCGCTGCGCGGCTATCCTGCTGTCCGGACTGTTTTGCAGGGCAAAGATGACAGCCTGACGGGCTGTCCAGACCTCGGGCAGTCCGCTGGGCTCTGCTGCCGCGTTTACAGTCACGTTAAGCGTGAAAAGAGCGGTAACGACGATAAGCGCAATGGAGAGTTTTTGCATGATCTCATGAGGATTCATTTCACCGTACCTGGATGTTAAAATTGATGAAGACAGCATGGGTTAATTAAACGCTTAAATAGGTACAAGGTCATGCCGGATGGTTGTCAAAATTAAAATAGCATACTGTGCTCAAATATTCGAAAGAAAAAGGGAATATGTCACGAAGTAGTATTTAGGGCCCGACTGACCGACCTGCTCGCTGAACAAAATGTTTTTTAACGGGAAGCACGACGTGGTAAGGTGATCAGCTGTCAGCGGAGGTAGCACTCTTCGAGATGGAACCGCCGTTCATAAAAAGAGAGTGGCAATAAACGGAGAATTGCTCTGAACATGAATTTTTACAAGCACCTGGTTAAGATCAACAACCTCAAAAATGGCGGCATTCGTCTCTCCCTGCTGAAGCTTGTCGTCCGCTCCTCTTTCGCCTTTATTTTTATGCGGCCGGCAGTTGTTAAACTGCTCGGCAAGGATCGCTTGCAAAACGTGCGAAATGGAAAAAAACTGTTTTATACTGTTCTCACCGGTGCTTACGACCGTCTGAATGAAATCCCGCTCAAGCTGCCGAACTGGGACTATCTCTGTTTTACCGATAACAGGAGTCTGACCAGTTGCAGCTGGGAAATCATATTTCTCGAAAACAAGCGCGCGCTTGATCCTGTTCGTCTTTCACGCCATTTTAAAATAAATAATCACCTCATTGATTCCGGCTATGACTTGAGTATCTATGTTGATGCCAATATACGTATTCGCGGGGATCTGGACTGTTTTGTCGCGCAGGCCCTGCCGCTGGATGCGGGCTGCGGCGTCCTGCTGCATCCTTTTTTAAATTCGCTCAGGGAAGAAGAAGAGCAGTGTATCGCTATCGGTAATGATATGGACAACTGCTGCAGCAACAATACCATCATTATACCCGGGAAAAAGGATTCACTGACCGCTTCCCGCACATCAATGCCCGGATGCTTATTCGCCGGACAGGCAATGATGATGTTCGCCAATTGATGGAGACATGGTTTGCACAACTGCTTGCCTGGTCCTGTCGCGATCAAATGGCTTTCAACTACTCCCTGAGCAAGCACCCGGAAGTAGCACTTTCCTATATTCCCTACTGGATTTTCAGACGCTATTTCAAAAAGATGGATCACCGTTGATTGGCTGGATCGGTTAAAGCGTGCTGGCTGAGCAATAAGATTCCGGAACTGATCGACATCAGGAACAGGATCAGCCCGAATTCATCAAGGCGCAGCCAAGAGATGTCTTCCCGGCCATGAGGCCGATGAGTGGTCCGGCAATCGAGAAAGCCAGCCGGACGATCAGGCTGCCAGCAGACCACCGCCGATAGCGGCCACGGTCTCTGCAAGGTTGCCGAGAGCCGTTATCCTGCCTTCATAACGCAGGTAATAATGTTCCTTGTTGCGGGCGGCGAGACTGTCGAAAAGAAGGGTCGAGTCGGAACCGGATATAAAACTGCCACCCAGGCCAAGTATTATTTCCGCTGCAAGAAACCCAAAAAGTGATTAGGACATTGATAAGATAACAAAGCCGATGTGCCGAGGAGGCTGCCGATTATCAGGGATGTACGCCGGCCAATGATGTCGGCCATGTAACCGGACAGAATTTCGAAAAAGGCAACTGAAAGTGAGTAAACCGCCTGTAAAAGATAGATATCAAAGGTACCGAGACCGTTGTCTGCATAAAACAGCACCACGATGGGCATGATCAGCATCAGCCATTTGGAAAGCTTGATCAGGTAAAGATCGTAGATATTGGCATGCAGTGACCGTAACATGGCACAATTTACTGAAAGCTTGCAGTTGAGGTTAGCACCGACGTTCACGAGTTGAAACAGCCTGCTTGTCAAGGCTAGAGGCCGATGAGTGCCAGGGCTTGGATCAGCGCCTGTTTGATATGCGCATGGGAAAACCGGTTTTTATACGTTTCATGTGCGCGTTGTCCGAATGAGCTCATCTCCTTTGGCCGTGCCAGCAGAGACCGGACGGATGCGGCGAGCGCATCGGGGTCGGCTGGAGGGACGAAGGCGATGCCGTTTTCCATGTTGTTTCCCAGTTGCGGCGGATAGGCCGGTGACTCTCTGGTTATCAGGGGCCGACCGCAGGAGAGGGACTGGTAGACCTTGTTCGGAATAACCCTGCCTGCTTTTCTGTAGAGCCGAAGATTCCAAGCAACAGGTCTGCGCGGCCGATTCGTTCCGGCAGTTCCCGGTACGGCAGCCACTCTTCATAGCGGATATGCTCACAGTCCCGGCTTTTCCGTTCACAGAGCCGACGAAGCGGGCCGCTTCCGAGCAGGGTCCATCGGGCGCCGACTACCTGACGGGCAGCTTCAACAATTACTTCGGGTGCTTGAAGATTGATAAAACTGCCGTAAAACAGTATCTCGGGAAGGGCATCGGCCGGTGATTTTTCTCGGTGCTGGAGCTTGAAAGAGTTCTTCCGCCCCCACCGGAACGACACAGGTCCGATGCAGCGAGTCTCTATGACGGATCAAATAAAAAACTCGCATGCGGCTTTGTATCGGCGATAACAAGATCGGCCCCGGCAAAGAGAGAACTTTCCCAGGCGAGTAGTCGTCTGGATCTGCTGCTGCTTTCGCTGAACTTCCTGCGTTCAAAAATAACCTTGTCCCAGGCGCTTATCAGCGGATCGAAAATCAGCGGCAGCGAATGGTGGTCAGCAAAACGTTTTGCTGCAGGATAATCACACTGTCTGAAAGCAGGCACCCAGACTGCTGCCGGAATTTCAAACCGAGTAAATGCTGCTTCAATTGTACCCAGAAATGATGAACGGGGAATAAAGTCCTGCAGCCTATAGCCGCATTCTAGCAGAAGGCTGCGCGGGGTTCAAATTTTAGGGAAAGTCGGGATCAAAGCGACCCCAC
>CAVUYQ010000008.1:0-51711 GCA_963745765.1 uncultured delta proteobacterium | reverse complement strand
TGCCTCTTTGCGATATGCTCATTGAAAGATGGTTTGCCAGATTTTATTGAGATATATTCAGAGGGGGTGTCAGGTTGAGTCTCGATTTCTCCATTTACCGTTATCAGAAACAGTATCCAGTCATGATTTATTCGCGGGTAGTACAACACGACAACGAAAAAAACCAGTCAGGCGCCCTCTACCGTCTTGTCCTGTTTGAGAATACTCGATCCCCGTGTCACGGTGGCGATGCCGACGCCGAGTTTGTCGGCGATCTGCCGTTGCGGGACACCCTGTTCCAGCATCTCGAAAATCTGCAGCCGGTTGTTCACCTCAGTCAACTCACTTGACGTCAGCAGCTGACGCAGTACTTTTTCCATTTCTTTAAAAGACTTCTGCGCAAGCAAATGATTGACTAAAGAAGATATGTCGTTTAGGTTTGCCTCCATGTACTAGTACGCTAGTACAAGACAATCAATTGTCAACTCTTTTCTCGTGATGCGTAACCTTCCTGCTCGCTGAACTCACGGACTCGGAAGTCGGCGTGGGAGTTTGTTATTGAAATGTTTCAGGATCTGTTGCAATACATTTTTTCCGGATTGACTAACGGTGCGATCTATTCACTGATCGCTCTTGGTTTCTGCGTGGTGAACAACACCATGGGGATCGTCAATTTTGTACAGGTTGATTTCGTCACCCTCGGCGGCATGCTGATGTTTTCCGCCCTGTTCGGCGCCGGCCTGCCGATGATCCCGGGCCTTTTGCTGGCTGTCGCCGGGGTTGCTGTCGTGGCCATGCTGGTGGAGCGTTTCGGCCTGCGTCCGGCCCGCTCTGATAATCATCTGGTACTGATTTTCCTGACCGTCGGCCTGTCCATCATTCTGCGCGGCATTATCAAGCTGATCTGGGGAAAAAACCGTATGGCCCTGCCGCCGCTGACACCGGATAACCCGGTGAACATCCTCGGGGCAAGCGTGCTGCCGCAGGCCCTGTGGATCATCGCTCTCACCGTTGCCGCCATTGGCCTGCTCACCTGGTTTTTCTACAAGACCTCGCTGGGTCTTTCCATGCGCGCCGTTGCCTCCAACCCGACAGCTGCAGCGGTTGTCGGCATTCCGGCCGGCCGGATACGGTTGACCAGCTATGCTATTGCCGGAGCCCTGGGCGGGCTGGCCGGGGTGCTCGTGACACCGATCACCACGCTGAATTACGATGTCGGTGTGCTTCTCGGTCTCAAAGGATTTGCGGCCGCCATCATGGGCGGTTTCAGTTCTTTTCCGGGAGCCATTCTTGGCGGCATGGTGCTTGGCCTGCTGGAATCCCTGTCAGCCGGATATATCTCGAGTGCCTACAAGGATGTGGTCGCATTTGTCGTATTATTACTGGTACTGTTCGTCAGGCCGAAAGGCTTACTGGAAAAATAAGGCTTGTCATTTCCGCTCGACATGACCGGGAATGACAGTGAAGTTCATACTCATGAAAGGTTTTTTATGAACAAAGATCAGCGTCAACTCTTGATGGGCAATGAAGCGATTGGACGCGGGCTGCTGGAAGCCGGCTGCCAGGTTGCGGCTGCCTACCCGGGAACACCATCGACTGAAATCCTGCAGAGTATCATTAACCGTAAAGAAGATTCGACGGTGCCGCTCCATATTGAATGGTCGGTCAACGAGAAGATCGCCTTTGAGGTAGCCCTGGCGGCCAGTTATACCGGCAAGCGCTCAGTGGCGGTGATGAAACAGGTTGGCTTGAATGTTGCCGCCGACCCGTTCATGCGCACCGCCTATCTCGGGGTAAAAGGCGGCATGCTCAGCATAGTCTGCGATGACCCCGGGCCTCACAGCTCTCAGAACGAGCAGGATACCCGGCTGTTCTGTCTGCAGGGACGCGTACCGGTACTCGATCCTTCCAGCCCGGTAGAGGCCATGCAGATGGTCACGCCGGCTTTCGAACTCTCCGAGAAGTACGAGATGAATATCGTTCTGCGACCGACCACCCGCATCTGCCACTCCCGCCAGAACGTTATCCTTTCCGAACCGATGCAGCCGGCAAGAACGTCGGCCTTTGAAAAAAATAGTGGCCGCTGGTGTGCAACTCCGGCCTTCCTGCCGGGATTGCACCGCGATCTGAATAAAAAACTTGAACAGGTTGCCCTCGAGCCGTTCTGGCAGCCGCGACTGACTGCCGGCATTCCTCCCGCCGGCAGCAGCTGGGGCCGAACGGCACTGATAGCTTCGGGAATTGCCTCCGCCAATCTCAAGGACCTGCTCGACGAACTGGGATTGAGCGGTACGCTGGACATCTACCAGGTGCTCATGCCCTACCCGCTCAGCCCGACCTTCATCAGCAAACTGCACCAGGATTATGACCGGTTGCTGATACTTGAGGAAACCTACCCGGTTATCGAACTGCAGCTCGCACATCCCGGCGCACAAGGCAAGCAGACAGGGGCCATTGCGCGGGAAGGCGAGTTGACGCCTGATGTGATTCACCAGGCCATTGCCACCTTCCTCGACCTTGAAAGGCCACCGGAAACGACGGCGCCTGCCCGCGGGCAACGCCCCTCTCTTTGCCCCGGCTGCCCGCACCGTGCCGCCTTCTACAGCATCAAAAAAACCTTCCCGGACGGGATTTTCCCTTCCGATATCGGTTGCTACACGCTTGGCATGAATCTGGATGCGGTCCATACCGTTCATTGCATGGGGGCCTGCATCAGCCAGGGAGCCGGTTTCTATCAGGCCTACAAGCTGGACGGAAAGGAAATTCCGACGGTGGTGGTATCAATCGGCGACTCCACCTTTTTCCACGCAGGGATACCGGCCCTTATCAACGCAGTTATCCAGCAGGCCCGGATCATCGTCGTCATTCTCGATAATGGTACAACCGCCATGACCGGTGGACAGCCGGTACCTCACCTGGGTATTACTGCCGGCGGTAAACAGACACAGGCCATTGCCATTGAGCCCATCGTCCAGGCGGCTGGAGTCGGCTTTATTGAAAGCTGTGACCCCTATGATCACCAGCGCTTTGAGCGCCTTCTAAAAGAGGCCGACACCTATATACGAGGGGAAGATGGCGGCGTGGCCGTGGTGATCTCACGCCGCACCTGTATCATGGACCCGGCAGTGCGCAAAGAAAAAAACAGGGGCATTGCTTTTATAACAGAGGAGTGTATTGGCTGCCGCACCTGTGTCGATGAATTTGAATGTCCGGCACTCCTGATGGATGATGACAACGGCGTCGCTGTTGTCGATATATACCGTTGTATCGGCTGCGGCAATTGTCTTCACGTGTGCCCTGTCGGCGCCATTATTGAAAAGGAGAAATGATGAAACAACAGATCATCGTCAGTGGCATCGGTGGACAGGGTGTGTTGTTTCTTACCCGGGTAATCGCCCAGGTTGCCGTCGATCTTGATGTAGCCGTACTTACATCCGAGTCCCACGGGATGGCACAACGCGGGGGAACCGTTCTTTCCACCATCAAGATCGGAGATTTTGCAGCGCCCCTGATCCGCACCGGGCAGGCAGATGTGGGGTTACTGCTCAATGAAGCCAATGTGGCCGTGCATCACTCCCTGCTAAAAAAAACGGGGATCTTGTGCATCAATTCCGCCAAACCGGGTGAAGGCGAGCGAATAGATGCCTCTACCATTGCCAGGAAACTTGGCAACGCCGTTCTCGCCAATCTGGTGCTGCTCGGACTGGCAGTAAGAAAAAAAGCATTATTCTGCAGCGAACAGGACTGTGTTGCCGCCATAAAGAAACTGGCTCCGGCAAAATATACCAGCCAGAATCTTGATGCATTTTTCCAAGGGGTGAACCGGTAAAATTCACATGTCATTCAAGGACCAATCACTCTATTTCATCTATCTGCACCGTACCGGGCTCACGGTGGGTCTGTTGTCAACCCTTCTGCTTCTCTTCCCTCTGTATGAAAGCAATCCCTATACCCTCGGGCTGACCAATCTTATTGCCATCAACGCTATTGTCGTCCTCGGACTCAATCTCTTTATCGGTTATGCCGGCCAGATATCACTGGGCCACGCCGCCTTCTTCGGCCTTGGTGCCTACGGCTCCGCAATTGCAACCGTTACTTTTGGGCTTTCCGCCTGGATTGCAATGTTTCTTACCGCGCTGATTGTCGGCTTGATCGCACTGCTGATGGGCTTTCCGGTCCTGCGTCTTTCCGGGCATTATCTGGCCATGGCAACGCTTGGTTTCAATTTTGTTATCCACTCCGTTTTTCTTGAATGGGACGCCGTTACCGGCGGCCCGAGCGGATTTTCCTCCATTCCTTCTCTCAATGTTGGTGCCTTTTTCTTTGATACTGAATTCAGACTCCACTACCTGCTCTGGGGTATCACCATGATCTGCCTGCTGGCAAGCCTTAATCTGGTGCGCAGCGGTGTCGGGAGGGGACTGGCAGCACTTGCCGGAGATGAGACTGCGGCCGCCACACTTGGTGTCAACACACGTCATGCAAAAATAAAAATCTTCGTTTTTTCCGCTGTACTTGCCTCTCTGGCCGGGAGCCTTTTTGCGCACTGCTACAATTTTGTCAGTCCGGATTCCTTTGGCATTTTCACCTCCACAGATCTGGTCATCATGGTCGTTATCGGCGGCATGGGATCTATCTGGGGCTCACTCTTTGGTGCCGCCCTTATTACCCTTCTACCCGAATGGATTGATGTCTTTGAAACCTATAAGGACCTTGTACACGGCACCATCCTCGTTCTGGTACTCCTTTTTCTGCCGCAGGGGCTGGTCACCGGAGTTATCGACCTGATCCGGGTGAAGCTCGCGTTGAGGAGGAGCAAAGATGCTGCAGCTTGAGGGAATAGGCAAATATTTCGGTGGCCTGCCGGCACTGGCTGATGTCTCTTTCAACGTACCCCGCAACAAATTGACCGCCCTGATCGGTCCGAACGGTGCCGGAAAAAGCACCCTGCTCAATTGTATCACCGGCGTCTTCAAAGCGGATGGTGGATCAATGCTCTTCAAGGGGTCCGAGATCGCCGGATTGCCGCCATACCTGGTATGCCGCCTGGGGATCAGCCGCACCTTCCAGAATCTGCGTCTTTTTCCCCGGCTCTCTGTTCTGGACAACGTACTCACCGGGATGACCCGTGAAGGTGGCAATTCCATGATAATGGCCATGCTGCGCCTGCCCTACCTGCGTCATCGCGAGCGGCAGCTGAAGCTGCGTGGCCTGGAGGCCCTGGATCGATTCCAGCTCACAGCTAAAAGCAATTGGCCGGCGGCGGTACTCGCCTACGGCGACAAAAAACGCGTCGAACTCGCCCGCGCCACCGTTGGCAACCCGGATTTACTGCTTCTTGATGAACCGGTGGCGGGACTGAACAGTCAGGAAACCTCGGCAATCGGCGCTCAGTTGAGCCTGCTGCGCCGCCGCGGACATACGATCCTGCTGGTTGAACATGATATGAACCTGGTAATGGAAATTGCCGACCAGGTGGTCGTACTGGACAGCGGCAGATGTATCGCCGTGGGTACGCCGGAAGAAATACAGCGCAACCCGCTTGTCCTGGAAGCCTACCTTGGCCGCATAGAGGCAGCTGCCTGATGCTTACGGTCAGTAATCTCAGCGCTCATTATGGTGCGGCCCAGGCGCTTTTCGGCGTGGATATGGATATTGCCGGCGGTGAGACCGTTGCTCTTGTCGGCGCGAACGGAGCAGGCAAAAGCAGTCTGCTGAAATGTTTCATGGGGCTGATAAAGCCAACAGGCGGACAGATTTTTCTGGATGGCAAAGACATTACCGGAGCCACCCCTGCCCGGATGGTGCGTTTGGGGCTGGCACTTTCTCCGGAAGGGCGTGAAGTGTTCGGTACCCTCTCGGTGCTGGAAAATCTGCGGCTGGGCGCTATTCCGCTCAAACTCGGGAAGGCTGAAGAATCGCACCGTACGGAAGAGATCTTCAACCGTTTTCCTAAATTGAGGGAGCGCAGGGAGCAATTGGCCGGAACACTTTCCGGCGGGGAGCAGCAGATGCTCTCCATGGGCAGAGCACTAATGGCCAAACCGCGCCTGCTCCTGCTTGATGAACCGAGCCTTGGCCTGGCGCCCCGGATAACGGACGAAATCTTTTCGATTATCCGCCAACTCGCCCGCGGCGGAACGACCATCCTGGTGGTAGAGCAGAATGCGGCCCGGGCCCTGTCCTCGTCGGATATGACCTATCTTCTTGCCAACGGCAGGATAGTTGAACGGGGCAGGAGTGCATCCTTACTGAATGACACCGTTTTGCGGTCGGCCTTTCTCGGCGCTGCAAGCGATAAAAATCAAGGTGCAAGCCGGCTTGGTGGAGCCGGCTTGACAAATATCCGTTTGGAGAAACCAGAAATGAGTAAACTCGATTTTATGCCTCCCTTTCAACTGGAAAAAGATCTTAAAGCCCATCAGCTTGCAGGACTGAAGTGGACCGTTCGTCACGCTTACGAGGGCTCCGCCCGCTACCGCACGAGACTTGATGAGCATAATATCACGCCGGAATCGATTCAGTGCCTGGAGGATCTGCAGAAACTGCCCTTCACCACCACCGATCATCTGCGCGAGGAATATCCCTACCCGCTGCGGGCTGTTCCCTATGAGCAGATCGTTCGCGTGCATGCCAGTTCCGGGACTACCGGCAAAAGAAAGGTGCTCTGCTACACCCAGAAAGATCTGGACGACTGGACCCACTTTTTTGCACGCTGCTACCAGATGGCCGGCGTCACTCCGCTGGATCGGGTGCAGATCGCTGTCGGCTACGGAGTCTGGACGGCAGGAATAGGCTTTCAACTCGGTTGTGAGAAGATCGGCGCCCTCGCCGTACCGGCAGGACCGGGTAATATCGATATGCAGATTCAGTTCCTCCTCGATTTCCAGTCAACCGTATTCTGCTCGACCGCATCCATGGCACTGCTCATGGCGGAAGAGATCCACAAGCGAGGTATCGCTGATAAAATTGCTATCAAAAAAGTCATCTATGGCTCCGAGAGATCCAGCCGTTCCATGCGAAAAAAGATCTCCGAGCTCTTCGGCGGTGCTGAACTTTTTGACATCACCGGCCTTACCGAACTGTACGGACCGGGAGCAGGGATCGAATGCAGCGAGCACGACTGCATCCACTACTGGAGCGATTATTACCTGCTGGAAATCCTTGATCCACAGACCCTTGAGCCCCTGCCGGATGGTGAATGGGGCGAAATGGTGGTTACCTCTCTGGCCAAGGAAGGGGCGCCGCTTATCCGTTACCGTACCCGCGACATTACCCGCATCATACCCGGCCCCTGCAGTTGCGGCAGCATCATGCCCCGTCACTCGAGAATCAGGGGCCGCTCTGATGACACCATCAAGTTTCGGGGTGTCAATATCTATCCGAGCAGCCTTGACAGTATCCTCTCGGAAGTTCCCGGCCTGGGCTCCGAATACCAGATCCACCTGACCCGCGATGAGCGGGAGCGTGATCACCTGCAGCTGATTATTGAGCGGGCCGAAGGAGTGGCGTCAAAGCGGGATTCTGAGTTGATCCATGAAGTTTCACACCAGGTGAAAAAGCGGTTAATGGTTTCTATTACCCTTGAGCTGGTTAATTATGGAGAACTGCCCCGCTCCGAGCGAAAAAGTCAGCGGGTGTTCGATACGAGAATAGAGGATGAGATTGTCTGAAAACCAGGGGTAGCAGCCTGTGGTTTGAACCCAAACGAAAGGAGTGGCAAAAATGAAAAAACTGTTTGCAGTGCTGATTTGTCTGATGCTCTGTGCTTCATCGGTCTCTGCGGATGAGACTATCAAGCTGGGTGCCTTTTTTGATCTTTCGGGACGTGCGGCCTTCATTGGCACACCGACCAAACTGGTGGCCGAGATGATCGTTGAAAAAATCAACGCTGAAGGCGGCATCAATGGAAAGCAGCTTGAACTCATTATTGGCGATACGGAAGCTGACCCGGCAAAGACCGCCTCAATCGCCAAGAAATTCATTTACAAAGATGGTGTTGTTGCCATCATCGGACCAACGCTCACCGATACCGGCATGAATGTTAAGAAGATCGTCGACGAAGGTGAGACCCCGATTTTCATGACGGTCGGCGGTGATCCTGTCATCATGGGAGGGAAATTCGGTCCTTTCAAGTGGGTATTTAAATCGCCCCAGCGCTCAAGTGTCGCTGTTGAGCGGTTGTTCATCTATCTCAAGGAAAAGGGTTTGACCAAAGTTGCTCTGCTCTCCGCAGCAGATGGTTTTGGCAAGGACGGGGCAAGCTGGATGGAGAAACTGGCTCCCCAGTACGGCATTGAGATCGTCGCCCGCGAATCATTCGGCACCAGGGATACCGACGTGACCGCACAGCTTACCAAGGTTAAAAATGCCAATCCGCAGGCACTCATCGCCTGGACCATCGGACCGGCCGGCTCGATCATCGCCAAGAACAAGGTCCAGCTCGGTATCGATCTGCCCCTGTTCCAGTGTCACGGCCTCCCCGATCCCAAGTATATAGAATTGGCAGGCAAGGCCAGCGAAGGCGACCGGATGCCGGCAACAAAGTTAATGGTCGTTGACGAATTGTCGGACGATGATCCGCAGAAAGCGGTGATCCAGAAATTTGTCAAACTGTACAAGGAAAAAGGCTACGACAAGCAGTTTCCGATAAACACCCATTCCGGCTATGCCTGGGATGCAATCATGATAGTCGCAGACGCGATGAGGAAAGTGGGCACTGACAAGCAAGCCTTGCGTCAGGAAATTGAAAATACCAAAGGCTACGTTGGTATTTCCGGAATCTATAACATCACGCCCGAGGACCATAACGGCCTCGGTGTCGACTCAATGGTGATGGTCCAGGTCAAAAACGGCGTTTTCACCCTGGCAGACTAACAGGCTTAAACCGGGACGGGATTGCCCCGTCCCGGATTCACCTTCATCGACCACCGAATCCAGTGTATCATGATCTGTTTTTCACGCGCGACACTCCCGGCAATAGGGTCTGGGTACTGATTATACCGTTCCACTGCCGTATGGTAGACTGGGTAAACTGTGAAATCAATTCGGCATCTGAGGAAAGCAGGTCACGCATCAACCTGATCCTGATAATAATGTCGAAGGAACCATGCACGGAATGTATTTCCTGGACCTCTTCCAGTTCGTAGAGTTTGTCCATTATCCGTTCCTCATGCCGTCCTTCCACATTCATCAGGATAAAGGCAATGATCTCCCGCCGCATTTCCGGATATTCCTTATCAGAGTGCTTTGCCATCATTGTCCTGAAATCCTCCATGTTTTTCGGAATCAACTTGTCAATGCCGATACCATACTGCCGTGATTTGCCCATGGTCCACTGATGATGGGAAATATAAAGATAGAGATCGTCTAAGGTACGCTCCTGGAAAGATGCAACAAGGCCACTGTTCTCAATCAATTTCCTGAGCGGCAGATAAATTGTCTTGAACCAGTCGGCTGCCGCCTGGGAGGCAGAAATCGTCTCTCCCTCTTTCTGTGCCAGGTAGGTGCGATGCTCTTCGATCTGTTCTTCAAGGTGCTTGAATTGCCCGAACACGGTTAAGCTGATTGACTGGGGCAGCTCATATCGGTCCCGGAATTCTGTCCGCTCAATATAGAGCCGGTTTTCAAGGGTATCTTTTGAAGGGAGAAGTTCCAGGATACAGGCACTGATCTCATCATGACCCAGTTCCTTGGCTGCCGCGAAGCGGTGATGCCCGTCCAGGATATAATAATTGTCCTTGATCTGATAAAGCGATATGGGAGGAAACGTCCTCCCCTTTCTCATCTCGTTTGTAATACTCTTCAACCGCTCATCACTGTCATACCCCCGCGGCTTGAATTGTGCATCGAAATCATGATAACGCCCGACACTGCCGACAATTGAAGTCAGTGGAACCAGCGAAATCCCGCGATCAATCGAGGTGAAGGCCTCTTCTTCCTCCCGGATTTTCTCGAAATGCGCAACGGAGTTGCCCGGTCTGCTGTCATCCGGTTTTGCAAACAACCGCTTCAATGCGGCAAACAAGTTATATATCCAAGACATGGAAGCCATAGCTGTTAATTACCCGGGTGTTGCCCACGATAGTGACACGATCCGACGGCTTTTCAAACAAGGCATGGATGTGACCGTGAACAAAGTATCGCGGCTGATAGCGTTTGATAAAACGATTATAGCAATTAAAGCCTTTGTGGCATCGATCATCAGCGTCATGAATGTTGCGGGGCGGCGCATGAGTCATAATGACATCGAGTGATTTAAGACGCCAGAGGCGGAACCACAATCGCCTGATTTGCGAACGCATCTCATGTTCCCTATATTGATGCTGATTCCCGTTATACCAGCGGGAACCGGAAAAGCCGAGAAAATGTGCTCCGCCATAGCTCACAATCCTCCCGGTCAGGTTGAGACAGCCGTCAGGCGGCGTGTCATGCCGAATGTCATGGTTTCCGAGAATATAAAAAAGCGGCACATCGTATCGTACCCGCAGTGCACGCAGATACTCAGGCGGCAGGTCTCCACAACCGAGAATCAGGTCAATTTTGTCAATCGGTGAAGGAGCGGCGCCTTCAATCAGTTCGGTAGAAACGCGATCTGAGACGGTAAGAATTTTCATGCCGACGAGGATTTAGTATTGGAAGTATGCTTGAATAGTTGTCATAATGATGATGAGTACCTTGAATAATCAGTCACGTCATTGCTGAGAAGATTACCCCCGTTTACCCTGCTGTCAATAAATCTTCTTAACCTCTCTGCTTATCTGTCTTCCAAGCTCAACGTGCAAAAACGGGATATCCGAGGTCAACCTTCAGGTGAAAGACGCTCTGTTTTTTATTCTTTTGCTTCTTTTCCATGACCAAATCGAATATCTTCTAAATCTATAAACGCAAGATCGAAACCGAAACCCTTTATCCTGAAAAGGTCAATAAAAGATGCTCATGAAAAGATTGTCTACCCGGTTTTCCCCTATTCCTCTTATCGCTGTTTACTTGTTTTTCTTAGCGGCTTTGCCGCTACTCTCAACGGAGACTGCTCAAGCTGAAACCCGCTATATAATACCGAGTTCTGAAATCGCGATCAGGACCGGCCAGGGAACGGAATACAAGATCATCGCTGTTGTAAAGGACGGAACTTCCGTTGAACTGCTTGAAGAAGATGATTCCTATGCTAAGGTCCGATTACCAGACGGCAAAGAAGGCTGGATAATAAAAAGATTCCTGAGCGAGGAAGCTCCGCTGCAGCAACTCGTGGCAACCTTGCAGGAAGCAAATGACGCACTCAAGGCAAGAGAGATCGAGACCGTCAACAATCTCGAAACAATCTCCTCCAGGCTTGAACAAACAGAAACTGAGAGAAACACCATACTTGCCGAAAGAGACCAGCTCGCAAGCGACTACACAAAACTGAAACAGGACACCTCAGACGTCGCCCTGATCAAGAAGGATTCTCTGAGAATATCGCAGGAAAACAAAACATTGACAGAAAATCTTGCCTCTCTGCGCGCAGACTACGAGGCCTTGAAAAAGGATAGAGCCATCAACTGGTTTCTTGCGGGCGGCGGCGTACTGCTTCTCGGGATACTGGTCGGCAGAATATCAGCTGCATCCCGTAAGAGAAGACCATCACTTCTCTAACAGGACAGCGGATCGGTATTTCTGACGATTCTCCAGCATCCCCATTTTACTGAAAAAAAAGAAGGAAGAAGGTTTACCTCTCAGATTTTTCTGCAGGACAGAAACCGCCAACGGCTATCGAGGCTATCGGTTTAAATGCTTATAATTACGATTTAAAATAAGAATTGGCTGTTCTCACGGATAATTGATTGGTCCAAGCTCACCTGAGGTTATTGTGGATATTGACAAAATCTTGACCTTTATCGGCAGTGCTGTGGATAAACCCCTTTTTACTTTGTCGGGGACAACAGTTACTCTTTTTGCAATTGCTCTTTTTCTCCTGATATTGCTGATTACCGTCATATTTTCGGTTTCCCTGCAGCGTGGATTGAAGAAGACGCTCCAAACACGGTTTGCCAAACGTGAAGGAACCTTATCCGCTCTCCTGCGATTGATACATTACTTCGTTTTAATGGTAGGCTTTTCCATCGGTTTGCAGGTTGTTGGAATCAGCTTAAGTGCTCTCTTTGCAGCTGGTGCGGTATTCGCAATAGGCATCGGGTTTGCCATGCAGAATATCGTTCAAAACTTTGTCGCCGGCGTCATCCTCCTTCTAGAACGGACCATTAAGCCCGGTGATATCCTGGAAGTTGACGGGACTATTGTTAAGATCATCGACATGAGAATAAGAACGACGATAGCACGGACATTGCTTGACGAAGAACTCATTATGCCCAATTCAGTCTTTTCTCAATCAACGGTAAAAAATTATACCCTCAGGGACAACATCTATCGCTTAGGAATTGTTGTTGGCGTCTCTTACGATTCTGATATGGAGCAGGTAATGAAGGTATTGGAAAAGACGGCTTCCGACGTTCCCTGGAGACTACCCAAGCCGGGTCCCACGGTAAGGTTACAGGATTTCGCCAGTTCCTCCGTGGATTTCGGTGTTTACGTCTCCATAGACGATCCCTGGCAGCAGCGAATGTTTATGGCCGATCTTCGTAAAGATATCTGGTTCGCTTTTAAAGAGGCAGGCATTACGATTGCCTATCCACAACTGGATGTCCATTTTGATTCTTCATTTGTCAAAACCGTAGCGGGATCTTCAGCCAAGAGGGTCTGACTATCAATGCTAATGGAGGATAACTACGTAAAATGAATAAAACCGGATTGCTCCAGGCACTTTTACTCGATGGTGGAGGTGGTTCAAGAACAGTGACGGCAGATGAAGTTGATGGCTGGGAACCGGAGAAAGGTATCCTGTGGCTGCATTTTGATTACTCTTCTGCCGAGGCACAGGAATGGATTCGCAACGCAAAACAGCTGGATATTGTTTCAAGCGAATTCCTGTTGAATGAAGATACACGTCCCAGGGTGACGTCGATCAATGATGGGCTCCTTCTCGCTTTGCGTGGTGTCAATCTCAACCCGCAAGCTGATCCGGAAGATATGGTGGGGGTGCGCTTGTGGGCAAACGAGTCAATGATCATCACCTCTGTGAGAAGAACCCTCTTATCCATTGCCGACATCACGAGTGCCTTGCAGAGTGGCAACGGCCCCAGAACCCCATCAGAATTTACTGTTGATCTGGCGAGACGGCTGATAAGCAGAATGGACCCGACCATTGAAAACATTGAGGATATGCTTTCCGATCTTGAAGAGGAGGTACTTGGCACGGGAGACGCTGCAATCCGTCGCCAGCTTTCCACCATCAGGCGGCAGTCAATTGTTCTCAGGAGATACCTCGCACCTCAAAGAGATGCAATGTACCGGTTTTATGAGGAGAAAGTATCCTGGCTCAGGGAAATAGACAGGATGCATTCCAGAGAAATTACCGATCATTTACTCCGGTATATAGAAAATCTTGATTCAATCAGAGAAAGAGCCGCAGTCATTCAAGAAGAACTTGTCAACAATTTATCTGAACAGCTCAACAGCAGGATGTATCTATTATCACTGATAACCACGATATTCTTGCCACTGGGTTTTTTGACGGGGTTATTCGGCGTAAATGTTGGCGGCATCCCCGGTTCTGACAACAGATATGCCTTTACTATTTTTGTCGGAATACTTTTTTTAATTGCCCTTATTTTACTGTTCCTTTTTAAAAGAAAACACTGGATGTAGCGTACAGGATGCTATTAATGTAAACCCAAGTGGACCGATGAACCGGAGAAAAACGATCGACTTTCTTGCTCTCCTTGATATCGTTAACTATGTCGCATCTTCTGCTGCTGATACTGCCTCACGAATTTCTCCTATACCAATCAGAAATGCAGCGCCCAGCGTGAAAGCCAGTATTGCCGTTGCCGTACTGAAATAGGCCCAGTCAATCCCCCATCTGTCCATACTGTATCCGGCAAGGATTGCCCCGGCAAATACGCCGCCACTCATGGCGAGGCTGAACACGCCCATCATTGTTCCATGACCATAGTGTTTTCTCCCTTCCAGGGAGGCATAAGCACCTAATACCGGCCAAATAATTGCCTCTCCCAGTCCAAGCAAACAATAGAGGACAAGCATCAGAGCAAAACTGGATACGAAGGGGACCATCATGATTGACGCACTTAAACACACACTCCCGGCTACTAACAAAACGAGCTTGTTATGTTTATCGGCAAATTTCCCCGCAGGTACCTGTAGGACGGCATTGACCAGTGTCCTGCCGGCAATGACAAGACCTATCTGTAAACCACTTGCGGTCATTCTCTGTGTCATCAGAAGCGGCAGAAAAGCCATGGTCGGCACCATTGCTATCATAGTAGCAAATCGGGATAACAGGATTCCCAAGGTCAGCCTGTTTTTCATCATCAATACCATGTTCCTCAGCAGACCCGGTGCGTCAGACGGCCCGTGAGCCGTCTGGTGAGGCATATGCCGTAAGACCAGGATAAACGCCATGAAGCTTAACAGGGCCATAACATAAAATACCGACTGAAAACCGAGCAGGTCCGAGACCAATCCACCGATTATCGGCCCACAGCCAATGCCGGCGAAAATGGCAATATTGAGGTAGCTCTGGTAACGCCCCTCATGCCCGACCGGAGCGAGGTAACTCATATAAGCCATGCCGATGGGAACGATCATCGCCGAGCCTACTCCGTGAAATCCTCGAATGACAATGAGATTGATAACACTGGTTGCGTGCGGAATAAGTAACCCGACAATGCCGTAAATAAAGAGTCCGGCAACCAGAAATCCTTTTCTTCCCCAGCGGTCAGACAGGCTCCCGACTATCGGCTGCAGAAGCCCCCTGCTGATAGAAAAAGCACCGATAATCATACCCAGAGAAAACCCGCTCGCACCAAGTTCAGCGGCAAAAACCGGCATTATCGGAATAATGATACCAATGCCAAGAAGCGCAATAAATACTGATAACAACAGGGTTATCAGGGTCTTTCTCTCCATAAGACAGTACCTTCCGGAAACAGGCTATATATTCTCAAGGCATCGAATCTGTGAGTGGGAAAAATCGCAATCCAGTGCTTATTATAACAACGTTGACTGTACGCCAAACTGCGCCGAATCCGCACACTCCAGGATCCAACACACCGCCGTAACAGACACTGGTACTTCATCTATTTAGGCCACCTTTATTCAAGGCGCCCAATAGTTTTACAGCCTGTTCCCACATATCCGAGCAAAAAGATGTGAGAGAGGTCCGCCGAGTGACCCTCAAACAGGAAATTCGGTAATTTGAATGCCGAGAAATCCAGAAACTATTTAAAATAACGGTGATAATATGATAGCGAAAGACTTTTTCCGCTGGCTGATAATAAAAAAGCGATCATGAAAATCCTCTGACAACGAGCGAAGATCGCCTGGAAAAAACATATTGAAGGGGGATGGTTATTCTTCCTGCGGAGGTTTGGTTTCTTGGTTCTCCAGCGTATCTTCCTGCTTCTCAAGTTTACGCTGTTTTTTTTCTTCTTTCTTTTTTTTCTTTGCCAGTTCTTTTTTGCGTTTCTCGAATGAGTAGTTTGTTTTTGCCAAAGTTTTGTCCTTCTTATCTTTTCATCGCATTTAAAGCGGACATACAAGGGTATTGCAAAGACTCTGCAAATGAAATGCAGAGTCTTTGCATCGGGTCGTTCTCAGATCAGTCTTAGAGCTGGACCACGTTAGCTGCTGCAGGACCTTTAGGGCCATCAACAACGTCAAAAGACACACGAGCGCCTTCTGCAAGAGATTTGAAACCCTGGGCCTGAATCGCTGAATGATGCACAAATACATCTTTGCCGCCATCCTGCTCAATAAAACCAAAACCCTTCGAATCGTTAAACCACTTTACTGTACCTTCAGCCATTTTGTTCTACTCCTCTGTACCGGGTTCTATTTTTGAACCCTTTTTTTGCTATATAGCCGAGGCATCATCCGATGATTCGACTGGACGTCTGGACTTTTCCAGACAAAATACCCTGTAGTCAACCGCTCTTTCTGATGTTTACCCTTTAACGAAACAGCAGTAATCTGAAACCTGATCTCATTCCAGGTTTCCAGCTATGTATCACTAAAATGGCAGCCATCATGTCCTCTCCTGTTCCCTCTCATTTTATTGCTTGAAATCGAGCAGATAATCCCTTGGTGACCGATGTTATGAGCACTCAGTAACGAGGACAAGTTGAAACAAATCCCCTATTACATCATGTAATAGGTGTTGACAAGCTAATACTTTACATCACATTCTGCAATGAAATAAAAATAGATCTTCAAATCACACCCCCATTAAGTGGCGTTATCTCCCTAAAAAATGCCACTCTTCCATAACTCATGCCAGTGATGATTACAACCATCCGGCCCTTTTTGACACACGCTCATCTTCGCACCCCCCTGATGATTCTTCATTGCCGTATGGACTGGATACTGCCGCTATTACCGCTGGACAACATCTTTTCATAACCCTACAACCCGCGAAGGGATAGGGATATTCGCTTTCTCTTCAGGTCCACATCAAGGACACGAACCGTAACAGGTTGCCCGACTTTCACCACCTCGGCGGGGTCCCTGACATACCTGTCTGCCAATTGGCTTATATGCGCAAGACCGTCCTGATGGACCCCGATGTCAATAAAAGCACCAAAGCGGGTGACATTTGTCACGATACCGGGAAGTCTCATCTCCGCAACAAGATCACCAATACTACTGACACCTTCGTCAAATCTAAAGGATGTAAACTCACGGCGCGGATCACGTCCCGGCCTGGCAAGTTCTTCCATAATGTCCTGCAGGGTCGGCAAACCGAGTGAACCGGAGACATAGTGCTTAAGATCAATGTTATCCCTGAGTTCCTTTTTTTTAATTAAGTCAGCAACAACACAATGAAGGTCTTTCGCCATTTTCACTACGGTGTCATAACGTTCCGGGTGAACGGCTGAATTGTCCAGGGGATTCTTCGCCCCATGGATACGCAGGAAGCCGGCACACTGCTCAAATGCTTTTGCTCCAAGCCGCGGGACCTTCAATAATTCTTTTCTTGCGGTAAAGGGACCATGCTCATCGCGATAGGCGATGATATTGGCAGCAAGAACGGGACCGAGTCCTGAGACACAGGCAAGCAGTTCCCGTGAGGCGCTGTTGACCTCAACCCCGACGCTGTTCACACAGGTGATCACCAGATCATCAAGCCCTTTTTTTAGTTCTGTCTGATTGACGTCGTGCTGATATTGACCGACCCCTATTGATTTTGGATCAAGTTTAACCAGTTCTGCCAGAGGATCCTGGAGACGCCGCCCGATAGAAATAGCGCCCCGCACCGTAACATCATAATCGGGGAACTCTCGACGGGCAACCTCGGAGGCCGAGTAGATGGAGGCCCCGCTTTCGTTAACCTGAGTGATAATGATCGTACTTTCAAGATCAAGGCTGCGGACAAATTCCTCCGTCTCACGACCGGCCGTACCGTTACCGACAGCAATGGCCTGAACCCTGTACTTCCTGCATAAATCCTGAACAATCGTTGCTGCTTCTTCTTTTTGGGGTCCGCCGTGAGTGGGGTAAATAGTTGTATAATGAAGCAGACTCCCCTGTTCATCCAGGCAGACCAGTTTCGCGCCGGTACGAAATCCGGGATCCAGAGCCATAACTCGTTTCTGACCTAAAGCCGGTGCCAGAAGCAACTCACGAAGATTATCACTGAAAACCTGTATGGCTTCCCGGTCTGACCGCTCCTTCAGACTCCCGCGCAGCTCTTTTTCCAAGGAAGGAGCCAGCAACCTTTTATAACTGTCCTCCACGGCCATTCTCACCTGCTCATGATACTTCCCCCGGGGCAGGTAATGACTGTTAAGAATAGCCAGAGCCAAATCGTTATCAGGCCTGATTGACAGCCGTAATACGTCCTCTGCCTCGCCACGAAAAAGAGCGAGCAGGCGATGGCCTGGTGCCTTTCGCGCCTCTTCGCGCCAGTCGAAATAATCACGGAATTTGGCCCCGGTTTCGCGGTTTTTTTCCACCACCTCGGATCTAATAAGTGACTTTTCGGCAAAAGTTTGGCGCAGACGGCTACGAATATCCGGATCTTCGTTAACCCACTCGGCAATGACATCCCTGGCTCCGGCAAGAGCGACATCCTCGGCATCCACCCCTGCTTCAGGATTCAAAAAAACAGAAACATCAAGATCCTCATCCTGGCCCGCAAAGATTGAACGGGCCAAAGGTTCCAAGCCTTTTTCCCTGGCCGCCATGGCACGGGTCTTTCGTTTCTGTTTGTAAGGGAGGTAAATATCTTCAAGGGTCGTCATCGATTCAGCCCCAAGCAAACGGACCCGCAGCTGGTCTGTCAGCTGATCCCTCCCGGAGAGCATCTCCATGATAGAATGACGACGCTTATCCAGATCTGCCAGTTTCAGAAGTTGATCCCGGATATCAGTAATCTGTATATCATCAAGAGAACCGGTCACCTCCTTGCGATATCTCGAGATAAAGGGGACGGTACCCCCTTCCGCCAGGAGCGTCGCTGCTGCTGCCACCTGATTGACGGCTATCTGCAAACTCTTCGATATACGCTGATAATGTTGTTTATTCTCAAGCATGGGCAACGGGTTGAAAATTGATTGATTATCTGTTCAGGGTGACCATTCAACCCGGGACAAAGAGATCTCCACTATCGGTAAAATGCATTTCCTTCAAACCGGAAGAAATTTCCAGACTCTTATGGGCTTCAACCTCTGGCAGAAGTGCTTCGGAGACAAACATCCGGTCAAGTTTCATGGTATTCCTGATCCAGCATAAACGCACATTGTCAGCATTTACCGGACCTGCCGAGGCAAAGGCATAATCGATCGCCATACGGTCAGTCCTGCCGATTATGGGTAAGCGGCCTTTTTCAGGCGCTACAGCCGTAACACAATTCACATCGGTTATACTTCGGTTCAACTTGTCTACAAGTCTTTGCGTTACAAAATCGGCAAGACCAATGCCCAGACCGTTGCCGTGGGACCTCTCCGTTAGATCCCGCAGAACGATACGGGTAATATGCGGGTGCTCAAGAGGTGGCTCGTAAATATTCATGATCCGGCCAATCACTTTTGTATCCATAGCCGTTCCGCTGATTTCCTTCCCCCCTTCATCAACAATGAGAACATCAAGCCTGTCAAAAGGCAGGTGCGGGCAGGTTTCCCTGGCCAAGGCCAGGAGATGCTCATCATTTTTAATAAAACGTTCCGGCGTAACGACCTCGATTCGTGCAGCTTGACCAAATCCATTTTCGACGATCCCGACACCGAGCGTAATCGGTGCCTTTTCTATTACAAGTTGTCCCGAGGCAATCAGGGTTCGCTCGTATCCATAACGAACAGCCCAGCGATGAGCGAGTACCGCCCCCTCATGCTTCCCGAGGCCGATCACCATCATCTTGGTCAATCCGCTCTCAATCCGGCCATTAAACTCGGTGTGCGGCTTCACCCGATTAACGATAACAAGATGGTCACACGCCATCGCATCCTTACTCAAAACAACAGGAATACCTTCTTCCGTGGTTCCAAGCTCAACAACATCCATGGAAGAGACAACAGGGGCACCAACACTCTGCTCGCTTATCCCGAGTCCTTCGAGCATCTCTGTCTGCCCCTCGGCTGTGGCACCACCGTGACTGCCCATGGCAGGGATGATAACGGGAGTAGCTCCAATCTTTTGTATCTCGCTGACAATCGCCTGCAAAACAGCAACCATGGAGGAAATACCGCGGCTTCCCGCGGTAATTCCCACCCTGGCACCGGGTCTCATTCTGCCGGCAAGATCAACCCGCTTCATCTCCTGTGCAATGACCGAGTGAACATTATCTACACGCCTATCATCAAGGCGTTGGGTTATTTCAGCAATTCGTGGATATATCATCATATTATTCCTAGATCACCGGTCCGGTGACGTAAATGTCCATAGCTCTGGTATAGCCGGTAATCTCAGCTCTTGTTCTCACCCCGGAAGCAACTTCCAGAATGGATTGTACAAGACGTTCGCCTGCCTCGGGAATACTCTCGGTACCGTCAATAACACTGGAAACGGAAAGATCCATATGGTCACGCATCCGCTCCCATGTATGCGCATTACCGGTTAATTTTATAACCGGCACAAAGGGAAAACCCTGTGGTGCGCCACGACCGGTTGCAAAAACGATCATATTACACCCCGCTGCAGCCAACCCTGTCAGAATTTCGGGCTCCCGACCCGGAGAATCCATAACGACCAGCCCCTTGACTTTCGGCCTGACGCCATATTCATAAACAGCCTGAATCGGTGCTGAACCGCCTTTGGCAACGGCGCCCAATGATTTTTCTTCAATGGTTGTCAGGCCACCCTTTATATTGCCGCCCGTCGGCTGCCCGCCGCGCATATCGCATCCGACGGCGATGGCACGCCCTTCCATGCGATTTACCAGATCGACGATCTGCTTCCCGATCTCCCCGGATGCGGCATGCCGGGCCATAATATGTTCGGCTCCGATAAACTCGGTCACTTCTCCAAGAATAGAAGTACCGCCAGCCGCAACGACCAGGTCCGAGGCAACGCCAATCACCGGGGTGGCTGCAAGTCCTTGAGTCGTATCGGAACTTCCACATTTGAGCCCAAGGACAATATCCGATAAAGAGCAACGCTCCTGCCTGAGATATGACGCCTGGGCCACCATATTCTGCACGATCAGCGAACCTTCCGCCCTTGTTCGTGCCGCCCCTCCTGTTTCCTGAATGCCAATAATTTCTACCTGTTTGCCCGCCGCGCGAATGCCCGCCACAACTTCCTCCAAAGCCGTGCTCTCACAGCCGAGACTGACAAGCAGAACGGCGGCCAGGTTTGGATTGCTTCCCAGGCCGATCAGTACTTCATTGACACGCCGGATATCTATCGGCGTCTGGCAGCAGCCCTGGTGGTGCGTAAAACTGACGGCTCCATCAACCTGACGGGCGATATCCTCGGCAACTTCATTTGCACAGACAACGGTCGAGATGACCCCGACATAGTTCCTCGTACCAACCTGCCCGTCCGCTCTCCGGTATCCCATAAATTCCATTTTTTCACCTTTAAACATACGCTCCACCAAACTCCTCAAGCCAAATCGCCACGACCCCGCAGGCTTTCAATATTCTGGATATGGGCGTGAGCGCCAGCAGAAATATCAGCCGTCGCCCTGCCGATAACTTCACCGTATTTAATAATATCCTGTCCTTTCAGAATATCGAGAACGGCAAATTTGTGACCAAAAGCTACACTTTCGACGAGTGTAATGGCTATTGTCCTGTCCCCGATGCCGACTGACACAAGATCGTTACAGCCCAAATCACGCAGGGCCGTCGCCACATTATCTTCTTTTTTGATCACTATTGCATCACGTGTCATTGATATATCCTTTTTAAAAGTGCGAAACCACTCCAACAGGCAAGGACCGGAAACGGGTCTTCCGACTCTTGCCACAGACGAGACGAGATCAATCAAAAGCCATACTTGTTTTCCACTCCTTCCAAACCTTACCGACAAGGTCAACACCTGGCTTCAGTGTCTTTTTGCCCGGCCGCCAGCCGGAAGGCGCTGCTTCGCCGCCCTTGGTCTCCCTGACCAGCTGAGTGCAGGATTACAGAACATGAGGATTTCTGATGGCGACCACAAAGGCAGTATTCGAAGCTTATTCTTATCAATCATTTGTGATGCAGGCTGCGATTCAGGCAACTGCAGATTGCGTTTTCTGCAGATAAAGACAGGCCATCTGCATGATAAAGAGAACAGCTGCTATAATGCTATGGTGATATCAGGATAGAGCCCTTGCATTTCACCAAATTGAAAGGGCTGTATGGTGTTAAGCGAAAGTTTCTTGTTTCTCTGGGCATGCCCGGTATTATTTTCTCCGTCAAAGAACGCGCCATTGGCCTCCAGGATATGGTGAATTCGTGCCTTGAACGCCTTAACGAAGAGCTCGCCATCGCCATCGAAATGCAACCGGCTTTTGCTTAAAGACGTTTTCTGCTCTGCCAGTTCAGCAAGGGAAATGCTGTTCTGCTCAAGTTCCTCGCGACTTCTGATGAGACCCCAGACAAGATGATCGGAAGGTATCTGCAACGGTTCACTGATGTCGATTATAGTGTGCGGCATCACTACACAGCCTCTTCCGATGTGCAGCCTGGCATCACTTGTTCCCTGAAGAAAACTGTTAAACCCGACAAAGACATCTTTCTCCAGGGTCGCTTCAATAATCTTGGCACCATGGGCAGTCACATTGTAGCCCTCAAGTGACGAATTGATGATATAGCAATTTTCCTGGGCATTCGAGCCTTTGCCAAGTGATGAGTTCTGCAGATAGGCCCGCTGGGAGACGAGGACATTTTCGGCAATGCTCACTTTTGGCAGCACAACAGCGTACCTGTCCAGTGAAGCTGTTTTCGGTATAAATTCAATTGCTTCCAGGTTGGCAGCGTCAAAGACGCGTTGGAAAGCGTATTCGCGGTTCTCTATAAAGTCAAACAGAAGCCCATGGGGAAGGTCGCCGGAAACAACAGCTGCGTATTTACTGAGCAGATCAGGATCGTGCCGGTAGTAAAAGTTAAAATTGCCGGGACTACTCACCCATATCGTGCCGGGGGCTATTTTCATGTGATTGATTTCACCGGCCTGGATATAGGAATACGTCCCGATAACACAGTCATGTATGGTGGTCAGATCAACGGTCGCAAACGGGCCAAGAAAAGTTCCCTCGGTGGGTGAACCGTGGATGTTGGCATAATCCATGGCAATGGTATTTTCAATAAAGAACCTCTCCGCGGTTTCCGGGTCGTGCGAATAGTTATGGACGAGGGTTTTCACCAGCGCGCTATGGCTGATATCAATCATTTCATCATGATGGAGGGGAATCTTGAAATCCTTATAGTGAAAAGAGGACCCCTGTCTTTTCAACTCGTCCCCACGGACATCAGTTTTATAGAGCAATGAGTCGGCAACCCGGCATTTCCCCAGGAAATAGCTGCCGGCCAGGCCGGAATTCTTGAAAACAAGGCTTAATGGATGATCGGGGCTGATACCATAGAAGGCATAAAACTTGTTCATCTGTTCCGGTTGAACAAGGCCTGAAGAATAGGGCTCGGCATCAAAGTCCAGCTCACGAAGGTTGATATTTACCCGCTGAATGATCCCGTCATACAATTGTTCCAGCTTATTCATCTCTCGCCTAATTGGTATTTTTTTATCAGGGAAGGGGCTTTTGGTTCTCATCGCTATCTAAAAATGGCACTCCGGCATCAGCCGGGGGTCATTCCCGCATCCCGCATTTCATGAAAGACAGCAGAGAAAA
The DNA here is from genome assembly GCA_963745765.1 of uncultured delta proteobacterium. Taxonomy (GTDB): domain Bacteria; phylum Desulfobacterota; class Desulfobulbia; order Desulfobulbales; family Desulfocapsaceae; genus Ww85. The sequence continues at coordinate 28,346 of CAVUYQ010000008.1, read as the reverse complement.
CGTCAGCTATCCTGAGCACCCCTACTATTACATCTTTCCTGGTAACCAGCAGAGAGGAATGGGACCCTGCCACCAGCTTATGGATGGCAATATCGATTGAACTATCCTCCGAAACAAATTCGCCCGGTGTTGGTTTCTGCATAAAGTCCTCTACTTTCTTCTCGGAGGCTGCCCGGAGAGATTCGCTGTTGAGGACCGGGCTGTTCAACCGGTAGTATTCACGTCTGCCGGCAATATATTCTTCTGAAAACCTGAAGCTGCTTAACTTCTCCACATCACAGTCCAGATCATGCCGCGTCTCAACCGCTTGCAATATCCGCAGTTGACTCACCCTGCCGACAACCTGCTGGTTACTGTCAAGAACAAGGATGGCCCGGTGCTGGTACTTGCTGCTCGTATAGGCCTCCTGAGCCTTTTCCAGTGCCAGGATGGCATCGAGCAGGGATGTACCCACCGTCACCGTGGCATATTTGCAAATGGGTACCGTGAGATCTCTGACGCATGTGTGCTCCATACAATACTCCTGGCGATAAAAATCTAGGATAGAAGAGGGAATAGCTCTTTTAATAGAAGCTGGACCTTTTAGGAACAGAGTTCACCTATCAGGAAAAGGGTGGTCTATTCTTTCGTCTTCGGGACCTGATTGAGATACCAGGTCATCGGATCAATAATTTCAAATCCTGCGGCCAGCAATTTCTTTTTAATGGCAACCACGTTATTGGTCAGCAGGTATGGGAATATGGCCCGTTTTTCCTTGTTCCAGTATCGGGCCACCAGGACACTCCCCATTGAAACCCTTTCTTCCGTGACAATATCGACAATCTTTTTTAATTGTCCGGCCTGTTCTTTTGCCAGGATACAGAGCAGGGTGCCGGGCTCGCCTATTCCCATAATGTTCACAAAGGCTTTCAGAAGATCACGGGTAGACATAATTCCCTTGAGGTAGCCCTTATCGTCAACCACCGGCACGGCTCCCACCTTTTTCCTCCCCATGATCAGCAGGGTGTCCTGCAGGGTAAAATAGGGAGCGATAGTCAGAGGGTCTTTGGTCATAACCTCTTCAACAGTATGCTGCATGACCTTCTCAAGGGTGCGCTGGTAGTCTTCTTTATCAAGAAGCGACGACGGATGCGCATCCCGCATATCGCGGTCTGTGATGATACCGACAAGTTTACCGTCTTTATCCACAACGGGGAGGTGGCGGAAATTGTTCTCCTGCATCAGCAGGCGTACCTCTGCCAGCTTGGTTTGCGGCGTAACCGCTATCAAGTCCGTATGCATTGTCTCACTTACAAACATATCATCCTCCGGATAACTATCTGCTATCAGTATATTTCAGGTTACTCACATGTTCAGCAATTGCTTTATGTGGTTTGCAACCAGCGTGGGCAGGATTTCCAGCTGATATCCTCCTTCAAGAACCGAAACAACCTTGCCACCGGCACAGACGGCAGCCAGTTCAAGCACCGTTTCATTGACGAAATCATACCCCTCGGTAGTCAGACTGGTACCTGACATCAAATCATCGACGTGAGCGTCAAATCCGGCCGAGAGGAGCACAAATTCGGGGTTGAATTTCTTAAAGGCAGGCACGAGATCGGAGAGCAGCCTTTCCCGATATTCTTCATCACCCCTGCCCGGTAAAACAGGACTGTTCAGCGTATACCCGTCGCCGGCAAAAACCCCGGTTTCAAATTCTCTGCCGGTTCCAGGGTAGGCAAAGGAAGGATGCTCATGGATTGAGTAATAGAAGACCGAATCATCATTGTCAAAGATGTGCTGTGTGCCGTTGCCGTGATGGACATCGAAATCAATAATGCCGACTTTTTTGATCCCCCATTGACGCTGCAGATAACGGGCGCCAATGGCCACGTTATTGAAATAACAAAAGCCCATGGCATGATCCAGCTCAGCATGATGTCCTGGAGGACGGATGGCGCAGAAGGCATTATCCACCGTCTGCTCCATCACCCCGTCTATCGCCTTTAACACACCTCCTGCAGCCAGCAAAGCAATTTCATAGGTATCCCGGCAGATGGAATTATCCTGATGATCAAAATCAGGCAAACCCCATAGACAGGCTTCCTCAAATCTCATGATATACCGAATATGATGCACCGTCTCAATCCAGCGCTGATTGGCAGGTTCCGGCTCGATCTGCACCAATTTATCCATCAAGCCGTTCTCGGCAAGACCATTCACAATGACCACAAGCCTCTGGGAACATTCCGGATGTCCATCGAAGGTGATATGCTTCAGGAATCGCTTATCATACACAAAACCGGTTCTTGCCATGATCGTATCCCATCTTAATTTTTCTCACTGTATCAGTCTTCCGCCAGAAACGAGCTGGACGAAGGATTGCACTGGCGGGGCAAGAGGAACAGACATCATATGGGTACGTTCAGAAAGATCCGATCCTGCTTAAACCTCACCTCCGGATATCCTAGCTTGTGCCTATCCCGAGAGCAATATTTTTCTGTTCAGGGGCCGCTCTGCAGGTTACCATACTTGCTTTAAAAAGGGCACGACCTGGGAACCACAGAGGTCATGGTCATGGGGGGGGTAAGAGATAGAATAGTCAAACCGTTTTTCACCCCGAGATATCAGCAACACGAGTGGATCAGCCCTGCACCAACGGCACACCCCGTCTCAAGGGACTTCAACCCGTATCCGTTCACCGCTTCGAACCGAACCCAGAACAGAGGGATCGCCGACCATCTGGCCGACAATATTGGCAGGGCTGATCAGTCGGCATTCTTCACCCCGCGAGACAGGAGTCGGGCCGAAAAGCAGAGCAAGAGCATCCCCGTCAAGCCAGAAACAGACGGCACCCTTGGCAACGACATCACTCGCATCTGCTTCCGCCTTGGCTGAAAACGGCAATGAGAAATACACCTCGTCTCCCCAGACATTGGCCGAGGCGGTAAGCGGCAGCACGGCGAGCAATTGACGTGCAGTAGGCGTATCACGAAGCTCAGCGGTAATTTCACCTGAAGACCAGATAATTTTTATCTGCAACATGAGAACACTCCCTTTTGAAAAATTAATACCTGCTTTCTATTTATTCTGCCGACAGCAACAGAAGCCTTTGTTTGTTATTTCTTCCGTGGAGTGGTAGAGTGGCCGCAACAATAATCTTCCCGTAACGATATCTTATACATGAAGTTTCCCGCATTGAAAAAAGAAATACATCTGCGTCTTATCAAACGGCTGGCGGCGGTATTTATTCTTGCTGCACTCATTATCACTGCCGGAGCACTCTTTCTTGAATATAAACAGCTCGATGAGACCCTTCTGCGGTTTGCGGAAAAAGAGAGCACGGTTTTTACAACGCTTTTTGCCGCCTACCATGAGAATCCCGAGCAGCAGGACCCCGCGGCGTTAAGGTTCCTGACGGCATCGGGCATGGAACGCACATCATTCCTGCAGGTGGAACTGTTCAGCAGTTCGCGGGAACAGGTACTTTTTGTCTCTCAACCAGGGGGCGAGGACGTTCGCGGCATATATGAAAAGAAAGGCATATCACTGCCGTTTTCCAATCGGCCAGAGGCCGTCCGGCTGATCGCCAACAAGAGCATCTTCCTGCAGACGCTCCTGCCGATATATGACTCAAACGGCAGCAGGACAATCGGTTATTTCAAAGGTATTTATCGCGTATCGCTTACGGACATACAGCAGCTCATCCAAAGAACTCTCTGGTCTGCAGCCCTCGGTGTAGCCGGGGTGCTGCTCTGTACACTCCTGTTCTACCCCGGCATGGTTTTCCTGAGCAATCATCTTATTCGCAGTACATCCGAGTTGAACAGGGCAAACGGATTTTTGCTACGGACCCTTGGTTCAGCGCTTGCCAAGAGCGATGCGGCCGATATCGGGCATAATCATCGAGTAGTGATTTATGCTGTTCGTCTGGCAGAACAGCAGGGATTAGAGCGGGCCCGAATCAGAAGCCTCATACATGGTTGCTTTCTTCATGATATTGGCATGTTGCCGATCGCTATCAAGACCCTGCAAAACGAAGGGGAACTGCCGGAGGAGGCACGAACCCTGATCAGGAAACATCCCGGAACAGGGGTCTCGATGTTCAAAAGAGTTCGCTGGCTGCGCAACGCGGAACAGGTAGTGCGCTGCCACCATGAAAACTATGACGGAAGCGGTTATCCGGCGGGGCTGGCTCATGAAAAAGTTCCCTTTATCGCCCGGATATTTACCATTGCTGATGTCTTCGATGCCCTCGTGTCAAGACGCCCCGGCCGTCACCCGCTGCCGCTGCCGGAAGCCTTGCGGACACTTGAACGGGAATCCGGAACACAGTTTGATCCGGTTCTGCTCTCTGCCTTTATAGAAATAGCGCCCCAACTCTACCGCGTGCTCTCGGATCTGGAGCCAAAACAGCTGGATCATGAACTTGATCTGGTCTTGAAGAGATACCTGGTTACCTGAACGATACCCGGCGATTATTCAAACTACCCGCGATTGTTTAGGCTACCTTGCAAAAAGACAATTTTTACAAGGTACCCTTTATCTTTATAGAATGACTATTTTATCACCGGGCACAATCCTGCCACCGACCACTACTTTGGCAAAAATACCTTCACGGGGCATAATACAATCCCCTGTTGCTTTTTTGATGGCGCAGCTGCTGTTATGGCACTCTTTGCCAATCTGGGTAATCGTGATAACCACCGTGGAACCGATCTGTAAGCTGTTGCCAATGCCGATGGAAGCAAGATCAATACCGCGCGTTATAATATTTTCGGCGAAAGCGCCTTGCTGCAGCTTTGGCAGTATTTCCTTGACCTGGTCGATACTTTCGCCGGCAAGAAGAGATACCTGGCGATGCCAGTCGCCTGCATGAGCATCACCCTCAATGCCCCAGGATTCCTTCAGATCAATACCGGCCTGGGCTTTCTTGACCATGCCCTTCTTTGCACTGATGCAAACTGCTTCAACTTCTGCCATTGATTGTCTCCATAAATCATTAACGAATAAACCAAAATGGATGATCCCTGAAACAATATCGAACGTATTCTTCCGTTATGATGCCGACAGAAAATAAACCGCCCACCTTCTATCCTCCAATTGAAGCCATGGAGGGCTCATGTGACCGGCAATTCACAGACTCCGTCTCATGACCATCGACATGACGCCGATTCAAACATTTCCTGACAGCCTCAACGATCTCCCCGTCCTGCACGCCGCTTCTGAGCAAGGCCCTGAGATCAAGCACACCATTATCATAAAGACAAGCCTTCAGCATACCCTGGGGTGTTATACGAATCTTGTTACAGCTCGCACAGAACTTGCGCGATTTACCTTCAATGATCCCCATTGTACCGGTAAAGCCGGGTACACTGAACAGGCGGGCCGTGGAAGTCACATCACTCCGGCACTCCTGCAGCCCGGGAAAGAGGCGGACCACTCGGCTGAAAAGGACATTTTCCGGAAGTTTCACGCCCTCGTCATCCCCGGAAAAGGGCATTTTTTCGATAAAACGAAGACTGAGGGAATGGTTCCGGGCAAGACTTCCCAACTTGATAATTTCCTCATCCCTGGTATTCTCGTCTACCACACTATTGACCTTAAGCGGGATATCCCTTGCAAGCGCCCCATGCAGCGTGGCCAGCACCTGCTCCAACCGGTCTCTTCTGGTTATCTCGGCAAAACGCTGTCTGTCCAGAGTGTCCAGGCTCAAATTGATGCCTGACAGCCCCATTCCTTTCAGACGATCAAGATAGCGTCCCGTCTCGACACCGTTGGTCGTCAGAAAAAGCTTGATCCTCGTTTGCTCCAGCAGTCGCTGCATGAAATCGATACAGCCCCGCCTGGCAAAAGGTTCTCCACCCGTTATGCGAACCTTATCGATACCAAGCCGGCAAAAAAGTGACACCAGACGCTCAAGTTCCTCGTAGGAAAGAGTCTGGTCATGTGAGAGAGGATTGATCCCCTGCTCCGGCATACAGTACTGGCAGCGCAAATTGCAGCGATCGGTGATAGCCAGACGGAGATAGGTAATCGAACGGCCGTGGTTGTCTACCAGAGAGGCGGGATCAAAACCCGCTCCACGGCTTGACTGGATCGTGCCTGAGGAATGCATATATACCCCTTTTCAAAATTCGGAAGGCTGGGCTGTTTCCGGCCCAACCCTATCGGCATCAGTCCATAACTGCCCGACAGACAGCCCCAGGTCTTTTTGCTCGGAGTCATTGTGAAATGATACTATGCTATAACCTAAACATCTTCTATCATAACCGACCGAAATAAATATTTCAGGGTTCTTTTTTAAACAGGGTTCTGCCCAGGAGTGTGTCAGTCGACTCCGAGCCAGTCCAGCAGTTCTTCCTTTCTCGGAACCCGGCCAACCGTCATCACCTTGCCATTGATAACCACTGCCGGCGTTGAGAATACCCCGCGTGCAGCCATCTGCTGAAAGTCGGTAATTTTCTCCACCTGCGCCTCAATATGGTATTCATTCACCATATCTTTTACCAGTCGTTCCGCTTCATCACAACGTTTACAACCAGGCCCCATAATCTCAATTTGAATCATAATATCAAACCTTTAAATCAACATGTTGAATAGAAAACCGACAAACAGGATACCGCCGGCCACCACACCGATAAAAAAACGACCAGGGCGAGGAGCATCAGTACCTTAGGCGTATCATAAGCAAAAAACTGCAACGCATCTCCCAGCTGTGTCCCCCGCTCAAGTCCGAAGAACTCAAAGATCAGCCACGGGGAAAAGGGCTGCAGTTGCAGGTAAACCGCAAACCAGACAGCACCAGCCATAATGAGAAGAAGCATCAGACGACCCGCACCGTTTTTCTTCCTGATCGTGATCCGAGAAGGTTTTGTTCCGATACTGTTTTTTACTCCGGCTTGCTCATTCATCGCGTATCCCGTTGCCTCCTTCTCATTTGGCAGACAAAACAATTCTATGATTGGCCAGCAAGCCAATTGTAATATTTTTTCTGGCAAGTCATTTTCTTATTTCCTATTCTCGTTTATGACCGATTCGATACAATGGAAAAAATTCAGAATACAAGGAACTTTCAAGCGATAATATACCTGCTTGCCCCGTTTATCATCGGTGACGATACCGCTCTTTTTCAACAGATTAAGATGCTTTGATACCGTAGAAATATCGTGTCCGACCAGTTCGGTCAAGTCACGGACGCACCGTTCTCCGCGCGAGAGTTCATCGACTATCATCAGACGGGAGGGGTGCGCCAAGGCCTTCAAGACCGCAGACCGTTCCTCGAAGTGCTCACGGGTCGCCGATCCTTCTGGGGTATAGATATGTAGCCGTACCATAGAAGCTCCTCTTTGTTGGCAATTTAACCAATTATCGTGACGATGTCAACCCTGTCGCTTAACCTGAACGAAAGACAGATAGCAACACGCTGAACTCATTAGGGTTCTATAAGAAGCAACACAGGGGGGATCAGTATATCTTCCGTACCGAAGATCAGGAGGAGTCGTTAAGCGCCTTTTCAATAGCCGTGGTAATAGCACTTACCGGCCCCATTTTCTTTAACACGGCAACCGGCCCGAGTTCCCGGACCTGCCGGGAAAAAAAACTGTCATCATAACCACTGAATATGATGATCGGTATCGAATACTTCTCCTTTATAATCCGGCCGGCCTCGATGCCGTTCATTTTCCCGGCCAGGGTAATATCCATCAAAATCACCTGGGGGCGTTCCTCAGCTACGCGTTTAATAGCCTCTTCTCCGGAAGTCACCGGTTCATTGACCTCATAGCCGAATGTCCTGAGTTTACGGGCAAGCATGAGCCCGATCAGTACTTCATCCTCGACAACCATAATCTTGGCAGACCTGGTACTCATATTCGCTTAACAGGTTCCGGTTCAGGAAAGACAATCGAATAGCGGGTACCCGCTGCTGCTGTCAACGGTCAGCGTCCCGCCCAGTTGCATGGTAACAAGACTGGAGATAATCTGCAGGCCAAAGGAGCTGCTCTGCAGCACTTCAATTTCCGCAGGAAGTCCGATGCCACTGTCTGCGACCGTGAGTACGATTTCCCGGTGCTGCCGCTTTTCAAGACGAATAGAGATCTCTCCTTTCCGGCTGCCGGGGAAGGCATGTTTTACCGAATTGGTAACAATTTCGTTAATAACCAGGCCCAGTGGAACGGCGTAATCAATGTTTATTAAGATCGGTTCGATAGCAAGCCGCAGTTCAACCCGGCCATCAAGTATCATATTTGCGACAAGCGCCTCAGTTATCTCCCTGATATAAGATTCGAAATCTATTTCAGAAAGATTCTGCGACTGGTATAGTTTTTCATGAACGAGCGCCATGGCCCGAATCCTGTCCTCCATCTCCTGAAAAATTACCCGTACCCGCTCATCCTCAATGTCGGCAAGCTGCAGATCGAGCATGGATATGACGACCATCATATTATTTTTTGTACGGTGATGGATCTCCTTGAGCAGAACCTCTTTCTCATCAAGTGACTTCTGCAGCTGACGGTCCTGCAGCTGCAGCCGCGCCTCTTTCAGGCGCAGATCACTGACATCGGCGATAGTCCCCACCATAACCGGCTTTTCCTGCCAGATTGCCGTTTTGGCCCAGATTTCGCCGAAAAAGGTTGATCCATCACGGCGCATGCAGGATATCGTGTAGGGAGGAATTTCCTCCCCCTGAAAACGGAGCTCCATATTTTTTTTAACCAGCAGCCTGTCCTGTTCACTGATCAGAGTCAATGGATCAGTTCCTATCATCTCCAATTGCGTGAGCATAAACAAATCGGCCAGGGATGTGTTGACAAAGGTAAGTAAATGATCGGTAATAATAAATATCCCGGCCTGCGATACTTCCATCGTATCATGATATTGCTGCTGGCTTTCCCGCAGGGTTGCGGCAATTATCTGTCGCTGCTCCATCTCGTTCTCCAGGAGTTCAACCGTCCGCTCGAGCTGACTTTTCTTGTCAATCAGTTCATGGGTTCTGCGCTCCACCGTTTCCTTGAGTTCTTCCGAATATTTATCCTGCCAATCGTGAGCGATCTGCAATTGCTCGACCATGCTGTTAAATGATGCTGCCAGCACGCCTGCTTCATCGGTGGTTGTAACGGGGCAGCGGACACTCAGATCGCCTGCGGCAACACGTTGTGTTGCCGCAGCAAGGGTACGCAGGGGCATGACCAGGAACTTGACGGCCCAGAAAGCCATGAGAACAGCAATGAAAATTATCACCAGGGAAATGAGCATTCCTTTTATTTCCATGCTCCTGACGGTTTCAGCCAGTACGGATCTGGTTTTTCGAACCGAAGCAAGCATGTTGCTTTCCCTGACAGCCAGACCGGAAAACCAGCCAAGCCCGGCCATCCTGCTTGCTACCACATAATAGGTTTCACCTTCATGGCTGAGTCGGGTAAAGAGCGTATCCTCATGATTACCATTCATGGTGATGGCATGCGCCAGCCTGCGCACATCTTCTTTTGTCGAATCGGAGAGTGACACTTTAAGCCGGTCTCCCGAATTTTTCAACAGGGACCGGTCCGCGGTCAGGCCGAAATGTGCGTAGTAGCCCTCCGGCAGAGCGATCACCCGTCCGCTGCTATCAAGGAGAAAGGAGAACAGGATGGTATCGTCACTCTGGTCTCGCCGTATTGCAGGACCTCTTTAATGATGGTCTCGAGGGGAACATCAATGCCGGCAATACCGAGAAACGTGTTATTGCCGTCGTAAATCGGGGCGCTGGCGGTCAACATCAGACCGTCTATCACATCATCCTTGTAAATACTCGTCCAGCGTACGGAGCGGGAGGTGTCATTTCGCTTCGTAAAAACCGTCATCGGTTCCCCATCACGCAGATCGAATAGCGAGATGGGCGGCAGATGGAAAGCAGCCTCCTTGTTCTTGCTATTGTTTGTGCAGTATTGGCCGATGCCTGAGACGGTGATCACATGGCTGGCAAGTATTTCAGTGTTCTCCATGAGTACCCTCTGGAAAAGGGGAGTCATATGGGTAAGCGCCTGCAATTCCTCTTTGACAGCAGGAGTCAATTCAGCCCCTCCCCAGTAAACGGAGGCAACCGGATCAGCAATTGAGTTCATCCATTGTCCATTGTCCGGCTGACGGCTATAGCGATAGTCATGAAGGGGATGGCGGGCATAGGCCGTTTTGTCTGAATAGATGCCGGAGGCCTGGCTGGCAAGCAGGCCTGCCGCTGTTGCCACTCGATCAAAAAAGGCCTGAAACCGGGTTGTCCGCTCTACCGTGACCTCCCGGAGATAGGAGAACGCCTGGGAGCGAATCTGCAGTTCATTGATCTCTGCAATCTCATGACCATAACGTTTAATAGCCTGCATGGCTGAGTAAGCCAGAGGCACGACAGACAAGACAACAATAGACACCAACAATATAAAAAGCTTAACCCCGATACGCTCATTCATCTTTTTCATCATAACGGATATGATACGCCTCGTATTGAGGGACTTTGAATCATCTGTGTTTGATCATTGTCGTCCGGTTAATCAGGCAGTCCATCAACTAACAACAAAGTATTGCAAAAATCCACCCGGAATTACTGCTGCGCCGCAGATTCTGCGGGATTGATCATCGCAAGACAAGCGGCCTTTCCTTCATACGTTGTAGAAAACTTTTAAAACCGCCAGCAGTATCACCGTATACATGATACTTATGCCGATACCGGCCTTCATGTAATCCTTTGGTCGATAACCGCCTGCCCGCATGATCAAGGCATTAACCTGATGCGTGGGAAGAACGAAGGTGTTTGACGCGGAGACGGCAACCACCATTGCAGCGGTTACCGGATTAGAACCGATATCAAGCGCCAGATTCATAGCCAGCGGAACCATCAGGACAACCGCTCCGACATTCGAGGCAACCAGGGAGAAAAAAGCCGTCAAGACAGAAACGATAAGAAGGAGCATTAGCGGGCTCAGTGAACCAAAAAAACCTAGTACCTGCTGGGCAATATATGCCGCCGCTCCGCTACTCTCAAAAGCAGTGCCCAGTGGTATCAAGCCGGCAAGAAGAAATACCGTGCGCCAGTCCACCGCCTCGTAAGCCTGGTCTGCGCTGATAATTCGGGTAATTATCATCCCCAAGGCCCCGGCCAGCAAAGCAATGGAGAGTTGGATCTCGAACCCGAGGACAAGAGTGAGTGCCATGAACAGGAAAAACAGGGCACACTTGGTCCGTTCCGGTTTTAATTGTTCACCCCGAATCTCTTCAATAAAGGCTATATCCATCTTTTCGGCGATAAGACGGAACTGCTGCCACCGACCGTAGAGCAGCAGGGTATCACCCTGAATGAGCTTGGTCACATTGATATCATCCATGATGATTTCATCGCCGCGAACGATTGCCAGCGGGTTGACCTTGTAAAGCCGACGAAACTGCATCGCTTCCAGCGTTTGTCCGGCCAGGTTGGAATGGGGAATCACCACGCCTTCGATAATGCCGCATTCGTCGATCGAATTTTCATCCGCAAAGATTTCCGGCTCTGCCTTGACCAGCCAGCCATGCTCGTCCGCCATGATGTCAATTTTCTGCTCGGAACCGATGACCCAGAGGACATCCCCCGGCTCTATCAGATCATCTCTCAGAGGAGCCATGTTTTTGCTGTGCCCCCCACCTTTGGCAATGCCAACTACGGCCACATGATACTTCGGCCGTATTTCCATTTCCCTGAGGGTTCTGGGTACAAATTTCCCCGGAATGAGCAGTTCGTATCCCTGTCCCACTTCTGATCCATAAATCTCCAGCAGCCTTTTATCCATACAGTCTTCATCAATCAGACAGACATCTGCGGGCAGAAGTTTACGGGAAAAAAGGGTGAAATAAAGAAGGACCCCGGCCAGCAGCGCAAGTCCGATCGGGGTGACGGAAAGGAGCCCCAACGGTATGAAGGAACTATTGTTTAAAGCTGCACTGTTAACGACCCACCAGTTTTCCATCAAATCATTCAGCATGATCAACGGCGAAGATCCAACAAGCGTCAGGCAGCCGCCGGTAATGGCACAGAATCCCATCGGCATCAGGATTCTGCTGGCCGGCAGATTGAGCTGTCTGCCAATACGCATGGTAGCCGGAAGAAACAGCGCTGCGGCACCAATATTCTGCATGAAACTGGATATCAACGCAACGGTAGATGAAACTATCAGCATGATTCTGGTCTGGCTGTGACCGGCAATCCTGATTATATGCGAGGCAACAACATTCATGACCCCCGTCTTGTTAAGTCCAGCCCCCAGGATCATCACGGCAATAATTGAAACGACCGCATTCGAGCCCATACCGGCAATAGCTTCTTCAGGACTGATCACTCCTGTCAGCGGCAGCAGAACCATCATCAGCAGACCGACAAGATCGACACGAAGCAGATCGAAAATAAAGAGAAAAATAGCAAATCCCAACAGAACAAAAACAATGATCATATCTGTCGTCAAAACGCTTGGTGCCATTACTGCTTCTCCTTTTCTTCCAGAGGTATTTAACAGAACAATTACAATCTAATAGCGTGGGACTGCCGTGAAGTCAACGGCAAGATGTCATGACGGCATGATGTCAAAAAAATCAATCGCCCCATCTAGTGTCTGTCCATAAATGAGATTTTTTGTTCTAAATCGAGGCGCTCGATAAATTTAACCACAGGCATATCGACGATATTCCGCGGATTAAATTTTGAGAGCAACGAAGAGTTAGGGTAAAATGGCCATTTATGGACAGACACCATCTAGCATTCCTCTGGTAGAATAAAGGGCACCTTGAATAATTGCCTTTTCGCCCGATCTCTTCGTTATGCTCGAAATTCTGTCCTCGGGATATTACTTATATGCCTGCGGCAAAATTTCTTGCATGCCTTGATTTTGATCGAATAATCGAATTATTCAAGGTACCCTAAAAGCTTATCTCAGATAGACATCTCATGCCCTCGCAGACGTTGCCAACCAGGAGCAGAGCAAACCCAAAACAGAGGCAGAACTATTCATGTACCGTGCAAGACAGCAGCAATTAGCAAAAATCATCAGCGCCATGAACCTCGATGGTCTGGCACTTAATGCCGGTCCAAGCCTCAGTTACCTGACCGGGCTGCATTTCCATCTGATGGAACGACCGGTGGTCCTTCTCTTTGTTCCCGGCAGGGAATTACTCCTTATTCTACCCGAATTGGAGAAGGAGAAGCTTGCAGTTCTTGACTATCCGCCAGCGAGCTGTACCTACCCGGAGAACCCTGCCTGCTGGCCCCAGACGTTCCGCCGGGCCGGAGAAATCATGGGGCTTAACGGTAAACGTATCGGCCTGGAACCGCAACAGATCCGCCTGCTGGAATACAACCATCCTGAAAGGTGCCGGTGAAGCAATCTCATTCACCGATGGGGCAGCAGCTCTGTCACAGATACGCAGCGTCAAGGACGCCACTGAAATAAAAAAAATGCAGAAGGCAGTGGAAATTGCAGAAAATGCGCTCAAGGCGACACTGCCACTGGCTATCATCGGCATGAGCGAACGGGATCTTGCAGGCGAGCTGGTAATACAACTCCTCAAGCACGGCTCTGAGCCTTCCCTGCCTTTTACGCCCATTGTCTCGACCGGACCAAATAGTGCCAATCCCCATGCTTCCCCTTCCGAACGTAAACTGCAGTCGGGTGATCTGTTGATCATCGACTGGGGTGCGCGCTGGCAGGGTTACGCTTCTGATCTGACACGGACATTTGCTGTTGGAACAATAGAAAGAGAATACCGAGAAATTCACCGCCTCGTAAAGCAGGCAGGCGAGGCCGCCTTAGCTGCCGCCCGGCCGGGCGCAACCTGCAGCGCCGTTGACAAAGCTGCCCGTAAAATCATTGCCGATGGCGGATACAGCCGGTTTTTCACGCACCGCACCGGACACGGTCTCGGCATGGAATGTCACGAAGCGCCCTATATTCGTGATGACAATGAACAGGTTCTCGAAGAGAATATGACATTCACCATAGAGCCGGGAATCTACCTCTCGAGCCGGAATGGCGTGAGAATAGAAGACGACATTATCATTACAGCCGATGGAGCAAAAACACTCAGTTCATTGCCCCGGGAACTGGTGACAATAGGTTAGGAAATATCTTAGCCACTATTCATAAACAATGAAGGGTGGCTAAAGAAATAACGGCCGTTGTAATGAGGTCGCAGCACAGACAACCGCCAAAAACCACCGGTTGGAATATCTTTTCAGATAAAAAACATCACAACTGACAATCCCGAATACGCCAGTCGTAAAACTGCTGGGTACCTTGAATGATTAGATTTTCAGGATGGCCTCAATTATCTTTGATTAATTATCAATTTGGGCACATAACTTTTGCTTGAATATGCTTTTTCGAACAAACATTCATTTCATTTCCGCTTTTCTCATAGTCATCTGATAGAAACCAACTCCTTTAAAAAAAATGCTCAAATAAAAACATTATGAATATCAGGTATTGAAAACTTTTCATACAATTCGTATATTGAAACATCATCTTCAAAATATTATCATTAATGTATGATGTGATTTTGAAAAATTTTGAACCTTTATTAAACCAAACACAATAGGTGACTCATGGCCCGGAAAACCAAATACGATTTAAATACCTTCAGAACCCTTCTCAGTGAAGGAAAAACAAAACCTGAAATTATGCAGGCGATGGATATCAAGAACCACCCGACTTTCAACAATCTGATGTTGAAATTGATGGATGCCGATAAAAAATACTATCATGTTCAGGATGGTAAAAGTACAACCGCCATTAAACCGACAATCGTCAAAATCGGCAAACGAAACACCCTTACTTTATCGGCAAAGAACATGAGTGCAGGCAGCTTTAAACCCGGCGATGCCTTTATCGTCAAATTTGCAAAAAACAAAATCACCCTGACCGCAGCCTAGGAGCCTGTCGGATTATAGCAATTTTTTCTCAGGTCGAGACATTTTAAGAAAATCAATGCGGGCAATATTACCTAATATTGCGAGCTTGATTTTCTGAAAATAACGCGAGATGGGAAAAAAGGGCATAATCCGACAGGCTCCTGATATGGTTGTCATTGTCAAGAAGGAAAGACTCATCCCTTACCTTTTTTTAGGTTCTTTGTTGTTTTTGTATTTCAGGGCAGAAACAGAGACGGGATCCTGTGGCGACGTTTGATCACTCTGATATGCGCGGGTTGGGTACCGCATGACTTGGCTGCGTCGCGGAGCTGCCTCTCTCTAGGGTCTGAAGTTCGGCCAAAGCCTTATTCGAATAGGAGCCACGAGGGTTCTCCTGAACGTGATCGCGTCTCTGTCTCCAACCTGAAACTTATGTATTCTTTTCGTGTTCACCTCCTGCAGAGATACAAGCTCTTGTCAGATTTTGAAGATAATTTTGTTCGTTAGCTTAATTAGTTGCCGCTACTTCGGAGGTAGCTGGCGATTCTGTTGTTGCGAGAATGGGCCATCTAAAAAAGCTCGTCGGAGCAGCAGCAGGACCGCCAGCGCATTTGAAATCAGAAGTGATCTGGTTATGATTCGATATTTTCATAATCTAAGTCGCTTTGCATGTCTGCCTGGGTGCGTGAGCCATAGCCCACATGAAAGCGGCTAGTTCCCTGGCAATTGCTGTGATAACCGTGTTGCGATTTTTCCCTCTGCCCATGAGCCTTCTGAATCGCCCACAGAGACGGACCTGGGCCTTCCATGAAATATCCCGGACCTCCTGGGGCAATCCTTCCAGCCGAGCCAGCAGAACGCGAGTTTCGCGAGCTTCATAGCGGTAAGCATGAGCCGCTTCTGTCAGCGCTCGCCGGACATGACTATTGCCGGTTTTGGTGATGGAACCACGCTTGACGGTATTCCCGCTGCTGTGCTCGCTCGGAACCAGGCCCAAGTACGCCATCAGTTGTTTTGCCGACTGGAAACGGGTCAAGTCTCCGAGCTCAGCGACCGTCGTTGCTGCCACGATTATGGATACCCCTCTGAAAGATTGTAGCGCGCTAACCAGTGGCGCAAGTTGCCACTGGTTTATCTCTTCACGTATTTGCTCGGTAAGGCGCTCTACCCGGGCTTTCTGTTCATGGATTGCATGCACATATTCCTGTAGGGCGATTTGTTGCGCTCGATGCCCCATTTTGATACTGCCGATCCAGTTCCAATGTGCCTTGCTCCAATATGTTACACCACTATAACGTTTTCCGTGACGAAGGAGAAAAGCTAATAGCACTTGGCGGGCTATGCGATAAGCCTTGACTGCATCCTCCCGAGCCCGAGTCAGGTCACGCATGGCTTCATCTTCGACAGTGGGCACATACACCGCGGTAAGATCCCCGGAACGATGCAGGCGAGCCAGATTCAGAGCATCACGACGATCTGTTTTAATTTGAGCACCGCTTTTTCGTGGAATCAATGAAGGAGCAACAACGATACAATCAAACCCCTTCTTTTTTAAAAAACGATAAATTTCATAGCCGCAAGGTCCAGCTTCATAGACAAATCGCAATGTCGCGCCTTTGCTTTGGAGCTTGCGGACTACCTTGTGTAACGACTCGAGGTCGCCACCGATACTTCCATAGGATCGAATTTCTCCATCTCTGCCGTCATCGGCAAATACTACCTCAATAGAATCTTTATGCACATCCAGACCTACAAATATGGTATTCTTTTTCATGACCTGCCTCCTTGATTATGGCTCTGTGTCGTGATTGACGTTACTCACAACATAACCCACGTTGGCAAGGAGGCGGGTCTCTTCTTTTCTACCTACAACCATTATGTCTAGCCTGAATATTTCACGAGTTGAGACAGACTGCTCGTCTCCACGGTAACTACCAGCTCATCGATTAGAACAAGGTGACCTGAAAACGGTTTTGATCAGCAGGCAGAGGGCTTGATCTACCTAGTTTCCATCCTGAAACAGCGCTTTTCCCCTAACTCGTCGTTACTCTCAAAATTTAATCCTCGGAATATCAACATATGCCTGCGGTTAAATTTATCGAGCGCCTAGATTTAGGTAAAAATCGCCTCGTTTCAGGACGAAAACTACCTATAAAATCTTGTTTCGCAAGTAAAGGATAGAAAAATGGTCATAACCACCTGGTTTGCTTTTCTGTTTGCGGCAGGCATAATACTGATAATTCCGGGACCGACCATCATTCTGGTAATAAGTCTGGCACTCTCTCATGGCAGGAGGTCGGTCATCCCCCTGGCTGCCGGGGTGGTCTGCGGTGATCTTACGGCGATGACATTCTCCCTGGCCGGACTGGGTGCAATCCTGGCTGCATCGGCGAATTTGTTTATCGTTTTTAAATGGATGGGGGCCCTTTATCTGATCTATCTCGGGGTCAGGCTGTGGCGATCAAAGGCGGCAGGTTGGGAATTGGCAACGGGGAATAAGAGGGCTTCTGCCGGCGCCCTTTTCAGGAGTTCGTACATTGTCACGGCTCTGAATCCCAAAAGTATTGCCTTTTTTGTGGCATTTTTCCCGCAGTTCATCAGAGCGGATACATCGGCAGCGCCACAGTTTTTAATCCTCGGCACAACATTTCTGCTGCTGGCTGCTGTTAACGCGGCACTTTACGCATTTTTTGCCGGTCGCCTGCGGGACGTTATCAGCGATAGTGATCGTTATCGGTGGCTGAATCGCTGCGGAGGCAGTGCCCTGATCGGGGCGGGCATTTTTACCGCAGGAATACATTATCATTCCTGATTTACGCCCGTTCTTCAACAGCCGGCAGCGCCTGTTGAAGAACGGGATACTTTGAGATACCTCGAGTAGGCTGATTATTCAAGGTGGCCTGCCACTTTATTTCCGGTTGTTTTATGTGATCGTTTTTTGACGACGTAATACATGACCGGCACGGCCATTGGACTCACCAGAATAGAGGCAATCTCTCCGAACATTAGAGAAATAGCCAACCCCTGAAAGATCGGGTCGGCCAGGATCACCGATGCGCCAATGACAACGGCAAGTGCGGTCAGCAGGATCGGCCGGAAACGCACCGCACCAGCCTCAACGACGGCTTCAGCCAGCGGCAGGCCATCCTGGATACGCAGCTCGATAAAGTCAACCAGGATAATTGAGTTCCTGACCACAATGCCCGCCCCGGCCATGAAGCCGATCATCGATGTGGCGGTAAAAAAGGCACCGAAGGCCCAGTGAGCAGGAAGAATACCGATGAGTGAAAACGGAATGACTGCCATGACCACCAGCGGGGTGATGTAATCCTTGAACCAGCCGACCATCAGCATGTAGATGAGGATCAGCACGGCGCAAAAGGCGATACCGAGATCGCGGAACACCTCAAGGGTGATATGCCATTCACCGTCCCATTTCATTGCCACTTCCCTTTCGTTAAAAGGCTGATACAGATTATAGATAGTTACCAGCCCTCCTTTTGTCCCGCCATAGTCTGAGCTTTTGAGCATCTTTATCCTTTTGTTCATGTCAAGGATGGCATAAACCGGACTTTCCACAGCGCCGGCGACATCTCCGGTAACATAGATGACCGGTTTCAGGTTTTTTCGGTAAAGGGGCTGCTCGACAGCGCTGGAGGAAATATTTACCAACTCCCGGAGTGGAACGAGCGGGGCAGATGGATCAATTTCCGATCGCAGGGAAATATTGAGCAATTCATCCACGCGTGTCCGCTGTGAGCGAGGCAGCTCAAGGATGATATCGATCGGTTCCTTGTCACGCGGTTGATGGAATAGATCGATTGAAAGGCCGTCAACGGCAATAGCAATAGCCCTGGTAACCTGGCCTTCTGATATACCGCTCAACGCTGCTTTCTCCTTGTCCACAGTAATGACCGTTCGCTGCCTGTCGGTCTCACGATACCAGTCAACGTCTACGACACCGTCACTTGTCTGAAAAATCTCTTTTACCTGCGCTGCCAGTTTCACCCGATCTTTTTCTGTTGGTCCGTAAATTTCCGCAACCAGTGTCTGTAGTACCGGGGGCCCGGGAGGGACCTCTGCCACAACCAGAGTTGCATCATATTTTTTGGCGATTGCAGCCAGGGCCGGCCGGACCCGTACGGCGATCTCGTGGCTCTTCTGGTCGCGGTCCTGTTTTGGCAGAAGATTGACCTGGATATCGGCCACCGTTGGCCCGTGCCTCAGGAAATAGTGTCGGACAAGTCCGTTGAAATTGTATGGCGAGGCGGTACCGACATATACCTGAAAATCGATGACGTCCGGATCATCTCTGATTACCTCCGCCATTTCCAGAGCGACCTGCGAGGTCTTTTCAAGAGTGCTGCCTTCAGGCATGTCGAGAATAACCTGGAACTCGCTCTTGTTGTCAAACGGCAGCATTTTCACTTTCACCAGCCCAAAACCCACCATGGACATGGAACCAAGCAGAAGGGCGGTGATGATGATGAAAAAAAGAAGACGCCAGACCGTATTGCCGAGTAGCGGGTCCATGATACGGTGATAAAGACGTGTAAATAGATCGTCGGGCATCTTGTCATGATCGGCCGCTGCTGCAGCATCCTTTTTCCTGAGGATATGGATGGCCGCCCAGGGCGTTACCGTGAAGGCTATAATCAGGGAAAAGAGCATAGCCGCAGATGAACCGAGGGGAATGGGCCGCATATAGGGGCCCATCAAGCCGCCGACAAAGGCCATCGGCAGGATGGCGGCAATAACGGCCCAGGTTGCCAGAATCGTTGGATTACCGACCTCATTTACCGCCTCGACCGCAATCGATGTGATTGACCGTTTTTTGTTGGCGGGCAGTCGCATATGGCGGACGATATTTTCAACAACAACAATGGCGTCATCGACGAGGATACCAATAGAAAAAATCAGCGCAAAAAGGGTGATCCGGTTAAGCGTGTAGCCGTAGAGGAAGAAGACCAGCAGCGTCAGCCCCAGAGTTGACGGGATAGCCAGCATGACCACCATTGATTCTCGCCAGCCGAGAAAAATCAGGATCAGGATGGCTACCCCAAAGATCGCAATACCCATATGCAACAGCAGCTCGTTTGATTTGTCAGCGGCGGTCTCTCCGTAGTTCCTGGTCACACTTACCGTGATATCGGCAGGGATAAGATTGCCTTTGAGGCTGTCTACCTTTTTCAAAACCTCGTCAACAACTGCCACGGCATTGGCGCCGGGCCGTTTGGCGATGGACAGCGTTACGGCTGCCTCCAGATCCCCTCGGCCGACATCCCCGAAGAGAACATAATCGACCGGCTCTTCAGGTCCATCGATGATTTCCGATACATCTTCAAGGTATACCGGCTGCCCGCCGTACACACCGACGACAATCCTGCCGATATCCTCACTGCTTTTCAGGAAGGTTCCTGTCTGCAGTTGAATTTCGTGATTATCACTGGTCAGATGGCCTGAATAGCTCTGCCGGTTCGCCTGTTGCAGCAGAGGAACCAGATTGGTTATTGAGAGATTTCGCGAGGCCAGCAGCAGCGGGTCGAGGCGGACTCTTACCTGGCGTTTGGTGCCGCCGATAATAGTGGTCTCGGCAACATCTGGAACACTCTTGATCGCATCATCTACCTGCGCGGCCAGGCGACGCAGCATAAAGTGGTCGTAGTTCTTGCTGTGGAAGGTCAGGGCGAGAATGGGGACATCATCAATGGTATGGGGTTTTACCAGCGGGGTTGAAACGTTATGGGGAATCCGGTCAAAGTTGGTTGCAAGTTTCTGGTTCAGACTGACGATGGCCTTTTCCAGGTCAGCGCCGACAAAAAAACGTACGATAAGAAGGCTCTTTCCGGCCATTGACGTGGAATAAATATATTTAACATCGGGCAGTTCATAGAGCAGTTTCTCCATCGGAATGGTGACCTGCTCTTCTATCTCCTTTGGCGGTGCACCCTCCATGGCAACCATCACGTCAATCATCGGCACCTTGATCTGCGGCTCCTCCTCCCGGGGAAGCAGGACGACGGCAAAAACGCCGAGAAGGAGTGATGCAATGATGCCGAGCGGCGTTAATTTCGAGTTGATGAACATACCGGCGAGACGACCGGCAAAACCGAGGTTTTTCGTTTCTTTTGTTTCCATATTAGTCCAACTACTCAGGTAGAAAAGAGATGGGGTATGTTGTTAGTGAACCTTCACCGGTTGACCGTCCTGCAGTTCTTTGTTTCCGGCTACAACGACCTGGTCTCCATCGTTGATCCCGGAGACGATTTCAACCTGGTCTCCAAAATGTAAGCCGGTTCTCACCAGCTGCATGCGGGCTTTGCCTTCCCTGACCACGAATACCTTCTCCATCTGGCCATAGCGCAGTACTGCACCATCGGGAATCATCAATGCCGCGCCCCTGCTTCCCGGCAGACTGACGCGGGCAAACTGGCCCGATCTTAGTTTACTATTCAAATTGACATGTATCTTAATCGGTGCTGTTCTCGAAAGAGGATCGGCAAGTGGGGCGATCTCCGTCACTTCACCGGACAGGGAAAGATCGGCGGCAGGGATATAGACAGGCAGGGTGTCACCAATGGTAATACCCAGTACAAGGGTTTCGGGAACGCCTGCCATGATCTGCAGTCGTGACTCATCGTCCAGGCGAACGAGGGGTTTTCCGGGTGTTGCCAGGTCTCCGACATTGGCCATTTTCATGGTGATGACCCCGTCAAAAGGGGCCTTGATCTGAGTATAGCTGAGCATGGTCCGGGCCTCGTTGTAGGCAGCCTCGGCGATGCGCTGACTTTCCTCAAGTGTTTTCACTGTCGTGGGAGTAGCGGCATTTTTCTGCAGAAGGCTCCGCTCCCGTGTGAGATTTCTGGTCACCTGCTCGAGTTGTGCCTGGGCCTGCAACACTTTTGCTGACATTTCTCCGGCACTGATGGTAATCAGCAGATCACCTTTTTTCACGCGTGAACCGGGATTGACGGTTAACGTCTGTATAGTTCCGCTGATACGGGCAGCTATCTCTGCAGAATCAGCGGCCTGCACCGTCCCCATGATTTCTACCTGCCTGACCGGAGCACTCTGCTTTACCGTGAAGAGGGTGACCGGTAGTGTCGGCAATTCTTCGGCTGTCAGCGCTGCCGGGTGATCCGAACGACAACCGGCGAGGAGAAACAATGAAACAAGAATAGAAAGTTTAATCCTGTGCGGCAGCATAATCATGGCTGATTCTCCAGAAGTTCTTCAGTGGTAGAGCAGAATTGCTGCTGACCGGCAACCCGCCGAACATTTGCAATAGCAATCCTATATTGGGTGCGGGCCGAGGACTGACGTACCAGGGCGTCGGTGAGACGCACCTCGGAGTCGATCAGATCCGAGGAGAGAAGAGCTCCTTCCTTGAATCGTTCGCGGTTGAGCTGGGCACTTTCCCGGGCAACCAGAACCATTTTCTCGGTGACCGTAATGCGCTCAAGAGCCTGGCGGTAGTTCAGCTCTGCTTCCTGAATTTCAAGATTTACGTTGAGGCGCAGCTTCGTCAGCTGCTCCTTGACCGCCATGTATTCGGCTTTCTTCTGCGCGATATCGGCTGCTGCCTGATTGCCGTCGTAGAGGGGGTAATTTAACCGCAGACCGGCACCCCAGGAGTCGCCTGAGCCGTCAATAACAAAGCCCTGGTCGTACTGGTAACTGGCAAATCCATCAAGGGTTGGATAGCGGGAACCCTCAGCTTTGGCGAGTTCAGCTTCCGCCGCTGCGAGGCGGGCAGTCAGACTGACAATTTCAGGGCGTTCAAGGTAGTCGGTTTTTGCAGGCAGATCCTGTTCAGCGTCATCTTTCCTGCCGATCTTCACGCTGCCTTCTCCGAGGCCAAGCAGGTTTAAAAATATCTTTCGGGCCAGTTCTTCCTGGTGGGCGCTGACGATCAGATTTTCAATCGCCCGTGCTTTTTCAACTTCTATGGTAAGAAGGTCGGCCTTAAGCAGATCACCGGCATTGTATCGCGCAGCAGCCACCTCAAGAGAGGATTCGATTGCCTTCAATTCTGCCTGGCGGGCCTCAACCTGGTCCTGTGCCTGGGCGATATTCAAAAAGGCCTGCACCACCTCAAAGCCCAGAAGGTGTTCTGTCGTCCGTCGATTGCTTTGGCTGGCGAGATAACCGGAATCTGCAGCTGCCAGACCAGCCGTATCCTTACCGCCATTGTAGAAACGATAGAGGATTTCCGCTTTCACATTCAGATTGTCGGTACGGCCAGGATTGTTAAAGTCGATATTATTATTGAAACTGCCCTGATTCAGGATATTGCCGAAGGAATACATCGGCGTATTTGTCTGATCATAAGCGGTACTCAGGTTAAGACGGGGCTGAAAGGCCGATTTTGCCTGTTCACGCATGGCTTCGGCTGCAGCAATCCGCTGCGCGGCTATCCTGCTGTCCGGACTGTTTTGCAGGGCAAAAATGACAGCCTGCCGGGCTGTCCAGACCTCGGGCAGTCCGCTGGGCTCTGCTGCCGCGGTTACAGTCACGTCAAGCGTGAAAAGAGCGGTAACGACGATTAGCGCAATGGAGAGTTTTTGCATGATCTCATGAGGATTCATTTCACCGTACCTGGATGTTAAAATTGATGAAGACAGTATGGGTTAATTAAATGCTTAAATAGGTATAAGGTCATGCCGGCTGGTTGTCAAAACTAAAATAGCATACTGTGGTCAAATATTCGAAAGAAAAAGGGAATATGTCACGAAGTAGTAGTTAGGGTTCGACTGACGGACCTGCCCGCTGAACAAAATGTTTTTTAAAGGGAAGCACGACGTGGTAAGGTAATCGGCTGTCAGCGGTGGTACCGCTCTAGGAGATGGGGCCGCCGTTCATAAAAAGAGATTGGCAATAAACGGGGATTTGCGCTGAACATGAATTCGTACAAGCACCTGGTTAAGATCAATAATCTCAAAAATGGCGGTAGTCGTCTTTCCCTGCTGAAGCTAGTCGTCCGCTCCTCTTTCACCTTTGTTTTCATGCGGCCGGCAGTTTTTAAACTGCTCGGCAAGAATCGTCTGCAAAACGTGCGAAACGGGAAAAAACTGTTTTATACCGTTCTCACCGGCGCTTACGACCAGCTGAATGAAATCCCGCTCAAGCTGCCGAACTGGGACTATCTCTGCTTTACCGATAACAGGAGTCTGACCAGTTCCAGCTGGGAAATCATATTTCTCGAAAACAAGCTGGCGCTTGATCCTGTTCGTCTTTCACGCCATTTTAAAATAAATAATCATCTCATTGATTCCGGCTATGACCTGAGTATCTATGTTGATGCCAATATACGTATTCGCGGGAATCTGGACTGTTTTGTCGCGCAGGTCCTGCCGATGGATGCGGGCTGCGGCGTCCTGCTGCATCCTTTTTTACATTCGCTCAGGGAAGAAACCGAGCAGTGTATTACTATCGGTAAGGACGATGGGCAACTGCTGCAGCAACAATACTATCATTACACCCGGGAAAAAGGATTCACCGACCGCTTCCCGCACATCAATGCCCGGATGATTATTCGCCGGACAGGAAACGATGATGTTCGCCGCCTGATGGAGACATGGTTTGAGCAACTCCTTGCCTGGTCCTGTCGCGATCAAATGGCTTTCAACTACTCCCTGAGCAAGCACCCGGAAGTAGCGCTTTCCTATATTCCCTACTGGATTTTCAGACGCTATTTCAAAAAGATGGATCACCGTTGATTGGCTGGATCGGTTAAAGCGTGCTGGCTGATGTAGACGGCGCGATAGCTGAGCCAGGCTGCCAGCAGACCACCACCGATAGCGGCCACGGTCTCTGCAGGGTTACCGAGAACTGTTATCCTGCCTGCATAACGCAGATAATAATACTCTTTGTTGCGGGCGGCGAGACTGTCGAAAGGACGTGCCGAGTCAAAACCGGATATAAAACTGGCACCCAGGCCAAGTCAGATATTGGCACGCAGTGAATGTAACATGGTGCAATTATTAGCCCTTGACGTTCACGAGTTGAAACGGTCTGCAAGCCAAGGAGACTTGGGGAAGGCTATATAAGTAATATGCCTTCCCTGAAAGCGACGCGGGACAGCAGGCTGTATCGACTTGTCCGAAAGGTGGGAATTCTGCCTGTTCATCATTGATTCCAAAGGGTACAAACTTTGTTATTGAAATATTTGCAAAAGTCCTGAAGAACTGGTCAATATTGCTCAAATAGTAATGATTTTTGTTGTTTTTCCATGAACGGCAGGTTTAGAGGCCGATGAGTGCCAGGGCTTGTGTCAGCGCCTGTTTGATATGCACATGGGAAAACCGGTTTTTATACGTCTCATGTGCGCGTTGTCCGAATGTACTCATCTCCTTTGGCCGTGCCAGCAGAGACCGGACGGATGCGGCGAGCGCATCGGGATCGGCGGGAGGGATAAAGGCGATGCCGTTTTCCATGTTGTTTCCCAGCTGCCGCGGATAGGCTGGTGACTCTCTGGTTATCAGGGGCCGACCGCAGGAGAGGGACTGGTAGACCTTGTTCGGAATAACTCTGCCTGCTTTTGCTGAAGAGCCGAAAATTCCAAGCAACAGGTCGGCGCGGCCGATTCGTTCCGGCAGTTCCCGGTACGGCAGCCACTCTTCAAAGCGGATATGCTCACAGTCCCGACTTTTCTGTTCACAGAGTTGACGAAGCGGGCCGCTTCCGAGCAGGGTCCATTGGGCGCCGACGACCTGACGGGCAGCTTCAACAATTACTTCGGGTGCTTGAAGATTGATAAAACTGCCGTAAAACAAAATCTCGGGAAGGGCATCGGCCGGGGATTTTTTTCGGTGCTGGAGCTTGAAAAGAGACTCTTCCGCTCCCACCGGAACGACACAGGTCCGATGCAGGGGGGCAGAAAGTCTGTCAATAAAAAAACTCGCATGCGGCTTTGTATCGGCAATAACAAGATCGGCCCCGGCAAAGAGAGAGCTTTCCCAGGCGAGTATTCGTCTGGATCTGCTGCTGCTTTCGTTGAACTTCCTGCGCTCGAAAACA
This sequence comes from uncultured delta proteobacterium, assembly GCA_963745765.1. Lineage (GTDB taxonomy): Bacteria > Desulfobacterota > Desulfobulbia > Desulfobulbales > Desulfocapsaceae > Ww85. The sequence goes on along the minus strand of CAVUYQ010000008.1, from coordinate 2,443 downwards.
ACCTTGTCCCAGGCGCTTATCAGCGGATCGAAAATCAGCGGCAGCGAGTGGCGGTCAGCAAAACGCTTTGCTGCAGAATAATCGCGTTGTCTGAAAGCAGGCACCCAGACAGCTGCCGGAATTACAAACCGGGTAAATGCTGCTTCAATTGTACCCAGAAATGATGAATGAGGAATAAAGTCCTGCAGCCTATAGCCGCATTCCAACAGAAGGCTGCGCAGGATTCGATTGCGGGAATAGTCGGGATCAAAGCGACCCCACCAGAGGATGTTTTTTACAGTCTTTTTCATCTCATCCACTACTCGTGTGCGGTATTATCGGTGCAATACCTACTGATCATCCCGCCTGTCTGCTGCCGGCAACCGTAATTGACACGGCTCGCATACTAACAAAAAAATCGATATCAGGCCGTTCCTTCGCTCCCTGTTGACTGGTCCAGCAGGTCAAGTCCCACTAGTCTGGCATAATGTCCGTTTGCTTCCATCAGGGAATCATGACTGCCCTGTTCGATTATTTCGCCCTTTTCCATGACGATAATACGATCAGCACGGCGAACGGTTGAGAGGCGGTGGGCAATGATAATAGATGTCTTGTCCTTGAAACTCTGTTCAACGGCTTCCTCAAGAATACGTTCGCTTTCAGAATCGATGAAAGCCGTTGCCTCATCCAGCACGAGGATGGAAGGGTTTCGACAGAGTGCACGGGCAAATGAAAGCAATTGTTTCTCTCCGGTTGACAGCTGTTGTCCGCCCTCGCCAAGAATGGTATCAAGTCCCTTCGGCAATCTGTTGACAAACCGTGTCATACCGGTTTTAGCCAGGATTTCTATAACATGATCACGGGAACAGCCGCTGTCCATGATGATATTTTCAAGCAGGCTGTCCTTGAGTATAAAAACATCCTGCAGAATTACGCCGACCGAGTGGCGTAGATCATTGAGCCGCAGTTCACGAATATCACAGCCGTCGATTGTTATGCTTCCCTGCTGTGGCTCGTAAAAGCGCAGGAGAAGATTGATCAGTGTCGTTTTTCCTGATCCGGTGGTACCGACAATGGCAACCGTTTCTCCCGGAGCCAGTGCCAGTGAGACATTATGCAGAACCGGTTCTGCATCATAACCAAAGGTTATGCCGTCGAAGTTCAGATTGCCCTGGATGTTTGCCAGGCTGCGCGGTGAAGGAACATCGGTGATCTGCCGGGTAGTGTCGAGCATCGCGAAAATTCTTTCAGCCGAAGCAAGAGCAGATTGAACGATGGAGTACTTCTGGGAAAGCTCTCGCAGTGGTTGAAAGAAAAGCCGCATATAGGCAAGAAAAGCAACGAGATCACCGATGCTGAGTGTATGGTTGATGATCTCGGAGCCGCCATACCAGAGGATCAGGGCGATTGCCGTGGAACTGAGCAGTTCGGTGAACGGCATAAAGGCGCCAAACAGGCGGATCTGACTTAGCGTACGTTTCAGATACTCGCTGCTCAGTTTATTAAAACGCTGGAATGCTCTTTCCTGGCGCCCGAAAAGCTGGATGATACTGATACCCGAGACCGACTCCTGGATGTAGCTGTTCAGTCGGGAAAGCTGGCTGCGGATGGCCCGAAACTTTTCGCGGGCCAGACGCGAAAAGGTTATGGTCAGCATCACTGCCAGGGGAACAAAGATCGACATGATCAGGGCCAGAGGAATATTGATCATGAACAGCACTACGAGTATACCGATAATGCGCAGCACATCATTAAACATCGTGACCAGGACAGAGGTGAACATCTCATGCATGTTCTGAACATCGTTGGTCAATCTTGTAACAAGCCGGCCCGTTGGTTGTTTACTGAGAAAGGAAAGGTCAAGATTCAGTATATGTTTGAAGAGTTCCTGGCGGATACGATGCATGACCGACTGACCAACCCATTCCAGCAGCATGACTTGAACAAAGGTCAGTGCGAATATGCTGATAATGAGCAGAATGAACTGAATCCCGACGGTGGTGAGTATGGCCAGGCGCTGATCCATGGGCAGGTGTGTTGCCGTAATGGACGAATCTATGGCGATCTTTATCAGGTATGGCAGGCCAATGGTTGCTCCGGTCACACCGAGAGACAGCAGTACGGCGGCGAAGATCGCCGGTTTGTAGCCATGGCTGTTGAGCAGCACACGCCGCCAGAGCCGGATGTCGCCGATAGATGCGTTCTTACCTTTTTCCATATAGCCGAAATCTTGCATACTAGCGGTTCTCCGCATGGTTATGCTGTTGTTTCCGATACATGGCCTGGTAAAACGCATTTTCTTCAAGCAGTAGGTGGTGCGTGGCGTCGCTGACAAGTCGTCCCCTGTCCAGGACAATGATTCGATCAGTCATTGAGAGCAGTTTGATCCGATTGGAGACGATAAAGACCGTTTTTCCTGCAAGTCGCTGACGAAGTACTTCCAGGATTCTATTTTCTGTAACGG
>CAVUYQ010000007.1:0-69109 GCA_963745765.1 uncultured delta proteobacterium | reverse complement strand
GCCTGGTGCTCTATCCAGCTGAGCTACGGGCACAGGGAAGGAAATTGTTATTGCGCTTTTGAGGCCCCTTTTACCACTGGTCAGGGTTTGTGTCAACTGAATGGTTCTCCGTTTTTATTGGTCGTTTCAGCCTCATTTATTTTAAAAAAGTATTACCCCGGGGAATGACACAAATCATCCTGCCCTGCATCAGGAAAAGAGATTGACAGCTCCGTGGCGGGGCCCGCATGATCGGCCGGTCACGAGGGCAGGAATTCCGGTCTGAAAATCAACCGCAGCATACCGGAGGATGAGCTCGTCTCAGTTTTTCGGCGGGATTTTACAGCCGATTGTTTCGGCCTGCTGCAGGAAGAAATCATCGGTCATGCCGGCGATGAAATCACGGACCCGGGCGGCTGCCGGCTGGCCCTTCACGTAATTATCCTCAAGATCACTCATCAGATCGACATCAAGGCCGCTGCCGTTATTGACCCGCAGGTTTTCCAGGTAGAAGGCGAACAATTGTTTGTAGCACTGCTCAATAATGGGCATATACTGCTGTGTTTCCGATGCAAGGTAAATATATTGATAGTTGAACTGTTTAAGCTCGTGCAGTGCTGCCGATACCGTTGCACTGAAGCCGATGTAGTCAGGATCTGCTGAGACGGAATCGCCGGGCAGGGAAACCTTGCTGTGTCGTATTACATCGGTAACCAGCGTATAAACGATTGAGCCGTTACTGTCTCCGAGCATATGCACACAAACAGCCGGAATATCCGACCGTTTGATGAGGCCGAGCGTTATGGCGTCTTCTATGTCCCGGCCGACATAGGCGACGGTGTCGGCAAGCCGGACAACGCATCCCTCAAGTGACATGGGGCGCAGGTTCGTTTCCGGATGAGCCGATTTGTCAGCAATTTTTTTGTCGAATGCAGAAAAGTCTTTAAGTGGTTCGGCTCCGATACGGGCCGAGTGCACTTCACCGTCATGACAGAGAATGCCATCGAGCGTCTGCAGGCTCAGGTTCCAGCCTCGCCCTTTACGCTCTAGTCGTTCAAGCGCCCGGACTGACTGGATATTATGCTGGAATACCGGCAGGCCATGTTCAACGCAGAGCTTTGAGAGAAAATTCTCACCGGCATGGCCGAATGGCGGATGACCGATATCATGACCGAGCGCAATGGCTTCAACCAGGTCCTCGTTTAAATGCAGGAATCGCGCAATGGTCCTGGCGATGCGTGATACCAGCTGTACATGAAGGACCCGGTGGGTGATATGGTCGTTACTGATCAGGCAGAATACCTGGGTCTTATCTATGTACCGGGTATAGGCACGTGAATGGAGGATACGATCCGCATCTTGGGCAAAATTCTGCCGATACCCCCGTTTCTCTTCTTTTCGGCGGCGCAGCGCCGCACTGCTCAGAACGGCGGATGATGAAAGCCTGTTTTGCTCCTGGCTGGAGAGGAAATCAAGGATGGCAAATTCTTTGTTTGTATCGTTTTTGTCAGGCATGGTTCACCGTTGATGCGTGTACTTTCACTGGGTTTGTTTCACTTGGCACAAGGATCGAGATCACGTTGAAGGCGTTTTTTTGTTGCTTGATCTACGTTGCTTTGTGTTGGATTTCCCGATTGATATTTTTTATAATAATCATGAAATTCAAGCGCGGCGACAGGGTTGTTTTGCTGCTGTATGCCCCTTCAGAGGCACAAATGCGCAGGCATCGGATGGCAGGCAAGGTGTCCGGAGAAGAATAGGCGGTGAAAAGGGGTGAATGAACCGGCTGCCGGTGGGGAATTGGGAGCTTGATCTCAGCTTTTGTCAGCTGCATCATCAATGCAGGATGACAGGCACTTGGAACAATCCTGTCTGGTTGCGCCTTCATGGCAGAAATCATGAAATCCTTTGAGCAAATCATTACCGCCGCGCGGACAGACCTGAAGAAACTTGATAAAATCTATCATTCGCGCGATAACAACAGGAGGCGCCGCATGCTCTACCTTGCAGGCGGCTTCTTCGGCAATGGTCGTATCGATTGAAAGTACTTCAATGAAGAATTGTTTTAATGTTTCATGCCGGTAGATGACATCTTCGGCAATGATTTTGCCTTGATCTGTCATCGTAATAGCTTCATAGGGGGCGTAGTTGATCAATTTCTTCTTGGCCAGAGCCCGCAACGCCTCTGTTACCGAGGCCCGGCTGACGCCAAGCCTGGAGGCGATGTCCTTGCTTCTGGCAACAAGCTTTTCTTCGACAATATGATATATTGCTTCGATGTAATCCTCGAGGCTGGCACTGAGCTCGATATGTTCTACGGTTTTTTTCATGACATCGGGCAAGGGCATTATGAACAGGCGGATTGGTATGAAACTGGTTGCCAAGTCCCATCGCGATTGGTATACGCCTGTTACGATACTGTCCTTTTAAAGTCCCGTCAAGCGTGGACGAGAAATTTAGCAACTGGTGCGCGATAAAGGAATGCTCTGTGAACTTAAAGTAGAAAATCTTGCCCTGATTGAATCACTGCATCTGTGTTTTGACAACTTACCTGGCGACTCTCTTGTGGTGATGACCGGGGAGACAGGTGCCGGAAAATCTATCATGATGCGGGCCGTCGGGCTTTTGACCGGTGCGCGCGCATCTTCAGACTGGATTCGAAACGGTGCAGACAGCTGCAGTGTGGAAGCCCTGTTTGAAATCAGTGAAAGACAGCAGCATCTCCGAACCCTTCTTGATGACAGCGGCCTGGGGGATGACTCGCAGATCATCATTAGACGGGTGCTTTCCAGAAAAGGGCGCAGTCAGATCTATGTGAACGGCTCCATGGTCACTGCCCGAACCGTTTCCGAAATCTGTTTCCACCTGCTGAGTATTGCCAGCCAGCATGATCATCAGCAGCTGCTGCAGCCGGCCCTGCACCTGGATTTCCTCGATACACTCGGCGATCACTGGCCCCGGCGTCTGGCGTTTCGTCGGAAATACGATGAGTGGTGTGCTTCCCGCGCGCAGCTGGATACCCTGCTGGGGCAGGAAAGGGAGCGCGAACAACGCCTGGATTTTCTCCTCTATCAGGTGAAAGAGATCAAAGACAGTGCGCCGGTTCCCGGAGAGGATGAGCAGCTGGCAGGTGAGCGGATGCGGCTGAAAAATGCGGAAGCGCTGATCCGGTTGAGCCATGAATGTTACAGCCTGCTTTCTTCGACGATAACGGAAAAACTGACCATGGTGCGCAAAAACAGTGAGCAGCTGAAGAGCACTTGATCCCAGCATAGAAAAACTTGCCGAGGAACTGAGCAGCTATTCTTTCCTGGTGGAAGATTACAGTGCCCGCTTTAGAGACTATTGTGAGCAGGTGCAGAGCGAACCGTCGCGCCTGGAGGATGTTAACGAGCGGCTTAATCAGCTGCAGACGCTAAAACGCAAATACGGGGAGACCCTGGAAGATGTCCTTGCCTATCTTGGCGAAGCCGAAAGGGAATTGGAAAAGATTGAAAATCTCGATCGTGAGATTGCCGACCAGCGTGCCAGGACTAAACGGTTGGAGAAAGAGGCGGTAACAGAGGCGTCACAGCTCTCCGAGTTCCGCAGGAAAACCGCCCGGGGCATGGAAAAAGCCATGGAGACCGAGCTCAGTTCCCTTGCTTTTGATCGCTCCGGGGTCGAGGTTCGTTTTTTCGAGCATGGCGGTGATTGCGGTGACCTGCGTCCGACAGGATTTGATCGTGTGGAGTTTTTCTTTGCGCCAAACCCGGGTGAACCTTCCCGGCCATTGGCAAAGGTCGCCTCCGGCGGGGAATTGTCCCGGCTGATGCTGGCAATGAAATGTCTTCTGGCGCGCAAGGACATGGTCGAGACCGTCATATTCGACGAAGTTGATGCCGGGGTCGGAGGTGAGGCTGCCGAGGCGGTTGCCCGAAAAATACGGGAACTTGCCGGGCATCACCAGGTGTTCTGTATTACCCATCTGCCCCAGATCGCAGCCCGGGGAACCGAGCACTTCAGCGTGGTGAAAAAAGTCGGGCAGGAGAGGACCGTCACCTCGGTTGTCGCCCTTGCCGATGAAGACCGGGTACAGGAACTGGCGCGCATGCTGGCGGGCGAGTCGGCAACTGAAAAGACCCAGGCCTGGGCTGAGGCCCTGCTGGAAAAAGGGCGCAAGGCAGCATGAAGCAGGTGAGGGCGATCAGCCTGTTTTCCGGTGGTCTGGACTCTATTTGTGCAACCCGGCTGGTGATGGAGCAGGGCATTGAGGTCATTGCTGTTAAATTTGTTTCTCCGTTCTTTGGTTACGATATCCTGCGTGATCCGGAGACATACCGTGCCGGGGTTCTTGAAAAATACGGTATCAATGTCCTGGTTGTCGATATCAGTGAGGACTATCTTGGCATGTTGCGCAATCCGGCGCACGGTTTCGGCCGCTATTTTAATCCCTGTATCGATTGCAAAATCTTCATGCTGAACCGTGCCCGGGCGATGCTGGCTGAGATGGGCGCATCGTTTCTGATTACCGGAGAAGTGCTTGGTCAGCGCCCCATGTCCCAGCGTCGCGATACGCTCAATGTCATTGAACGGGACTCCGGCAGCCGCAGTTTACTGCTGCGTCCGCTCAGTGCCAAACTCTTAAACCCGACCATGGCCGAGACGGAAGGATTGGTGGATCGGGAGAAGCTCCTGGATTTCAGCGGCAGGGGGCGTTCGCGGCAGATTGAGCTGGTCAAACGTTTCGGCATTTTTGATTTTCCCTCTCCTGCCGGCGGCTGTATCCTCGCCGATCCGATCCTGAGCCGCCGGATAGCCCGGGTCTACGAAGGAGAATTTGTCGTTAAGCCAGGCAATATGAGTGTCGTCGATATAGAACTGATGCTGCTCGGCAGGCAGTTTTTACTGCCCGGCAACGGCTGGCTGATACTGGGACGCGACGAGAAGGAGAATCTCCGCCTGGCCGAATTGCGGGAGAAGGGGGATATCCACCTGTGGATCGAGGAGCGGTCCGGACCGGAAGCCCTGCTGCGTCGCGCCGATGAGTCGTTTGTAAACAGCAGCGTGAGGGAAGAGGTTCTTCTTTACGCAGCCGGGCTTATTGCCCGTTACGCCAAAAAAACTGACGGCATACCTACAGGCGGTACGGTGCTGATAAAAAACGGTGAAAAAAAGGAGGCGCGCTTCGCGCAGCCCCTTCAGGACAAGCTTTTTATGCCGTGGATGATCTGATGAGCGCTACTCTTCCATCACCGCTTTGACCGCTGCCAGATAGGCCTGTTCGTTTCCTGCCCGGGTAATTTTCTTCAGCATCCTCTCTTTTCCGGGAAAAGAACCGATAAAGTAGATCCATATCTGTTTCATTTTTCCGAGCAGATGCCCGGGACCGCTCAGTCGCTGCTTCATGGCGTCAAATAATTCTTCATGGAAAGTGCTGAGCATTTCCCGCCGTTTCTGATCCGAAACTGAATAACCTTTTATTTCCTGGGCCAGCAAAGGATTGGCGACAAGTCCCCGGCCAAGCATCCAGCGGTTGACCTCCGGAAATTGGTCAGCCAGGCGGATATAGTCAGAGATACTTGTTATATCACCATTATAGACCAGCTTATGGCGGGTCAGGTTGCTGCAGACCTGAAACTCTTCAGGCAGCGTCCTGCCGCGGTAAAGCTGGATGCCGAGGCGCGGATGGATGATGATCTCGGTGAGCGGATAGTCATTGAGCCGCGGGAGAAGTTCCCGTGCTTCTGAACAGTCCTTGTATCCCAGACGCATCTTGATGGAAAGTCCCGCCTGCAGGCGGGGAATGACGGCATCGAGAAGAGCGGTGATCCGGTCCGGATAGGGAAGGAGACCTGAGCCGCGGTTTTTGCCGGCGACCATCTTTACCGGGCAGCCGAGATTCCAGTTTATTTCCCGATAACCAAGCTCCCAGAGCCGCTCGGCAATAGAGAGAAAGCCGCCGGCATCGGTGTTGAGGATCTGGGGGATCAGTGGCAGATCATTGTTATGCTCGGGCAGGAGATCACTCAGCAGTTTGTCCGAACACGGTGATGAAGAACTCTGGGGATTGATAAATGGCGCGATACAGCTGTCCAGCCCACCGAAATGTTTACAGAACACCCGGCGATACAGGGCGTCGGTGATGCCTTTGAGCGGAGCCAGGTAGAGAAATGGTGCGGAATCACCGGAGACAGCTGTCATTCTGCCACCTCAGGCGGTGCAGCGGCTATCTGGCTGCTCGCACCGGCCGGATTTTCGATAGTACGCAGGCCGAAATGAGACAGGGCGATAGAGAGATGCTGCGGGAAATAGTCGTTGCGTCGGGTATCTTCCATTAAGTCCTCTGGGGACCTTGAATAATCGAATTATTCAAGGTCCCCTCTGTTTGCGGGCAGGTTTTCAAGGTACCCTTAAGCGTGTGTAATCGGCTGGACTATGTTAGTCTGCCGTTTTCAGCGTGACCATACTACAAACAGCTTGCTGTTCTCGTCAACAATCATGAAACAAAAAAGAACAACAGTAATCACAAGAAAGCAGATTGAGGGCTGGCTGTATCGCTATCCCGAGGGGTTATTTGATGTGCTGCAGGAGACGGCCGTTTCTCAGGACACCTCGCTCCATCTGGTTGGAGGTGCGCTGCGTGACTGGCTGACCGGCAATGTGCCGACCGATCTCGATTTTACCATCGGCAGTGATTCTGTTGTATTCGTCAAAGACCTGAGAAAAAGGCTGGGACGAGGGGCGGTGGTTGTGCTGGGAAGTCTGTCCGACAACACCTGCCGGCTTGTTCTCGATGCTCTGGTTATTGATGTCTCCGGCTTCAGGAATAAAGCGGCAGCCATCGAAGATGACCTTGCCTGCCGGGATTTCACCATCAACGCCCTTGCTGTGGCCGTTGCCGAGCTGCTGCCGGGGAGCGACGAGGCGCTCATCATCGATCCGCTTGGCGGTGTCGAAGATCTTGAATTTCGCCGGATACGCAGCTGTCCGGGTGCGTTTGCCGATGATCCCCTGAGACTGCTCCGCGCATACCGGTTTGCAGCCGAACTTGGCTATGAGATTGAGTCGCAAACAGTGCGGGATATTGTTGCCTGCTCAGCTCTTATAGAGAAAAGTGCAGCTGAGCGCATCAGCTATGAATGCGACCAGATGATGCTCAGTCCGCGGGCCTATCAGGCCATGGACGGCCTGGCTGCTGCCGGCCTGCTTGAACGCATTGCCCCGGAACTCTGGCTGGGTGACGGGGTCGGCCAGCCGCTGTTTCATCATCTCGATGTCCTGCGTCATAACCTCGAAACATTGAATCGCATGGAACAGATTTGTGCCGCGCCCGTGGACTATTTTCCTGATTGTCCTGCACCGATGCTGGGCTACCTGAAGGATACGTTCAACCTGGTTGCGCTCAAGTGGGCCGCTCTTTTTCACGATGTCGGCAAGCCCGCAACCAGGGAAATCGCCGCCGGGAAAAACAACCGGATTACCTTTTACCGTCATGACGCTGAAGGAGCTCAATTGCTCTTTGATTATGCTTCCCGCCTGAAATGGAGTAAACGGAAGAGACAGCGGGTAGGCGGCTTGATCGCCATGCATATGCATCCCTTTCATCTCTGCAATAGCAAGCGGGAAAAGGGCGGTCTGAGCAGGCGGGCCAGGTTGAAAATCTGTCGCCGCGCAGGTGATGACCTGCCCGGCCTTTTCCTGCTGGCGATGGCAGACTGCCTGGCAGGACAGGGGCCGGACCGGCCTGCGGGGATAGAACAGGAGCTGGCAGCCCTGTACTGCAGCCTCGACGAGCTGTACCAGGAGACAATCAGACCGATTCTTCAGGGACCGAAACTATTGACCGGGACTGATCTGGTTGATACACTGGGGCTTGAACCCGGCCCGCGATTCAAAACACTTTTGGAAGGTGTTGAGACCGCACGCGTCGAAGGCGTTGTCAGCAGCCGTGACGAAGCGCTGGAGTGGGTTCGGCTACAGCTGATAAAACATACCTAAGCTCCGTGTGAAACAGTCTGCGTGCTTCAAACGGATTTGAATCGTCTTGCGAAAGCACAGCAAATGGAATAAAGAGTGCGTAAAGTACGGGATTACTATTTCAAGAAGGCCAAGAAGGAAAAATATCCAGCCAGATCGATCTATAAACTAGAGGAGATACAGCGTAAATACCATCTTCTGGGGCGTGGTGACGCGGTGTTGGATTTTGGTTGTTTTCCGGGAAGCTGGTCGTTGTACGCCGCTGAGCAGGTCGGTCCGAAAGGTGTTGTCGTCGGTGTGGATATTCAAGAGGCGAGCGAGTCGCCCCGGCCGGAAAGTGCTGAAATACACTGGCTTTGTCAGGATATAATGGACCCGGAACTTATTGCCCGGTTGCGCAGGATCCGGCCCGCTTTTAAAGTTATTATTTCTGATATCGCTCCCAAGACAACCGGTAATCGCTGGGCGGATCACCAGAGATCCATGCAGCTTGTTAACCACACACTGGAATTGGCGGGGCTTCTTTTGCACAAGAAGGGGCATTATCTGTGCAAAATATTTCAGGGAGAAGAGATGCCTGCATTTGTGAAGGACCTCAAAAAACGTTTTGCGTTTGTGAAGGTTATTAAACCCGAAAGCTCTCGCAAGGAAAGCGTCGAGGTTTTCGTGCTCGGCATGGATTATTTGTAAAACTCATAGCAGATCGTTGCTGGAGCAGAAGCGTCTATTCTGCAGAAACAAAGAAATTTTTATGAATAGGAAGCACTATGTCAGGACATTCCAAATGGTCAACAATCAAGCGCAAGAAAGGCGCCATTGACGCCAAAAGAGGTAAAGTATTCTCGAAGTTGATCAAGGAGATCACGGTTGCCGCACGTCAGGGCGGCGGGGACCCGGCTGGCAATCCACGGCTCAGATCGGCCATCACGGCCGCCAAAGTCGAAAACATGCCCAAGGACAATATCGCCAGGGCCATAGACAAAGGCACCGGCGGTGGAGACGGAGCTAACTACGAAGAAATACTGTATGAAGGATACGGCCCCGGCGGCGTTGCCGTTCTGGTCGAGTGTATGACTGATAACCGCAACAGGACCGTGGCTGACATTCGCCATTTCTTCGCCAGGAGCAACGGTAATCTGGGAGAGAACGGCTGTGTCGCCTGGATGTTTGATAAAAAAGGACAGATCCTTGTCGAGCGCGCCTCCATTTCTGAAGATGAATTGATGGATATGGCCATAGAATGTGGTGCAGAGGACGTCATCGAGGATGAAAATGAATACCAGGTGTTGACTGGTCTGGACACCTTTAATGATGTGCGGGATGCGCTTGAAGAACACGGTGTGCAGATCATCGAAGCCTCTATATCAATGATTCCGAAGAACATCATTGAGGTTACGGAAGAAAATATCGCCTCCTCTCTTCTGAAGCTCCTGGAGAACCTTGAAGATCATGATGATGTGCAGAAGGTTTATGCCAATTTTGATCTCGAAGAAAGCCTGATGGAGAATCTGTCCTGATCCTGATAATGGCCAGGAGCTGAGGTTCGGCCGGAATGGAACGTATACTAGGCATTGATCCCGGTTCCCGAATCACCGGTTACGGTGTTGTTGATTCAATTCGGGGCAAGATCGGGTTTGTTGCCTGCGGGGTGGTGAAGACCTCACCGGATTTCTCATTTTCCGCACGCTTGAACCAGATTTTTGACGGCATTAACGAGGTTATCCAGGTACATGAGCCGACCGTTGCGGCCATTGAAGATCTCTTCCTGGCAACCAACCCGCGCTCGGCTCTGAAGCTCGGTCAGGCCCGGGGCTCGGCCGTGGTCGCTGTTATGCAGAACGGTCTGCAGGTGTACGACTACAGTCCAAGGTTTGTCAAGCAGGCCGTGGTCGGCTACGGACAGGCAGGAAAGACGCAGGTGCAGCACATGGTTCGGGTGCTGCTTGGTCTGAGTGTCTCACCCAGCAGCGACGCCGCCGATGCGCTGGCGGTGGCCATATGTCATGCCAACCAGTTTATACTCTGAAAGGATAGAGGAAATGATTGCAGCACTGACGGGAAACGTCTTGATGAAGGAAACGGATCGTGTGGTTCTCGACGTTTCCGGAGTCGGCTACGAGGTCTTCCTGACCACGGATGCCCTGGCCAGACTCCCGGACCCTGGCGCAGAGCTTTTCCTGTTTATTCATACCAGTGTTCGCGAGGATGCGATCGTGCTCTATGGTTTTCTGCAGATGGACGAAAAGGAGATGTTTCTCAACCTGATATCGGTCTCGGGCATAGGCCCCAAGCTTGGACTGGCCGCCCTATCCGGCATGCGTGTTGCAGACCTGAGCCAGGCCATTGCAACCCAGGACATCAAGCGTCTCACGACGCTGCAGGGCGTTGGTAAAAGAACGGCTGAACGGATCTGCGTCGAGCTTAAGGACAAGGTCGGGCAATTGCTGGGCGCGCGGGCGGTTGGAGGCTTAGCTGCCGGCGGATCAGCGGTTCCCGGGACATCATCGGCGGTGATGGATGTGATTTCGGCCCTGTCAAACCTTGGCTATAATGACCCGGTAGCGCGCCAGGCACTGTCAGCAGTGAAGCATCGACTGGGTGACGACACCTTTTATGCTGCATCGGTTGAAGTATTAATTCGAGAGTGCCTGAGGAGTCTGGCGTGAATTTCGAAGAAGAGATATTCGCTGAAAATCGGCTGGTAGACCCTGCGCCCATTACCCGGGACCATGCCAATGAAAATGCTCTCAGGCCCAAGTGGCTCAGCGAGTATATCGGCCAGGAGCAGTTACGAAGAAATCTGGAGATTTTCATCAAGGCCGCGCGCATGCGTGGAGAACCACTCGACCACGTTTTGTTTCACGGGTTCCCCGGACTTGGCAAAACCACCCTTTCCTATATCATTGCCAATGAGATGGGCTCAGGGATCAAGGTTACTTCAGGTCCGGTTATTGAGCGGCAGGGCGATCTGGCTGCCATTCTCACCAGTCTGCAGGAAGGCGATGTCCTGTTCATCGATGAAATCCACCGACTTAACCATACTGTTGAAGAAATTCTCTACCCGGCAATGGAGGATTTTCAACTTGATTTGATAATCGGGCAGGGGCCGGGTGCCCGTTCCATTAAAATGGACCTGCCCCGCTTTACCCTGGTGGGGGCTACCACAAGGACGGGATTACTGACGCCGCCTTTGCGTGATCGCTTTGGCGTGATGCTCAGACTTGAATTCTATTCACCCGCTGAACTGGTAACCATCGTTCAGCGCTCTGCCCGGATTCTAGGCATGACTATCAGTGATGACGGGGCACTGGAGCTTGGCCGTCGCTCTCGCGGCACGCCAAGAATTGCCAACCGATTATTGAGGCGGGTTCGGGATTTTGCCGAGGTCGGCAATCATAAGGTGGTTGACATAGCGGTTGCCGATGGCGCCCTGAATCTGCTCAACGTTGATCGTTTTGGTCTTGATGATATGGACCGTCGAATCATGCTGACGATAATCGATAAATTCCAGGGCGGTCCGATTGGCCTTGAAACGCTGGCAACGGTAGTCTGCGAAGAAAAGACTACGCTCGAAGATGTCTATGAACCGTTCCTGATCCAGTCCGGTTTTCTTGCCAGAACCCCGCGCGGCCGTGTCGCGACTGTCGCTGCTTATAAACATTTCGGCCGGGATTTACCAGGCGGCAGCAGAAGCCAACCGTCCCTGTTTGATGAGCAGGATTAACCAGGGCATTTCACGAGTCGATAAAGCCCACTCTCCTGCGTCGCTTTTGCGATTCACATACTAAAGTATAGTGAATCACAAGTCTCCTTGACGAGCAGACTGTCTCAACTCGTGAAATATCCTGGTTGAAGCAGTTCTTTTTTGTCCCGCCTGCCGGGAATCAGTCACCTCATCTTTTAGCCTTTGCAGTGCCTGACACGCTGTTGCGTCTTTCCGCCTTTCCATAAACGTTCTTTTTTTTTATTGTTCCAGTGTCTCTTATCTTGTTATCCCACTTGTATCCACTATGCACCACCTGTTGGAAATGCAACTTTTCTGAGAAAATTTATTAAATTTAAATTTAATTAAATAAATACAATTAGATATTTAGTTTTATGCAGGTTCTCGGATAGATCTTTCAAATAGACACATTTCCTCTTTTCTACCCTCCGTAGCGTTCCTGGTATGGCGATATACAATATATTGTAGCTTGTTCTGTGCGCTGGCACCTTTCTATTTCATTGAAATTACGCTTTTTTTCTTGACTTCACTTTTCTCCGTAGTATAAAAAGAGTGATAGTGGTTAAAAGTGGATGTAAAGCGGATAACAATGGCGTATTGCGGTTGGTGCTGTGGAGAAGGAAACCATCATAAAAAGCAGATTTCGCAGCAGGTCGGAGCATGCGCTCGATCCGAAAGGGCGTCTCAATCTTCCGAGCCGGTTTAAGGAGGTTCTGCAGCACTATGGTTCGGCGGTGTTGATGATCACCTCCTGGGGGCGTTATCTGCGTGCCTATCCGGTATCGGAATGGCAGATCATCGAAGATAAGCTTCTCTCCCAGGGCCGTGTAGAACCGAATTTGTCCGGATTTATCAGGCATGTGGTTTCAGGAATCACCGAATGCGCCCTTGATAAACAGGGTCGGCTGCTGATTCCAGCTTCACTGCGATCCGAGGTTGGCATCAGCAAGGAAGTTGTGCTGAACGGTATGCTTGAATTCGTCGAGATCTGGGATAAGGATGCCTGGCTGGGCGAATACAGCAGGACGCGACAAAACTTCGAACAGTACAACGACAGTCTGGCCAAGCTTGGCATCCTCTGATAAGGGGGCTTCTTGACGATTCATCTCCCGGTCCTCCTTGACGAAGCGGTGACCATGCTTGGCGTTGTTCCCGGCGGGCTGTATCTCGATGGCACCTTTGGCCTTGGCGGGCATACGAAAGAAATACTGAAACGTTCGGCACCCGATGGCAGGGTGATCGCTTTTGACTGGGATGAAGCGGCGATTGCACGAGGGCTGGTAAACGTTGAGCTCTTCAGCGACCGGTTGACGGTAATTCGCCGGAATTTCGCAGAAATTGATTCAGGCTTGAAAGAGGCGGGAGTGTCAGTTGTCGACGGCATCCTGATCGATATCGGCCTCTCGTCACTGCAGCTTGATGAAGGAAAGCGCGGATTCAGTTTCCGTATCGATGAGCCGCTGGATATGAGGATGGACCTGCGGCGGGAAGTAACGGCTGCCGATATCGTCGGCGGTGCAACTGAGAATGAACTGGCCGATATCTTCTACTACTATGGAGAAGAGAAGCAGGCCAGAAGGATCGCGGACAGGATTGTGGAAGAGAGAAAGATCCATAAAATCAAAACCACAGCTCAATTGGCAGACCTGGTAGCGCGGGCCATCCCCCGGAAATTTCACCCGCCGAAAATCCATGTTGCCACAAAGGTATTCCAGGCTTTGCGCATAGCCGTCAATGATGAGCTTGTCAATCTGGCGACGATACTCGAAAAAGCGGCCAGCCACCTGTCAGCGGGGGGGCGGATCTGTGTCATCTCCTTTCATTCTCTGGAGGATCGAATTGTCAAAAGAACCTTTACCCAACTGGATCGGATGGCTGTGATTACCAAAAAGCCCATTGTTCCTCAAGCGTCTGAGATAAAAAACAATTCGCGATCGCGAAGTGCTCGCCTGCGAGCAGCTGAGCGTCTCGCGTAGCAATAGGAGGGAAAAATGAACTATCCGAACTCAATGCAATATCTCGCTCAACCTGCCGTTGGTCTTGGCTTCAGACAATCCTTGCGTAGAAGAAGAGCGTATGATCTGCCCGGCGGAAAAGTGCTCTGGCTGGCAGCTGCAAAGGTTACTTTTGTGGCGCTGGCAATTGTCTTCTGCCTCAACCTCTGGCTGGGTTCTGCGGTAACACGGGTAAACGATTCGATTCAGGCAATCGAAGCAAGTCGGCATGAATTGAAAAACGATGAGATCACGCTGCTTGCCGAACGGGCAAGCCTGATGTCTGAGAAGCAGGTTCGCGAGAAGGCGGGAGAAAAACTGGCGCTGTTTGTTCCTGCGACGAAACAGGTGTTCCAACTCAGGTAACCACAAGAGAGAATGGGCAACCAGTCCCGTCTACGCACCCACAATGTCGGAAGACGGCGACTGCTACTCTTTGTATTGCTGCTGTGTGTCATTGCTGCTGTCTTCTGGTATTTCTTTAAGGAAAG
The DNA here is from genome assembly GCA_963745765.1 of uncultured delta proteobacterium. GTDB lineage: Bacteria > Desulfobacterota > Desulfobulbia > Desulfobulbales > Desulfocapsaceae > Ww85. The sequence goes on along the minus strand of CAVUYQ010000007.1, from coordinate 54,962 downwards.
GCCCGGATTATGGCAGCAGGCCCGACTGCTGCTCGGACTTACCGAATATACGTCAACGTCCATACAGGAAAATATAAGAGGGACGATATACGACCGGAATTACAAAGAGCTTGCGGTATCGTACGAGCGGGTTTCGGTATATGCCAATCTCCGGGAAATCGAGGATCTGTCAGGGGTTGTCGGCCTGCTGTCTGGCATAATTGGTGTTTCCCAAAACGATCTTTATAATCGAATTGAAGCCGGCAACCTCCGCACCTGGCTGGCAAGAGATATCAACCAGTTGCAGGAAGAGGAGATACGGGAGCTGGATCTGCCCGGGATTCATCTGCACAGGGAATATGTGCGTTATTACCCGCAGCTGGAATCAGCCGCTCACCTGATAGGATTTGTTGAAGGGGAGAGCGGCTTGTCCGGGGTAGAACATTATCTGAACAAGCTCGAAACCAGCCACCGGCTGGAAAAGGGGATCAGCAATAATTCTATCAAGGCCGGTAAAAGCAGCCCGGGGATTGACGGCCGTCACCTGATTCTGACCCTGGATCTGAAAATTCAGCATATACTCGACCGATATCTGAAGAAGTTTTCGGGAATAGCGCCCGGTACAAAGGTTGGAGCACTCGTAATGGAAGCAGGTTCAGGTTCCCTGATCGGATATGCCCAGATCCCGTCCTATGACCCGAATAATTTTCATACCTATCCTGCAGAAGTATTCAGCGATATATTCGATGAAACGCTGGCACTTCCAGACCCGTTTAAATTTTTTTTAAGAGATGTCTCTCTTCTTGAGAGTCAGTCAGGACGAGGTTATCCGTCAAAATCGTGGAGCCTTGCCGCGGAACAGCGAAAGCTTGGGATACAGCTCCAGTTATGGGATAGACTCGGGGCGGGTCAGTCGCGGAAAACCCGATTTTGTCACTACCCAGACACCCCTGTCAGACAGAGTTGCCCATGACGCGGCAGTTTTGCCAACAAGAGACTATGAGACGGTGCCGGTGATGCAGACACCGCTGCAGCTCCTGACGACGGTTACCCGCATTGTCAACGGCGGGATCAGTGTCACCCCGCATGCGGCGGATCGTTTTGTCCTGCGCAAAAACCAGAATGAATATGTGTTGGAAGATCTCAAGCCTGCCGTGGTAAAAGGGCTCCTGAATGATGGAGTATCCGTCGAGGCCCGGGAGCTCTTCAGGATCCAGGCGCAACCCGGGCCTCTTGGTTCATCCGTTCTGCAGGGGAAGAGTACTTCCTATCGAATGAACGGAGGAATGAGTTCGTTCCAGCATCATCAGGTCGTCATGGCTCTTGTCCCGGTAAAAGTACCGGAACTGGTGCTGATGATTGTTATGTCGACTCCCGGCTATATGACGGAGCAGAAGGATGATGGTATTATGATCAATGATGTGATGGAAATCATTTCTCCTATTGTGGCATTGCAGCGGGTAATGAAGAACCTCGCAGACATGATGAGTCCTGGCAATACGGGCAACATAAACTATTCCGGCTCCCCCAGCAGCAACGATGCGGGACGGGATAGTGGCGGAGCCGGAGAATAAGGTGCAGCCCAGGGCTGAGATCAAAATGCCGCGTCTGAAAGATATGAGCTTGCGAAAAAGTCTGCGATTGCTCCAGAGCAGCGGTGTCGAGGTTGAGGTCAGAGGCACGGGCAGGGTGGTAGACCAGCAGCCGGCGGCTGGAACGCCTCTGCAACAATGGGAAAAAAATTGTCCTTTTTCTTGAAAGTGATAAGGTTGACGCACATTTTAAAAAGGATCCAAAAACAGAGAGGCAGTGAGATACATCGTGAACGGGGATCAGAAAACAGTCGGGCAGGAGGATAGGGAGCATGCTTCTCATCTGGGCGAACTGCTTAATGGTCTGAACTATGAAACAGATAACTCGATAGTTCTTGACGAAATTCTGATAGCTTCAATTACAGCAGATTCCCGGTCTGTCCAGAAGAACAGCCTCTTTTGTGCCGTTTCCGGAACAGTGACGGATGGTCACTACTATATCAGTGAGGCAATACGGGCAGGAGCCGCCGCTGTTATTGTCGAGCAGGGGGCATCGTTTTCCCTGGAACCGGAGCAGCCGGCTATACCGGTTATTGCGGTAAGGGATTCCCAGAAAATACTCGGTGTTATCGCTGCCAGGTTTTATTCGAACCCGGCTGAAAAGATGGTGATGGTCGGCATTACCGGAACGAACGGCAAGACAACTGTTTCCTACCTGCTGGAACATGCCCTGGTTGAAGCCGGATTGCTCGTCGGCGTCATCGGCACGGTCGATTATCGCTATCACGGTAAAAACGGGTCTGTCGTGCACTATCCTGCTCCATTTACGACCCCCGATCCGATTCGTTTTCATGCCATTCTGAGGGAAATGCTGGATTGCGGTGTCAGTCATGTGGTTATGGAAGTATCATCACATGCCTTGCAGCAGCAGCGTCTGGGGCCGGTGTCCTTCTCTGTCGGTTTGTTTACCAACCTGAGCCGGGATCATCTGGATTATCACAAGACGATGGATGACTATTTTGCGGCAAAAAGTATCTTTTTTTCGCACTACCTGAAAAAGGACTCGACCGTCATCGTCATGACCGCTGATCCGGAAGATACGGATGCAGCGCTCTGGGCCAATAAAGTGGTGTCGCTGTGCCAGGCACTCTCCCTGCCGACGATAAAGTGCGGTGGTTCGGATGATGCCGATTTGAGCTGTCGACAAGCAACCTTCGGATTATCTGGAATGGACGCGGTGATCAGTGACAGAGCAGGAAACGAGTTTTCCCTTCACTCGCCGCTGGTCGGACGATTTAACCTGGATAATCTGCTTGTCAGCCTGGCCGCACTGGAAACGCTTGGTCTTGGTCCTCTGCGTGCCGTTGAACTTCTCAGTAGAGCCAAGGCAGCGCCGGGACGTTTGCAGCGTCTTGCCTTGCCGGAAAAGCCGCTCGGGCAGCCGACGGTGCTTGTTGACTATGCCCACACACCGGATGCCCTGGAAAAGGTCTTACAGGCAGTTGCAGAGATTGAGCATAGGACCCTGTATTGCGTGGTCGGTTGCGGCGGTGACAGAGATCGGGGCAAACGCCCGCTGATGGGGCGAATCGCAGCGACACTGAGTGATGTGGTGATTATCACGGATGACAATCCACGCGGTGAAGATCCGGCCATGATTCGGAACGAAATACTGGCAGGTATTGAAGGGAGCGATTTCGATTTTCAGACGCCGGCCTGGCTGAAGAAGCGATCTTCAGGTGAATCGGGCGTTGTAGAGATCGGTGACAGGGCTCAAGCGATTGCAGCAGCGGTGTCGGCAGCGGGTGTAAAGGATATTGTGCTGATCGCCGGCAAGGGACATGAAAACTATCAGATCACCAAAACGGGCAAACGATTTTTCGATGACTGTCTTGCAGCGCAGCAGAGCAGCTTGTTATGGGATAGTGCCACTATTGTCCAGGCGACTGGTGGCATCAGTCATAACCATAATGATTCAGATCGATTTCCAGCTGTTTCCACCGATAGCAGAACAATAAACAGAGGAGATATATTCGTGGCCCTGAAGGGGGATTCGTATGATGGCCATGATTTTATCGGGAAGGCAATCGCTGCCGGTGCCGGCTGTGTCGTTTACTCCGACAATAAATATGCGGTGAGCAGTGTGCAGGTAGAGGATACGCGCAAGGCTCTTGGAGATCTTGCCGGCTGGCGCAGGCAGGCGGTAAGGCAGTTGCAGAATCCTCTTATCGTCGGCTTGACCGGCAGCTGCGGCAAAACGACGGTGAAGGAGATGACGGCTGCCATTTTTGCCAGTCGCTGGCCGGAACGTCCGGACAGACCGGCCGGAAGAGTGCTTAAAACGGCGGGGAATTTCAACAACCTGGTTGGCCTTCCCCTGACCCTTTTGCAGGTTTCAGCAGTGCATCGCGCCGTTGTCCTTGAAATGGGCATGAATATGCCCGGTGAAATTGCTCGCCTGGCCGAGATAGCAGATCCGGATATCGCCTGTATTCTCAACATTCACGGAGCCCATCTCGAAGGACTCGGCACGATTGAGGGCGTTGCCCGGGCCAAGGGGGAGTTGTTTGCCAAGACCAGCGAGAAGGCCGTCCATGTGGTGAATCTTGATGACGAACTGGTGGTCAAATGCGCCGCCGCACCATGATAGAAAAACTATCGGATTCAGCGTTTCGGCAAAAGGCTTCGCGCTGAAACCGGACGTCTGGGCGGAAAATATTGCCGCCGATGCGAACGGTTACCTGCATTTCACCCTGCACGTCAGAGAACAATACGCGCCGCTGACCATTCAGGCGCCCGGTCTGCACAATAGTGCGAATGGTTGTGCGGCGGCAGCCATCGCCCTTGCTGCAGGAATTGATTTTGACAGCATAGTCCGGGGACTTGCAATGTTTCGTTCTTCCGTCAACCGCATGCAAACCTGCGTAACCCCGTCAGGCCTGAATGTTCTTAACGACACCTATAACGCCAATCCCGCTTCAATGGCATCGGCACTGAAAACGCTGGCAGCACTGCCGGCAGAGAACCGGGTAGCGATAATCGGTGACATGCTGGAACTCGGCGAAACAAGCAGCGCACTGCATGAAGCGATCGGTCGTCAGGCGGCCGAACAGAAAATCGAATTCCTGGGTATCGTCGGAGCTTTTTCCGGCGATATTAAACGCGGTGCGCTTGAAGGCGGCATGGACGAGGAGCGGATCGTGTTGTTTGATGAAAAAAAGAGAGCTGTTGACTGGGTTGTTAACCTGTTGCATAGTGGTCGACTGCAGGCCGGGGATTGGATTCTGGTAAAAGCTTCACGAGGCATCGCCCTGGATACGGTCGTCGGTCAGCTTATAGCGAAACAGTGACCGGGAGCACGGCGCTGGTGTGACACGTAAGAGAGTATAACACTTCAGACAATAGTATAGATCATGCTTTATCATTTACTTTACCCGCTCAATGCCAGCTTCATCGGCTTCAATGTTTTCAGATATATCACCTTCAGGAGTATCGGTGGCGCGATAACCGCCTTTCTGATCGTTATTGTCTTCGGCCCCTTTTTTATCAGAACCATGCGCAGGCTGCAGATAGGCCAGGTGGTGCGGGATGATGGTCCCGAAACACATCTGGCGAAGAAGGGTGTGCCGACCATGGGCGGCCTGCTGATTCTCTCGGCAATTACTATTTCATCGCTGCTCTGGGCCCGGCTGGACAATATCTTTGTCTGGCTTACCCTGTTTATTACCATTTTTTTCGGTATGGTCGGTGCCCTGGATGATTACCGGAAAATCAGTCGCAAAAACAGTGCCGGATTAAGCGGCCGGGCCAAATTATCCCTGCAATTTCTTGGTGCTCTGGTTGTCGGGCTTTTTGTCTTTTTCTATCCCGGTTTTGACGGGCATCTGAGTGTGCCTTTTCTGAAGAACATCCAGCCTGATCTCGGCTGGTTCTATGTCGTTTTTGCCATGGTTGTCATCGTCGGGGCATCCAATGCCGTGAACCTCACCGACGGGCTGGACGGGCTGGCCACGGGGCCGACTATCGTTTCTGCCGCCGTCTATGTGATCTTTGCCTATATTGCCGGAAATATTGTGATTGCAGACTATCTGCAGGTTTCTTATGTGGCGGGAAGCGGTGAGTTGGCGGTATTCTGCGGTACCATGGTCGGGGGGTGTCTTGGTTTTCTTTGGTTTAATGCCTATCCGGCCCAGGTTTTCATGGGTGATATCGGTTCATTATCGCTTGGCGGGGCGCTTGGTACCGTCGCCATTATTATCAAGCAGGAAATCCTGCTGGCTATCGTCGGCGGTATCTTTGTTATGGAGGCCTTGTCCGTGATCATGCAGGTCGGCTATTTCAAGATGACAAAAGGGAAACGGATTTTTCTGATGGCTCCCTTTCATCATCATTTCGAGAAAAAAGGCTGGCATGAAACGAAAGTGGTTGTGCGATTCTGGATTGTTTCAATCATTCTTGGTTTTCTGGCCCTTGCCACGCTGAAACTGCGCTGATGGATGAAACCAATAAAATACAACCCGGTATGCGGGTTGCGGTTCTCGGGTTTGGACGGTCAGGGCAGGCTATTGCCCGCTATTTGTCCGGTTGTGGCGCACGGGTCATGGTTTCAGATACGAGGCCGCGCTCTGCCCTTGACAAGCCGGAACAGTCTCTTTTACAACAGTGCTCAGCGGAGTTTGAGGGCGGGGGGCATACCGGGAAGTTTCTCGGGCGTGCGGAAATAATCGTTGTCAGTCCGGGTGTGGACCCGCATGCCGGGTTACTGAAACGGCTGCAGGAATCGGGTATTGAACTTCTTGGCGAGCTGGCGCTTGCCGCCCCCGAATTTCAGGCACCGGTCATTGGCATTACCGGCACGAACGGGAAAACCACGGTAACGGAACTGGTTGGAGAGCTGTTACAGGCTGGCGGGAGAAAAACCTTTGTCGGCGGGAACATCGGCACTCCCATCGGCGAATATCTGCTTAGTCCTTCCGGTTATGACGTTATCGTCCTTGAACTCTCGAGTTTTCAACTGGAAATGTCCGGCGCTTTCGCACCCCGGGTCGCACTGCTGCTCAACCTGTCGCCTGATCATCTTGACAGGCATGGTACACTTGAACGCTATGCTGCAGCCAAGATGCGAATTTTTCAAGACGGGGCGGCGACACGGCTGGCCGTGCTGAATGGGAACGATGCAGTTGAGTGTACGGTTTCGGCCATCTGGCGAAGACAGCTTATTCCTTCTTCGGGCGGGGCCCGGGTTTTGCTGCCTCTGTGTTCGATAACCGGATCGTGCTGGCAAAAGAAGACAGAGAAGTGGTTTTTGATCTGGCCGGCAGCTCTCTGGCCACCTTGTCCGGGAGCTTGAATAGTGCTGCTGCCCTGCTTGCGGTGCAGCCTTTTTTTTCAGATACAGAAGAGGATGTGCGGATTCAGCAGGATGTGCTGAAAACCTTCCAGGTCGGCAATCACCGTATGCAGCTTGTTGCCCAGGCTGCCGGCGTCTCCTATATCAATGACTCCAAAGCGACCAATACCGGCGCCGTTGCCAATGCGCTGTGCCAGATTGACGGCCCGGTGATACTGATCGCCGGAGGTAAGGATAAGGGTGATGATTATCGTCTGTTGCGAGACGTAGTGCAGAAGCGGGTGAAAAAGCTGATCCTCATCGGCGAGGCCGGTGCAAAACTATCAGACGCACTGGCTGATTTGCAGCTATACCGAATATGCACAGACCATGGAAGAAGCGGTTGCCTCTGCTGCTGCAGGCGCGCAGAGCGGGGGATACGGTACTTCTGTCGCCGGCCTGTGCCAGTTTCGATATGTTCAACAGCTATGCTCATCGTGGAGCGTGTTTTGCAGATGCGGTCAGAAACCTGCTGCACAATAAAGAGACCCTATGAGCGCAATATCCGAACAGATGAAACCGATACGTTTGCTGCTGACCGGTGGCGGAACCGGCGGGCACCTGTTTCCAGCCGTTGCCACGGCAGAAAATCTGGGCAGCAGGGCGCCTGGCAGCAGAATATTATTTATCGGCACAAAGCGAAAACTTGATCGTATTTATCTTGAGCAGTCAGGTTTTTCGGTCAAGACCATACACAGTTATGGTGTGAAGGGGAAAAAAATACCGGCATTGATTAAAGCGCTGGCGGTACTGCCCGTCTCCTTTCTCGAGGCCTGTTATCATCTTCTCCGATTCCGGCCGCATGTTGTCTGCGGGGTAGGTGGTTATGTGACAGGCCCTGTTGTCGCGGCAGCCTGGCTTCTGAGAATTCCAACACTCATTCATGAACAGAATTCGGTTCCGGGACTGGCCAATCGCAAACTGGGGCCGCTCGCAGATAAAATCTGCATATCTCTACCGCAGAGCGAAAACTATTTTCCTGCCGGAAAAACGGTGTTGACCGGCAATCCGGTACGCAGGCGTATCCTTGAGGTTGCGGCGTCGGAAGATAGTGGAGATGAGGGCTTGACCTTACTGATTCTCGGCGGAAGTCAGGGTGCGCATGGTATTAATACCTTGATGGTTGAGGTTCTCAGTTCGGGGCGTGAAGATTTGCCGAACGTGAGAGTGATCCACCAGACGGGGAAAAATGATGAAAAAATGGTAATTCAGGCCTATCGAAAAACCGGCCTTGATGCACGGGTGGCAGCGTTTTTTAACGATATGGCAGAGGTCTACCGGCAGGCGGATCTTGTCGTATCACGAGCCGGTGCGACGACCCTGGCCGAACTTGCCGTTCTCGGCAAGCCGGTTATCCTGATACCATACCCGTTTGCCGCGGACAACCATCAGCAGATAAACGGTTCCTGGTATGCGGAAAATGGTGGTGCCGTGCTGCTGGCTGAGCGAGGCTTGACAGCCCGGGAGCTCAGGGCCACCTTGAAAGAAATTCTGACGAATCCCGATAAGCTCAGGCAGATGTCGCGTGGTATGAGAAAACTCTCGATGCCGGATGCGGCAGACAGGATTGTCGATATCTGTCTGACACTGGTTAAAAAAACTGATCATGTATGATGGCGTCGTAAAAACTTCGATCTACTGCGTCGTGGAACTTTTTCCGGCACTCGGCATACTACCTGTATGCCTTCGCACCTGAAAAACTACCACTTCTTGTTTATCTGTGTTTTTACTTAGCCATCTTTTGGAGTGCAATAGACTTTTTACGAGTATGTCATGTATAGCAAATCGAAACATATACATTTTGTCGGCATCGGCGGTATAGGTATGAGCGGTATTGCCGAGCTTCTGACCAATCTGGGCTACAAGGTATCGGGTTCAGATCTTAACCGGTCCCCCATTACCGACAATCTTGCCAGTATCGGCTGCAGGGTATCAATCGGGCACAGGGAAGAGGCGATTGCCGGTGCGGACGTCATTGTCACCTCCTCGGCAATTGCCCGCGATAATCCAGAGGTTATAGCTGCGCAGACGTCGGGGATACCGGTGGTGATGCGTGCAGAGATGCTGGCTGAGTTGATGCGCCTGGCAAAATACGGTATCGCCATAGCCGGAAGCCACGGCAAGACGTCGACCACATCGATGGTAAGCTGGATCATGGCTGAGGCGGGGCTTGATCCGACCATTGTGGTCGGCGGACGGGTTGATTCTCTTGGCGGCAATGCCAAACTGGGGCAGGGCGAATTCCTGGTTGCCGAGGCCGACGAGAGTGACGGTTCCTTCTTGAAACTGGCACCAGTACTCGAGGTCGTAACCAATATTGACCTTGAGCATCTGGATTACTATCGGGATATCGATCACGTCAAGGATTCCTTTCGACAGTTTATAGACAAAATTCCGTTTTACGGGGCGGCTATCATCTGCCTCGATAATCAGCATATTGCCGATATGCTGCCGGACATCAAAAAGCGGGTGATCACCTACGGCCTGACGAGACAGTCAGATCTCTATGCAGAAGAAATTGCTTTTGCCGGCGGACGGGTCCATTTTGTCGTAAAAGACCGGCATGGTGTGCTTGGCAGGATTGATCTTGCCCCTCCGGGCATACATAATGTCTATAACGGTCTGGCTGCAATCGGCGTCGCATTGGAGCTTGAAATAGCTTTTCCCGTCATTGCCCGCGCACTGCAATCTTTTGCCGGAGTACAGCGCCGCATGCAGCACAAGGGTGAAGTGGCCGGTATTACGGTGGTTGATGATTATGGCCACCATCCGACAGAGATCAGGGCGACGCTTGACGCTATCAAACAGGCCTGGCCTGAAAACCGCCTGGTCGTGTTGTTTCAGCCTCACCGCTATAGCCGGACAAAGGGTTTGTACAAAGAGTTTCTCACCTGTTTTCATGCCGCTGATGTACTTGTTATGACCGATATCTATGCGGCCAGCGAACAGCCCATAGAAGGGGTGAATGCAGAGCGGCTGCTTGAAGACATCAGCCGCCATGGTCAGCGGGATACCACCTATATTGCAGAAGTGAGCGACGTTGCCGCCGGAATTAAGGAAATGCTCAGACCGGGTGATCTGGTTTTGACGCTTGGCGCCGGCAATATCGTCAAGGCGGGTGAAAATTTGCTCGAAATTATGGAGAATAAATAGCCGGAAGGATTTCGGGATAGCCGGCCGTGGACGAAGGCTTTGACATTGTAATTATTGTACTTGTGCGTGGCTTCAGGTACATTGTAAGGGACAATGCATTTCAGAAAAATATCAGCGTGCAGGCCGGAGCGGGTTGGGCCATGAGTGGTATTGTCGGCCGGTTTGCCGGAGAAGGGGCGCCGCACGGCCTTTTTACCGGAAAATACCGGATTTTTCGGCGGGTCTGGTGGTAATGATCGGTGAGGCCTGGAAATCGTCATTTTTGAGAGCAATAGCTGTTATGATCAAGTGGTTTCAAAAGATAAAACGTGCCGGCTGGGGCGGCGATAAAAAGAATTTCCCGAGAAAAGGAGTTGATGCCGGCCGTTCGGCCTTCGTCCGCCTGAAGGAAAATGAGGTAAAGCAGAAGAAGAACCTGCTGAAAAAACTCAATCTCTATTGGAGCCAGAAAAAGTCGGTCACTCCGCTCACTCATAATGGCTATAGCGAACCGCCCAAACAAACGGCCTGGAAACGGAAGACAGTGCTCCTGGTCGGCCTGCTTCTTTCGGTCATGGTCTTTATCAAGGCTGACGGGCTTCATACCAGCAGAATAGTATTGCAGAATCTGGATTATTTCAGGATTACCAGCATCGATATAAAAGGATGTGTCAACGCGTCAGCTGAAAAGGTTCGAAACGCTGCAGGGGTTACCGTCAGTACCAGCCAGTTTTCGATCGATATTGACGATATAGCACGGGCCATCAGGGCAGAAAACAACTGGGTCAAACAGGTTGATGTTGCAAGACGGTGGCCGGACCAACTGCTTGTCAGGGTACATGAATACCAACCGCATGCACTCATTACAGTGGATAGGGGAAATGAATCGGTCATGCATTATCTTGACCGGAACGGTGAGCCGTTCATCCGGGCAAAAACAGGAATGGATCTTGACTATCCGGTTATAACAGGTCTGGAAATGGAGCGTGATGAGGCACAATTATCGGAAAAACTCAAACAGCCGCTCTACTTTCTCAATCTGGTCGGGGCAAACAATCCAAATCTTCCGGCCCAATCGGTTTCGGAGATCCATGTTGATGAGGAAGAGGGCTTAGTGGTTTACCTGGTGGAATATCCATTTCCTATTTTCCTCGGCAGGGATGATATTCGCAAAAAATATGTCAGGCTCAGGAGTATTCTTGAGGTATTATATAAACCGCGCATGATGGGGATGGATATTACCCGTGTTGCCTATATCAGAATGAATTATCTGAAAGACAAAGCGATCGTTGGTTATAGCGAATCAGGATGAGTGCGAGCATGGAAGAAATTACTGAGCTTGAAACATTAGAGGAAAAGCCTGAGACGGACCGAAGAGATGTACGTGGAGATCTCGTCGTCGGCCTGGACATCGGCACAACAAAGATCTGCTGTGTCGTCGGTGAGGTTTTTGCTGACGGTGTCGATATAATCGGCGTCGGGACTATGCCGTCTCTTGGCATGCGAAAGGGTGTTGTCGTCAATATTGAAAGTACGGTCGCCTCCATAAAAAAGGCGGTAACTATGGCGGAGGACATTGCCGGATGTACGCTTGAAGCAGTATACGTGGGTATTGCCGGGAATCATATCAAGGGGTTCAACAGTCCGGGGATCCTGGCCATAAACGGCAGGGAGATCGGCCAGGATGATATCCAGGAGGTGATCTCTGCGGCGCGTACCGTGAAAATATCAGAGAACCAGCGGGTCATCCATGTGCTTCCCCAGGAATATATGGTCGATGACCATACAGGAATTCAGAATCCTCTCGGCATGACCGGTGTACGGCTGGTGACAAATGTGCATATCGTCACCGCGGATATCGGTGCCGTGCACAACCTGGTTACCTGCTGTAATAAGGCGGGTCTTGAGGTGGCGGATCTGGTGCTGGAATCAATAGCCTCGGCAAAATCGGTACTGGCACAGGATGAAATGGAGCTTGGGGTGGTGCTGGTTGATATCGGTGGCGGGACGACCGATATTGCCGTGTTTTACGAAGGAACAATACGTCATACCTGTGAACTGGGTCTTGGCGGACATAACCTGACCAACGACCTGTCAGTTGGTCTGCGCACGCCGCTTGCCGAAGCGGAACGGTTGAAGGAGGATTTCGGCAGTGCCCTGTCCTCTGCCATAAAGCCGAATCACGTGGTAGATGTTCCGTCCGTAGGTGATCGTGAGCCGCGGCGTGTTACGCAGAAGGTCCTGGTGGATATTATTGAGGCCCGGATGATCGAAATCCTTGAACTTGTCGACAGGGAACTGGTGGCCTCCGGACAGAAAAACCGCGTCAACGCCGGTGTCGTGCTAACCGGTGGAACGTCACTGCTCGCCAATCTGGTCGATCTTGCAGAACAGATATTTGATCTTCCGGTACGCATCGGTTATCCCACCGGCGTCAGGGGCAGGATAGAGGATGTGTATACTCCCCGCTGCACAACCGGGGTCGGTCTGGTCCTTTATGGCAGGGAACACCAGCAGACGGCTCATGGACGGGACGGGGGGATGATGGTCAAGATGAAAGGATGGTTTAAAAAGATGATGTAGATGGGACTTTTTTGTTTATGTGAGCAGATGGAAATGCTATGCTGTCATTAGGAGAAGATTGCTCATGTTTCCTATCTTAAATGCAGAGAATCAGAAGATATTCGAAGGGAGAACAACATGCCGTTCCGAATGGCTGAGGCGGAAGGTGTCGCGGTTGTAAGGGTTATCGGCGTCGGTGGAGGCGGGGGTAATGCCATTAACACCATGGTGGAGCACAAGCTTCAGGGTGTTCAGTTCATCGTCGCCAATACAGACAAGCAGGCTCTGGATCAGTCTAAGGCCGATGTTTGTCTTCAGCTTGGGCCAAGTATAACAAAGGGCCTTGGTGCCGGAGCTGATCCTGAAACAGGGGCCCAGTCTGCCCATGAATCGATTGAGGAGATCAAGGAAAGCCTCAGGGGCAGTGATATGGTTTTTATTACGGCGGGTCTTGGCGGAGGCACCGGTACCGGTGCGGCGCCGGTCGTGGCCCGGGTCAGCAAGGAACTCGGAGCCCTGACCGTTGCCGTTGTTACCAAACCGTTCAGCTTTGAAGGCAAGCATCGAAAACGTAACGCCGAACTGGGTTGGAAGGAACTGCAGAAGTATGCCGATACCATTATCACCGTGCCGAATGACCGTCTGCTGAGCATGATGCAGAAAACGTCAAAACTCTCCGATATGCTCTCTCTGGCAGATACGGTATTGCTTCAGGCTGTCAAGGGAATCACCGATTTGATCAACGTCCCCGGCCTGATAAATGCGGATTTTGCCGATCTGCGGACGGTCATGAAAGAAGTGGGACCGGCGATTATGGGTTCAGCCTCTGCCGTCGGCGAGAATCGGGCTACCGAGGCGGCGAAGCGGGCAATAGATAACCAGCTTCTTGAAGATGTCGGTATTGACGGTGCCCGGGGGTTGCTGATTAATATTTCCGCCAGTGAAGAAAGTTTCACCATGGCCGAATTTATGGAGGCCTCCGCCCTCATCCAGCAAAAGGTTGACGAGGATGCCAAGGTTGTCATCGGCGCCCTGTATGACAGCAGCCTCGGCGACGCACTGCATGTTACGGTGATAGCAACCGGGGTTGGTGATCAGTCCTCCAAAAAAGGGACTATTGCCCAGGTTGATGACCTGCCGCTCAGGCAGCAGAGATCCGAGATCGATGGTCAGCAGAACTACCAGCCTGCTCCTGCCAACCGGCAACAGCGTATCACCGTGCTGCCCGGCTCAAATTTTGATGCCTTTGACAACCTTGGACCGGGGCGGAGAGCTGATCAGGATGAGCGCGTACGTGCCCGGGATGAGGCGTGGCGGGAGGACTATCTCGAGACGCCGACCTATCTGCGAAAAAAGGCCAACTGAGTGCGATGATCACGTCGGGGTTTCTTGAACCGGAATAATCAGGACAGGCGCCGGAACGTCAGCGTTGATCCCAGGAAACAACTGCTTGAGCAGGAACAAGGATATTATCTAAAAAAATGGACCGGCCGTCTGCCGGTGGCTCTTCTCTACCCCAACAGTTATCAGGTCGGCATGTCGAGTCTTGGTTTTCAGCTCGTCTACCGGCTGCTCAATGAAAATGAGGAACTTGTCTGTGAACGGCTGTTTCTCCCCGATCCCGGCGGGAAGATAGTCTCTCTTGAATCAGGGAGACGACCCGAAGATTTCCCCGTTATCTTCTGTTCCATCAGTTTTGAGCATGACTTTGTCAATCTGGCCGCATTTCTATTGGCAGCAGGCCTTGAACCCTGGGCCTGCAATCGTCCGAACCGCATAGCCCCCGGCGCCCCGCTAATTGTTTGCGGTGGTGTCGCAACATTCATGAATCCCGAACCGCTGGCTCCGTTCGTCGATCTGTTTGTTATCGGGGAAGCGGAACCGCTGCTGCCGCCGCTTCTCGCCGCTCTCTCCAGCGCCGCCTTCGGTGATCGGTCGGCACTCCTGGCCCGGCTTAATCGGGAACATGATGGTTTCTATGCGCCACGTTTTTATGAGCCGAGCTATGACCGGGAGGCAAAGTTTACCGGCTACAAGGTTAAAAAGGGCTTTCCAGAGCGTATAAAGAAGGTCATTTTAAAGACGACCGACAGGGCGGCCCATTCAGAACTGCTGACTCCTGACACAGAATTTGCCGAGCTTTATTTGACAGAGCTTGGTCGCGGCTGTTCACGCGGCTGCCGCTTCTGCGCTGCCGGTTTTGTCTATCGCCCGCACCGATTGTGGGACCGGGAGGCAATTCTTCGCGGTTTAGATGATCGTCCGGACAGGACGAAACGGGTTGGACTTCTTGGCATGGAGATGACCGACCAGCAAACGCTGGAAGCAATAGCCGGCCGTATCAGCCGGGATCATTGTTCCCTTTCTTTTTCTTCATTGCGGGCAGACCGGATTTCAGACGGCGTATTGAGTCTTCTTGCAAAAAGCGGCCTGAAAAGTGTCGCTATCGCACCTGATGGCGCTTCAGAGCGATTGCGGCGTGTAATCAACAAGGGGCTCGAGGAGAAGGACCTCATCGATGCGGCCCGGCGTCTTGTCGAGGCTGGTCTCTATAAACTCAAAATCTATCTGATGATAGGACTGCCGACGGAAACAGAGGATGATCTGTTGGAATTCCTGCGCCTCGTTGAGAAGATTCATGCAGTGATAAGACCCATTGGCCGGCAGCGCGGGCACCTCTGTGAACTGTCAATTTCAGTAAACAACTTTGTGCCGAAACCGTGGACACCATTTCAGTACCATCCGTATGGAATAAGCGGGGGAATGAGTCGCCCGGGTGGTGAAGAAACGCGCTATCCCGGAAAACTTGCGGTGAAAAACCTGAGAAGCAAGATTACATTGTTGAAAAAAGGTTTTTCCGCCACCCCGAACACCCGTGTCAGTTTTGATAATCCGGATCATGTGCTCTTCCAGGCTGTATTGGCACGGGGAGATCGAAGACTCGCTGCGGTATTGCTGAATATGGCCGGTTCGGGTATATCGTGGAAGCAGGCAATGAAAGAGCAGGGCCTCAGTGAAGCCTGGTATGCAACCAGGCACTATTCGGCGGCATCGGTTCTGCCCTGGACAATAGTCGATAATTCGATTACACAGTCTTATCTCTGGAAAGAGTACTGCAAATCATTTGATGCAAGGATAACGATCCCGTGTGATACCGGCTTATGCAGGAAATGCGGGGTGTGCCATGATTGACGACAACTCAATAGAAAACGGCAAGGGTCTCAGCCGGCAGGAAAAGATCGATGCCGGACTGAAACCCTTCACGCTGGTGAAATATTTCTCTTTCTCGGCGCTTGGCGTTATCCTGATTTTCACGCTTTTTCTCTCCTGGATTATCTCCAACCATGCCCGCAATGTCATGCTCAAGCAGAGTGAGGATTATTCGCTGCTGCTGGCCGGGAATCTCAATCAACAGGTATTCAGACGTTTTGTCCTGCCTGCGGTCGTGCGTTACGGTCGCATCGCCCTGAGAAACCCGGAGCAGTTTGATTACCTCGACCGCATTGTCGGCGGGCTTGTACAGGGACTTGCCATAGATTCCGTAACCATTTACGACTCAAGCGAAAATGTCATTTCCTACTCAACGGTTCCGGAGCTTGTCGGGGTTCGCGACAAAGGCGGAATCGAATATGAGAAAGCTCTGGGTGGAGTGGCCAATTCCCGGTTCATCTACAGCGGTTCAATTCTGAGTCTGCTTTCGGCCCAGTCGAGTGCGAGCTGCCAGCTTAAAACCTTCATTCCCTTCAGGCAGGTCAAGGAGGGCGGTGAGGCCGGCGATTCGATCATGGGGGTTATTGAAATCGTCAAGGATCTCTCCAAGGATTACAACGCTATTCTAAAACTGCAGGGTCGAATTATCCTCGTTTCCAGTGCGGTGATGGCGGTCCTGTTTATCGTCCTGCGCACGATTGTCTCCCGGGCCGGAAAAATTATTGAGAAACGAACACTGGAGCGTCTGAAACTTGAGGAGCAGCTCAACAACAGCGAGCGCCTCGCCCAGCTTGGCACTATGGTGGCAACGGTCTCCCACGAGATAAAAAGTCCTCTCGGCATTGTTCGAAGCACGGCAGAGATATTAAAGAAACGCATTCTCAAAGTGGCACCCGGCAACGAAAACCTTGCCCAGATCATCGTTGATGAAACCATCCGTCTGAATGCCATCGTTACGGAATTCCTGGATTTTGCCCGTCCCCAGCAACTCAAACTGGAAGTGCGCGACCTGCATGCCATACTTGAGCGGGCGATTGGGTTTGTCCGCTCGCTGGCGGGCGAAGGGAATGTTGTTATCCAGACTGATTTTAATGCAGAGCCACTGAAAAAAGAGGTCGATGAGGATATGCTCTACCGGGTCTTTCTCAATGTCCTGATCAATGGCATACAAGCCATGCCCGAGGGCGGAACGTTGCGGGTTTCGACAACCCTGACGGCTGATAATAAGGTTCGTATCTCATTTTCAGACACCGGTACCGGCATGTCTGCTGACAAGACCGCACAGGTTTTTCAGCCCTTTTTCACTGACAAGCACAAGGGAACGGGATTGGGGCTGGCGATTGTGCGAAACAGTGTTGAAAGGCATAACGGCGAAGTTTTCGTTGAAAGTAAGGAAAATGAAGGATCAACTTTTACGATCGTCCTCCCCTGATAATCCTCGTCTTTTTGTAGAAGAACTGTATTACGGAAAAAACGGACCGTACAGTTTTTCCTGCCTGGGCGGTGCCTGTCTGGGAGTGTGCGGCCCATCGGGTGTCGGTAAAACACTGCTGCTACGTGCGCTCGCCGATCTTGACTGCCATGATGGCACTGTTCTGCTGGACGGCAGAGCATGTTCAACTTACCCAGGACCCGAATGGCGCCGTTTGGTCGCCCTGATTCCGGCTGAATCGAGATGGTGGTATCCCGAGTTCGGGCATCATCTTCCCCCTGGTTACAATGTATCGGATACTCGTCAACTGCTTGCTGCCTGCGGCTTTGAAGATGACGTTCTGGCCTGGCAGGTCAGCCGGCTTTCAACCGGCGAGAAACAAAGACTTGCTGTTGTCCGTGCCCTGGTCAGGAAACCTTCGGTTCTGCTTCTTGATGAAACGGGTTCGGGCCTTGATCTGGAAAACGGGTTATTGCTGGAAAAGGTCATTAATGAATATCGGCAGGCGCATGATGCACCGGTCATCTGGGTCAGCCACGACAGGGAGCAGCTCGCACGTGTTTCCCATAACCTGCTGACGCTGCGGCAAAATCGTCTCGAGATTTCCCCGCAGGTGCGGACAGGGGAGCGCCGATCATGAATGTCGCCAGGCTCAGCACCCTTGATCTCTTTATTGCTGCCGGACTTGTCGTCCTGCTCGCCGTACTTAGTTTCAGGTTGAAACTGGGGCTCGAGCGGCAGATGCTTTATTCCGCCGTCCGGATGACGGTGCAATTGCTGCTCATCGGCGTGGTCCTGCAGTCTCTGTTCGCCAGTCGCGCCTGGTGGCTGGTTGTCCTGATATCACTGGTCATGCTGCTTGCCGCGGGTGTGGAAGTACGGAGTCGTCTGAAGCACAAGATCGGCGGGTTTTTCGGTTATGGCGTCGGTGCCGGTTCCATGTTTATTTCTTCTTTTTCCGTTACCCTCCTGGCCCTGCTGGTGATTATCCGGCAGGATCCATGGTATGAACCTCGCTATGCCGTTCCTTTTCTCGGCATGCTTCTTGGCAACACAATGACCGGGGTAGCTCTCGCCTCGGACCGTATGACCAGCCTCTTCTATGAACAACGTGAAACCCTCGAACAGCGTCTCATGCTCGGCCAGACCTGGAGAGAGGCCGTTGCCGATCTGCGCCGGGATTGTATGCGCACCGGGATGATTCCCATCATTAATTCCATGGCCGCCGCCGGACTGGTGAGCCTGCCCGGCATGATGACCGGGCAGATTCTGGGCGGTTCTCCCCCCGTTGAGGCGGTAAAGTACCAGATCCTGATCATGTTCCTGATTGCGGCGGGTACCGGGTTCGGTGTGATTTGCTCTATCATGATGATTGAACGGCATATGTTTGACAAGAGGCACCGGTTGCGCATGGAAAAGCTCGTGGCAGCAGATTGAATCTTTCCTGGAATTTCACCAAAAAGCCCATATAAATCATGCGGAACCGACCGCAAGAGTCTTGAAATTCTTGGCCCTTGGTGTTCATATGCAAGAAATATGGCGTGGTTGCATTTGCCTGTGAATTGATAATAAGATTATGGAGTTTTAATAACTGGAGAGGCAGGGTGATGGGAAAGGCTAAAAAAGTAGTTGTAATCGGAGCGGTGGCCGCCGGCCCGAAAGCTGCTGTCAGGATCAAACGTCTTGATCCTGATGCGGAGGTAACGCTGGTTGATCAGGATAACCTGATTTCCTATGGCGGCTGCGGCATACCCTATTATGTGTCGGGTGATGTTTCGGATGAGACCGAGCTTCGTTCCACCAGCTTTCACATGCTTCGCGATGAATATTATTTCGAGAAAGCCAAGGGCGTGACCACCCTGACCTCAACCCGGGCCCTGTCCATCGACCGTAAACAAAAAACAGTGCTCGTCGAACATGTTCAGACAAAAGAGAGGCGGATTCTCGCCTATGACCAGCTGCTGCTGGCAACCGGCAGTGAACCGATAGCATTACCCATTCCAGGCAGCGACCTGGCAAATGTTTTTACGGTCAATGACCTGCATAAGGCGATTGCCATCAAAGAGATGCTTGCCAAAGGCAAGGTCGGCAAGGCGGTCGTCATCGGCGGCGGTGCCATCGGCATCGAAATGGCAGAGGCCTTCAAGGATCTCTGGGGTATTGACACGGCTCTGATAGAGTATCAGGAGCAGTTGCTGCCGAGCCTTGTGGACTGGGAGATGGCGGAAATTCTGGCGAACCATCTTCGCAGTAACGGTATTGAAATCTACCTCGGTGAAGGAGCCCTTGAGATAGTGGCCGATGCTGAGGGCAAGGCCTGCGCCGTTCGCACCGACAAAAGGTGTATCGAGGCAGATATTGTTATCACGGCAGTCGGTGTTCGTCCGCGCTCAATACTGGCGCGTGAGGCTGGTCTCCATGTTTCGGGATTCGGGGCAATCGTGGTGAACGAACATATGCAGACCTCGGATCCCGATATTTTTGCCGCCGGGGACTGTGTGGAAATAACCAACCTGGTATCCGGGTCGAAGTTTTTTGCCCCTCTTGGTTCATTGGCCAATAAAGAGGGGAGAGTGGCAGGAGACAATATCGGAGGAATCCCTTCGGTGTTTAAAGGTGGAGTCGGCAGCTTTATCATGAAGGGGTTTGACATGAGTATCGGCTCTGCCGGACTCACCCGGAAGGCCGCAAAAGCCGCCGGGTATGATGCCGATATATCCCTGACCTCGCCGAGTGACCGGGCCCACTTTTTCCCCACTCAGGCGGTTGCCTGTTTTTTGCTGGTTTTCGACCGGCGGACGCGAAAGGTACTTGGCCTGCAGGGCGTCGGGCCGATGGGAGACGGTATCGTGGCACGGATAGATGCTGCCGCGCCGCTCTTGTGTGCAGGAGCGGTAATCGAGGATTTCAATACTATTGAAATGGCCTATTCTCCGCCTTTCTCCTCGGCAATAGACTCCATCAATGCTGCGGCCTATGTCGCCGAGAACCTCTGCGACGGCCGGATGCGAAAGATTGATATGCGTGACTACTTTGCCGTCATGGACCATCTTGAGGAGCATGAGGATATCGTCATGCTTGATGTCCGCCACGCCCGGGAGGCCGAACCGTTTGTCGAGAAGTTCGGGGTCGCCAGGTGGTTATCTCTGCCCTATGACCAGATCAGACAACGATTCTCTGAGCTGCCCCGGGATAAAAAAATAATCATTGTCTGTAACGCCGGATCGAGATCCTATGAGACCCAGCGCTTTCTCGATCATCAGGGATTCACCGACTGTTTTGTGCTTGCCGGAGGTTTGAATGTCGTGCGCAGGATGAACGTTGACTGGCTGGTGTAAGCCTTTATCCCCACGTTCACAAGTCGATAAAACCCGCTTTCCTCGTCGCTTTTGCGATTCACCTGCGACAATATGGTGGATCGCAGGTCTTGTTGGCTGGCAGGCTGTCTCAATTCGTTAACGGAGGGATAGCCTGTCAGTCATCATTGACCTGATGGTTTTGAAAGAGCTGGAGTGGCAAGCAGGGCAGGTAGCTTTTCGAAATGTCTCCCGACTTCCGCCGGTTGGTGGGCATCTGATCCCGCCCGCAGTGGGATCTGCATGTCTCGTGCCCGTAAAATAATATCCGTGCGCGGGAACGGTTCGTTTCGTATGTCGTAACCGGAGGTATTGATTTCAAGTGCCATGCCGGCCTTTTTCACCCTGTCGAGCAGCTGCTGGATTTTGGCTTGATGGGTGGCATCGTAGAAGAGGTCCGGCTGATGGCGTAGACCGGCATCAAGATGACAGAGGAAGTGGGCTCCCATGTTATCTACCGCCTCGAGAAGGGCATCGAGGTAGTGACCGAGCAGTCTGCCGCTGCCGTAGCGCTCAATAATCTTTATATTCTTCTGTTTACGGCTCAGAAGATTGACATGATCCTCCAGGCCCGGTATACGGCAGAAATGGTAGGACAGGCCGATAATGTCCCATCGCCGGTGTGCCAGCCGATCCTGTATTTTTCCCGGGCAGTCAGGGTTGTAGCCCACCTCGACGCCAAGACGGATGGCTATCTGGTCCCGGTACCGTTCCTTCAGGCGGATACCTTCGTCAAAGTAGGTGTCGAAATCCTCTTCTGTCAGCCAGGTTCTTGACGCGTAGTTGATATCCTCTTCGAGATGCTCAAGAAAGGTAATACCTTTGAGCTTCCTGCTGATGGCGGCCTGGACGTACTGCTCCATGGTGCCGATGGCGTGACGGCATAAAAAGGTATGAACATGGCCGTCCGATGTTGTATCAATCAGCATCATGGAAGAAGAATAAGACGTGGTAAAAGAAAGCGCCAGCCCTGTTCCTTGGGCCAGGCAATCAAGCTGCCGGTAGCGGACGAATCAGGCGTTTCCTCTTGGGAAAAAATGCAGCGTCCCGTCGATATCAGACGTATCACAATAATGACCCACCTCAAGCTCCAGATCAACATACTCCTCGATGCCGTCGATATTAAGAGAGAGTGAAGGCCCATCGGGCAAATGATAAATAATGGTACTGACCGTTGTCAGATCCACTGGTCGAACGAACAATTTCATAAAAATCTAACCTTGCAATCCGTTAAAGAAGAGGGTGTGGCCTTTTAATGCCGAGTATCCGCCGGTTTTGGAGAGATACATATACGTATATTTCGCTGAAACCGCAAGAGCAAAGCAGCGAATGCACTGGTTTTTGGCGGTAGCTGCCCGGTTTCATTTGGTATTAAAATTCAGTCGGCAACCGGAGCGTCAGGAAGGGGAAATGAGGTTTGACACAGTAGCACTGACGGTTTAGAATAGCAGGTTCGTTGAAAAACAAAAGCGCCACTTTGTGGTGGTTATCACTATTTTAACAGAAGGTCCTGTATCATGAACGAAAAGATATTAGATGCAAAAGAGAAAATGCTCTTTAGCAAAGCAACAAATCCGTCGAACATTCAGCCTGTCAAACTAACCGAGAACAGCCGGATAAAGTTTCGCTGCCATCCTGGTGTCAGCTGCTTTACCGCCTGCTGCGGCAACATCAGGATCATCCTGACCCCGTATGATATCCTGAAACTGACGCAGCGTCTCGATCTGCCGCCTCACGAGTTTCTGCATCTCTATACCTCCCCGACCTATCTGGAGAAGACCGATATGCCGGGAGTAATGATCAAGATGCGCGATGAGGACAACAAGTGCCCGTTCGTGACTCCTGAGGGGTGTACCGTTTACACGGACCGTCCCTCTGCCTGCCGCTATTATCCTGTCGGCATGGCTGATTTTCACGAGGGCGGCAGCAAGGACGCCGAAGGTAATGAGCTGGTTTCCCGGGAGGATAAATTCTATTTTCTGGTCAAGGAAGACTATTGTAAGGGGCATGAAGAAAATAAGGAGTGGACCGTTGCCGAATGGCGGGCTGACCAGGGCGTTGATGTTCGTGATGAAATGAACAAGAAGTGGCTGCGCCTGATCATGAGGCGTAAATCCTTCGGCCATCAGGCAACGCTATCCGAGCAGGCCAAGCGCATGTTTTTCATGACCTCGACAGATCTTGCCCATTTTCGCCGCTTCATCTTTGAGAGTTCTTTTCTGAAAACATACGAATTGGACTCTGCCCTGATCGAGAAGATTCGTACGGATGATGTCGCCCTGATGCTCTTCTCGTTTGACTATCTGGCCAATGCTCTTTTCGGTGCCGACATACCCGGTTTGCACATCAATGAAGAGAAAATCAGGGAAAAGGTCGGAGAAATCAAGGCACGCCAGGATGAGGCTGTCATCAGTGCCGTCAAGGATTATGAGGACATGAAGAAGGCGAGAGAGTCAAAAGGATAGCCGATCCGCCGCTGAATCGGTGATACAAGGGTCGCGGAGTTTTCTCCGGCGACCCTTTTTTTTATGTGATCGTCCGACAGGTTGTGCTCATCATGCCGGAGAAACCGGCAGCGCAGCGCTTTTCCTGCTTAACTTTTTTCCTCGCTGTCCCGGAATATTATGATATTCTGGACAGTAGCAGGGCAGTCAAAACAGACACCGAAGCAAACCCGAAAATTCTTACTCGTATTGTTTCGATTGTTATGAACAACAGGGTTCTGTCTGACAGGTATATCTCAAACCTTTTTGCCGGTCTGGAAACAGAGGAGAACTACGTTTTCCTTGATACATCCAAGCCGGACAAGACGAATTCGCAATCTCTGCTTTTCACCAAACCGCATCAGCATATCCGTTATCGCTTCGGTGATGATAGAGCATCCTTCTACCGGGAAATACAGGGCTGCCTGGAAAAAGGATTGTATTGTGCCGGCTGGTTTTCCTATGAATTCCTGCATGATGATTCGTTGGGCCGGGTGATTGCCTCGGCCCACCTCTCAGGCACCATCGGTGCCGAATTTGGTGTGTATTCAGCGCCTGACCGGCTCAGGCATGTTGATGAACAGGGCGAACCCGCCGATTTTGGCACTTCTTCTCGTCCTGAAGAAACCTATCAACTGCGGAATCTGCGGCCGAATATAGACCGCGATGAATTTTATCGGGCCATCGGAACGATACTCGACTACATCGCTGCAGGTGACACCTATCAGGTGAATTACACCTTCAAACTGCATTTTGACTTCAGAGGTTCGCTGGCCGCGTTTTATCGGGATCTGCGCCGCAGTCAACCGGTTCCGTACGGCTGCTGCATCAGAAACAAAGAGCGTTACATTCTTTCTTTTTCTCCGGAACTTTTCTTCCGGGCGGAGGGGGAGAAGATTATCGCCCGGCCGATGAAAGGCACTATTGCACGGGGGCGCACGGGTGAAGAGGATCTTGCAAATGCAACCATCCTGCACAACGATGTGAAAAACAGAAGTGAAAATGTGATGATCGTTGACTTGCTGCGCAATGATCTGTCCAGGCTGACGGAGGCAACCGGCGGCGGGAGCGTGCAGGTCACCTCCCTTTTTGATATCGAGCAGTACCGGTCGGTATTGCAGATGACTTCGACAGTGGAGGCCACGCGAACAGGAAAACAAAGGCTGACTGCGGAGCAGATCATCGAAGCGATTTTCCCCTGCGGTTCGGTAACGGGAGCGCCCAAAATCAGGACCATGGAAATCATCGATGAACTGGAAAAAGAACCCCGCGGCGTCTACACCGGAGCTATCGGTTATTTTTCGCCTGCAGGAGCTGCGATTTTCAATGTACCGATCAGAACGGTAGTGCTTGCCGGAACATCCGGTGAAATGGGGATTGGCTCCGGTATCGTGGCTGATTCCCTGCCAGAGTCAGAGTGGCAGGAG
Source organism: uncultured delta proteobacterium (assembly GCA_963745765.1). Taxonomy (GTDB): domain Bacteria; phylum Desulfobacterota; class Desulfobulbia; order Desulfobulbales; family Desulfocapsaceae; genus Ww85. The sequence goes on along the minus strand of CAVUYQ010000007.1, from coordinate 30,460 downwards.
TGTTTGTTGAAATCGAAATTTCTCACGGACCCGCTGCCGAACTTCGAGCTCATTGAGACGCTGCTCTACCATCCCCGTCAGGGCTATCTGTTCATTGACGAACATGTGCAGAGACTGGCCTCGTCCGCCGATTATTTCGGTTTTGCCTGTGACTGCGCAATGGTGCACAGCAGGCTCTTGTCATATGCCGGATTGTTGACTGACAGCAGCTGTCACCGGGTCAGGCTCTGCCTGTCGAGTACGGGGGAGATACAGCTCGACAGCAGTGAGTGCGGGGAACCGGAACACCTGGAACTCCCCCGTCCGTCAGAAACCAGTTGCGACCAACCGGTCCTGATTGATTTTTCCGGCTCGGCCATGGATACATCCAGCCCCTGGGTCTTTCATAAAACAACACGGCGGGAAATCTACGACCGGGCCCATGACAAAGCCCGCGCTGAAGGTCTGTTTGATGTTGTATTCAGCAATGAGAGAGACGAAATTACCGAGGGCTGCATCAGCAACATCATTATTCTCAAGGATGGCTGTTATTATACCCCGCCGCTGCGTTCCGGTCTCCTGGACGGTATCATGCGAAGAGCTATTCTTGAGCGTCAGGTTAGCCTGCCGGTCAGGGAGCGGATCCTGTTTCGCGATGATCTGCTGCAGGCTGATAAACTCTATCTGTGCAACTCGGTACGGGGTGTGCTGCCTGCCAGGTTGAAGAAGATGGCGTGATACATCCGTATCGGTCAATGCTCAATGCTGTTATTTTCATCAGCTGAGATCTGTACCGGGGGGATGATGAGCTGATGCTGTGCGCCTATTTCCCGTACCATGGCTATAAAGTTCGAGGGCAGCGGTATCTCCCGATCTTTTAGCAGAACGCCAAGTTTATCCGCGACGATAAGTCCGTTTGAATGCTGCAGACCTTCCTGATTGTCACAGAGTGCCTGTATTCTCAGGGCATCGGTAAGGTAGCGGCACAGGTGGGTCAGATGCGTGGAGAGGCCGAGCATTTCCTGCTCAATGGTTGCCTGCTGTTCGGCAAGGAAGCGGGCGAATGGAGGATCCGGGTTGGGGGCTCCGAACAGCTCATTGGTGATTGCGCCGGCTAGCAGCGATAAGGTCTTCCGGTCCGTGTCCGGATGCGTGAGCTGTAGATGTTCTCTTACTTCTTTAAAGAAAATCATCTGGATAACCGAGACTCCCTCACGTAGAACAGGGATCAGCTTTGATGGTTCTTTGCTTTTATTTTCAACCATTTGGGTACCTTGAATAATCAGAATTTTCGTTTGAGATCAAGGCATGTAAGAAATTTTCCGCAGTCATATAACTAATATTACGAGGATAAAATTTTGAGCATAACACAGAGATCAGGCGAAAAGTGATTTTGCAAGGTAGCCATTTATATTACCATCTTAACTTCTTTGCTGTCCTGGAGCCGCTTGAAGATGTTCAAGCGCATTTCCTCGCTGTCGATTTCAAGCGTTGCCTTCAGGCTGTAATAGCGACCGCCCGAGCTGACATTTGCGAGGGTGATGGTCGGGCAGAGGGGGCGCATGCGGTAACAATTATCTCTTCGAGCCTTTCTCTGTCGGTGCCGATCACCTTATATTCCCAGGAACAGGGATATGAAATATCAGGCTTTTTCCGGTCGAAGCAGCCTTGATCCGTCGTACTGTCTGTCATGATTTCTCCAGGGTACCTCGAATAATCAAGTTATTCGTTTGAGCATAATGCCAAGACCGGACGAAAAGGCGATTATGCCAGGTGGCCTCTACTATTCAGGCTGGTAATGGGAAAACTTATGATGGTCACAGCCGGAAAAGTCAAGTAAAAGTCATTTGGCATGCTCGCTGATTGGAAAAGTTTTACGGTGTCTCTATAATTGTTGGAAAATCTTCGAAATTTGTAATAGAATTAACATATAGTTATCTTCTCGCGCCGATTTGGCCTGACCGACGTTAATTTGATTGTTTGACAGGTATATCTATGTCACGTGTACCAGAATATGAACAGGAACTGGTGGATGCTATTCCCGTCCCCATGTTCTTTCTTGATAAGAGTGGTGTGTTTGTCGGCTCAAACAGAGCCTTCAGCGAATTCGTTGATTTGCCCGATGAGGATGTCCGGAAAAGAGGTGTTTACGACCTGATAGCTGATCGTAATGCCGAAAAGCACCAGGAGATGGATACTAAACTCCTGCAAACCGGATCCGCTGACCCGTATGAAGATGAAGTGTTCGGGGCTGGTGCAAGAAGATATTTTGTTATCTTCCGTAAGGCCCTGATGCATGATGCAAAGGGGCAGGTAAGTGGTATTGTCACGACGATTATTGATGTGACTGACCTGAAGACCGCCGAGGAGAACCTTGTCGCCAGCGAATCTCAGAAAAAAGCCATTTTGGACGGTTTTCCGGGACTCATCGTCTTGTTTGACAGAAATAAATCGGCAATCTGGGTGAATGATGCGGTTCGTCAGAATGTCTCTATGTCGATCGGTCGATTATGCCAGGAGATTATCTGCAAACGGTCAAACTATTGCAAAGATTGTGCAATTACAAAGAGTATCGAGAGTGGCAAGGTCGAGGTCGCTATTCGGCGTGTGGAGACCGATGATGAAGCAGGCGTCATCTACTACGAGGTTATTGGTACCCCGATAAAAAATGCTGAAGGGGAGGTGGAAAGCGTTATTGCCATTGCCCGGGATGTCACGGACCGTTTCCAGCTTGAGCGGCAGCTTCGTCATGCCCAGAAAATGCAGGCCATCGGCACCCTCGCCGGCGGTATCGCGCATGATTTCAACAACGTGCTGACACCAATCATGGGGTATACGGAGATTCTCAAACTGAAGATGCGGCAGATGGGGGTCGAAGATGAACCGACCTATGAGTATCTTAGTGAGATTCTCATCGCCGGTAAGCGGGCTGAAAAACTGGTCGAGCAGATCCTCACTTTTTCACAGAACGGTGAGCAGAAAGCGCATCCCCAATACATCCATCCGATCGCCAAGGAAGTCATCAAGCTGCTCTGTTCAACATTACCCGCAAATATTAAAATCGAGCAGAACATCGATGAAGATTGTGGGCCGGTGAATCTTGACCCGGTGGAACTGCAGCAGGTACTGATAAATCTCTGCACGAACAGCGCCGATGCCATTGGCAGCGAGCAGGGCACACTCTCTATCGAGATCAAGAAGGCCGAGCAGCGGGAAGGTGACAAAACCGAATGGATTGAAATAACGGTCTCGGATACCGGAGAAGGTATAAGCAGTGAAGTGAGCGACCGTATTTTTGAACCCTATTTCAGCACCAGGGAAAAAGGTTACGGAACCGGCATGGGGCTGGCTCTCGTGCATAGTATCGTCACGCGCAATGGCGGACTGGTCGAGGTTAAGAGCGATGTGGCCCGCGGTGCTGTTTTCAGGGTGCTGCTGCCGGTCGTGGTGCGGCAGAGATCCTCCGGAATCCTGGTTCAGGGCGACGATGTATTTGATGGAAAAGGGAGGATCATACTCGTTGATGATGAAGGCCAGGTTGTGCAGGTCATCGGAGAGCTGCTGCCGCAGCATCGGTTATCACGTCAGCGGCTGGACATCGGCAAAAGCTGCACTCGATCACTTCCGGGAAAATCCCGATGCCTACGACCTGCTGGTGACCGATCTGACCATGCCGCATATGACCGGTGTCGAACTCAGTGCCGAGATCAAACGTATCAAATCAGATTTCCCTGTCGTGCTGATTACCGGCTACTCAGACCGGCTGACGCGGGAATTCGCCATGAGCGCCGGCGTCGATGCATATTGTATGAAACCGGTTTCCCTGCGCGATCTTTCCAGTGTCGTCGGGCAGCTCCTCGGACTTTCAGAAGAAGACCGATTCAGCTGAAAACATCGTGTCTCTTGATTTCTGCGTGGTTGAGCAGACTGATCTGCTCGTTGAGTGTCCAGAAATCATAGATTACCCCCACCAGGAAGAGACCACCGGTCAATAGATAGATGATGCCGGTCACCCACTTTCCGCAATACATACGGTGGACGCCGAAGATGCCGAGAAAGGTCAGCAGCAGCCAGGCGATATTATAGTCCAGCGGACCTTCAATAAAGCGAAAATCGGCGTCCCTGTTCATTGATGGTATTAAAAAGAGATCAACAATCCAGCCGATCAGGAACAGTCCCAGCGTGAAGAAGTAGATGGTTCCCGATATCTGCCGGCCATAATAGAACCGGTGGGCTCCGAGAAAACCGAAGATCCAGAGAAAATACCCGACAAAGATCTCATGTGTTGTCTGCTGTTCTTTCATCCTTTCTCACCTTTATCTGCTGTTTGAGTTTTTCAACTTGGCCCAGGGCTGAATAAAGACGTTCTTCCGAGACGATACCCCGGCGCAAGCCGACAAGTACCGCTGCCAGAGCCGTATCTAAAACAGCAGGGTCATGGGCCAAATTGTTGCCGATGACGATCATGTCAATTCCCGCCGCAAAAGAGCGGCATAATGCTTCTGGAAGGTTATATCGGTCGGTGATACCTTTCATCTGCATATCATCAGTTAGAACAACGCCCTTAAAGCCGAGATCCTGACGAAGAAGACCGGTTATTGTGGCGTGTGAGAGAGGTGCCGGATAGATCGGATCAAGGTGGTGGTTGAAGAGGTGTCCCGCCATGACCATCTCGATTGCTCCGTTCTTGATCAGTTCCCGATAGGGCGTCAGTTCATTTTCCCGCCAGCTGGTCGTGATATCGACAAAGCCGAGGTGCGAGTCTGCAGTCGAGCTGCCATGGCCGGGAAAATGCTTGATACAGGAGACGATCCCCTGTCTTTTATGTGCGGAAATCCAGGCCAGGGCATGCTCGACAACCGTTTCGGGGTCTTCCGCAAAACTTCTGCCGATCCTGCCTATTATCGGGTTTTCTCTGTTGCTGTTCAGGTCAACGACCGGGGCAAAATTAATATTGATACCGGCTGCTGCCAGCGTTTGTGCGGTCTGCTCCGCCTGGGCGGAGGTACTTGCCGTCCCGCCTGCTGCGCTCCCCATTGCTGCCGCTGATGGGGTTGCTCTGAAACCGTTTCTCGGATTAAGTCGCTGCACGAGTCCGCCTTCCTGATCTACCGCGATAAAAAGTGTGCCTGAAGAGCACTTCCTGAGTTCGGTCGTCAGCCTGCTCAGTTGCTCAGGCGAGGTGATATTGCCCGGTAAAGCAGGATTATGCAGGTTGCGATCAAACAGGATGACCCCGCCCAGATTCCTCTCTGCAATATCACGTTTAATCGGTGAGCCGGATAACAACTCAGGACCCGAAAAACCGAGGATAAAAAGGTTGCCGAGCTGTTTTTTCAGGTCCATCTTTTACTCCGGGTTTCACCTCTGAGGTATTGTCTGCGGGGTGAGAAAAATGCCATGTCAGCTTGGCTGGAATCGGAAATAATCAATCCGTCTGCAGGTCGATTGTCAGGCCGATGGCATGCGTAGACTGGCTGAGTTGACGGGTGGCGGCAAGACGCCAGTCTCCGGTTTTTCCTTTTTCCTGAAGCAGACTATTCACCTTTTCCACGATACCTTTGATATTGATGACGGGATGACGGGTGAACACCTGGGGTAATCCATAGGTGAGATTACAGGCAAGGCAATGACCGGGGCGCTCCTGTAAAAGGATATCAAAATGCAGAGAGCTCCGGTCGCTGCCGACGTAGCGCAGTTCGAGATCGTATGAACCATCGCCGGCATCACCAAATAATGCTTCGAAGAAGGCATCTGCTGTCGTGGCAGGCAGCAGGGTCGCACAGGTTTCCTGCGTGAAAAGAGGTGCAAAGGGGTCGCTTGTCATGAAGCCTCTTGTAAATACTTGTAATTGTGATAATTTGTCGGCTGGAAAATGAAGATCGTGCAAATAATAAACATTCTCTTTGCTATTTGTCAACCGGCGTTGCGACGCTCCTGACGCTATGGTACAGTTGCGTCCTATGAAATCACGGACAAATTACCAGGATGAACTTAATGCTGCCCAATATAAAGCCGTTACCACTACGGATGGGCCGGTCCTCGTTATTGCCGGTGCCGGCAGCGGCAAGACTCGAACCCTTGTTTACCGGGTTGCCCATCTGATCGACAGTTCTGTTGAACCGGAATCTATCCTGCTGCTTACTTTTACCAGGAAATCATCCCAGGAAATGCTCTGGCGTGCCGGCCGTCTCCTCAATGACAGCTGCAGCAGGGTAACCGGAGGAACCTTTCACAGTGTCGCCAACATGCTGCTCAGGCGTCATGGGCGCCATCTTGGTTTTGCCTCGGGCTTTACCATTATCGATCGGGCCGATGCGGAAGGAATTATTAATCTGCTCAAGTCCTCGCTGGAACTATCCGGTCCGAAGAAGCAGTTTCCTTCCAAGCGGGCGATCATTAACATGATCAGTGGCTCGGTAAACAAGGGATTACTGCTTGAGGACCTGATTTTCGAGGAGTACAGCCATTTAAGCGAGTTTGCAGACGACATTCTGCTGCTGAAAAAACACTATCAGGCCTTCAAGGTAGATCATGGCCTGATGGATTATGACGATCTGCTGGTTAACTGGAAACGGCTGATGACAGAGGTCGTGCAGGTACGCGAGGAAATTTCGGACCGTTATCGCTATATCATGGTGGATGAGTACCAGGATACCAACCTGATACAGGCCGATATTGTCAGACTGGCAGCATACCGGCATGATAACGTGATGGTAGTCGGGGATGATTCACAGTCGATCTATTCATTTCGCGGTGCCGATTTTTATAATATTATGCGCTTTCCCGAGGTATTCCCCGGTACCAGCATCATCAAGCTTGAGGAAAATTATCGTTCCACCCAGCCGATCCTGACCCTGACCAACGAGATTATCCGCAATGCCGCCGAGAAGTATACCAAGACGCTTTTTACCAGTATCGAAGGTACGTGCAGGCCTTATCTGTATGGAGCCAGGGATGAACGGGCTGAAGCTGCTTTTGTGGTCGGCAAGATCATGGAACTGCGCGACGAGGGTATGCAGCTTAACGAGATTGCCGTGTTGTTTCGTTCAGGTTTCCATTCCTTCAAACTCGAACTCGAGCTCGGCAGTCAGGCAATCCAGTTTGAAAAGCGGGGTGGGCTGAAACTTACCGAGGCTGCCCACATGAAGGATGTTCTTGCTGTCCTTCGGCTGCTGGTAAACCCGCTTGACAACCTTTCCTGGAACCGCCTGCTGCTCAGCATTGAAAAGGTCGGTCCCAAGACGGCCCAGAATATCACCTTAGCCATATCAGCCGCCCAGGATCCCTTTGCGGCACTTGCAGCCTATCCGGCCGGTAAGACCTGGAAAAAAGGTATTGACCAACTGGCAAGGCTTTTCACCAGACTGTCGGCCAAGGGCAGAAAACCGGCGGAGCTGTGCGACATGATACTCGAGTGGTATCAGCCGGTCTTCGAGAGGCTTTATGCCGATGACTACCCGAAGCGGCAGAAAGACCTGGATCAGCTGAAAACGATCATCGCCGGTTATGAGGATCTGCAGCAGTTTATTGACGATGCCTCGCTTGATCCGCCGGAGGCCGACCAGAGGGCCTACGGTAATGATTCAGACACACTGGTGCTTTCGACTATTCATTCAGCCAAGGGACTCGAGTGGGATGCCGTTTTTGTCATCGGCCTGGCGGATGGACGATTTCCGCATGCCTCCGCCTTTCCCGGGGAGCAGTGGGAGGAAGAGCGTCGACTGCTCTATGTGGCAGCAACCCGCGCCAGGCAGCATCTCTATTTCTGCTATCCACGTGAAATGATGGCCCCGGACCGGAGTTTCAAGCGTGTCGGCATGTCACCGTTTTTAGCGGAACTTTCTTCGAGCACTTATGAAATGATCGAATCTCGATCCGAATTTCCCGGAGGATCCCGCTTTGCCTCACCGGCCTTGAGAAAAGCGCATACCCCGCTGATAAGAAACAGAAAAAAGACGATGCTGGAAGATTTTGCCAAGGGCTGTCGGGTCAGTCATTCTTTCTTTGGCAGCGGAACCGTACAAAAAATAATTGCCCCGCGCTCCCTTGATGTACTCTTTGATCGCTATGGCCTGAAAACCCTGCATCTTGACTACGCGAAATTAAGTATCCTGGACAGCTGAGACAACAGCTGATAGAAACCAAAAACCTGACCTTTCGAATCCATAGTGAATACCCCGCTCACAACGTATAAGGACGCCTGCAGATACCTTGATTCTCTGCAGATGCACAAGATAAAACTTGGCCTTGAGGCCATGCGTACCACGCTCGCAGCCCTCGGCTCTCCCGAACAGAGGTGTGCGGCCGTGCATGTGGCCGGTACCAACGGCAAGGGATCTGTCTGCTCCATGCTGCGTACCATGCTGAGCGCAGCCGGTTATCGGACCGGACTCTACACATCCCCGCATCTCAGCTCGGTGCGGGAACGTTTCAGGATAGACGATGGCTATATCAGCCAGACGGATTTTACCCGCCTGCTCGAAAAGATCAGGTCGAGCCTGGCGGGTGAGATGATAACTTATTTCGAGTGCACTACCGCCCTGGCCTTTGCCTGGTTTGCCGAGAACAAGTGTGACCTGGCGATTCTTGAGACCGGCATGGGCGGCAGGCTGGATGCCACCAACGTCATTACGCCGCTGCTCTCGGTGATTACCACCATAAGCCTTGATCACCAGCAATACCTGGGGGATACCCTGGAAGCGGTCGCCTTTGAGAAGGCAGGCATCATAAAACAGGGGATTCCGGTTATCTCTGGTGTCGTGGAACATCCCGCAGACACGGTTATCTCGAAGATCAGCAGGGAAAGACATGCCCCGCTGCAGATACGGGACAGGGATTTTCTGATGATACCGGGTGATGACGAGCACTGGACATGGCAGAATACAGACGGTTCTCTGCGGATAGAGCGTCTTGCCTGCGGTAAAAATGGAGCCTGGCAGGTCAACAATAGCTCATGCGCCGTTGCTGCGGCTGTAGCCTTGCGGAAATCGGGCTGCAGTATTACGATGATGCTGTTCGCTCCGGTCTGTCAAAAACACTCTGGCCGGGCAGGATGGAGTATATAGAGATGGACGGAAGTTCCCGGAACCGGGTCAGGATCTCGCCATCTTCCCCCGTTGCGCTCAGGTTTCTCCTAGATGGTGCCCATAATCCTGCCGGGGTGAGTTTTCTTGTTCAGACGCTTAAAAACCAGTTCAGCTATCAGCGACTTCTCGTTGTCTGGGCCTCAATGGCCGATAAGGATTACCGCGACATGCTCCGGGAAATGGAGAAAGTAGCCGATGTCCTGCTGCTCACGAGACCAGAGAGTGAGCGTTCCGCCTTACCGGCCGATCTTGCCGGTGTGCTCGTACAGCCTCTATCTGCAGAGGTACAGCTCTTCGACTCGGTAGCGGACGCACTGGACAGTGTCTTCGGGCAGGCAACCCCCGCTGATCTGGTGGTGGTTGCCGGATCTCTCTATCTGGTCGGAGAGTTCAGAAAGCTCCTTGTTGGAGAGGTGGTCGGCTGATGGGGGATTATTTCTGGCTGGACGGCATCAGTGAAGAGGAGATCAGGCGTGAACGGGCCAAGGCGCGTGATCTGCGCAAGACAAGATGGTGGCAGCAGAAAACCGCTGCTGGTAAATGCTATTATTGCCAGGTGGTGGTCGGCTTTCCGGAACTGACCATGGATCATCTGGTACCGCTCGCACGGGGCGGACGAAGCACCAGGGATAACCTGGTGCCGAGCTGTAAGGATTGCAACAATAAAAAGAAGAACATGCTGCCGGTCGAGTGGGAAGAGTACATCAAAAAGAAGTGATCCGTTTCTTAAACCGCCGGGTCCGATAATCCGGGCGGCGGCACAAAGACGCCATTCGGCCAGGTCGGTGTCGACAGGGGCTTGCCAAGGTTGTATTTGACCAGCCGGTAGCGCAGATCAAGAAGCTGCTCAGCCAGGTGAGGTTCCGCCTTCGCATATCCTGGATATTTCACGAGTTGAGCCAGCCTTACGTCAAGGAGATGTGGAATCAGATGCCCTGAATGAGTGCAACCAGCTTTAGAAAGACGAGGCTGATAAGATACATTACCGCGACAAAGGGCCAGTTGCGCATGGCGCCCTTGACACTGGAGATACCGAATCGCCCCTGCATGACCAGGTGGGTTCCCGATAGCGGACTGGAACAGGTTCCCATGCTCCAACCGAAGAGGTAGGTGACTGCCAGCAGCTGCGGGTCGGGATTAATCGGAGCGAGCAGGGGGGTGACCACGGCGATGAAGACAACCGGGTGCGCGCCGAGCGCCGAAACGATGATCAAGGAAGCGAGCAGCAGTCCGGCAAAAACTGCATCAAAGCCGCCGGAAAATCCCAGTTCAAAATGAGTGGCTGTAACCAGTGCCCGCAGCCCCACGGCAAGTACCCCGGCGGAAATGAAGAGCAGTAGTTCGCCGACCATTCCGGACAAACCCTGCAACATATAGGACCACAGCCGGCTGATCATCCCGGCACCACCATGTGAAATTAGCAGGAAGATGGCCGTCACGGAGAGTGCGGCCATGGCGATGACGATCAAAATCGGTACACTCGGCAAAAAAACATAGCCGGCTCCGACGCAGGCTGCCAGCATGAGCGGCAGCCAGAGACTGGATAAGGTGATCGGGTAGCCGGCAAAGTTCTCCAGTTCGCCGCGATAACGAATGCGCGCTTCAACGATCACGAGCAGGAGACCGATAACGGCAAAAGGCAGGCCGATCAGCATGACGAACAGCAGGTGCGTATTGCTGATATAGGTGAGGACGACAGCCATACCGCCAAAAAACGGTGACCAGGCGGGACAACCCGAGAATATGCGGGTGATGGACTGAGCCGCAAAATTACTCAAACCATTTTTTTGCGCTATCCGGTCACCGATGAGTATGGGGGCCGAAATATTGATAAATGAACCGAGCAACGCCACTGCCATCACGGTACTCTGGAAGGCACGCGGTCCATGCGGCAGGGTTTCCGGCACGGGAGTATCCCGCATGGCGACCAGTCTCAGGAAGCTGACGGCGCCAATCATCGACAACAGCGGGGCATTACTGTCCAGAAGCCGTAGCCACGACGGCTCTGAACCAAGATAGAGTGCTCCGCAAAGGGCCATGATGCCGATCAGGAGCAAGGCCCCGATCTGCAGCAATTGTGCTGCGGAGACCCGGGATATGAGAAGTGCTGCAGCACACCAGGCAAAAAGTCCGGAAGGCCAGGAAGGAAAAGGTGCCCAGAGACCGTTGATGATCGCCGTTGCTATCATCAGGGAAATCAAGAAACCTGCCATCGGCAGGTTTCTCCCGGCGGCCGCCCGCAGCGGCTGAACCGTGACGCGGGCGGCTGTTTTTTGTTCAGGATTCATCAGCAGCCGTGAAAAAGCAATTCCCCTTCATATGACTACCTTGAATAATTACGACTACCTTGAAAATTTTCACACGCGCCATGATTCCGGGCGCAAATCTAATTATTCAATGTACCCATAACAGTTCAGAATGGATCTCTGATGTTATCCGATGCATCAAAGGTCATTTCACCCCAGTCGCCTATCTGCTTCAACCGCTTGTTCCCGGCGATCTCATCGGCGTAGATACGGGACACCGAAATCCTGTGCACATCCATGGTGCTTTTGATATGGACGACCCGCACGTCTGCGGAGGGTGTATCGCCGATTGTTTCAAGGCAGGCCCCGAGGACTTCCTTGTCGCTGGCAAAATGGATGGGAATTGCGCCTTTTTCGGGACTGATTCCCGTTATGGCATTCATCCACGTTTTCTGTCTGTCCATCTTGTCGACCAGCCGCGTGGTCGTAAAATCGGCGAGACCGATGCCGATGGCGTTTCCTTCACTCTTCGGCGTTAAATCGCGGACGAAGACACGTTTCACCCGCGGCCTTGTGGTAAAATCACCAAGCAGGTCGGCATTACGTCCGGTAACGTTGGTATCCATCCCGGTACCGGCAATATCCTTGCCGATTAAATCCACAATCAGTACGTCAATCTCATCAAAGGGCAGCTGCGCCATTCGCTGTTTGGAAATTGGCAGGAGGTTTTTTTCCCCTTCCAGGATATCTTCCGGATTGAAGGCCCGAATGACGCAGGTTTCGTGAAAGGCATTTTCCACCATAGCCAGACCGAAGAGAACGGGACAGCGCTTCATCACTTCAATACCGACGTTTTCGATGATCTTTGGAAAGGTTAATCGTACCGCCGCCTTATGATAATAGGATGCACCTTTCTGTTTGCCCATGCCGATGGCCATCATCTTCATCAGGCCGCTCTCGACCGGTCCCTTGAATTTGGTATGAGACTTGACGCGGTTGACCACCACGATGTGATCGGCGGTCATGGCATGTTTATCAACGTAGATGGGATAGCCGAGCGCAGCTTCCCCTAAATGGACGGGATCCATGTCACTTTTTATCGGGCAGCCGATTGATTCTTCGGTAATTCCCAGATTGGCGAGCACCTGCCGCTGGCCGTCCGCCGTGGCACCGCCGTGGCTGCCCATGGCCGGAAAGATGAACGGTAAGGCCCCTATCTTTTTAAGTTCGCTGACAATAGTCCCGATTATCAGGGCAATATTGGCAATACCGCGGCTGCCGGCGGTGATGGCAACGGAATCACCGGGCTTCACTTTGCCGGCAAGGTCCAGCTGCGCCATTTCCAGGATTACGGTTGCCGCCACATCATCAATCAGTTGTTCGTCAAACTGTTGTTCGATGACTGCCATTTGAGGAAGTTTCACGTTGTTACTCCATTAATTTGATAAACCATAGGTGAACCAACAATTAAATAGCGGTATGCTGCCCCGCCGGGTCTTTCCTTTATTCAGGCTGTCCATGCTTTCTGCTGGTCTTCATGAACTTGCGCAGCCAGCCGAATAACGGTGTGCTCTGGAGAATCGAAAACACAGCCAGGGCTAGAAGAACTGCCGATATGGGGCTTTTCAGGAAAACAAGCCAGCTGCCATGGCCGATCATTAGCGATTGGTGCAGGCTTACATTGAGCAGGTTGCCAAGTATAAGTCCGACGACAAGTGGCGCCGGCGGAATTTTCAACCGGTCCATGATGTAGCCGAGAAACCCGAAGCTGAGCATGATGAATACATCGAATATGTTGTTATTTATGGAAAAGGAACCGATAACGCACAAGACGATAATCAGTGGTGCCATGATCGTATCCTTAACCCGCGTTACATGGATGCACAAGCGGGTCATGAACAGGCCGACAAAGAATATGGCAAAATTTGAAAGCATGACCGCCCAGATCAGGGTGTAGGTCACATCGGCGTACTCGGTCATCAGCGTCGGCCCCGGCATGATGCCGTGCACCATCAACCCGCCCATGAGGACCGCCGTGGAGGAACTTCCCGGTATCCCGAGCGATATGGTTGGGATCAGTGACCCGCCAACGACGGCGTTGTTGGCGGCTTCCGCAGCCGCAACTCCTTCCGGATGTCCGGTGCCGAATTTTTCCTTTTCTTTTGAGAAGCGCTTCGCTTCATTGTATCCGAACCAGCAGGCGGTGTCACCGCCGGTTCCCGGAATGATGCCGGTAAATATTCCGATGAACGAGGAACGGATAATGGTCTTAATCAGCGCCCGGAATTCAATCCAGGTCGGCAGCATTCGGTCTGTAATGCTGTTTACCACGGTTTTTCGCTCTGAGACACCTTTCCTTTCAATCAATCTGATGGCCTGTGGAATGGAGAATATACCTATCAATGCCACGATAAATGAAATGCCGCCGAACAGGTTGATGTTCCCGAAAGTAAATCGCGGCGTGCCGGTAATATTGTCCATGCCGACCATCGCCACAAGAACGCCTATCGACCCGGAGAGAAGACCCAGAATTGTTGAGCCGCGGGACAGCGAGGCAATGATGGTCAGGCCGAGTACGGCAACAGAAAAGAGTTCCACCGGCCCGAACTGCAAGGCGACCTGGCCAAGAATCGGCGCCACGGTCAAGAGTGCGATACTGCTGATGACACCGCCGATGAAGGATGCTACCAGGGATACACCCAGCGCTTTGCCTGCCTGTCCCTTCTGGGCCATCGGATAGCCGTCAAGTATGGTAGCTGCCGCCGCCGGTGTGCCCGGCGTCCTGAGCAGGATGGCGGCGATAGAGCCGCCGTACATGGCGCCCATATAGAGCGAGGCGAGCAGAGACAGACCAGACGCGGGAGGCAGCGGGAACGTCAGAGGCAGCAGAAGCGCTATCGCCATGGTTGCAGAGAGTCCGGGCATTGCTCCGACGAACATGCCGATTGTCGTTCCGCCAGCGACGAGTAACAGGTTGAGAGGAGTCATGACTCCTGTCAAACCAGTAAGGATAGCATCGAAAATCACGAGATCACTCCTTTTACGAGGCCAGTATTCCCATCGGTACCGGCAGGTTCAGAAACAGGACGAATAAAAAATAGACAAATCCGGTGAAACCGACGGCAATAAGAACGATCCGGAACATGCTCGTCGCACGCAGATAACCCATGATGCCAATAAGAAACAACGGGGTGGCGATGAAATACCCTAATGGTTTTATTGTCGCCACGTAAGCTATAAGCAGAACAATGAACACCGCGATACGGGTAGGGCTGACGACTCCGTCAATGATTTCCTCCGGTTCCCCGATTGGATCAGGGCCTTCGTCACTTTCCTTGATAAGCGTTTTTTTCCTGATCTGAATAAACCGTTCGACAATCATCAGGATCAAAAGAGCCAATACCAGAATGATAACGAGCCGGGGCAGCTGGTAGGCCGCCTTCGTCATATGCAGGGTGTCCATGTACAAGATAATTGCGACGAAACCAATGACTCCCGCGAACAGGGCATACGGGATGAGCTTTCTCATTATGATCTCTCCAGAAGCCCTGCAAGGGGATGAACCTGATCCATCCCCTTGCAGGGCTCAGTCCTTATTTAGCCTTATATTGACCTTTTACTTCGTCCCAGATTTTACCAAATACTACTTCCTGATTCTGCAGGTAGGCGGTGTAGTCATCACCATATTTCAGGTCGAGGGTCAGTGCCCGTTCCGCAGCTTTCTTGGCAAACTCCGGATCATCTCCCATCTGGCGGAAGGCCTTGATAAGAGCATCCCGTGCTGCAGCGGGGATACCTTTCGGTGCGCTGTAGCCGCGTGACGAGCCGGATGAGACGTCAAAGCCGATCTCTTTCAAGGTTGGAACGTCTGGTATATTGGCGTTGCGCTCAGGAGCGAAAAGCACCAGGGCCCGCAGGTTGCCGGCCTTGATCTGCGGGAAGGTGATGCCGAGATTGTTGAAACTCGCATCAATTTTGTTTCCCATGGCTGCCTGCCAGGAGGGACCGTCACCCTGGAATGGAATCATCTGGAATTTCAGGCCGGTGGCCTTCTCGACTATCAGTGTCGTGAAGAAATCATCGCCGCCGATTCCGGAATTTCCTACGGTAAGAGTACCCGGATTTTTCTTTGCTGCTTCAAAAAACTCCTGAACTGTTTTGTACGGACTGTCCTTGCTGACGACGATAATTCCGGGATCGGTGACCACGTTGGCGAGAGGAGTCAACTCGTTGATGTTGTACTTGATTTCCTGATTCATGATGTAATTGGTCATCAACATCGGGGTGTTGGTGATGGATATGGTGTAGCCATCGGGTTTCGTTTGTTTCGCGAGCTGTGTCCAGGCTATGGCTCCCGTTGCTCCCGGAATATACTGATTGACAAAGCTCTCACCGATATACTTTTCGAGAAATGGCTCTGTCAATTGAGCAAGGGCATCACTTCCGCCACCGGCCTTGAATCCCTGAAGAACCGAAATCGATTTGTCGGGGTAATCAGCTGCCATTGTCGATGCAGCGAACAGTCCTCCCAGAGCAAGCGTTGCAATCAGCGTCAGTACGGTAACTTTTCTTTTTTGACCCATTTGATTTTCTCCCTGTGTTTTAACACTACGGATTTTTATTATGCGGCTCTGAAGCCGCGGCCCATACAGATGATTCCCGACAATACAGACTGCCTTTTTTCAGCTGAAATGATGGCCGGGCAGGGATCACCTTCCCCAACTATTGCCGTCATCGTATTCGGCCGAGTATCGCGTCGTCAGCCCATAATGCCGATATCCCAGATAGCGAACTCGTTGTCCCCAAGGCCGAGCAGTTCACTTTTGCTCTTCTTGCCGGAGGCCGTTGCAAGCATGAGCTCGAAAATAGCCTGACCCATTTCTTCAACGGTTTTGCCGCCATCAAGGATTTCCCCGCAATTGATATCCATATCCTCTTCCAGCCATTGATACATCGGCGTGTTGGTAGCCAGCTTAATACAAGGGGACGGTTTTGAACCAAACATCGAACCACGACCGGTAGTAAAGGCAATCAATGTTGCGCCTCCCGCTATCTGGCCGGTGACGGACGGCGGGTCGTAACCCGGCGTATCCATGAAAACGAGCCCTTTAGTCTCGACCGTTTCGGCATATTTATACACCTCCATGAGCGGACCGGTACCACCCTTCATTGCAGAGCCCAGTGACTTCTCGAGGATGTTCGCCAATCCTCCGACCTGATTGCCGGGACTGACGACACCATTAATCTGCACATCACGCCCGACGGCGTAGACATCTTTCCACCAGCGTATTCGCTCAATGAGCTTTTTACCCACTTCAACCGATACGGCCCGCCGGGTCAGGGTGTGTTCGGCACCATAAATTTCCGGGGTTTCCGTGAGAATGGCAGTGCCACCATGCCGCACCAGTATGTCTGCAGCTGCGCCAAGCGCCGGATTTGCCGTAATAGAGGAAAAGCCGTCGGATCCGCCGCACTCAAGGCCGACCGTCAGATGACTCGCAGAAACGGTTTGACGCTTGACCCGGTTGGCTTCCGGCAGGAGGTCGTTGACCGCCGCCACACCGGCTTCAATTGTTTTTCGTGTGCCGCCGACCTCCTGCATGATGAAAGTCTGTAATTTCGGGCCAACTTTGAGATTGTGAATCTTCACCAGTTCGGATATCAGATTGCGTTCACAGCCAAGACCGACGATCAGGGTCGCTGCCAGATTGACATGGGTAATATATCCGGCAATGGTCCGGCGCAGCTGGTCCATCGCATCCCCGGTCATCTCGCAGCCGCAGCCGAGCGGGTGACTGAAGGCAACAACGCCGTCCACGTTCGGATAATCGGCCAACCGTTCGGGTGTAAACCACTCGGCGATTTTCCTGACGACCGTTGCCGAACAGTTAACCGTCGAACAGATGCCGATATAGTTGCGGGTCGCAACCCTGCCGTCATCGCGAACGATCCCCTCGAAGGTGGCACGTTCCGCCTCGGGAACAAATTCGGTCGGCTGGTATTCACTTGCGTAGGCGTAGTCACGATCAATGTCGCGGAAGACAACATTGTGATTGTGAACGGAACTGCCCGGCACTATGTCACAACCGGCAAAGCCGATGACCGTATTGTATTTTCGAATTGGCGCCCCCTTGGAGATGGGGCTTGTCGCAATTTTGTGACCGGCGGATATCAGGTGGAGGCTGGTAATATTTTCACTGGGAATAGCCTCACCCACACCAATCTCTTTAACCGCGATAACAACATTATCCTCAGGGTGCAGGCGAATCACCGAACCAGATATTTTCTTTTGCGTTTTTTTATCCATCATTGTTTTCCCGGCCAATCGCTGCACAATGCTTCCTGGCCCCTGACTAAATTAATAAATAACGTCTCTTGACCTGTTTCCGTTATAACATGTAAATCACACACTACTGCTTGAAAATTGGAATGATCGTTGAAGCGATCTCTCCCTTTTCTTTTTTAAGGGCTCCTGGTCCGCTTGATAACCCGGGGCAACCTGGCAGCAATGCACGCTGTTTTCCCCTTTTATCATGACAGATGCCCCCGTTTTTCCAGATACATGAGACGCGAGGGCTGCAGATGTTTTACACAGAGTTCGGCGAGTACAAGATTATCTTCATTCTTTAACGCTTCAAGTATCTGGAAATGTTCGTCGCGGGCCTGCCTGAGGCGATTCAAATCGGTTCCGGAGGTAAATCGAACCAGGTTCGATTTTTTTGCCATCTCATCAATAACATCGGCCAGAAACACATTGCCGCACATTCGGTACAATACCTGGTGAAACTCCTTGTTTGCCGCAACAACCTTCATCATGTCGGATCTGTCAATAGCATCGGCATGAATCTCGCAAATTTCTTTGAGCTGCAGGACGCCGGCAGGGGGGATAGGAAGGGGGATCAGCATCGCAGCCTGGTGTTCGATAAACTCACGCATCTGGTAGAGCTGATTAACTTCGTCGGCGCTGTATTCACAAACAGAGGTTCCCTTGTTTGCCTCATGCACCAGGAGTCCGGCCATTTCCAACTCAGATAATGCCTGCCGGACAACATGGCGTGTCGTGTCAAAACGTTTGGCCAGCTGCTCCTCGACCAACCGTTCCCGAGGGTAGAGGCGACCGAGAACAATATCGACTTCAAGCGCACGTACGATAAGCTGAATATTGTTCTGTGAACGAGATTCCCGACTCACCGCTGGTTCTTCCTCTGTAATTTGGTTGACAGGCCTGTGGCTATTTTTCGCTGGCGGAAATCGGTTCGGTATCTGGCCAATCTGTCCAGCCAACGGCGATGAGCATCATCAGGATGCGTACTGCCCGAGAATACCGATGACGTCCAACACCCTTCCGCGAATATGTATTCAACATATACGCTCACCAGCACAATCGTCAACAATAATAATTACAAAATTGCCGACAATATTACGGACTATAAATATCCCTATTTCCGGGTGTCTGTCAGGGGAAGATACAAAGGACAATTATCAAGGTTGCCTATTGCCTTAGAAATTACCAGGAAAACAATTAAATCTGGCCGGTGAAACTGCCCTTGGTAATATTGCCGGGTTTGCGGCTCCCAATAGACAACTTCCCGCCTGCGATTTACGAAGACATTCAGGGCATGTCGATTGCCATTTGCCGTAGTTACAAACATGACACCGAAAGCATATTTTCTTAAAGGGAGCAAGGCCGCAATCGCATAGTCATCACAGTCCCAACCGGCCGTCCTTGCGCCATTACCGGCAACCGAGTCCAGGTTGAAAGACTGACTCAGTTATCTGATATTCCGAGGATAAAATATTCGCACGTAACGCAGAGGTGGGGCAAAAAGATGATTTTTCAAGGTAGCTTTGTTAAATGTATCTTTGGCTGTTGCTGGGTTATGCAATGCATGCCCCCGCCGAAAAAGTTCAGAGACGTCGGGTCGATTTGGATAATTTCTCGATTTGAAAAATATCTTTGCATGATCTTTTTCGCCATCTGATCTTTTTCTTTCTGGCGGTATGATTTTCCTTCTTTCCAGTAGGCAGGAAGCAAGATCACGTCATTAGTGATGACATAGTTGAGGTAGCTTGCGACCGCTGTCAAAAAAATGGAATCTCCAGCCTCCAGGGTTTCGTCTTGCTTCCGGAAAAAATCAATTTCCTCATTATTGATAGTGTATGGAGTTACGAGAGGATCCGGAACGGGGAACTTTATGATAGTAAAGGGCTTCCCGTCCTGATTCGTTGCCTTGTCCAGCAAAGATAGGTTTAGCGCCATCCGTGATGAATTGATACTGAAGAACGGGTTGTTTTCATTTTGTTCATCGGCTGACGGCCACGCTAAGAGAACGGTTGTGTCATCAACGAACCGGACGAACTCGTCTGTATGCCCCCCAGTCCCTCTCCCCCAATATTTTCCTTTAATTCGGGTAAACCCGAGAGGGTCTTCAGCTAGGCCAGCACCCAGCCACACGATTTTCTGCTGACCCAGTGTTGTCAGAATTTCGATTTCCAGCTCTGCCAGGGAAAGATCCGGATTTCTTTGTCTTGTCGCTCCAGTCAGCAAAATCGTGCCGCTGCCGTTGACCTCAAAGGCTCCACCTTCAAGTACGGCACGGGATTCGATCAAGGGCAAGGCCAACTGGCGGGCAATTGCTTCATCAATTGTTCCATGAAGTTTAGCTTTAGGGTGAAAACAGATGCGGCACAACGTTCTGGTAATTGCTGAACAAAAAATCGGCTACCCCAAGGTGATGTTTGTCTTTTACCAGAAAGAGTGGCCCGGGATCACGGAACCAGAAATCAACCGGGTCCTGTTCAATGATGGTAAAAGCAGAAGGATCCAACCCTATAAGAGAAAAATATGATTTCCCTTCGGGGAGCAGGCTTCTGTCTTCTACAACGATTTTGACCGGAACATGATGTGACAGCGCCTTCAGCATCTGTTGCAGGAGCGGTTCGTGGACAATACCTTCCGAGGCTGTTCTAAAGCCGATCCAGATTGCGTCATGCGGTTGCCATTCGGCAGGGTAGGTATACCGCTTCGTATCGTCTGCTGCTGCCCACGATAGGACTCCCCATGCTGCAATTGAAAAAAAAGAAGCCGAAATCACTTTCAGCAAGGTTTTCAACCTCTTTTTCTTGCTCACCTGCGCTCGCCTCAGGACCGGTTCATGGTCCCCGGCCCGGGTCAAAACTCTTAGTGGCTAGCGGTTTTATAACCATTGCTTTACCCATGGGCTGAAGTGCTTTTTGATTTGTATTATCAATAGCTTTATGCTGAGTTGCATCTTTCTGGCTGATGACTTTATAGCGATCGAGATGTCCCTGCCGCAGCGCCGTTCCTTGCCTGGCATTCTCCCGGGGGACTCCGAGGCACCAGTCGTAGTGACCTTGAGCATCGCCGCTCCAGACCGGTGCAACGATACCCGGGAGGTCGTTGGCTATTGCATCGTTGTACTGGGTCACGGCAGTGTCGGCATATTCTTTGCAAAAGGCGGTGTCACTCAACGGCTGCGAGGCTGCCGGAGCAGTGCCTGCAATCTTGAGCTCTTCACCCATAGCGCTCAGTGTTTTCCCGTTCCAGCTATAGGCCATTTTAAAACGACCGTTGACGAAGACGGGCTGACCCGATTCCATCAGAAACGTCATCACATGCGCAGAGCGAAAATCATGTTCAGGTAGTACCAGAACCACGTCCACACTGCCATCCGGTAATGCACCGATGGCAACCGGCTTATAACCCGCATCAATACTCTTTCTGGAGGCATCATAGAGCCAGGCTCCCGCATAGATTGGCTGAGTCCTTGCCGGGTTGATACGATAGTGCAGGCGCAGGGTAATTTCCCTGCCCCGTATAGCCACCAGTTCACAGGCTGCAATCGTCTCCTGCCCGCCGCTGGGAGCCAGTATTCGGCTCATGGCAGCACCCTGGTTCGACTGGTTGATGCCTGACAGCTGCGTCATTTTCTCAAGCCTGATAGGCCGGGGAATAGAGATCGGCGTTGCGGCAACCTGTCCTCCGGGGATTGCTATGGCGCCGCCTACTTGCGGAGCAGACAATGCGGGGTCAGCAAAACAAAGCAGCAATACCGTGACACCTGTGGCGAAAAAAGACGTAACAAGATTGCACGTGAAAGATTCATTTTTCATCATTGACTCCTCCTGGTCCTTCACTGAAAAATATAAACCAAATCGCATGTCAAATCCCTCTGTGGGAGCAAATCTCATCAGTTTACATACAGGTATGCTACCAGATTGACCTCCTGAACCCAGTCTCCGGGGTCCCTCAAGACAATATCAACCTTGTAAAAATGCGTACCGGGAATCTTTGTGGATTTGATAGTGAGAGGGCCTTCTGTTCCGGTCATGTTAAGTTTGCGGTATCCCTCTCCTTCATACTTGATGACGTCTTCATGATACAGGGTAAAGGAAATATTTGCCGCCGGCCGTCTGCCGTAGGAGGCGACATCTTCCAGCAGCGCCTGGTAGTAGGTAAAGCCTTTTCCATTCCAGCTCTGGCTGTTCATCGTCTGCTGGCCCCGTTCCCATTCACTGCCCAGGATCACCCCCTTATTCAGAGATGATGCGGAGGGGGAAGGCTGCTGCGGGTTTCTGACTTTAACTACCTGGCCGGCTTTGATATCATTAAACTCGGTTAGTGTATAACTGCTATGGGCGCTGGATAACAGACCTTCGGTCAGGTGCTGCGTCCGTTTCATTGATTGAGCTGGTTTAGATCCGGGTATAATTGGGTGCCCCTGGCAGAAATGGATACACCGCATCGTCAACCGGGGTATAGCTGATTATCTGGATATCTGCCCAGCTGTTAAGTTGCGGTACCCGGCGAAGCCCGATCACGGCAGAGATATTTCTCTGGTTGCTACAGTTTTTGGAAGTTGACACCTCCGCCTCATGGCCATTATTGTTATCGCTGGTCATGTCAAAACAGGCACTGTCTGCAGGGCCGACCACGGAAAAAGAAGCGGCACTGTCGCCCTTGAGCCCGAAATCGGAAGCTGCGTCTTTATCGGAATCTGCGCCTTTATACAAGACGATGGCAGCGTTGCCCATAAAGTCATGTACCTTGGGATTCGGGTTTAAGTCGGTTTTGGCAAAGTCGTAGATGCTTGTTGCCAGCCCCTTGGCATCAACTCCACTGACAGCCGTCGCGCCCAGTGTGGCCAGGAAATTAGAGAAGGCTTTGATAACCGCCCCGTTTTCCTGCCAGAAGGTGAGTTTATCATGCTCGGTCATCACAAGGTTTAAAACCAGTCTGTCGTATTGGTTCAGCGTATCATAATCCATGACAAATACCGGCAGCTTGGGGTAGGTTGTTGCACCGGCATTGTTGACCGGGTCT
Source organism: uncultured delta proteobacterium (assembly GCA_963745765.1). Taxonomy (GTDB): domain Bacteria; phylum Desulfobacterota; class Desulfobulbia; order Desulfobulbales; family Desulfocapsaceae; genus Ww85. The sequence continues at coordinate 7,802 of CAVUYQ010000007.1, read as the reverse complement.
CCGCCCTTGTTTCCCAGGGGCCGCATGCCAAAATTGTGCGGCCGGTCCTCGTTGTCGACAATCGGGAAAGGCATTGAACGGCTGTGGATCTGATCCGGCGCAAGCTCAATATGATTTTCCCCCAACGGTTCTGACAGGATGGACGTCGTCAGCAAGGAAAATTCGCCAAAATCCACATCATCGGCATCTTTATTGGTTTCTGCCTGGTCGGAGACAGCTATTTTTATAAGTTCTGCCACATAGGTCCATTTCATCGGGGCGGCATTGCGTGTGGCGACGACCACCTCGTTGCGTAGGTCGTCGCCGGCAATAAGCCTTGCGTCCTTCAATATTCCACGAGTGGTCAATAATTCCAGAGACGTTATTTGAGCAGAAACCGGGTTGTTGGATACCACGGCAGCGTAGCTGCCAAGAGGCGGTTTGGACACGTCAAGGAGTCTTGAGCCGTTATACCCCTGGGCAGGCATATCCCAGCTGTAATACCGGACATCCTTTGCCCTCGAGCATACCGAAGCCCCGTTAAGAGCTATGCTGAAACAATCTTCGGTTTGCCCGTATTCCTTGGACAGGACCTCTTTATAAATCCATGCATTCGGGTTGACAGCTTTTTGATAAAAATCCTTGGGCGCAGCGCCGCTATTGGTGACAGGAGCCTCCTGTGATGACAATCTTTCGGCATTGGCGACAAAATAGGTCAGCAGGGGCGGTTCATAGGATCCTTGATCATTGGCCAGGCTCAATACCGGTGATTCGATGACACTGAAGGCCATGCCACTCTGCATCACTGATGGCAGGCTCAGGATCGAATACGGAACAGACGATCCGTTTATATCAAATTGATCCGCCAAGGTTGCTTTATACGGTACCGCATACTCGACATTAAAACTACCCGTTACCGGGGGATGATTCTTGAGAGCCGTCGGGGTGGCGGCGGTAAACCCGGTGTCCCCGATTTCTCCCTTGGAGCCGCTGACGCTGTTTTTTGCAATGGCCGTCACTTCAAGACGAAACTGCAGTTTGCCGTCGGGCGGCAGGCTCTCTTTGTCTACCCAGAAATAAAAATCGGCTGGTGCCGCTGAAAAGGTTGAAATGGATGAATCGCTGACAATCCAGGGTTGAAAGGTGCCGGATGATTTCTTTTCAAATGTGGCCGGATCAAGCGTTTTGTTTGGCATTGTTTTTGACGGGATAATTTTGCTTCCTGCCTGAAGTTGATAGGAATATCCCTCACTTTTGTCGATGCGGGGGCTGACAGAATAGCCCGGACTTGTTTTGTTCAGGTTGAGATGTATTTTATACAGGCCGGGTTCGGGAATATCGATCAGATAGGCGCTTTCCAGGGTACCCGGAGCAATTGAAAAGGAAGTGGAAGTGCTGACCTCCAGTTTGCCGCCATTTTTAACGCCAATCGCTTGTCTCAACGTATCCTGTTTTGCCAGGGTTACACTCTTATTCTTTTGTTTAACCGCGGCAGCAATAGCGCCCAGATTGGGTATGCTCGGAATTTTTCCGATTGTGGCTATTTTGACTTCCTGCATCTTCTGGATGGGGCCTTTATTGTGCTGTATGGCAAATTCCTGGAGCACCTTTTCCCGGCTGGACAAATAGCCCGGTGTGGTATTAATATTATTTCCCTGGCTGCTCCAGTTATAGTGCGCATTGAAATCATTGCTCCACACCGGAGGGGTAAAACCAGTTCCCATGGAAATTGATTCCTGGTTCTGTCGAACCGATTCGGTGGCATATCGTTTGGCGGCCTCCTTACCGGATTTCACCGCAAATTCCTGAAGAGCTTTTTCACGGTTTGCCAGGTGCAAGGGCGTGGTCGCAAGATTATTGCCCTGGATGCACCAATTGTAGTGAGCCTGAAAATCATTGCTCCAGGCTGGTCCGTTTAAACCTGCCCCGAGCTGTGCATTCATCTGGTTCTGTCGGACTGATTCCTCCGCGTAGCGACTGCAGGCCAGATTCTTTTGGCTGCCGGCACCCGCTCCGACAGGCTTTTGTATCTGGATCGGGACCGTCGCAATAGGGATCGAACTTATGACGTCTGACGCTGCAGGACTGGCGGTTTTTTTAGCCCTGTCTATCACTGTCTGTCGTAATGAACTACCCTGGACCAGGTTATTTTCCGCCTGTCCCAAACACCAAGTGTAGTGAAGCTGGTAGTTATCGCTCCACTCCGGCCCTGAGATTGGCAGTTTCATTTCCTGAGCATAACGGAGTTGTGCGAGGGCTTCCTTTGCATATTGATCGCATCTCCCAGGGGATCCGGCATCAGCAGAAGAGGCTACAAACATTACAGTCAGAAAAAAAAGCCAAGCCGATTTTACCCTCATAGTTATTCCTCCTTCGCTATTAAAATGTTGTTTTGGGTTTCAGTCGGTTTCCGAAAGTCCAAACATGTTCACTGAGCACTTATCTTATTTAGCAGCTTAGCCGCATATCGACAGTCCCCTTCATATCCACGAGGTTTACGGCAGTCGATGGGGGATGCGGCGGCAGTGCGTCCCGTATTGCGAGCAATAAAATTTCCTTGAACTTTCCCCAGAAGCTACGTTGGATGTTCTTGATCCGCAGCAGTTACGGATCTATAATCGGAATTTAGGGTGTGTGCATTTAGGAGCATAGGTTCATTACTGACTATAATTATCATACCTTTCCAGTCATAAACGAGTTTGGCGTGCATGCTGGAAGGCATCATCCATAATGAGTAACTTTATTGCCTTGCCGTACCAAAGGTATCAGATCAGGAATGCCTGTCCTTTGTGTTTCATGGTACTATTTGAGAGCGTTATCAGCGTATTCGTTGCACTACTGGCTCAACCGATTGAGCGGTGGTGAAAAAGTCGGTCCAATAAAGAATGCCGTGCAAATCCTAAGAATATTATGCGCCAGGGTCGTGTGATTTGCTTCCTGATTGCAGGAAACTAACACGATGATCGACTCCTGTAGAGGAATAGTAATCTACCCGTTTTGAAGCTGTCGTTCAATATATTATTATTTTTGCTGCAGGGTACCTTGCAAAATTAGGTTTTTGGTTCAAAATCAAGGCGCCTGTAAAAATTTTACCACAGGCATATAGCTAATATTCCGAGGATAAAATTTTTGCGCGCAAAGCAGAGTTGGAGCGAAAAGACAATTTTTCAAGATAGCCTGTATACTTATATATTTTTAATAAATACGGGGCTCCTGTGCAATATTTTTCCAGATCATCGATATCTATAGGTTGCCAGATCATATCGCAATTAATAAAGGGAATTACAACAAATTTTCGTTATCCTCAGTTTTGAATTCCTATGCGAAACCTCCAGTGCCACTTATCGTCAAACAAATTACTACGCTACAACTTGAATAAGTTAGTTCGCTCACGACCGACCCAATCCCGCCTGTTTGAAAAAAGAGACCCATCCCCCTCCGGAAGAAAGCAAATATAGATCCTAAGGGTTTTATTTTCTAGGTTGATGTATATTGGAAAAAGATGATGAAAGGTTTGAAGTGATGTAGTAAGAAAAACCATCATCAAGAAGTATTTGCTGCACGTAGTGCTACACAGTATTTTTGCAAAATGCGCAAAACCTGTACGGGCGGGTAGCTCAGCTGGATAGAGTGTCGGCCTCCGAAGCCGAAGGTCGCGGGTTCGAATCCCGCCTCGCCTACCATAAAGATATCAAGGAGTTAGATTAATTTCTAGCCCCTTTTTTTATGGTTTTAAATTATGTTACCCAACACTATACCCAACACTTTGGGTGAATTTGCGCGAAATATTAACACTGGCTATCTTACAGGTATCAATCGGTTGCCCGAATGTTGGATGGTGCTATTGAGCCTGATCCAGTATTTCCGGTTTTTCGGCTTCTCCAAAATCAATGGACTAAGAATCCGTAGGCCGGGGGTTCGAATCCCTCTTGGTGTACCAGTTAAATCAAGCGGTTACGGTCGATTCTGTAGCCGCTTTTTTGTTTGCAAATTGACCATAATTGACCGGTTGAGTATTTGCTCCTTTGGAGCTGATATAATTGCCTTCTGTTTTATTGAGGGAAATTGACTTTTTTTGAGCTCTGTCAGAAAAATGTAAGATCGTCCTGGTATACTTCCCACCTGCTACGGAATACATTTTTACATCGAGGGCCGTCATGGGGGGCGGCCTCAGTCTTTCCCCCAGAATTGAATCCTGAACTACCTGAATATGAATCAGGAAGCACCTCAAGTTGGAGGGAGTGACCTGATTCGCTACCTTCGATTTGGCAATGTTAACCTCAAAGCTCAGTTGCAGAAATCACGGCTATCAGGAAACAGCTTTAGTTGAAGTGTAAGGCCGTATTGGTTAGCTTCGATGTGGTAATGTTAAATCCGATGATCTGTTGGTGAGCTACGTTACCAATAAGGCTATAGAAATGGCAATTTCTTTGCAAGAACTATGATTGCCAGTGGTCGCTTCTGTTTGTATCTCTCGAATTTGCCAAATAACTTGTGCTATAGTAGTATAAATTCCTTTTAATCAGTTTGATTTGATTTGCAGAAGGTCTTATACTTCTAGTAGCCATGGACAATTTACCTGAAAACCATGCCAAGCGTAACATTTCATCGACCAAAGGTTTGACGCCCAAAAAATTCCAGCCGAAGCAGGAATTCATAGACGGGTCGTGGAACTTTCTTAGGACACAGCCGGCAAAGTGAAAGGCAAAGTTCATGAGTACGGAAATCATAACATGGACAACCGTCAAGGCGGTAAATAAAAGGAGAGAAATAATGAAGACAATGAAGTTAGTTTTGCTGATGACTGTCCTTATGGCGGCATCTGTAGCTTGGGCCTACGCGCAGGATACTTCCGCTGCGAAACCCAATGTGCTTGCCGACGGCGCGAACGCCAAGTCGGCGCGTGTCGATAACATGCATATGACACGGTTTTTGGAGATATATATTGCGGCCCAGATACTAAGACTGGGGAGCTTGTTCCGCTTGTTACAACACTATGTTTATACCACAGGGCATTCCTGAATCTAAAGACACCGCCCCGCAGAAGTTGGTTGAAGGACTGGATTTTGATAAGATGAAGGCCGAATACGGTGTCGTCGGTGCATCGCTAAACGGCCCAAAATACTGGTTTCCCGATTGGACTGATATCGAAGAGGGAGTAACTAGGAAGTTTAATGGAATTGAAGCTACATGGTGTGCCCAACTTGGATATGGGCGAGGAAACCAACGTAAACAATATATCGCCTTACACGCCACAACATATCGCACGGAAGAGCTCCTTGGGTTGAATAAGGGCACAAAGGTGTTGTTGCTTGACGATCCGGAAGGCAACACCTGGATTATGAAAGGTTTTGAGTTGGGTATTAAACCACAACATACCTATAGAGGAATTTCTTGCCGCAGGAGAAAGTAACTTTAAAAAACTTCCAGCAGGCTGGAAATTTAGGATTAAGGTACTGGATAAAGATTACGTAGAGACGCCTGAAACTGGTGTGGCCACAATCATGGTTGATGAATTTTTTAACGTTTATGACAAGAGCGGCCCAGGCATGAGCAACTACAAACCGTAGTCAAACGGGAGCAAGTCTACAAGACCATTATGCTGCCTGGAGTTCTGTCTCTTCATTGGTAACGTAAACATATGACGTGGCTGAGGAGTTTCCAGACTGGGATAATCGCAGACTTGACAATCTCAATCAATTGTTAACCGGCAGGGATTATGAGCTTCCCTGTCGGTTAGCTTGTTTTTGGGGTTTTAATTTTACCTATATGAGTATTTATCTTGCTCATACAGAGCTTTGGTTACTGTCAGTGGTAACCTAAAAGTGTACCAAAAACGGCAATGAAAAGTGTACCACCTCCACTGGTGTTTACCTTCTTGTAAGAGGAGGTGACGCCCATGATTTCAACGGAGGTATTTATGGACATCATAGCCATGCATCGGCAGGGACTCAGCATTCGCTCCATTGCCAGAAAGCTCGGTATTCATAGAAATACCGTAAAAAAGCATATTGCAGGAAGATCTTTTCCTCAATATCGAAAAGTAAAGCAGCAGGAATCAATCCTTGATCCGTACCGGCAAACCATAAATGATTATTTGCAAGAAGACAGCTATCAGGCAACCTGGATTTTGGAGAAGCTGAAACATAGGGGCTATCCCGGTTCCTACGAAACAGTTCGAGACTACGTGCGATCGATAAAACAACAGCGCAGCCGCCTTGCCTATGCCCGTTTTGAAACAGAACCAGGCCTGCAAGCTCAAGTTGACTGGGGTGACTTTCAAATCGAGAATCCTGACGGTTCCTGTTCTACCAGACATATGTTCCTGATGGTGCTTGGGTATAGTCGGGCCATGTATATCGAGTTTGTCGAACAATGCACCCTGGAATCATTTCTAGACTGTCACATCCAAGCCTTCCGTTACCTGCAGGGTGTGCCGGCAGAGATACTTTACGACAACATGAAGCAAGTTGTTGTCGGTCGTGATAAAGGCAAAGCTGTCTTTAACACCGAGTTCCTGCATTTTGCCCATCACTACGGCTTCACTCCCAAGGCCTGTCCCCCGTATAGTCCGTGGGTTAAAGGGAAAGCAGAACGACCGATGGATTATGTCCGTCAACGTTTCTGGAGGGGATATTCCTATACGACCCTGGAAAAACTCAACAGGGATGCAGCAAACTGGCTTGACGAAACGGCAAACAGGCGGCGGCATGGCACACACCGGCGGCCGATACCTGAGCGGTGGCAGCAGGAAATAGCGCTGCTTACCCCGTTGCCGCTCGCTGCCTACGACACCTCGGTCAAGGTATTTCGCAAGGTCTATAAAGACTGCCAGATCTCTTATGACGGCAATCGCTACCTGGTCCCGCACCAAATGGTCGGCAAAAAAGTGATGTTGAAGATCAAACACAACAGGATCAGTATCTACGATGACGATGTCCTGCTTGCAAGTTACCATGAGGCCCGGGGGAAAAACGAGCTGATCGGCAACAAGATGTTCTACGAACAGCTCAAGCGGGATCAGCAGCAGATCAGCCGCAAATACGGCAAGAGAAAAGGCAAGGCCACGAGGGGACTGACCAATGGCAGCCTTTTCCCCCAGGTTGATTACCGTCCGCTGTCGGTTTATGAGCGCTATGCTCAGGGAGGTTGAATATGGAACAGTTAACCTCCGAACGTCTCCAGGACAACCTCTCACGGTTAAAACTCAGCAGGGCTGCCGAAGTGCTTGACACCGTTGTTGAACAGGCAAAGGAAAATCAAAGTTCCTACTTCTCTTTCCTCGATCATCTTCTTGAGGAGGAAGTGGCTGCAAAGGAAGGGCGTCGTATCCAGACGGCAATGAAAACGGCCGGCCTACCTACGGCCAAAACCATCGAAGAATACGACTTTTCCTTCCATCCTCAGCTGGACAGGAAAGAGGTTATGGAACTCTTCGATCTCTCTTTCATTTCCAACAAGGAAAACGTCATCTTCCTGGGCCCACCCGGTGTCGGCAAGACTCATCTTGCCATATCCCTTGCCATTAAAGCCTGTCATCATGGTTTCAAGGTCTACTTCACCACCATGGCCACACTGATCAGAAAACTCAAGGAGGGTGCCACCAGACAGAAGGCCTATCTCAGTTCAAGCCTTGTAGTAGTTGACGAGGTTGGTTACTTACCAGTTACCAAGGAGGAGGCATACCTTTCTTCCAGTTCGTCTCCCATCGTTATGAGCGCAGCTCCACTATTATCACCTCAAATAAGAGCTTCGGGGACTGGCAGGAACTCTTTGGCGATCCGGTCATTGCCACGGCAATTCTGGATAGACTGCTGCACCAT
>CAVUYQ010000006.1:35000-91819 GCA_963745765.1 uncultured delta proteobacterium | reverse complement strand
TTATGTTGCGAACCTTATTATGTGGTGAAGTCTATCCAAGATTGCGATATTACGGAATAGCTGATCTCAACTTCACAACATAATATTAGTCGTTATGGTAGTGACCTCTTTAAGGAGGTACACACCATGTTTGAGACTCTTTTTAAATACCCTGGAGTTCTTCGCCGCCATAAAGAAGGTCCACTTGCCGCTGAGCGAGAGGCATACCTGACCCAACAGGCAACTCAAGGCATGGCGCGGGGAACGATCCTGCGCCAGTCTTCCTATTGTTTATGTATTGCTATCGAACTTCAACGGTGGCCAACCGACCGATGCTTCAATGAGGATGAGGTTGAGGCGCTTGCGGCAGCGTGGGCCGAACAGCGCTTCAGCTGTGGACGTGCATCAAGTCCCCGGTGGCCCAAAGAGCACTTCCGGCTCGTAGCGATGAGCTTCCTTCAAAGCCTTGGTCGATTATGTCCTGCTGCGTCTCCGGAGCCAGGTCTCTATGAGGTCGAACTTGATGAGTTCATCGCCTCACAGCAGGAGATCCGATGGCAGTCGAAGGCTACCTGTCGGTCTGCGAGATGGCAAATCACTCGGTTCCTCGATTACCTGGATCACCGTGGAGTAGCCCTCGGGGATGTTAAACCGAGTGACCTCGACGCCTTCTTCGAGCACATGTCACAACGATGGGGCCGCAACTCACTCCGTACCTCTGCCAAGATACTCCGCAGTTGGTTCGGGTACTGCGAGACAAAAGGCTGGGTGCAGTCTCGGTTATCCGAAGCAATCCTATTGCCGCGCATCTACCGCCATGCGGGAATACCGCTTGGCCCGACATGGAATACCGTTGGTCGGATGCTCGCCGAGACTAACGGTGATGACCCTGCTTCAATAAGAGACCATGCGATCATTTTGCTTTTGTCTATTTACGGCCTCCGCTCGGGCGAAGTACGCCGGCTGTGCCTTGATGATATCGACTGGCGCCACGATCGGATTCGTTTCATCAGATCCAAAAGCAGACGCGAGGAGAGTGCTCCTCTTGAACCTAGGGTTGGCAATGCCGTTGCCCGATATTTACGCTACAGTCGACCGAAGGCGGACAGCAGAGTCGTCTTCCTTACGCTACGTGCGCCATACAGACCGCTGTCCCCAAGTGGTCTCTATGGCGTCGTTGAGCGACACCTTCCAAAGAACGAGTTACCGAGGAAAGGCCGCGGCCCCCACGGCCTAAGACATGCCTGCGCCCGACATCTCTTAGATTCGGGACGAAGCTTCAAGGAAGTTGGCGATCACCTCGGCCATCGAAGCCCCGATGCGACTCGTTTTTACGCCAAGGTTGACCTTGTATCACTACGTAAGGTGGCTTTAGATGACTTCGGAGGTCTGATATGACACTCAACGAGGCTGTCGATGCCTACATTACCATGAGGCGATCGCTGGGGGCGGTTTTCTCGGCCGACACGCGAGTCCTTCGTTCTTTTTCCCACGCACTTGGCGACATCCCCCTTGACGCTGTCGATCCACAGACCACCTACAATTTCTGTCGTGGCTCCGGCCCGCCAACACGATGGTGGGAGCGGAAGCACCAGACCCTGCGTGGGTTTTTCGCATTCCTTGTTACCCGTGGCCATCTATCGGCCTCTCCGCTGCCAGAACCAGCGCCACGCATACCTCGATCTTTCGTACCTTACATCTATTCTCGCGAGGAACTGCAACGACTTTTCGAAGCAACAAAGATATTGGAGGACAAACATTCCCCCCTCCAACATAGGACTTTCCGCATCCTACTGCTGGTCCTCTACGGTGCAGGGTTAAGACCAAGCGAGGGATTGCGCCTGCGGTGTTGTGACGTGGATCTTGACGAGCGTGTCCTCGCTGTTTGGGACACCAAGTTCTTCAAGTCTCGTCTCGTGCCCATCGGCAGAACGCTGGCTGCGGCGCTCTTTACCTACCACAAAGCACGCCAACATCTACCGATGCCAGCCGGGACTCACTCGGCCTTCTTTACTGCGCATACGGGCGACCCGATAACACTCAACAAGCTTGAGAAGGTGTTTGCCCGACTTCGACAACATGTTGGCATACAAAGCCCGACGGGCGCTCGCTGGCAACCGCGGCTTCATGATCTTCGCCATTCATTTGCCTTGCACCGGCTGATTGCCTGGTATCGCGAAGGCGCGGATGTGCAGGCACGCCTGCCTTTACTCTCGACCTATCTGGGCCACGTCAACATATCCGGCACGCAGACATATTTGACCATGACCCATGAACTGCTCGCCGAAGCATCAAAACGCTTCGAGCGCTACACCGCCATCGGCGTCAAGGAGGAAAGCAATGTCTAATAACCACTTGATGGGGCCTTTCATCCGTCGATTCCTGATCGAGGAATTGGTTGCAGATCGCAATCTCAGCCCCAACACACAAAAGAGTTACCGTGACACGATCCGTCTACTGTGTTGCTTCGTTGCGGAACACTACTCGATTGACCCCACACGCACCACAGTTGAGCAGGTTGATGCTGTGGTTATACGTGCATTTCTCGCCCATCTCGAAAACGATCGAGGGAACTCTATCGCCACCCGAAATCAGCGTCTTGCTGCCCTCCATTCGCTATTTCGGTTCATTGGGCGCCTCGTTCCAGATTTGATAGAACACGCGGCGCAAATCCAGGCTATCCCTCTGCGCCGTACGATCGTGCCTACTATGGCCTACCTCGAGAAATACGAGATCGATGCCCTGCTGGATGTTCCTGACCGCCGCCGCGCACAGGGCCGCCGTGATTACGCAATAATCCTGTTTCTCTACAATACCGGTGCGCGGGCCACCGAAGTTGCCCAGCTCACGGTTGCAGACCTCAACCTTGGCTTATCGCCCTCCGTCCGCTTCTATGGTAAGGGACGCAAAATCCGCATGTGCCCATTATGGAAGCATACCACCAAGATCATGCGGAGTCTGCTCGGCCAGCGTATTGAAGGACCCGGCGAGTCCCCCGTATTTCTTAATGTTCGTGGCCAACCAATCACACGCTATGGTATCCATGCTCTCGTTGCCCGGACAGCTGTTAAAGCGGCGATGAGTGTATCCTCGCTTCAGAACAAGCCGGTCAGTCCGCACACAATCCGTCACACCACGGCAGTACATTTGTTGCGTGCCGGCGTAGACATCAACACGATTCGTGCCTGGCTGGGACACGTCTCTCTTGAGACCACAAATCGCTACGCCGAGGTCGATTTGGAGATGAAAGCGAAGGCGTTGGAAACGTGCGCGGTCACCTCGCAGACCCCCGTGATAAAACATGAACCCAAATGGCACGTCGATAGCGACCTGATGTCCTTTCTCGGGTCTTTGTAAAACGGCGGTGACATCGAATTATGTGGTGAAAACCCGGCGATCCTCTTCTATAAAAATGGGTATCCATGGGCATTTCACCACATAACCAGGTTCGCAACATAACTCATCTTATGTGGCCGACAACATAAGATGAGGGAAATCTTCACGTCCGGATCTGTGGGGGGAGCGCCGGGTAACCGGTGCTTCTACCCGGATAAACATTCAAAATAGTTAAGAAAGATAGATGGGAGAAATATTGACTCTTGTCAGGTACAGAATTCTTGATTAGCAAAAAAAAAAATCAATCAAGGCATGCAGAGCACTTTCCAGATCCCTTCAGCAGTTGCAATGAGCTGCTCGCCACATCGTGTTTCGCCCTGCATAAAGACCAAGGAACGTGTTTTCCTAAGGACTTTGGCTGTGCCCAGTAGTAAATCTCCCGTTTTAGAGGCAGAGATAAATTTGACGTCGAAGGAAATTGTTGCCGCTCTTGCGTTTTTACCAAGTACCCGATGAGCAGCTGTCCCCATTCCTGAATCCATCAGACTCATGATGAAGCCACCATGAGTAATACCACCAGGATTCAAGTGAATGTCTTGTATTCTGGCCCTGAATTGGTAATCAGTTTCAGAAATTGTTCTGAACTCTAGACCGCCATTGTGTTTCATAAAGCCAACAAGGCTTATTTGTTGAAATGTATCGCTCATATCTTTAGTAATGATTGTTTTTTAACAATGGAGAATCTCCCAAAGACCTGCGTATACCATAGGGAAGGGTTTAAGTCTGCTTTTGACTATATTAAGCTTTCTACAGAGTCAAGATACTTCCACTATATGCTGACCTGAAGGTCGGGGTAAACGAAAATTTATTCAGCAACTTCCTTTGTAGCGCTAGTCGAAGTGGTATTCCTCAAATATATTTGCGAAATATATTTGATGGAGAATGTAGCCGTCAAACCTTGCATCTATCTACCTGGATTGAATAGATTTGTCAAAAAGCCAGGTATCATATACCATAATTGTAACCGCCACATGATCAAGATTGGAAGAGTCATTAGACGATCAGCTACGCCATTAGTATAGTCATTTCTGGTATATCTTTGCTGAATAAAACCAATGCTAATTGTAGAATACAAAAGAAAAATGCTAACTAGTATTTAGTTTCAATAATATGTTTACATAAAGCCGTTTTCAAGCTATCCTTTCCAAAAAACTGTGGAGGATAGCTATGGCCAGAAAAACAGAACGTGCTCAACTGTCTTTATCTGTGGAACAAAAGAACAAACTTGAGCAAATTAGTAAATCCCGCAAAGGGCCTTTACGGGAAGTTCAAAGGGCTCAGATATTATTACTTTATGCGGATGGTTTTCCAATCAGTCAAATTCAAGAACTGACTAAAGTGAGCAGGCCATCCATATACAAATGCATTGATAAAGCGTTGGCTGCTGGGCCGGATGCAGGTTTGAAAGATTACTACCATAGGCCATTCGAGCCAACTATTACAGATGGAGCGAAGGCTTGGGTTATAAATCTTGCATGTACAAAGCCTAAAGGTAAAGGCCTTGCCGCTGAATTATGGACACTGAGCGAGCTTGCCAAATATTCTCGTAAACATGCCCCGGAAGCAGGACATCACTGTTTGTCTAAAGCTGCAAAAGCCACTATATGGCGAATTCTAAGTGCTGATGCGGTAAAACCACATAAACTTGAATATTACCTTGAGCGCCGCGATCCCGACTTTGAACAAAAAATGCAGGAAGTACTCATGGTGTATCAAGAAGTCAATTTACAAAATGACGAAAAAAGCGATCCGCTCCCGTCAATCATTACTGTATCTGTTGACGAAAAACCTGGGGTGCAGGCTATTCAAAATATTGCCCCTGATTTGCCGCCAAAACCGGGCAAACACAAAACTGTCAGTCGAGATTACGAATATAAAAGACTTGGTACTCTTTCTATTCTTGCCGCCCTTGACTTACATAGCGGTCATATAATTGGTCAAGTTCATGAACGACATCGAAGTCGTGAATTTATCGAGTTGCTTAAAGAACTTGATGCTCGCTACCCTCCAGAGTGCACGATACGGGTAGTTCTTGACAATCATTCAGCTCATATCTCTAAAGAGACGATGGCATATCTCGCGTCAAGGCCAGGAAGATTTATTTATGTGCACACTCCTAAACACGGATCCTGGTTGAATTTAGTTGAAGCCGCTTTTTCCAAAATGGCCAGAACATTTTTAAGACATATTCGCGTTTCTTCTAAGACTGAACTGAAGGACAGAATTCTTAAGGGAATTGAAGAAATTAATTCTGCCCCGGTTGTTTATCGTTGGAAAAAGTTTGACCTTGAGATCGCTTAATTGTAAATATATTAACGAATCGAAATACTAGTGTAATAGCAGCAATATTCGAAATAATTCTTTTAATCAGAGGGGTACAGAAATGGCACACTCCGTAAAAAAACTGGACGAAACTTCTCGTTTGTTACTCCACAGGACCAGTAAACAAGATATTCATAAAGGGATTAGCGTAATTGTTAGAGGAGAAGGAGTGCGTGTTTTCGATCAAGACGGCAAAAGTTATATAGACCTCGAGGCTGGTGGAACGCGTCCTGTACATGCCGGTTATGGCCGCACAGAATTGGCACAGGCGGGCTATGATCAGATGTGTCAGATGGCTTATTTTACGCCGATGGGGTTTGCCAACATCCCGGCAATGAAATTGGCCGACAGGCTGGCCGAAATTACACCGAAGGGAATAGAGCGGTTCATTTTTGAATGTGATGGGTCTGAAGCGGTAGAAACCGCCATGAAACTAGCAAAGCATTACCATTACTATCGTGGCGATCAGGGACGCTTTAAGGTTATCTCCCGGCGTGGTGCTTATCACGGGGTCAATGGCCTCGCTGTCAGAGCTCTTGGAATTGTAATGCCTATGCGTCAGTTGATGGAGCCGTTGGCCCCGGGTGCGGCCTTTATTGAATCCCCCTATTGTTATCGGTGCCCTCACAATCTGAGCTATCCGTCCTGCAACATAGCTTGTGCTCGAGAACTGACCCGTATCATCGAGTTTGAAGGACCGGAACAGATATCCATGTTCATCGGTGAACCGATTCAGCAAGGATTTGGTGCCTATAGGCCACCCGTTGAATACTGGCCTCTGATCCAGAAAATCTGTGATCAATACGGCATTTTACTGGTCATAGACGAAGTGATCTGCGGGTTTGGCCGCACAGGGCGGATGTTTGCGACCGAACATTTCGATGTTCAACCGGACATGATCACCATGGCGAAGGGCCTGACCAGTGGTTACGTGCCCTTAGGAGCTGTTGGATGTTCAACCAAGGTTATAGAACCGACCGAATTATTAAATCATCTGCACACCTATGGCAACCACCCGGTTTCTTGTGCAGTAGGGCTTAGAAATCTCGATATCCTGGAAAGCGAAAAGCTGATCGAAAACAGCGAAAAAATGGGGCACTATTTTTCTTGATGGCCTGAAAACGCTTGAAAACCACCCAAGTGTGGGCGAAGTTCGTGGGACTGGTCTCTGGCTGGGGATCGACTTTACCAGCGATAAAAAATCACGAGCGCCTTTTCCATTAGAAAACCTGATGAGCATCATTTCCCGGGCTAAAGAAAAAGGCATCCTCGTTAAAACAATGGGTATGGCTTTGGAGTTTGCACCTCCGCTGATTATTAAAAAGGAAGAAATAGATGAGGTCATACCGGTTCTTGACGAATGCATTACCGCAGAGGAAAAGCTTATGGGGCTCTCATAGAGAAGTGGACTCTATGAATCACACACCTAGAGCCGCTTTCAAGCCGGTCGCTGCAAAGATTAACAGTAGTCCCTCAAGTTGGGCTATATGTTGATGTTGCAGAGACAGGAGAGCGAAGAGCGCCAGAAAGCCAGGGCAAAAGAATTAAATGAACTGGCCTCTAACTATAACAAAAAGAAGGCTAAAGAAGCCTATGGTTCTCCGGGGCAAGTAATACCTTTCAAAAGAGAAAAACCAAAAATTGGCAGAAATGAGCCTTGCCCCTGAGGTAGTGGTGTCAGTGGTAACCTAAAAGTGTACCAAAAACGGCAATGAAAAGTGTACCACCTCCACTGGTGTTTACCTTCTTGTAAGAGGAGGTGACGCCCATGATTTCAACGGAGGTATTTATGGACATCATAGCCATGCATCGGCAGGGACTCAGCATTCGCTCCATTGCCAGAAAGCTCGGTATTCATAGAAATACCGTAAAAAAGCATATTGCAGGAAGATCTTTTCCTCAATATCGAAAAGTAAAGCAGCAGGAATCAATCCTTGATCCGTACCGGCAAACCATAAATGATTATTTGCAAGAAGACAGCTATCAGGCAACCTGGATTTTGGAGAAGCTGAAACATAGGGGCTATCCCGGTTCCTACGAAACAGTTCGAGACTACGTGCGATCGATAAAACAACAGCGCAGCCGCCTTGCCTATGCCCGTTTTGAAACAGAACCAGGCCTGCAAGCTCAAGTTGACTGGGGTGACTTTCAAATCGAGAATCCTGACGGTTCCTGTTCTACCAGACATATGTTCCTGATGGTGCTTGGGTATAGTCGGGCCATGTATATCGAGTTTGTCGAACAATGCACCCTGGAATCATTTCTAGACTGTCACATCCAAGCCTTCCGTTACCTGCAGGGTGTGCCGGCAGAGATACTTTACGACAACATGAAGCAAGTTGTTGTCGGTCGTGATAAAGGCAAAGCTGTCTTTAACACCGAGTTCCTGCATTTTGCCCATCACTACGGCTTCACTCCCAAGGCCTGTCCCCCGTATAGTCCGTGGGTTAAAGGGAAAGCAGAACGACCGATGGATTATGTCCGTCAACGTTTCTGGAGGGGATATTCCTATACGACCCTGGAAAAACTCAACAGGGATGCAGCAAACTGGCTTGACGAAACGGCAAACAGGCGGCGGCATGGCACACACCGGCGGCCGATACCTGAGCGGTGGCAGCAGGAAATAGCGCTGCTTACCCCGTTGCCGCTCGCTGCCTACGACACCTCGGTCAAGGTATTTCGCAAGGTCTATAAAGACTGCCAGATCTCTTATGACGGCAATCGCTACCTGGTCCCGCACCAAATGGTCGGCAAAAAAGTGATGTTGAAGATCAAACACAACAGGATCAGTATCTACGATGACGATGTCCTGCTTGCAAGTTACCATGAGGCCCGGGGGAAAAACGAGCTGATCGGCAACAAGATGTTCTACGAACAGCTCAAGCGGGATCAGCAGCAGATCAGCCGCAAATACGGCAAGAGAAAAGGCAAGGCCACGAGGGGACTGACCAATGGCAGCCTTTTCCCCCAGGTTGATTACCGTCCGCTGTCGGTTTATGAGCGCTATGCTCAGGGAGGTTGAATATGGAACAGTTAACCTCCGAACGTCTCCAGGACAACCTCTCACGGTTAAAACTCAGCAGGGCTGCCGAAGTGCTTGACACCGTTGTTGAACAGGCAAAGGAAAATCAAAGTTCCTACTTCTCTTTCCTCGATCATCTTCTTGAGGAGGAAGTGGCTGCAAAGGAAGGGCGTCGTATCCAGACGGCAATGAAAACGGCCGGCCTACCTACGGCCAAAACCATCGAAGAATACGACTTTTCCTTCCATCCTCAGCTGGACAGGAAAGAGGTTATGGAACTCTTCGATCTCTCTTTCATTTCCAACAAGGAAAACGTCATCTTCCTGGGCCCACCCGGTGTCGGCAAGACTCATCTTGCCATATCCCTTGCCATTAAAGCCTGTCATCATGGTTTCAAGGTCTACTTCACCACCATGGCCACACTGATCAGAAAACTCAAGGAGGGTGCCACCAGACAGAAGGCCTATCTCAGTTCAAGCCTTGTAGTGGTTGACGAGGTTGGTTACTTACCAGTTACCAAGGAGGAGGCATACCTTTTCTTCCAGTTCGTCTCCCATCGTTATGAGCGCAGCTCCACTATTATCACCTCAAATAAGAGCTTCGGGGACTGGCAGGAACTCTTTGGCGATCCGGTCATTGCCACGGCAATTCTGGATAGACTGCTGCACCATTGCAATGTAGTCAACATCAAGGGGCATAGCTACCGCTTGAAAGAACATTCCTTTTCGAAACAGATTTTCAAAGAACAGAATAAAAATCAAACAGATGAGACTGCTTGATAAAACACTATCACGTTTCACGAGGCCAAAGCGGGGCCGCTCGATTTACTGCCGGGCAAATCCTGGCACAGTGACTTCGACACCTTTGGGTAAAACATTTTTTCTTTTTAATGGTTAACAGGTGGTACACTTTTGTATTGTCATAACTGGTACACTTTTAGATTGCCATCTACAAGTGGTAAAAAACATAAAAATTGTTGCTTGAGGAAGAAGTAATATCATTAAAATTCCACAACGAAAACTTGTATGGCTAAGAAAAATGACAAGGAATTAACAATATGCTTATTGTAGGATAGTTTTTATTTTCATTTGCGGTGCCATTGATACGCTTGATCTCGAGTGTGGTATCAGATGCGACTTTTGTGATCAGATCGGACTTGGGTAGCTGTCAGTAAGTTGATATTGCCAGTCGTATTCTCTCAGAGAATAGCAATAAGGTAAGCTTGACACTATTCCTGATTATCTTCGTATCATGGTTTAGGGTGATGCCTGCCCGTAGCAGGTGCGAGAAGTTTATAAGGCGGATCTTACTTTGTTCTTACAGGGATATATTTTTCTGTCCAGAGTTTACAACTTTTTTACAACAGACGGAAAAAGCACTTACAGCCGAAACCGTAAGTGCTTGATATGTCTGGTCGGGATGAGAGGATTTGAACCTCCGGCCCCCTGAACCCCATTCAGGTGCGCTACCAGACTGCGCTACATCCCGATAACTGATGAAGGGTCTTTCTACCACGCGAGGAGACTGGTGTCAATAAGTCCCCGATCATTGTTGTTTAAATTGCCTCGTTTAGAGCTTTCGGGCAAGAAGTCTTTTCAGTTCCAGCAGCTCCTGCTTTATGGAATTAATGTGGGAAGCAGAGCTCCTGCTCTCATCACAATGCTTCAAGTCACTGACATTCTCAGATTCCCTGAGCAGTTTACGTGCTCCTGAAATGGTATAGCCCTGTACGTGGAGCAGGTTCTTTATGACCAGAATAAGCTCAACATCTTCGCGCCGATAGAGACGCTGCCTGGAACCGGCCCTTTTGGGGGCAATCGCACTGAATTCACTTTCCCAGTAGCGCAGGACATGCGGCGCAACGTCAGCAATTCTGCTTACCTCTCCAATCTTGAAGTGGAGTTTGTCCGGAATATCATTTGTCATCTGACCGGCCCGATTATCCAGCAGATAACGCCAGCATCAGACCTCTTGGTTGACTCTTGACCTGAGTTGTTTACTTGGCCTGAAGCTGACGATCTGCCGTTCTGCGATGGTTATCGTTTTCCCGGTACGGGGATTGCGTCCCTTGCGTGTTTTTTTGTCTCGAACTGAGAACGTACCGAAATGTACTAGTTTGATCGATGAGCCGTCAAGCATAGACGCTTTCATGGTATTAAAAAGACGGTCCACGATATCTGAGCAGGTGCTTAGTGGATAGCCGAGTTTGGCGGCAACGACCTCTGCCAGTTCTTTTCGAGTAACATTGTGTGTTTGCATGCTGTTATTCCTCACGGAGAGAACCGCCAAAGCTGTCGGTAAGTAATTTCACAACCTTGTTGTGGGCCTTCTCCACATTCTTTTCTGTAAGGGTTCTTGTGTCTGATCGATAGGTGATTGTCAGGGCGACACTTTTGCAGCCGCTCTGTATTTTATCACCCTGATATACGTCAAAAACGTCACAATATTCAACAAGTTTTTCACGGCTTGATAAAATCGTTCTGAGCAGATCTCCGGCCGGGGTCTCAGACGGAACAACGAGTGCAATATCACGTTTTATGGCGGGGTAGACCGGGAGTGCTGAGAATACTTTTTCTGGTGATGCAATGTTGCTGAGAGCAGCGAAATCAAGATCAAAATAGTAGACGTCACGCTTGATGGCAAGGTTACGCAGGACTTTTTCCCTGATCTTGCCGATAGTACCTATCTGTTTGCCGTTATTTTTGATTACCAGGCTGTAGTCTTCCTGACTGAATGGTTCAACCTGGGCGGATACCGCCTTCTCTATAATAACAGCATCCGACGCCTTCCCGCCGGCAAGCCTCATCTCTTGCAACAGTGCTTCTACGACTCCCTTGGCATCATAGATATCGACTTCTTCAGCTTTATAGTGAAACGGGGAATATCCCCCGAACCGGTTGCCGGTAAGTACACCCGCGAGTCGCATGGGTTCATCGGCCAGTTTTTCGCCAGCCACCGGAAAGAACACCTTTCCTGTCTCAAAAAGTTTACAGTTATTCTGCTGGAAACTGAGATTACGCCGGACATTTTCAAGGAGGCCCGGCAAAAGCGAGGTTCGCATAACATCCTGATCTTCTGACAGCGGATTGAGGATATGGACGTGCGACCTGCGGGGGTCTGACTCGCCGAGTTGCAGGTGATTGTCATAAGCGCTGGAGACAAAGCTGTAGTTGATGGCCTGAGAAAGACCTGCACGCGTCATGATATGCTCAGCTTCGTTTCGTTTTATCCGCTCCTTTTCCTGTTCGGGATAGCTCAGGTTAACAACAGGCAGAGCGATAGGGATTTCATTGTAGCCAATGAGTCGTGCGATCTCTTCGACAAGGTCAGCTTCACGTTCTATATCGACGCGAAAACTTGGCGGGGTGGCGAGAAGTGTATCTTCATCTTTTACCGTGCAGGTAATTTCTATGGAACCGAGAAGCTCACTGATCTGCTCGCCGGTTAACGGCAACCCGAGAAGATTTGAAGTGCGTGATATTCTCAATGGTTAAAGAAGCAAGTGGCTTGCGACCGGGGAACACATCCCTGCCACCCGGTTCAGCGCTACCGCCGGCAATCTCACACATCAGTTCAACGGCACGCTGCATGGCATCAACGGTTCCATCCGGATCAACGCCTCGCTCAAAGCGATAGGAGGCATCCGTGGAGAGCTTAAGTGCGCGGGCTGTCCTGCGAATGGAGACGGGATTGAAACAGGCGCTTTCGAGCAGGACGTCGATGGTTATAGGGGTTACCTCCGAATTAAGGCCACCCATAATACCGGCAATCGCCACCGGCTGGTTTCCATCACAGATCATCAGCATGTCCGGGTTTAATGGTCGTGCAACCTTGTCCAGCGTGGTGAAGGTTTTCTCTTCTTTCCGCGGTGTCCTGACCACAATTTTTTTGTCGGCAAGCGTATTGAAATCAAAGGCATGAAGCGGCTGACCGTACTCCAGCATGACAAGATTGGTAATGTCGACGACATTGTTGATCGGACGCAGTCCCACCGCAAGAAGACGTCTTCTCAGCCACCAGGGACTTGGCTTGATCGTGACGTTTTTAATCAGCCGGGCCGCATAACGCGGACACAAATCGGGTGCCTCTATTACAACGTCGAATGTCGTGCTTTCTGTTATTAAGCGAACTGTTCTTGCAGGGCACGTGAAGCTTCCGGCGATATTTTCCGGCCACTTCACGACTGATTCCGATAACCGAGGCGCAGTCCGGACGATTGGGGGTGAGGTCCACTTCAATCAGGGTATCTTTGAGACCTGCATGTTCAAGAAACGATTGACCATGCGGCGTACCGTCGGGAAGTTCAATGATACCGGAATGATCATCGCCAAGGCCGAGTTCCCGTTCCGAGCAGAGCATGCCCTGAGACTCCACACCGCGAACTTTTGATTTTTTTATTTTAACGTTGCCGGGAAGGGTGGTGCCCGGAAGTGCGATGACAACACTGAGCCCGGATCGTACATTGGGCGCTCCGCAGACAATCTGCAGCGACTCATCACCCACAGCCACCTGACAGAGGGTGAGCGTGTCAGCGTCGGGATGGGGCTCGGTTGCTACTACATGAGCGGTTTTCAGACTGCTCAGTCCTTCATGGAGCGGAGTGACGCTATCCACTTCAAGACCGAGCATGGTCAGGTCTTCAGCCAATGTCTCGACGGCAATATCTGCGATTTCAACGTACTGCTGTAACCAGTTTAATGTGAACTTCATGATTCCTGTATGCTCCGGAGCAAATTAAAACTGGGAGAGAAAACGAAGGTCGTTTTCATAATAGAGCCTGATATCATCAATGCCGTATTTCAGCATGGCAATACGCTCGATGCCGAGTCCGAAGGCAAAACCGCTGTAGATTTCAGGATCATAATCTACCATTTTGAACACCTCCGGATCGATCATTCCGGAGCCGAGTATCTCCATCCAACCGGTATGCTTGCATACTCGACAGCCGACGCCGCTGCAGATGACGCAGGAGATATCAACTTCGGCACTCGGTTCGGTGAAGGGAAAGAAGCTTGGCCTGAATCGAAGTGCCAGCTCTTTCTCAAATACCTTGCGGATAAAAATGGTGAGCACCCCTTTGAGATCGGCAAACGAGACATTCTTATCAACGAGAAATCCTTCCACCTGGTGGAACATCGGTGTATGGGTAATATCGGAGTCGCATCGATACACTTTACCGGGGGCGATGACACGCAGCGGAGGCTGCTGCTTCTCCATAATGCGTGCCTGCATGGGGGAGGTATGCGTGCGGAGCAAAACGGAATCATTGATGTAAAAGGTATCATGCATATCCCGTGCCGGGTGGTGTTCGGGAATGTTCAGGGCGGCAAAATTATAATGATCAAGCTCGATGTCCGGCCCCTCGGCAATGGAGAATCCCATGTTTTCAAATATTGAACACACCTCTCCCATAATCTGCGTAATCGGGTGCAGTTTGCCGGGCACCGGTGTTCGACCGGCAAGGCTCAGGTCGGGTATACCGGAAGAAACGGGACGGGCGGAGGCGCTGATTGATTGCTGCTTATCCAAAAAGCGTGTCTCAAGATCCTTTTTCACCTCGTTGGCGCGTTTGCCAAGCCGTGGCCGGTCACTTGCGGCAACAGAGACGAGCTGACGCATCAGACTGCCGATCAATCCGTTTCTTCCGAGGTATTTAATCCTGAAAGCTTCGAGTTCATCCTTGTCCGAAACGTGTTCGAGGGCACCGCGAGCTTCCTGGTGCAGTTGTTCTAGCGCTTGCTCCATGTTTTCACGAAAAGGTTATGGTCAATAAAACGAAATGCCGGTTACGACCTTATAAGACGGCGCAACCGGCATATGGGAAAATAGCACGGTGAAGAATGGTCGAAATTAGGCGTTTGCTTCGGCTGCGATTTTGACCACTTCGGAAAATGCATTCGGATCGAGAACTGCCAGGTTGGCAAGTACCTTGCGATCGAGTTCCACACCTGCTTTATTCAGGCCGCCAATAAGACGGCTGTAGTTCATACCGTTCATGTTGGCTCCTGCGTTTATTCGGGTGATCCACAGACGACGAAAATCACGCTTACGTACACGCCTGTCACGATAGGCATAAACGAGTGCGCGATCGACTGCTTCAGAGGCTGTGCGATTCAATTTGTGCCGACCGCCACGATATCCTTTTGCAAGTTTCAGAACCCGGTTTCTCCTGCGACGGGCCTTGAAACCTCTTGTTACTCTGGACATTATCTACTCCTTTCTTCCTGTATTCACAGGACTGCTGAACAATTTGATACGACAACCTGAGCCAACAGGATTACATGTAAGGCAGAATTCTCTTGATTGCCTTTGTGTTGGCGGCATCAACAAGGCCGGATTGTCTCAGGCCACGTTTTCTCTTTGTCGATTTCTTTGTGAGAATGTGGCTCGAATAAGCTTTGTTTCGCTTAATTTTGCCTGATCCGGTTAAGTTGAAGCGCTTGGCAGCACCTCTTTTCGTTTTCATTTTGGGCATGACAATTACACTCCTTTACAAACGCAATATCGTACCGAGTCAATCATTGGACCGGCGTGGGATTGGGGGCCGGAAAAGTATCCTCGGTGGGAAACCTCTATTTCTGTATTTTGGGACCGACGAACATGACCATCTGGCGGCCTTCCATCATCGGCGGCTGGAGGATAACACCATCTTCCTCAAGCGATTCTGCAATCTTTTGCATCGCCTCCAGGCCAATTGTCTGGGAATAGACAATCTCCCGGCCTCTGAAGCGCATGGTGATTTTAACCTTATTTTTCTGACCAAGAAATTTTTTGATGTTCTTTATCTTGAAATTAAGATCGTGTTCTTCCGTTTTCGGTCGGAACTTAATCTCTTTTGTTTCAATTGTCGTCTGCTTTTTCTTGGTTTCCTGCAGCTTCTTCTTCTGTTCGTATCGAAACTTGTCATAGTTCATTATCCGGCAAACCGGTGGGGTTGCAGCGGCTGAAACTTCGACAAGATCAAGACCTTCGTCGTAGGCCATATCCCGGGCTTTACTGGTACTCATGACACCAAGCTGACTTCCGTCTGAACCAATGAGCCTGATATTGTCATGCGTTATCGCATCGTTGATGACGGTTAATTCATCACGTTGTCCCGAAGAGACTTTTCCTCGTTTTTTGATATCGAACCTCCTTTACGCTACGAACAATAAAGCCGGTTTGCATTTGATATGCACGCCTGAAGCTAAAACCGACACCTCACTCACCTGAGCCCGATAGACGGGATCTGCCTTACTATTTCCTTGCGCACCCTAAAGAAAAAAGGTTAAGGCGCTTTAAATACCGCGACCTTCACGGCATTCTCTCGTAATCTTTTCGCAAAACTCTTTGATACTCATCGGCGGCAGGTTTTTCCCATCACGCAGCCTGACGGTTACGGTACCCTTTTCTTTTTCCTTTTCACCGACAATAAGCATATACGGGATTTTCCCCATTTGCGCTTCACGGATTTTATAATTCAACTTTTCATTACGCAAATCTTTTTCGACCCGAACACCTGCTTTTCTCATCTCGGTGTAGATCGCTTCGCAATATTTTGTCTGGTCATCGGTGATGTTCATGATCCGTGCCTGTACCGGCGCGAACCAGAGCGGGAAAACACCGGCGTAATGTTCAATCAGAACCCCGACAAAGCGCTCAAGAGACCCCATCAAAGCCCGGTGTATCATGATCGGTCGGTGATCAGTGTTGTCCGATCCGGTGTAGGTCATGTCAAAACGATCGGGCAGATTGAAATCGACCTGGATGGTGGAGCACTGCCAGGAACGGCCAAGCTGATCCTTGATTTTGATATCAATCTTCGGACCGTAAAAAACGCCTTCACCAGGATCGAGTTCATAACCAAGGCCCTTTTTCTCCAGTGCCTGTTTCAGGGCTTCGGTAGATTTTTCCCAGATATCATCGGCACCGACCGATTTCTCAGGTCTGGTGGACAGGTAGACATCATAGTCTGAAAAACCAAAGGTCTTCAATATGTGAAGATTCAGATCGAGAATGTTGAAGATTTCCTCTTCCAGTTGATCTTCCCGGCAGAAAATATGGGCATCGTCCTGGGTGAAACCGCGAACCCGGAGCAGGCCGTGCAGGGCGCCCGCTCGTTCATAGCGGTAGACGGTACCAAGTTCGGCCCAGCGAATGGGGAAATCGCGATAACTTCTCTTGTCACTTTTAAAAATACCTATATGAAACGGGCAGTTCATCGGCTTCAGCTGGTACTTTACATCGTCGATTTCCATCGGTGCATACATATTCTCCGAATAAAAGTCAAGATGTCCGGAGGTCTGCCAGAGATCCTGGCGGGCGATATGCGGTGTATAAAGCAGTTCGTAGCCGTGACGATAGTGTTCGTCTTTCCAGTAATCTTCTATCAACCGCCTGAGCTGCGCACCCTTGGGCTGCCAGAGGATCAGGCCCGGGCCGATCTGATCATTGATGGTAAAGAGCTGCAGTTCTTTACCGAGTCGGCGGTGATCACGTTTTTTGGCTTCTTCGAGGTCGTTGAGATGTTTTGTCAGCGCCTTATTATCAAAAAAAGCGGTTCCGTATATGCGTTGCAGGACATCTTTTTTTTCGTCGCCCCGCCAATAGGCCCCTGCTACACGTAACAGTTTGAATTCCTTGGCCCAGGAGGTATCCGGCAGATGCGGTCCGCGACAGAGATCGATGAATTCGCCCTGCTGATAGAGGCTGATCGTTTCATCAGGAATTTCTTCGAGGATCTCAACCTTATATTTCTCATTCTGCTGAAGAAACAGGTTAATTGTCTCTTTTCGTGAAACTTCCCTGCGGGAAAATGGCAGCGCCGCATCACTGATCTCCGTCATGCGCGCTTCGATCCGGGCAAAATCATCAGGGCTGAACGGCTCGTCTCTGAAAAAGTCGTAATAGAAACCGTTTTCAATGGCAGGTCCGATGGCAACCTTGACATCAGAGCCGAAAATGTCCCTCACCGCCTGGGCCATGATATGAGCAGTGGAATGGCGCAGAATCTCAAGCCCTTTTTCGCTATCAGTCTTGATGGGAGAAAGGACGGTGTCACCGGTCAGTTCGTGACTCAGATCCACCGGGGTGCCATTCGCATAGGCAGCAATAGTCTGCCTGCGCTGTTTCCCGGAAAGCAGTTTTTCCAGGGCGTCCTTTACCGTTATGCACGCCGGGACTGATACAGGATCACCATCCTCAAGTTTTACTTCTATGTCTGCCATGTTTTCTGCCGTAGAAAAACAAAGGCTAAAGAGCGAACGGTCAAGAAGGCCGTTCTTCCTTTAGCCTTATAATCTGGTAGGCGCGGAGGGGATTGAACCCACGACATCTACCACGTCAAGGTAGCGCTCTCCCACTGAGCTACGCGCCTGTGATTACTTCCTGATACTATTGATCTGAACCATCAGGGGTCAGTATCTTTCAGGGAGCAAACAATCCGCAATTCTGCGATGTTGTACTAAGACTGCATTGCAATATAGGTACGATATCACAAACCATCAAGTACAGAACCCGTTTCAAATACCAGTATTAGAAGAAACTGTCAAGTATAAATGGCAGCTGTCACAGAAGATTATAGGCCATTGCGAATAATTTCTTTTCGCCCGACTTCTAAAATTATATGCCCGGAATAGTACTGTATTCTCCCCCAAGCTCACTTCATTAAGGGTGACCAGACGGTAAAATTTCTTGCAGGTCTTGATCTCGAACAAGGCTCAATTATTTAAGGAGCCTTATAGAATTTTTAAGGCGTTCGATCTGCTTTCTATTGCCTTGGCCAGGGTATATTGATCGGCATACTTGATGTCCATGCCCATCGGGATGCCGCAGGCAAGGCGGGTTAATCTGATTGGGAAATGCTGCAGTCGGTCGATCAGGTATGAGGCTGTCGCTTCGCCGGGAACCGTTGAACTTGTTGCAATGAACACCTCGGCAATGGTGTTGGAGTGAATACGGTCCAGCAGTTCCTTGACCTTGATTTCGTCCGGCCCGATACCATCAACCGGGGAAAGAACGCCATGCAGGATATGATAATGCCCCCGGTAACCGTCAGTTTTCTCTATTGCCATTAAATCCGAAGGCTGCTCCACAACGCAGATAATCGAAGCATCGCGGCGATGATCCGCACAAACAACGCAGGGGTCAGACTCGGAAAAGGTCATGCAACGGCTGCAGAGCTGAATCGAGGAGTGAAGTTCCGCCAGGGCGTCTGCCAGTTCACGGGCATCCGATACCGGTCTCCTGAGAATATTCAGGGCAAGCCGGGTGGCCGTCTTGGCACCGACACCGGGCAGACTGCTCAAACTCCTGATCAGCCGTTCCAGCGCCGGGGGGATTATCTGTATCGTACTCATCATATCATGCTAGAACATATTGCTAAGCCCGGGAATCTGCAGTCCGCCGGTAAGCCCGGCCATTTCCTCTTTGGCAAGTTCGCGTGCTTTTCGCACGGCGTCATTGACCGCAGCGGCAACAAGGTCCTGCAGCATTTCTTTCTCGTCGGTATTGACCAGTTCGTCCTCGATGGTAATTGCTATGATATCACCCTTGCCGGTTGCTTCAACACTGACCATACCGCCTCCGGCACTGCCGGTAATTCTCTTTGCCGCGAGGCCAATTTGTATCTTATTCATTTTTTCCTGCATCTCGCGGGCCTGTTGCATGATTGCGTTCATATCCATGGTGCATCATTCCTTTTTCATAAAATTTATCAGTTTAACGGTGCGATCCGGATACTTCCAGCCTGGCCATTGAATATCTCTTCGGCCATGCGGACGAGGGGATTGGAGGCCAGTTGTTGCCTCCGTTTTTTCGGCCCTTCCGAGCCGTTTGGGTCGGGATCCTCTGAATCGTCCGGACTGGTGACATGGATGGTGTAGCTCTTCTGGAAAAAGTTGAGGACATACCCGGTTAGTATTTGACGATTTTCCTTGGCACGCAGGAGTTTGCATTCGGCCGGATCGTCGAATTCAAGGAACAGTTCCTGCCCGTGTTCCTTTACGCCGGTAGTTTGCTGAAGGTTCTGGGCCATCCATTCCTTTTTCTCTTTGACGTATGAGACAAATTCAATCCAATCTTTCCTGATATCTCGCTGACAGGGCTGCTCTGCCTTGTCTGATCCGGGAGATTCATTTTCAGGAGGAGAGAGGTCCTGTGGTTGCGATTGTTGTTCCGGCGATTCCTCGCTGATGGGTGGTTCGAGCTCTGCTTCGACAGGCGCTTGTTGTTGATCGGTCAGCCGGCCCGCTGGATTCCGTATCAGGAGCTGCTACCGGCACTGTTTTTTTTTCTGTGCCGGGCCGGGTGCTGTCCACTTCAAAACGATCATCAAGGCCCTTTGCCGCGGGAGGCGGGGTTGTGACCGGAGCAGTGTCTTCTGGAGAAGGAACGGTCGATAATGCAGTGATTGCTGAATCAAGTTTTGTGAGCAGATCTGCCACGTTGACGACGTTGCCCGATTCGATGATAGAGAGGAAGGCTGTCTCCAGCGTCAGTCGCGGCTGGAACGAATACCTAATGGCATCTGCTGCCTGCATGAGAAGGTTCAGTTTCTGATGAATAGTCTGTACAGTATGGCTGCCGGCGAGAGTCTGGTAGGTTGATTTTTCGTCTTCGGGAAGATCAAGAAGCTGGCTGCAGCCACCAATCCTGATAAGCAGGAGGTTCCTGAAACATTCCAGAAGATCTGATAAAAACCGCTTGATGTCCATGCCGAACCTGAATGTTTCAGCCAGGTTATCAAGTGCTGTCGTTCTATCCCCGGAAAGCAGCGCCGCGGTGATGGAGAACAGGACATCACGATCAACAAGTCCGAGCACTTCAACGACATCAGCGCCGGATATAGGTGAGTCACCGTAAGAGAGAACCTGATCAAGCAGGCTGAGACCGTCACGCACCGAACCTTCCGCCTCCCTGACGATCAGGGAAAGCGCCCTCTTTTCCAGGGTAACGGC
Organism: uncultured delta proteobacterium; assembly: GCA_963745765.1. Lineage (GTDB taxonomy): Bacteria > Desulfobacterota > Desulfobulbia > Desulfobulbales > Desulfocapsaceae > Ww85. The sequence goes on along the minus strand of CAVUYQ010000006.1, from coordinate 71,164 downwards.
CTCAGCTTGTGCCAGACGGGTAAAGAGTGCTGCCAGCTCCTCGCTGCCAACCCGCTGTAATTCAAAGCGCTGACAGCGCGAGAGAATGGTGATCGGTATTTTGTGCAATTCCGTTGTGGCAAAGATGAAATAGACATGCTCGGGCGGTTCTTCCAGAGTCTTCAACAGGGCATTGAAGGCCTCTGTGGTAAGCATGTGCACCTCATCGATGATGATTATTTTGTAGCGCGATGAAGTCGGCAGATATTTGATCTTATCTTTGAGTTCGCGGACTTCCTGGATACCGCGGTTTGAGGCACCGTCAATTTCGTGCAGATCGAAGGCGGAACCGGCCATGATCTGGGTACACGATGCGCAGTTATTGCAGGGAACAGGGGTCGGGCCTGTTTCGCAATTGAGTGCCTTGGCCATGAGCCTGGCGAGGGTCGTTTTACCGACGCCACGTACACCGGAAAACAGAATAGCGTGTGCCACACGGTGACGCTTTATGCTGTTTTGCAGCGTCTTGACAACAGGCTTCTGGCCGACCACTTCCTCGAACGTCTGTGGCCGGTATTTACGGGCAAGTACCAGGTAGGACATCGGATTTCCTACTATTGAAAGGGATAGACTATTTCAGGACACCCAAAAAAATGATAGCCGGGCACCCTGCATCACACAAAGTGGCTCACTACCGTTGCTTCCTCCCGGACCTGGCGGAGTTCGTGATTCTTTGTTGCGCAGGACCCGGCTATCAAACCGAAATCGCTATGCTTCCGAGATCTATACCGGAATTTCAGTTACTGTGTTCCTGATTGTCTCTTGAAAGTTCAGGCCGGTCTTATACCCTCTTTTAGGCTGATCGTCAAGCAAATCTGACGCTGCCGGAGGCCGCTTACTCTTATAGGAAATATAAGGGATGCCTGCTGAGAGGTCAATGAAAAGGGACCATATCTGTTAAGTTGCGCTCAGAGCTGATGTTCTGCGTTGAGGACATCTTCTCTAAATGTATTTTATCTTGATCTCAGCCTCGTGCTTCAATCAATGATCATCGGATCACCAACCAATCAGTCCGGGCAGAGTAAGCGATATTGCGGGAACAAAGGTTACGAGCATCAGGGCAACCAATATGCGATATAAAACGGCCAGATTGTTTTCATCAGCATCCTCCAGTTTCACATCCCCTACCGCACAGCCGACAAATAGGCACGACCCCACCGGAGGAGTGCAAAGGCCCAGTCCGAGATTTATTAACAGGATCATGCCGAACTGATACGGATCAATGCCGATGGACACGGCTATCGGCAGAAATATCGGTGTGCAGATGAGAATCAATGCGGCCATGTCCATGATCATGCCGAGCAGCAGCAGCATTAGATTGATCATCAACAATGATAATAATCGGATTGTGGAAATGGCGGTGAGAAACCCTGACGTTTTTTCCGGCACCTGGTAAAAAGTCAGCAAGTAGGCGAACGCGCCGGAACAGGCAATCAGAATCATCACCATGGAGGTCGTCCTGACCGAGTTGAACACAGCCATCTTGAATTTTTCCCAAGTCATGGCCCTATACACGAATAATTGTCACGAGAAAGGCATAAATGGCTCCGAATGCACCTGATTCTGTTACGGTGAAAATACCGCTGAGGACACCACCAACGATGATAATCGGCGGTCATTAACCCGGGGATTGCGAGTGATGAAATTCTGGAACAAAGCAAAAAACCGGGAAAAGCCTCGGAAGTGTAGCCCCGCTTTACCGCAACTATGTAGGAAACGACAGCAAGGCACATACACATCAAGACACCGGGGATAAATCCAGCAAGAAACAATTTGGATATGGAAAGACCACCTCCCGGCGGCCACAGCGTAAATAATCATGTTGTGGCTTGGTGGAATGATGATTCCGGCCAGCGATGAGGTCACGGTCACATTGACCGCGTAATCATCATCATAGCCCTTTCTCTTTCATGACCGGAATCAGGATGGAACCGAGGGCAGAAATATCAGCAATAGCGGAACCTGAAATGCCGCCGAAAAGCATGGATGAGAAGACATTGACGACGCCAAGCCCGCCCCGTACGGAGCCAACGGCAGAAGAGGCAAAACGAACCAGTCGCATGGCGATGCCGCCATGAAACATCAGTTCACCGGCAAAAATAAAAAACGGAATCGCCATGAGAGCAAATATCGCGATACCGGAAATAATTCGCTGAAAAGCGATCATCATCGGCAACCCTTCGTAAAAAAAGGCGGAAACAGAGCAACACCAAGAGCAAACGCCACCGGCATACCGATAACGACACAAAAAGCGAATAATCCTAACAAGATAAGTAAGCCCATTAATCAAAGATCTCCTGTTTATTCTGCATGATAAAAATGTATCCTGCTTTCAGAAAAATCGTCAAACCACTTATCCCGCTAGCCGGGAGTTGTCGCTCCCTTATCTGTGTCGTTAAAAAAATGGATAAGGTGACCTATGTGAAGAAAACAAGAAAATTCCGCTCAGCATGATGGGCAATGCTCGCCAGCCCCTCAGAGATATGGATAAGGGGGATCTCGTGTCGTCCACTTGAATACAGTCAGTTTATAACCGTAGACGATCATTATCAGGCCGAATGCGACCATGATGCTATATGATAAAAAATCGAAAATACGCCGAATCGGCTTCGGGCTGATTTCCCGGAACACCGAAACGCCCAGGTGGGTCTTTTTATGCACCCCGACCGATGCGCCCAAAAAGCCAATATAAACGACCAACAACAAGGAGACCTGTTCTACCCAGGTCGGCGTGGAATTGAGCACATAACGACCGAAGACCAGCCACCCGAAAATAGCCGTCATGAAGACCAGAGCGATACCGGTCAATATGGTATTGATGGTGCTGATATAGTCCAAAAAACTGTCATATGCGATTTTCAGATGATGATTTCTCGGTGGACATTCGGAATACCCGATAGGATATTTTCTGTCACTTGAACAGCAAAGTACCGAGGATCATCGCTCCTTCCTGAAAACAGAGAGAAACAGCGATGATCGTGGCCATTATCAACAGAGCTATCAGGTGTGTTCTGGATCAGTTCGACCAGCGGCTTCAATCCTGGATTGTCCGCCAGGAACTTGTCATACACGGGCTTCATTGCTGCCTGGAAAGCACTTTTGTCAGGGATCTCATTGAACTTGGCGCCCCCTGCCATGACTTTTTCCTCGCTGGCTTTTTCCCGTTCCTTCCAGAGCTCACGCTGAAGTAATGCGGATTCCTGGGCAGCTTCTTTCAAGATCTTCTGGTCATCTGCAGATAGTGAATTGTACACGTCAGCATTGATACAGACGGTCTCGGGGATGATCAGGTGCTGGGAGTTGGAGTAAAAAGGAGCGACCTCGTAATGGCCGGTTGACTCATAGGACGGACAGTTGTTTTCAGCACCGTCAACAACACCGGTTTTCAGCGACTGGTATACTTCCGAAAAAGCCATCGGCGACGGATTGCCACCAAGGGCTGAAATCATGCCGGAGTAGAGATCATTGTTCATGACCCGGATTTTCATGCCGACAACATCAGCAGGAATCTTTATGGGCTTCTTGGAGTTGTAGAAGGAACGTGCGCCGGCGTCGTACCAGGCCAGGGCAATAAGGCCTTTTTTCTCCATACCTTCGTTGATCATGTCGCCGGCTTTGCCGTCAAGAACGCGCCACATGTGATCGGTATCTTTAAAAATAAAAGGCAAGGAAACGACATTCGCCTCAGGAACGATCGGGCCAATCGGGCCCAGGTTGAAGTTGGCAATCTCCAGGGCACCGAGGCGAACCTGCTCAATGGCATCAGGCTGGCTGCCGAGAGTGCCGGCGTGGTACATCTTCAAGCGTCATTTTTCCGCCGGACTTTTCTTTCAATAATTCGGCAAACTTATCCATTGCAACCGTATTCGGGTAGCCGGCCACATGGATATTCCAGCCTCGCCATTCTTTAGCCTGGGCTGAAACAGAAAAGCCGATTAGCAGAGCTGCAGCTGCGCTTGCGAGAACAATCTTCTTGAAATAATTCATTTTTGACATCCTCTTTTCTATGCATGCCGATGCATGCTTTTACCGTTAGGGCGCCTGATAAGTCAGGTGTTAATCCCCAATAACTTTGCTGAACATTTTTCCAAAACGAGTTCTCCCTGTACTGCACTTTGCTGTTTTTACCCCTCCTTTGTTTTTTTATGAAATTTGAATAGACCCTCTCATCACCTTTTTGTCTGAATGTCAAGCTGTCCAAATGTAATAGTGCAGTATTATTTTTCTCTACGTTTCTGCGAATTTAATCACGCAAAATACAGGCCGCCATTTATTTCAAGAATTTCTCCGGTAATAAAGGAGCCAAGTTCTGAAACAAAGTAGAGAATAGCTCCGGCAACATCATCCGGGGTGCCACCGCGTTTTAACGGTGTGCTGTTGATCGCTCCCTGGATGCCCGCGTCGGTATTAAATGTTTTATGGAACGGGGTCTCAAGAATCAAGCCCGGGGCTACTGCATTCACGGTGATTCCCTGATCCGCGACTTCCTTGCACAGCCCCCGGGTGAAGGCAATAATTGCCCCCTTTGCGGCGGCATATGCAGTAGCACCGTTGCCGCCGCCGTTTCGGGCTGCCAGTGAGGACATATTAACGATCCGGCCCCAGCCGGTATTCATGTAGGGTAATACGGCACGTGTACAGAAAAAGGTAGAAGTCACATTAACGTTCATCGTGGTGAACCAATGCTCATCGGTCATGTCAGCGATAGGAGATCGTTTGACCAGGTGACCGGCATTATTCATCAGTATATCGATATGGCCGCCAAGTGCGTGGGCAACCTGGTCAACGACTTCTTTTACCTGGGCACTATTCGTGGCATCCAGCTGAAAAGCGAAGGCTTTTCGACCCATCTTTTCGATGTCCTTGACGGTCTGCTCGCCCTCTTGCCGGTGCGAGTAATAGCTGAGTGCTACGTCAACTCCGCAGCGCGCCAGGGAAAGTGCGATCGCCCGGCCAATGCCGAGATTCCCGCCGGTTACAAAGGCTGTTTTTCCTGTGAGATCCAGTTTCATGATGAGTTCCTATAATGTTATATTTTTCTGATGATATTGAGCGGTTGAAGCCCTCACTATTAGTTTGGGAGACAACATCAAGTGAACCGGAGTCTGAGTGCTGCTCTCCTCCAGTCGATTGATAAGACGTTCTACGGCAAGGCGGGTAATATCACGTACAGGCTGTTGCACGGTTGTCAGCGGCGGCTCGACCACATCCGTTAAGGTGATGTCATCGATACCGGTGACTGAGAGGTCAGTCGGAATAGGTATACCAAGATCGCGGGCGCCTCCATATACGCCGAAAGCGAGCATGTCATTGATGGCAATAATAGCTGTGGGCCTCTCAGGTTTGCTGAGCAGGTAATGAGCCCCCTGCCTGCCGAGTTCTATGGCTGAGGCGTTGCTGAAGTTATTGGTAAAGCCTTCCCATACAAGTTGCTCGTCAAAGGCTATACCAGCTTCTTGCAGGCTTGAACGAAAACCATGCAGTCGATCTGTGCGACAAACGGGATCAATTGGTCCCGAAATGAAACCGATGCGTCGGTGACCGAGTGCAAGTAAATGCTTGGTGATCAACCTGGTAGCCTGAACGTTGTCAACCCCTATGCTGTCGATAATGTATCGATCATTACCCAGATTCGGCCGATTAAAGGCAATACAGTGCATCCCTTTGTCGATGAGACTTTCAAGATGAGTGGATTGTATCAGTGATGAACCAAAGATGATGCCTCGTATCCCGGACCGCCAGAGTACTTCAGCGTATCTCAGTTCACGCACGGTATCACGGTCACAGTTGCCGAGTAATACCTGGAAACCTCGTGATAAAGCAGCTTCTTCAACAAGGCGGGCAAAAAAACCAAAAAAAGGATCGGCTACAGACGGTACAATCAAGCCGATGAAAGGTGAGTAGCCGGTTTTGAGCTGCCTGGCTGCAAGATTCGGTGTATAGCCCAGTTTCTTTATAGCCTGCCGGATGCGTTCGCTGGTCTCAGGCCGCATACGTTTTGATCTGCCGTTCAGCACGTTTGATACGCTGCTGGTTGAGACCTTGGCTAAACGGGCAACATCGGTGATGGTCGTTCTGGGCATCGGTTTCCCCACTCATGAGAAAACGTCTCATGCTCTTCCTCAAGCATTTCTGGATGCGCCCCCGGATCATGCTCAAGCTGGCTCAGGTGAGTGCATAAAACAGGCAAGATGACTCATTTGGTATATCGATACACTTACATGGTTTCTTCTGGTGTCAATAGGAAAAAAGAAACGGAAAGCGATCATGTTTTTAGTTAAACCCTTTAATATGCAGGTTTATAATGGTAAGTAATGAAATTATTTCAAATCTTTTGGATGATGTAACTTGCTGATGAATACGTGCAAATATCGCGGTAAATTGTATCGATAAACAGTAGCACCTCCATGTTGGATTGAATTGTCTTTAATTCCATGTTTTATTGAGCCTGGCTTTCACTAAAAGATTGCTGCATGAGTCTCTGCTGGTAAGGCATCATTGAAGATTATCAAGACACGGCGAATAGAGGAACAACCCTATGATTATAGAGAAGATACGAAAAACAGGAATTATCCCGGTGGTGGTAATCGATAGGAGTGAGATGGCGCAGCCGCTCGCCGATGCCCTGGTAGAAGGCGGATTGCCCTGTGCGGAAATCACCCTGCGCACGAAAGAGGGCATCGCTGCCATCGGGCTTCTCGCCAAACGATCGGATATTCTTGTCGGAGCAGGGACCGTCCTGAATGTTGAGCAGGCGGAGGCGGCCTGTGCTGCCGGAGCCTCGTTTATTGTCTCGCCGGGATTCAGTGTAAAGGTTGTACAGTGGTGTCTGCATCGGGGCGTTGCCGTATTCCCCGGGATTGCTACACCATCCGAACTGCAATGGGCCTATGAGGAAGGTTTGACAACCGTCAAATATTTTCCCGCGGAATCGCTTGGCGGGATTAATTCACTCAAGGCTTTGGCCGGTGTCTACCGCATGATGAATTTTATGCCCACCGGCGGCATATCCACCGACAATGTAAAAGCATATCTCTCCCACCCCCAGGTCGTTGCCTGCGGCGGGAGTTGGATGGTTAAGCCGGACTGGATTGACAGCCGAAGGTTTGATCTGATCCTCGAGGAAACCAGGAAAGCGGCGGGAGCACGACGGCCGGCGTGAGCCGGGAATCAAGCTTTAGCCTGGTCGATGTTGCTCAGCAGTCCTTGATGTTGATCGGAATAATCGAATGGCTCGTCGGCGGGTATGCGGAAAAAGGTTACAACGCGTTTAAAGACAAACTCCTCGAGGCAACCGACGGCGAATGAAGCCCGGCATCACTCGACGATGATCTTGGCGAGCCACTTCACCCAGTCGCTTCCTTCTTTCCCGCCGGCGGCAAGCCGGAGCGGGAAGCCGTGGACCCGGTGAAATTCTTTGCCGTTAAACTGATAGGCGATGATCATATCGTCCTTTACGGCTTCGCTCACCGGAAACCGTGTTCTATAGGAATCGTCGGGCGTTGAAAAAATGACTATCTTCGCGTCTTTTTTCAGCCCGGCCTTATCCAGAAGGGTCTTTACTGAAACGCCGCTCCAGATCCCGATATCAGTAAAAAATCCCGGGCAGTTGAGGGTTATTTTGCGGCTCGTCTGCGCCAGTGCCTTTACCTCATCGAAGGAAAGGGACAAGGGGTTCTCCACAAGTCCGGTAACGGTCAGCCTGTAGGTCGCCGGATCGAGATCGAAGGGCCGGCCAGTTATATGAAGCCCTTCGAACTCCTGATTGTATTCGAACTTTTGGTTTTCATCGGCCGCGAGGGTTCCGGCAGCTAGCGAAAAGAAGGCGAAGAGAACAAAATAAGCAGTTAATTTTTTCATATCAGGTGAGGTGGGTGATAGGAATCTGCTTTTTAAGGCATTGCTAAAAAAAAAGTTTGAAACCTTGCTCAACCGGTAATAATCGTCGTTATAACAAAAACAGGCTAGCCAGTCAACCGTAAGGAAAAATGAGAGCGCAGGAAATCTGGAATCAATACCATTGAGTTTGATTTTCCCTTTCCTGGTAAGTGCCTCAAGCTTGTCGCGTTCTTCTTTTGACAAAACAACTCGGTATCCCCGTGCACAGGTGGCCTCCTTGGTTGGATGCCACCAGTAGATCACTTCGTAAAATGCGAACTGATTACTGTTACATGGTGCTAGAACGTATTCCCCGTTATGGTCTGACAGATTGCATTGCCCATTTCTTCCGTCGAAACGCTGCCTCCCAGATCTGGGGTAACCCATTTTAATTCAGCAATCACGCTTTCGATACCATTATCGATATCCTGTGCAGCCCGCACAGCAAAATGATCCCCTTTTTTTTCGCCAAGCCAGGCCAGCATCATCTGCGCCGATTTTATCATCGCGTAAGGGTTGGCGATATGTTTCCCGGCAATATCCGGAGCTGATCCATGGGTGGCCTGGGCCATGACATAGTCCGGGCCGACACACAGCCCCGGGGCCATGCCGAGGCCGCCGACAATGCCGGCGGCCTCATCGGAAAGAATATCACCGAACATGTTGGTGGTGACCGCGACATCGTAGTTTTGCGGGCGCATTACCAGATTCATCGCAAAGGTATCGACCACCGCCGTATCGAAAGTGATATCCGGATATTCCTTCGCAACCTCCCGGCAGGTATCAACAAACAGGCCGCAGCCGATCTTGAACACGGTGTTCTTGTGAATGGCGGTAACTTTTTTCATCTTGGCCCGCTGGCGTGCGAGATTAAAGGCAGTGCGCGCCACGAAATCGGAATTGCGCCGGGTAATGACCCGCATTGAAAGTGCCATGTCCGGTGTCGGCATGAACTCAGCCTGGCCTTTAAACATGTTGCGGTCAGGCTGAAATCCTTCATTGTTTTCTCGGATAATGACCACGTCGACATTCTGGTGCAGTGCAGGTACCGTCGCAAAGGATTTGGCTGGACGAATATTGCTCATCAGGTCAAATTGACGTCGCAGAATAGGGTGCGGGTTGATCGCCTTTGGGTCATCTTTCGGATAGGCCATGTGCCCGATGGGACCAAGTATCCAGCCGTCAAGTTCTTTCAGCGTATCCAGCGTGGTTTGGGGTAAGGTCTCTCCACTTTTCAGATAAGAGGGATAACCGACTGGAAGTTCGATCAACTCAAGTTCTATGTCGGGATATTGTTCTGCTGCGGTTTGGAGTACCTTTACCGCCACTGGAACAACTTCGAGGCCAATGTCGTCACCTTTCAAGATACCGATACGATAGAGCATCCGTTTCTTCTCCTTAATTATCGAAGCATTTATTTTGTATACAGGTAAGAATCCTAATCGATCGATACCGGTTTTTTCATGTTTTGCCAGAGGGTGAATACCACTGACACGAAAGCGATAGCTATCAGGATCGTGCTCAGTGATGAATTAAAAAACGCGGCAATATAGTCTCCCTGGCTGATAATGATGGCCCGGCGAATATTGACTTCCATTATGAAGCCCAGCACAAAGCCTAATACGGTCGAAGTATGAGGAATACCGTATTTTTTCATGACATAACCGAGAACGCCGAAACCAAGGGTCACGAAGATATCGAAAACGTCGCTGCTGTAGGCGTAGGCGCCGGTAAATACCAGGGCCATGATGCAGGCCACCAAAACAGGTCTGGATATATTCGTAATCTTGATGGCAACCTTGATGGCCATGTAACCTATGATTGCCATAAAGAAGTTGGCAGCAATGAGGGAAGTGAATACGCCATAGGGAATTTCCGGATGTTGCGTGAAAAGCAGTGGCCCGGGGGTGATATTATGAATTACAAGGGCTCCGAGCATGATAGCAGTCGAGTTCGAGCCCGGTATGCCGAGTGCCAGCAGCGGTACCAGGGCGCCCCCGGTTACCGCGTTATTTGCCGCCTCGGGAGCCGCTACTCCTTTTATGTTCCCCTGGCCGAAGGTATCGTGATCCTTTGACCAGCGCTTCGTCTCGCTATAGGCAACAAACGCTGCGGTTGTGGCTCCGGCGCCGGGTAGTGCGCCAATGCCCAGTCCGAGCACCGAGGAGAAAAGAGATGTGGGTAAAAAACTTTTGATCTCCTTCCAGTTGGGAAACCTCGTATTGACTTTGGAATTCAAGGTGAACGAATCGTCCGCGTGCATGGTTTCTGCTTGCAAAAGCAATTCTGATACGGCAAAAAGCCCCATCATTACGGAAATCATCTCAAATCCGCTGGAAAGGGAAAGCAGGCCGAAGGTAAAACGAGGCGTGCCGGTAAAGGGATCAAAGCCGATGGTCGCAATATAGATGCCGAAAATTCCAGCCAGAATGCCTTTGAAAACGTTTTTCCCTCCCAGGGAACAAATTAAGGTAAGACCAAGCAATGCCAGGGCAAAGTATTCTGACGGGCCAAAGGTGATGGCAAAGCGAGCCAGAGGAACGGCAACCACAATCAACGCTATTGCACCGAACATACCGCCGAAAACCGATGAAATCAGTGAAGTACCAAGGGCCACTCCCGTCCTGCCCTGTTTGTGCATTTCATAACCGTCGATGACCGTGCAGGCTGCAGGTGTGGTTCCCGGCGTCCCCAGGAGAATGGCGGGAATGGATCCACCATACTCTCCTCCGCAATAGACACCGGCCAGCATCATAACAGCAACATGAGAGTCCATGCCCCAGGTAAAGGGGAGCAGCAGCGCCATGGCGACGGTGGCGTTAATTCCGGGAATCATTCCGCCGAAAACGCCCCACAAGACACCAAAGGCAATGCCCAGCATCGCATCGAGATGCCAGACGGCATCAATGCCGAGTAACAGGTTGTCCCACATATTTCCCCCTATGAAAGATATTCAAAGAAACCGATCGGCAGATTGACCTGCAGTCCATATCTGAAAACCAGATAGAGGATTGCCGTCATGAGCAAGCTGATTTTTAGAATCTTCCTGATGCTCCTTATTTCAAGGACCCACAGAATAGAACCGATCAACAACGGCGTCATGATAAGATAGCCGAAAATATTCAAGAGCCCTGCGTAGGCCAGGCTGATGATGATAATGGCAACAACCGGCTTGTATTCCCGGAACTTTTCTGTGAGGCTTTTGGCGTCTGTTTCTCCAACCCGGTCAAGGCTCCGGTTGACATAATAGCTGCCGATGATATGGATGATACCGATGACAATCATGGCTATGGCTATCATTACCGGCAAAGCTTTCGGACCGGCCGGGTCCAGAGACGTTCTCACCTCAAGAAACTGTGCCTGGATAATGATGCCGATTCCTAAGATGATGGCTGCAATCCCGACAATGTAATCGTCTCTTTTAAACATTGATTTCTCACCTGGGGCTTAGGGAAAGACAGGCGGGAGACGTGGTGCTCCCGCCTGTATCTACAGATTGGCGGCTGTCTTACTTGGCGTCCATGAATCCCCTGATCTGGGCATCCTGATCACTCATTACTTTGGTAAAGGCGGCTCCCGTTTTAAGAACAGGCACGAGTTTCATATTGCTGTAGAATTTCTTGAATTCGGGATCTTCCAGCGCATACTTACAGGCTGCAACCAGTTTGTCTATCACCTCGTCCGGCGTGTTCTTGGGTGCGAGGATGCCTCTGAATTTTTCAATTTCAATGTTCAGGCCAGCCTGCTGTACGGTGCGAATGGTGGTTCCGGGGACAGGATTGAAGCCGATCAGAACCTTTAAATCACCGGATTCAATCTGCGCGGCGGCCTCTCCATACTCGCCAATGGCGCCATGTACGTGTCCTCCGAGAACCGAGACTGCGGCGTCGGCACCGGATTCGAAGGGTACGATGTTGACTTTAATTCCCGTTTCCTTCATCAGCAGCATTCCGGCGACAAAGCCGAGCTCTCCGGGAACGCCGCCGGCAAAGTTATATTTACCCGGATTTTCCTTTGCGTCAGCAATCAACTCTTCGAGGGTGTTCCAGGGGGCGTCCTTCTTGACGAACAGGATCATCGGGTCGACAAACATCATGGCAACCGGTTTAAAGCTCTTATAACTAATAGACATCTTGTTCAAAATTGGCGCGGTTATGATGGTCGATGACACGCCGAGGAAGGTATGCCCGTCTTTAGCGGTAGATGCCGGTTTCCAGGCATTCATACCACCGGCTCCCGGTTTGTTTTCGACGATGACCGGTTGACCCAATTCCTTTTCCATGGGTTTGCTTAAGGCCCTTAAAAACAGGTCCCCGCCTGATCCAGCCTTGGAATGATAGATCAGGGATATTTTTTTTGTCGGCCAGTCGGCCGCCTGGACAGCGACCGCCGCAGAAAAAAGCATCGTTACTGCAACACATAGACTGAGAAGCAAACTGGTTCTGGATTTACGCATAGTTCTGTCTCCTTTTCTGGTTCGTTATCCTGGTATTTTTACCAGCAATCATCGCCGAAGCAATCATCCCCGTAATCTGAACGACAGCTTCTTGTTTGCAAAATACGGGCTCATTTGTCGTTTTGGTTGACTTTTCTTTTGATTTGTCCTGATATCATGGAAAAAACAGTGGAATAATAAGATCTTATTGCAAGATATCCGTTTAAGATTGAATTTTTCGGGGAAGATAGTGCCGGCCTGGGAAAATAGTGGGCTTGCCAAGAGGTGTTTTTCTGCAACAACGGACTTATGGTGAACCTGACCTGAGGTCTGCTGCTGATAAACAGTGCCCCGGCCACAGGTCTTGAGGTATTTTCTTCACATTGTCTCCTGTCGGGACGGCAGTATCAGGAATCGTTGTTACGTGTGCCGGTGATCCGGGGTGGCCTTGACGATTGAGGAATTTACCGCGCAAAGGCAGGTTTCATCGTTACTTGTTGAAATATTCACCTAAAAAACAACCTATTAACCTAATAAAAACCTAATAATCGCCTGCTTCGTGCAGGCGGATACCTGCCGTTTATTGTTGCGGATGGGTATGGTTGTTTCGTACCAGCGTCAGAAAATGTTCACCGTTCAGGGTGATAATAGATCCCTGGCGGGTTATCCCCGACCTCACATAGCCATTTGAATCGAGCACTTTCAGCCAATGTCTGATGGTATGTTCGGAGAGGTTCCTGCCGCTATCCTGCAGCCGTTTCATCAAGGTGAGGCGGCCAATGCTTTTTCCGAAAGCTGAAACCTTCTGGATTTCGTAAAGAATGGCGGCTACATCCTTTAAGGAATTGTGCGATGTCAGTTCAGCAAGCAACATCTCGTCTTTTTTACTGACGGCAGGCTGCTCTTCATCCTGCCATGACCTTATGGCTGAAATTTCCGTCAACAGGTAGGAGGGAAGATGTTTGCACGTTGCTATGTCGTTTTCGTCCGCGACATTACATAGGTAACTGACGACGTTCTGTAATTCCCTGACGTTGCCGGGCCATTGATAATGTTTAAGAAAATTGTCCAGGGCCAACTCTGTCTTGAGGTTCCTGGCATAGATTCGCCGGGCAAAACTTTTGACCAATAGTGGAATGTCCTCCTTTATGGAACGAAGCGGTGGTGGGGGGATCGGAACCGTATAGAGCCGGAAAAAAAGATCGTGACGGAATTTTTTTTGCTCCACCAGTGTCCTTAAGTCGATGTTGGTCGCAGCGATCACCCTCACATCGATAGGGGTAATTGTGCTGCCGCCGACCCTTCGGACTTCCCTTTCTTCAAGGACCCGCAGTAACTTTTTCTGCACGTCCAGAGATGCGTCGCCGATTTCGTCCAGAAAGATGGTACCCTGGTGAGCTTCCTCGAATAGACCTGATTTACCCTCTTTTCTGGCTCCCGAAAAGGCTCCCGATTCATAGCCGAAGAGCTCACTTTCCACAAGGTTTTCCGGCAGGGCGGCGAAATTCAGTGCCACGAACGGACCCTTGTTTCTTGGCGAGTAATTATGGATTGCCTGGGAGAATAATTCCTTGCCAGTGCCGCTTTCTCCCTCAAGCAGGATAGTCAAATCAGTCTTCGAGAATTTTTTTGCAAGCAATATGGTCGATTGTAGCTTGTCAGATGTCCCGACGATATCATTAAAGGTATATCTGGCCACATGCCCTTTTATTTTCAATTGCCGCCGCACCCTGGTTGCCAGCTCCTGAACCTCTTTAACCGGACGGAAGGTAGCTGCAACGCCGTTAATCGTACTGCTTTCATCGGTGATAGGATTTGCCGTGACGATATAGTGGCTTTTGTGAATCATCACTATTTGATCCGACATGCCTTTCCCGGTTTTCAGGCAGGTTGAAAAATCTATCGACGAAACGATATCTGCAGCGTTTTTTCCCAGTGCGTCAGTCCTGTTTAACTTGAAAACCTTTTCGGCTTCCGGATTCATGGCCACAATCTCATTGGCCTTGTTAACGGCGATAATCGCCTCGCTGATCGTATTGATGACAACTTCTATTTCCCGTTTCAGGGATTCATTCAAGTTGGCAATTTTCTGGCGCCGTAACCCGAGGTTGATCAGTGCGATGATATAATAATTTGAAATCTCATTGAGAACATCCAACGGCATGTGAAACAATCCCACCAGCTCGGTCAAGGTGGACAAATCTATCCCTCTTGTTCCCAGTTCTACCAGATTCTCGATATGGGGAGGCACCAGATGGGCGAGGCCCATGGTGATGGCCAGCCTGATGTCTTCGGGAATCTCGTGAGGGCAGTCAGGATAGTAAGGGACCAGGCTCAGATGGCTGAAACCGAATTCCTTGATAATACTGATGGCCAGCAAGGTTGTTTCCTCGGAAGATCCGACAACAATGGCGCGGGTACCCGAGCTGAGTTCCAGAAGGCGGTCCAGGTTCTCGATATTGATGGTGCGTGCTGCAACCAGGACACTTTTTTGGTCGGGGAGTTCGCGGCGAACTTGGTCCAGGACTGCCTTGCTTGACGTGACAAAAACATCGAATTCGTCGAGATTGGCCGGCTGTTTGCCAAGATTCAGGCACCAGGAACTTATCGTGATATAAGCACCAAAAAAACGGGTCAGTGCCTGTGAAATATAATCACAGGTTGTTTCATTTTGTCCGATGAAGCAGAGTGCCTTTTTACCCATATTGTTAAGCGATAATAGTGATTCGAAAACTGGTTCAACAGATTTTTCCGATTCCGGGGAACAGGAGCAAAAATAAATGAATGTATTGAGTGGTTACCTGGTGCTTTTGACCATCTGGAAGCAACTTAGCTTGCGCCTGAATGTATCGTAAATCCCCTCGAAGTGGAAGGTCTTTTAGGAGAAATTCGGATTTTATGGAAAATGAGACGTTAGAAACTGATCCTGAACCATAAGATTCACATGGCAGCTGGCGGGTGGGTCTTTGCCTGCTATCGAATTGATCCTGTCTGAAGCTCCTGATGAAGTAAGATTGTCCTTTCCGGGCGCCTCATGAAAAATCGAGATTACGGACATGCGATTGTCGCTGATTGGCAACAAGAATCATGTTTTCAAGACCGCTACAGCCCTGCCTGGGTGCAGATCATGCCCAGCTTCATCTAGTTACAGAAGTCTCATCGTTGTCTCCTATCGGCAACAGCTTGTCAAAAAAACTCTTATAGGCGCCTCAAGACCCACGCAAACACATATCTCAGCGTTGCCCCCCTGTATATGGCGGAAACAGCCGTTTTGCAGTCCTAAAAAGTGTGGGCGGCGAGGGGTTGTTCCCGGAGTCCTGATCATTGATGAGCAGGTATGGCGAAAAGCCTTCCGCATCGTTTCACCGCTCTGTAATAGGCTGCCATCAAGGGAAAGCCCGGTTTTATCTGTTATCGCTACGCTGTGGTATAGTTGTTGCATTACCAGGCTTCTGGTTGTGAAATACTGAACCAGGAACCTTAAGGAGGCCGGATGCGTTATTTACTGAAACATATTATTGTCCCACTTTTTATATTTTCTTGTCTTTCTGGTGTCGCACCTTTCGCGTTGAACGCCCTGGGAGCCTCTTTGCCTGAAAGAGTATTGCCAGCAGTATCCTATTCAGGGGCAGCCCTGGAAACTCCGACCCTTGTTGATTTGATCGAAATTATGCAGCTTAACAGCGGCCGTTCTTTGTCTTACAATACGTTTCCTTTGTGGTTGGATTGGGATAAGGATAACAAAATTTCACTGACTGATGGACTGATTCTTCTAAAGGAACTGGAAAACCCCAGTCCATTACGGGCCCTTCCGGGAAATTACACCCTGCTTGCCTGGAATGATCTTGGTATGCACTGTGTTGATGGCAACGACTACTCCATCTTCTCCATTCTGCCGCCATTTAACAATCTGCACGTTCAGTTGGTGAATAAAAATAACGGATTAGTCACCGCTGGTGTTCATCTTACCTTTGAATCGGCGCTGAGCTTGAATGGTTCGTGGAATACGACAAGTGTGGAAAAAACCAACTTTTGGCAATACGCTGAGACCTTGTACGGTTTTTTTTATGGCGGCGGACCCCTTCCGGCGGATCAGGGTCTCACCGGGGTTTTTGTGCAAAGCAGATCCCCGCAGGAAATGACATTTGATTCCAGCAATCAATGGTGGGCTGCTGATGGTATCCCCATCCTGCCCTACAATGACGATGGCTCGAAGAACTACTATCAACTTGTGAATGTCAAAGCTCTTGATGCAAATGGTGATCTATTGGCAAGGGCAACGGCTGTGCTGCCAGTGAGCGATGAAATGGATTGTCGGAAATGTCACAGTTCCGCAAGTAATTACGGACAAGCCCGACCTGATGCCGGGTGGGTCAACGACAGTGATCCCGAAAAGGATTACAAATTGAATATACTTCGTCTTCATGATGAGACACACGCCACCACCTTACTGGCAGAGGCAAAGGGTGGAGTCCCGGTCCTTTGTTCGGGGTGTCACTTGAGTAACGCTCTACCCGGCACCGGACGTGACGGGATTACCCCACTGACCACAGCTATCCACTCCCGACACGCCCAGGTCCTTGATCCGGCAACCAATCAGACATTAAATGCGGCTACTAATCGTACTGCCTGCTATTCCTGCCACCCGGGCGAACAGACAGCATGTCTGAGGGGTGCGATGGGTGGGAGCGGCAATATTAATTGTCAGGATTGTCATGGCGGTATTGCTGATGTCGGGGCGAAGAACCGACAGGGATGGTTGGATGAGCCCACCTGTCAGCAATGTCACCAGGATGGAAATCGTTATTCTTCCGCATTTGTCTCACCCGGAAACCTTCGTCCGGTGACTGACAGGCGCTTTGCAACCAATTTGAATACACCACTTTCGGGAAAGGAATTGTATCGATACAGTACCGGCCATAGTGGGCTGCAATGCGAGAGTTGCCATGGCGCCACGCATGCCATCTATCCATCAGTCGATGCTGAGGACAATATTCTTGCCGAAGAAATTCAGGGTTACGCCGGAACTATTTCCGATTGTCTTGCCTGTCACTCCAGCACTCCGCGAACGACCAGCGGAGGTCCTCACGGCTTGCATACAATTGGTCAATATTGGCTAAGTGCGCATCGTGATGCCGCCAAGTCAGGCGGCACTGCAAGCTGCGCGTCGTGCCACGGTACAGATTTCCGTGGCTCTCAACTCTCTGCCGTCTTTGCCGACAGATCATTTTCCGTAGGTGGGCGAACAAAAAGCTTTACTGCAGGTCAATCCATTGGCTGTTATGATTGCCACAATGGCCCTAAAGGTTGATTGGTCGGTCATTCAAGCTGTCTTGCCGGGGC
This sequence comes from uncultured delta proteobacterium, assembly GCA_963745765.1. Classification (GTDB taxonomy): domain Bacteria; phylum Desulfobacterota; class Desulfobulbia; order Desulfobulbales; family Desulfocapsaceae; genus Ww85. The sequence continues at coordinate 53,469 of CAVUYQ010000006.1, read as the reverse complement.
AATAAGTTAGTTAGGCGAAAAAGTCGCTCTAGCTTTCTTATTGCCCTCGGGCTCCTTTTCTCAAGTTAATCAAAAGTCCAGAATGAATAGAATAAAAAAATTGGCCGGGTATTTACTGATCGGTTATTTTAAGCGTCTCCAGGATAATGCGGAATATTTTACCATTCAACACTATCCTGTAATGGCGAATGTCTATGAGACGATTATATCAGAAATTCATAATTATTTTCATGGTTAATAATTATGTCTGAAATTGAAATGTTTACATCTTTCGTTTGGCTTGCAAGACGGATTGGGTTTTACCCCGTCTTGCAGGGCCAACAGTGGTGTTTCTGGATGAGCAAGAGTCCACCAATGATCACTTGTGACTTGCTATTCCCCTCTATGCCTTAGTGTCGTTGACAGGGAGGCTCGCAATGAAACTGATGAAAACGTCAGTAATCTATAACTTCTCATAATCTCTATTGATGATCAGGCTTGTGGCATTGATAGCCAGTCAAGCGAAAGCAACAGGTTCAAGCAAAACGATTCATGAGCTGCTAAGACGCTTCAGTCTTAACCAGCAGGGAGGTTGTCATGGCTATGAGAAATATTGAGCGAAGGTCATTTTTAAGACATGCTGTTTGTTGCGGAATGGTGTTTTCTGATAATGATCACCTGATAGGCATGTCCAAGGTTATTGATCTTAGCCGTTGCGGCGTTCGGTGCGTGAGTCTCACGCCGGTTGACTGTGTAACCAGCACGTTAGAAAACATTGAGCTGTTTGGTTCTGATGATGATCTGTTTTTAACAATGTGGGCGGGAGAATGACTCGTTGCAGTACTGAAATGTCAAACCATGACTCTTGCTCTTCAACAGGATGCTATGAGTTTGCATTTGAATTTTTACCGCAGCATTATGATCAGATCGGGAGGTTGGAAAAGCTCATCGTATCCAAGAGATGAGGAGCCTGAGCTGACAGACATTATGTCTGTTTATCTTGATTCTGTCAGGCACTATAATTGAGACTATTTACCGTATCGACAGCATTATGCCTGGAATGTCAGATGGACAATGGCAGGATAAAGAGAGTCAGGACCGCAAAATTGATGTGTTTCATCCACTTTTTCAGCAGACACCTTCATCCATAAGGGGTAATGCAGAGACGATATTTGGAGAAAGGAGAAAAAAGGAGTCGCAGCAAAAATTTTAAAGACCAAACAAATTGAAGGCTCGAAACTGATTAAAAAGTTACGAGCCTTTTTGTCGTGGCGGAGAGGGTGAGATTCGAACTCACGGTACTCGCGTACACACGCGTTCCAGGCGTGCACCTTAAGCCACTCGGTCACCTCTCCATGTACAATGCTCTATAGAGGCTCTATAGCGTTATGTTTAGAATTTCCGAGTGCAACTAATTAAACGGTGACAGCGAATTTATCAATCAAAAAGTAGGATGTATCGAAAAAAAGAGACCTCGATTGTATCAGCCAGACAAAAGACGTCGCTGTCTGAAAAATTCCGTCAGCACTAGGGAGCAACACTCCTGCAGGAGCCCTCCTTCGACACGCAATGAGTGGTTAAGCCGTGCGTCTCTGCCTATCTGGTAACGTGACTCGGCGGCTCCTGTTTTTGGATCGTAGGCGCCGAAGACCAGTCGCTTGATCCGGCTGTGGATAATTGCTCCCATACACATCAGGCAGGGTTCCAGCGTGACATAGATGGTGGTGCCAGTCAATCGGTAATTCTCCCGTTTTCGTGCTGCCTGTCGAATGACATTAATTTCCGCGTGCGCTGTTGGATCGTTTCCGGTTATGGGAGTGTTGCCAGATGCGGCGAGCAGGATATGACCGTCAGTTATCACGGCTCCAACCGGTACCTCACCGATATCAGAGGATTTACTGGCTTCAGCAAGAGCCAGGCGCATCCAGTCATTGTCGTCTTTGCTAAATACCATGTATATACATATAGTTAAATGGTTTACGTCTTTTCCCGCTTCGCTCGCTATTAAGGTAAACGTAGAATTTTGTTTGCAATTTTATTTCTACTTACGTATAAAGGGTCATGGGTAATTACGATTATGAAATAACAGATACGGTGGTGTAGTGTCAGATAGAGAAACCATTCTCATGTATGACTCCTGCTCGGGCAGTTCTTCGTTGATCACCGAAGCCCTGAATGAGACATATACCCTGACGGTGACGAACAGTGAAGAGGAATTTCAGGACAAGATGGGAAGCAGGCAGTTTGATCTGGTCCTGCTCGGTGTTGACGGGCTGGATAGTTCACGTATGAAACTCCTTGAAACGACCACCAGGAAAAGTCCTTATACTCCTGTTGTTGTCACCAGCGCCAACGAGCGAGCTGAGTTGGTGGTTAAGGCGATGAACATCGGTGCCTGTGATTTTCTTGTCCATCCACTTTCCCGTGAACGATTCATCATGGCAATCGAGCGCGCAATTGAACTGCGCAACCAGCGTCATGAAATCGATTATCTTCGCCATCGCCAGGATATCGTCTATGATTTTAATCGAGTTATTGCCAGCAGCGTGCGGATGAAAGTTGTCCTTAAGTCTCTAAAGAAGTTTGCCCGGACTGATTCCACTATTCTTCTTACCGGAGATACCGGCACCGGCAAAAGTTTTCTTTCCGGTACCGTTCATTTTAATTCGCCCCGAAGAAAGAAGCCCTTTGTAAAAATTAACTGCGCCAATATACCGGATCAGCTTCTTGAATCAGAGTTGTTCGGCCATGAGATCGATGCTTTCTCAGGAGCCGAAAAACAGCGGATCGGAAGGTTCGAACAAGCTGTCGGAGGCACCATATTTCTTGATGAGATCGGCGACATCGGCATGAGTGTGCAATCCAAGCTCCTGCGGGTACTCGAGGAAAAATCTTTCGAAAGAATCGGTGGCAGTAAGACGGTCTATACAGACGTCAGAATCATAGCCGCCACAAACAAAGATCTGATAAGACAGGTTGAGAATGGCAAGTTTCGAGAGGATCTTTATTACCGGATCAATGTTCTACCGGTTCAGCTGCCGGCGCTGAAGGAGCGACAGGAATGTATCATGCCGCTGGCCGATCGTCTGCTGGCCAGGTATTGTAAATCGGTGAGCCGGAATATTTCAGGATTCAGCGATGCAGCGAGGGCTGCAATCCTGCATTATGATTGGCCGGGGAATATACGGCAGCTGGCTAATACTATTGAGCGTGCAGTGATTCTTGAGGAAAGTGATCAAATAAATATGGCCAATCTGGCCTTGCCGCCGCGACGTAACAATAGCGACAGTTCGCTGAAAATCGTTACCAGTAAAAGAAGGCGCAGTGACTATATCTATTCCGAGAACAGCGGTTCACTGGCCGGCCACGAAAAAGACCTGATTGTCAAGGTACTTGAGGAATGTCTCTGGGTTCAGAAAAATGCCGCGTTAAAGCTCGGTATCAGCCCCCGGGCGTTGAACTACAAAATACGTAAATGGGGTATTACCCACCCGCACTGGCGACGAAACAAGTAAACCCTTTCTGCACGAGAAGCTGCGAGTTGTGTGCGGATGTTATTCCATCGTGATGTGCGGAGCAGGCAATCAGCTGTTTTCCACCTCTGCAAGTATCGCATCTATGACGCTGAGTCCCTGGTGCCAGAAAGAGGGATCGTTAAGATCAATGCCAAACGGTCTGAGCAGGTCGAGGGTGATGCCGACCCGCCGGCCGCAAGTAAGGCAAAGTATTTTTCAACAAATGACTCTCCTTCCTGCTGATATATGCCATAAAGGGCGAGAACCAGCAGCTCGCCAAAGGCATAGGAATAAACGTAGCCGGGAACATTGAGAAAGTGGGGGATATAACTCCACCAGATTCGATAATCTTCCCGCAGCACTACGGAGTCGCCAAACATTTCCTGCTGTGTCTGCATCCAGAATGAGTTTAAATCATCACTGCTTAATTCACCCCGGTTTCGTCTCCCTTCATGCATCAGTTTCTCGAAACGGTTCATGGCTACCTGGCGGAACACGGTAGCGAAGATCGATTCCAGTTTCTGGCAGATAAATGCTCGTTTTTCTTCAGGGTTATCAAGCAACTTCAGCTGGGCTTTGAATACCAGGAATTCGGCAAAGACTGAAGCGGTTTCAGCCAGCGTCAGCGGTGTTTCACTATTGAAGTAGCCTTTCTTGGAGGCAAGAACCTGGTGTACGCCGTGGCCGAGTTCATGCGCGACGGTGGAAATGTCACGGAGCGTACCGGTATAATTGACCATCAGGTAGGGATGGACTTCCGGTACACAGGGGTGGGCAAATGCTCCGCCCCGTTTTCCCTGCCATACGGGGGCATGAATCCATGATTTCACAAAAAACTGCTCTGCTGCGGCAGCAAGCTCTTCAGAAAAATCAGCAAAAGAACTGATGATTATCTCCCTGCAGCTTTTCCAGTCAATCTTTGCTGTCGGCAGGTTCGGAAGCGGGGCATAGCGGTCGTAGTCATAGAGGGTGTCAAGGCCGAGAAGAGATCCTTTCAATTGGTAATAGCGGTTGACGATATCGTAGCGTGAGGTAACGGCACCGATGAGGGCTTCGACGGTATTGTCAGCAATCTGGTTGTCAAGATTCATCGAGCTGACCCAGTATCGATAGGAACGCAATCGGTCGCTCACCATCTTTTCCGCAGCCAGCGTGTTATAGATGTGGGTGAGAATATGTCCCTGGCTTCCCAGTCCTTCCGTCAGTTCGTCTGCAGCCTGTTTACGGATGCTACGGTCGGTGTGGTAGAGATCGCTGAGCACTTCTTCCTCGGTGCGTTTGGCTGCACCAAAGCGAATATTGCCGATCACCTTCTCAAACAGTGTTGTCCAGCTTTTTCGACCGGTGGATTTTAGTTCTATCAACAATTTTTCTTCCGTCTCAGGCAATTGATGAGGATGGTATCGACGCAGGGATGAGAGATAATACTTATAAGGAAGAAGGGTTCCGTCCCGGAGCAGATCTGCAGCTTTTTCTTCGCCAAGAGCGTTCCATTCCAGTTCGAAGAAGACCATCTGTTTGTGACAATCATTGGCCAGTTCATGGACCTGCTGATAGAGCGCTCCCGCCGCTTCGTTGTCAATCTGGGTGGTAAAAAATAGAAACGAATAGGTCTGCAGCTTTCCCAGGCGACACTCGAGCGCTTCAAGACGACTGACCAAGGCAAGGAGATCGGCGGCAGATAAGGCTGCAATACGGTTGTGATATTCTTCTTCCAGAATCGGTGCCTGGTCCCGGCACCATCGTGAATCATCGCTAAACGACTCGCACTCCGGAGAAGCATAGAGATCATCCAGTTTCCAGAGAATTGTTTCGGTACCCAGTTCCTGATTAAGCTGTTTCGAATCGGTCATGGTCGCTTTTCCAGCAGGGACTTGATAAAAGGTCCGACGGCGTCGGCGCCCTTTTCATCAACAAGCTTGATAGTCTGTGAACCGATGACAGCCATGTCTGCCTTGCCGATAAGTTCCGCGATGTCTGCCCGGCTCTGGATGCCGAAACCGACGGCAATCGGCAGTGAAGTTGAGGTGCGGCAGCGGTCGAGATAGGAGCTGAAATCGGTGCCGAGTTCTGAATGTTTTCCAGTCACGCCCCGCCGGGCGGTGCAATAGATGAAGCCGGCTCCGTAGCTGTCAAGTTCTCGCATCCGATCATCAAGTGTTGTCGGTGCATAAATGAGAATGGGGGCAATGTCATGTGTTTTCGCTGTCTCACAGAAATCAGCTCCTTCCTCGGGCGGCAGATCGGGGATGATTATGCCCTTGATCCCCGCTTCCCGGCCTCGCTTGAGAAACTCCCTCTCTCCGTATTTAAAGACAATATTATAGTAAGTCATATAGAGAAACGGTATGTCGTGGGCCGCACTCATCTCCGCACCAAAGGCAAGACAATCGGCAATGGTGGTACCAGCCGGTGATGCTGTCCTGGTTGGCCTTGAGAATTACCGGGCCGTCGGCCATCGGTTCGGAAAAGGGAATTTGCATCTCGATACAATCCACCCCGTTTTCAACCATCTGCCTGATGACCTGTCGATTTGCCTCAAAGGACGGGTAGCCAAGGACGATATGCGTCATTAATAAAATATCTTTTTCTTTAAGTCTTGTTCTGAGAATCTGCTCAAGTTGCATTGGTGTCTCCATACTTGCCGGCCGGGCTATCGTCGTTAGGTTACTTGCTGTACTGCCTGCCGCGTTCAATGATAAACTGTTTCCAGGAAGGATCATCGAAGGCATGGGCGATGGTAAAGATATCCTTGTCGCCACGACCTGACATATTGATGATCACTGCATCTCCGGCTGATAATTCCGGCTACCTCTTTGAAGGCCTGCACGAAGGCGTGGGCCGATTCAAGGGCCGGAATGATACCTTCTCTTTTCATGGTCAGATCAAGTGCCTGCATGACCTCGATATCGGTAGCCGCTGCAAACCTGACACGTTTCTTTTCCCAGAGGTCGGCGAGAATTGGCGATACGCCTATGTAATCCAGTCCTGCCGAGACAGAATGGGTGTCAAGCATCTGGCCATCGGAATTCTGCAAAAACATGGTTTTGTAACCCTGCGCAACCCCGGCTGAAGCATCGTTTCCGCAAAGCCTGGAAGCATGCTGACCGCTTTCCAGTCCATGGCCTCCCGCCTCGACGCCGATAAGTTCGACCTGGTCTTCCCCGAGAAAACGCTGGAATATGCCGAGAGAGTTAGATCCGCCGCCCACACAGGCGTAGATCCGGGCCGGCATCCGTCCGTGCTGGTGTACTATCTGCTTAGCTGCCTCAATGCCGATAATTGACTGGAACCAGGATACCATTTCGGGAAAGGGTGCCGGACCGCAGGCTGTACCGAGGACATAATGAGTGGTATCCATGTTGGTCACCCAGTCTCGAAAAGACTCGTTGATAGCATCCTTCAGGGTACGGGAACCGTCGCGGACAGGAATGACGGTTGCCCCCATCTTCTCCATCCAGAAAACATTGGGGCGCTGTCGAAGAACATCTTCCTCGCCCATGTAGATGGTACATTCCAGGCCAAATTTTGCGGCCATGGTGGCAGTCGCCACGCCATGCTGACCTGCTCCTGTTTCCGCGATTACCCTGGTCTTTCCCATGCGCTTGACCAGCAGTCCCTGGCCCATGACGTTATTGGCCTTGTGTGCGCCGGTATGGTTCAGATCCTCGCGTTTTATATAGATCTGGGCTCCCCCAAAGTGTTTCGAGAGATTCTCGGCATGTGTCAGCGGGGTCGGGCGGCATGAATAGGTAGACATCAGGGTCAGGTATTCCTGCCAGAAATCAGGATCATTTCTGACCTGCTCAAAGGCTTTTTCCAGTTCCCGGAATGTCTCGTGAAGAACTTCGGGGATAAAGCTGCCGCCCCAGTTGCCGTAATACTTCTTTATGCTCATCTTGAACTCCAAATTTCAGACAGATGGACTGCCTGTTAATCTTTCAGGTTGATTCGACCAGAATGATAATAAGCCATATCACCCCGACCTGCCAGTTGAGATATAGGCAGGTCAATAAAAAAATGATCGTCAGGACGCTTGCAAGCAGCAGGACTCATTTTTTGTTGAGGCGCAGGTGCAGCTATTTCCTCTAGCAATCTGTCACTGAAACCTGCACTGCTTGAAGTTGCTGCCGTAAGCAGGAAAACACCGGAATGGCACAGGATGCAATCACCTGACTGTAATCTCAACAGTTATGCTCAGACGTTGTCCTGAGGGAACATGTCGGGAGGACTTCCTGTTCTGCGTTATTCACTTTTTTCCTGAAGGCTCTGCCGGCACGCCGTGGCAAAATCTTCCGGATAATGGCCATTGATAAAACGCAGCTGATTTTCACTGAAGGCACCGGGCGATTGAGGAATTTTCGGTATCAGTGAGTAGATCAGCGGCTGGGCCGTTTCTGCAGAGGAGAAGCGTTTGGATAACTCTATGGTTGTAACCATCCGTGCACCTCTTCCGGCAAGGGCCTGCTGACCCTTCAGCAGGGCTTTGTCGAGAGATTTTCTGGTGGCAAGGTCCGTTTCGATAATAGTGCCCGGCCATTTTTGCAGGTTGTCCGGCCTGGTCATGATCTGCAACTCCCATTGCGAAGTCTGCGCCTTTGGCACAAAGAGAATAACCCGATCATCCTGCCAGACGACAAGACTTTGTTCACGATCAGTCCTGCCGTCCATACGGGTGTTGTTCTCGATAGCGCGGAGATAGTCAGTAAAGAAACTGCTTTTATAGAGCCGGCGGTAATGCTCGACAACTTCTGAAACCATATCCCCGGCAGAAAAGGGTTGAAAACCGTTCAGGGATTCTTCCCGGCCGTTATGACAGGTGGAGATTTCAGCAGGGATGAGTGCGTATTGCTGGTGGATCTGCTGGTGCGAGGCATGCAGCCGGTAGCCGGTGGATGCAAAGTCAAAACCGAAATTCCAACCCCAGAGCGTTGCATCACAAGCGGCAGTGTAAAAGCCGGGGTTCTGAAGGATCGAGAATCTTATGGCCTCAAGGTCCTCAGGCGATAACGGAAGAGAGGGCAGGGCAATGCCAAGCAGATCTGCCATGCGGACGTAGGTCCGTTGATAATAAAGGTGCCGCAAACCTGTCATGTCGGAGAGATGCAGGCTGTCAATGTCATAACGGATTGCATCATCTGACATGTTGGCTGCGTAGTGTCCGCCGGCTATGTAGGAGTTTTTCCTGAGATACTCATAAACGTGGGTATTGTTATGATAATCGCCGACTATTTCGCTGCCTCCCTGGGCTCCGGGACGAATCACCATGGCTATCTTGTAGGGGGCCGGTAAGGCGGGATTATTGGCTAGCGCTTCAAAAAGTTCATGATCGGTAATATCCGGCCGGCTGTGACCGCATGCATCGCTGATGTACCGCAGAGCAACTTCCTCATCCTGGCCGCTGCTCGTAAAGGTGCAGCAGCAATGGGCCACTGATACAAGATCATCCGGATCCGTTGAACTGGTTGCCAGGCTGAGAAGCAGGGGGCGGGGGAGGGCATCGATAAGGTCCGGGCTGATATTTCTGGACGCCAGGATTTTTGTAAAAGAGAGCATGGAACCGGAGGGGAGCCTGATGCGCTCGATATCTGAGCCATTGCGATCAGCCCACGCTTTGCCAATGAAGGTGGCACCGCGAAAGGGAAACGGGTTTGAAATTTCATATATCCAGTCTGCTTCAGGGACCGCTACCTCAGCTGCCGGAAAATTGAGCTCGTTCAATACCGGGTTGCCCGATTGATCGCGACCGAGTTCTTCGATTCTTGTTTCCTGCCGAAGATTACGTACCGTGTAGGAGGGTTTGTGAATACCGTAGCGAAACGCACCGGTAGGAGAAATACATGTTCTCATGGCCGTTAAATAATTAATCGTTGAGGTTAACCTTGTCCCATATTGCCAGTGCCCGCTGATACACGTTGGAACGGGAGACACCCATATCGGAAGAGACCTTTTTGCATACATCTTTCATCGAGAGTTCACTGTTTGCCTGATACCAGTGCAGGATCTCCTCGATGCTCTCACCTCCGGGGACAACCGGTGAGCCTGGATGAATAATGATCACCAGTTCTCCTCGAATCTTTTCATCATCGATTGACGCGGCAAGGGTGCTCAATGATGTTTCCTGGATATCTTCAAATTTTTTGCTTATTTCGCGCGCCCAGAGGACCTTCCTGTCGCCCAGCAGCTCTTCGGCACTTTTGATGAAGCGCTGAATACGGTGAGGTGATTCATAGAAAACGAGAGGGTAGATCGAGTCCGTAAGCGATTGCAGCAGTTGTTTGCGCTGGGCTGACCTCCCCGGTGCGAAACCGATGAAGATAAATGAGCCGGGTTCAAGACCGGCACAACTCACGGCTGCACTTAATGCCGAAGGACCGGGAATGGGAATAACAGCCAGTCCGGCAGTGCGGGATCTCTGCACCAGTATGGACCCCGGGTCGGAAATGCCCGGTGTTCCGGCGTCACTGACCAGAGCGACGTTTTCTCCCGCCAGCATCCTGGCAACGAGCGTTTCAGAGCGCTGAAATTCCTTTTCCCGGTAGTAACTGATAAGCGGGGTGTTTATCTGGAAATGGTTCAACAGCTTTCTGGTATGCCTGGTATCTTCTGCAGCTATGAGGTCGACTTCCCCAAGTATCCGGACTGCGCGATAGGTCATGTCCTCGAGGTTACCGATGGGTGTGGCGACAACGTAAAGTGATCCGGGCATAGGTTGACAGGAGATTTGAGTTGATAAGAGTAACGCAGCTGAGCCTTCATCCATTATGGACAATCAGTTGCAAAAATGCATTAGCTTTATTGATTTTTATTTGATATTAGTTAATATATGATCATATATTCATATAAGGTAAAGCTTATGACAAAAGATCAATGTGACAGAAGAATTATCCATGGCGAGGTGGTTGCCCAGGCCCGGATTGATTTAAAGGACTATTCAGAAATAGAAGAGAAGTCTGAACTTTTTAAAGCCCTGGCTGATCCGGGTCGATTGCAGATAGTGATAGCGCTTGCGAGTCGGGAAATGTGCGTTTGTGACCTGGCGGCGCTTCTGGGAGTGAGTGAATCCGCGGCCAGTCACCAGATGAGAATACTGCGCTCAAAAAACCTGGTGAAAAGCAGAAGAGACGGCCAGGTGCTCTATTACCGGCTGGTGGATGATCATGTTATGCAGTTGGTCGATGTGGCCCGTATGCATGTTAAAGAGATGAAGTACGGTGAAGCAGATGTCTAGTATGTTTGAAGTGGTACGGGAAATGTGGCGTATTCTTCTGGATTCCTCGCCCTATATCCTCCTTGGTATAACGGCGGCGGGATGTATCAAGATATATATCAATCAGGACCTTATTGTCCGTCACCTGCGTCACGGGAAGTATCTCTCGGTTATCAAGGCGGCATTGTTCGGCATACCGCTTCCACTCTGATCCTGTGGCGTACTGCCGGCGGCAGTAGCATTCAAGAAGCAGGGGGCAAACAAAGGGGCTGTCGCTTCTTTTCTTGTCTCGACCCCGGAATCCGGTATAGATTCCATTGCTATCACCTATGCACTGCTCGATCCGATCATGACGGTGGCTCGTCCGCTTGCTGCCTTTGTGTCCGGCGTCACGGTCGGTTTCATTGAAAATAGTATTTCCCCGCCTGACGATCAGGATAAGGCTGGTTTTTTCGCCGAGTCCGTGAATATCATACCGGTAACCTCTTCCGGACAAACTTCCGCTTCTTTTGGCAGCAAATTCTTAGATGGGATGAGATACGCTTTTGTCAGTGTCTGGGGAGAAATTGTCTTCTGGTTTTTTGCCGGGCTGTTTTTGGCAGGAATGATTACGGTTTATCTACCCGACACCTTATCGGAAATGATTCTGGGCGGCGGTCTTGTGTCGATGCTGGCAATGCTGCTGGTCGGTATGCCGATATATATTTGCGCCACGGCTTCTACTCCCATTGCCGCTGCTCTGCTGCTCAAAGGAGCGAGTCCGGGAGCAGTACTGGTATTTCTTCTGGTAGGGCCGGCGACAAACATGACATCTCTTTCCGTTCTGATCCAGCTGTTGGGCAAAATGGGTACGGTTCGTTATCTTGCCGGTATTGCCGTTGTCTCTATTATTTTTGGTCTTGGTGTCGATGTTTTGTACGATTATCTCGCTGTTGAACCCCGGGCCGTTATTTCTGAAGTACGTGAGATTCTACCTTATTGGCTGAAACTGAGCGCTGCCGTTGTAGTGCTTTTGCTCTCTCTTGGGCATGTCTATGTCTGGCTCAGGAATAAACGTCGCAATCAAGGGGAAGCCATCATCTTGTCAGGTTTTCCCCCATTGCAAAACGGTCTCCGCCAGGACCCGGTGAAACATCAGGTAAAGATTAACCCCGTTTCGAAACTGCAGGAAGAGCAAAAAAATCGTTGAGGTTGTATAAATTACCGTGCAAAATGCAGCAGCGGTTCATCACTACCAGAGAAAATACAGGAAGAAGAGAATGAATAAACATATTGGCATACTAACGGCAGGGGGTGATAGTCCGGGATTGAACGCAGCTATCAGGGCCATAGGTAAATCGGCCTTTGATACCGGTAGAATGGAGGTGGTTGGATTTAAGGATGGCTTTCGCGGTTTGATGGAGAATCGGGTGATGCGGCTTGACCGCGCCATGCTCTCCTCGATATTAACCCTTGGCGGCACAATTCTTGGTACGAGTCGTGACAAACCTCATAAAATGCCCGTTGGCGGAGAGCTGATGGACATGACCGAGGTTATTTGCGACAATTATTACAAACACCGCCTTGATGCACTCGTCTGTATCGGCGGCGGCGGCACGCAGAAGAATGCCTTTCGACTGGCCGAAAGGGGCTTGAATATTCTGACATTGCCAAAAACGATAGACAACGATGTGTATGGCACTGATGTAACCTTTGGCTTTGATACCGCCATGGAAATAGCCACTGAAGCGATTGACCGGCTGCACTCGACTGCTCACAGTCATCATCGTATTATTGTCATCGAGGTGATGGGACATAATGCGGGCTGGCTTGCACTCGGAGCAGGAATTGCGAGCGGCGCTGATGTCGTGCTTATTCCAGAAATTCCTTACAACACCGGTATTGTGGCTGATGCAATCCGGCAGCGGCAACAGCGCGGTAATAATTTCAGTATTGTCGTTATTGCCGAAGGAGCGCTTTCCATTGATGATAAAAAAGTCGTGGATAAGTTGGCGAGCAGGAAAGAGCAGGCCAAGCAGAGTGGTGACAGCAAGGCGCGGAAAAAAGCCCAGGACGCTTATCTGAGCTTTACGAAAAAACGATTAACCCATACGCTGCAGCTCTCACAGCAGCTCGAAGAGATGACCGGTCTCGAGTCCCGACTGACCATCCTCGGGCATCTTCAAAGAGGAGGCACGCCATCAGCCACTGATCGTGTTCTTGCAACCAGACTTGGCAGTTCCTGCGTAAAATATATCGAAGAGGGCAATTTCGGCAACATGATCGCGTTGCGGGGAGATAGTACCGTTTTGGTGCCGCTGCAGGATGTTGTCGGCAAACGCAAGGTTGTTCCCCTTGATCACAACTGGCTTGAAAGCGCTCGCAGCGTCGGCACCTGTCTCGGCGATTGAGGAGGCTTTTGCTGCATTATGTCCTCACAACGTCATCGTCGGAAGGAGACAGACGCTGACTCAGTGATAAAAGAGGGGAGAGCGGGGCAGGACAATCCGGTGACCAGGGGAATGTGAAAGCGGCATCATGTCTCATTTGTGTCGCCGTTGTCGCCATTTTTGTCGTTTCTGAATTTTGCTATCCGTTGGCAGATGTTTACGATCCCTGCCATATCAAAGGTGGCTATCGCCTTTTGATAACGCTCCCGGTTGACCAGCATCAGCAGAATTTTTTCTTTCAGGGTGTGGGCATTGACCTCATCCCATTTTATGTATTCTACCAGATTCTGCTTTTTGAAGGCTTTGGCCCTGATATATTGTTCCTTTCTTGGCGTTTCCCGAGGGATAATCAGGGACATCGTGCTCATGGACAGGGTCTCGCAGACGGTATTGTAGCCACCCATACAGACAACCAGATCGGATGCGGCAATCAGGGTCTCCATGTCAGCAAAAAAACCATAGGAATGGACACCAAGTTTAGCTGCCCGTTCCAGAATCACGTCCTTTTCGTCCTTTGATAAAAAAGGACCGGTAATAAGTGCACTCTGGAAGGGTGGCAGTATATTCCGTTCTTTCATTTCCTCAAGCATTTTTAGAAATGAATCGAGCACGATGAATCCGTCGCCGCCACCACCGGTGGTAACGGTAACGAGGTTTTCATTTTTCATCACGTTATGCTGAAGTCGCAGCTCCTGGACTTTTTCTGCTGGAGGTACCCGCCGGGGAATATAGCCGGTGAAGTGTAATTTTTTAGTGATATCCGCAGGAATATCGTATTCGTCAATGGGGTTATAGAGCTCCTTTTTGCCGTATACCCAGACTTCATGGTACAGTTGTTTGATCGTTGAGTAGACATCCTTGTCAATCCAGTCACTTTTTACCGTCTCGGCGTCATCCATTATATCCCTTAAGCCGAGGACCGTTTTTGTCTTCTTAAGATTTTGACTGATCCATTCCAGTGCCGGAAGCACCTCTCGTTTGAGACCCTGGGGTTCTTTATCCACAATAAAGAGATCGGGTAGAAAGGTTGTCACGGTAGCCATGATGATAGACTGGCGGATATCTAGTGCCTGCTTGGCGTCTATTCTGATGGTTAGTGGAAAATATTCGTTATTGGCCTTCTTGATCATTCCCGGGACACGTACATAATCGACATTTTTGGGTAAATTGAGTCGACCGGCAATGGGGGACCCTGTCAGTATCAATATATTAGTGTCATATTCCCGCAATTGTTCAGCAATAGCCATGGTTCGCCTGATATGCCCGAGTCCATAGGTGTCATGGGAGTACATCAGGATATTGAAATTCGCCGTATCAGTCATCATTGCTTTCCGTTCGTTGCAGTCCTGTTCATCCAAATAAATAAACACTGGTTGTTATACAGCAGTATGTTTTTTGAGCCTAACAATATTTTTTTTAGAGAATAACATTCTTATCAATGCTTTGTGTTATTTGTGAAACGGTACCCCACAGGCCCGCTTTTTTTTGATATTTCTGCAATCTCGTTGAAACGGGAAGCGCAAGGAGCTCCTGCCGTTTACCTTGTCTGACAATCAATTCAATAGATCGTTTATTTATCAATCAAACGATAAAGTGAAATGATGATTTAAGACCTGCATTAAAGGGTAATAGACTTTTATCTACTCCTGGCACCTTATAGCACCTTTGTTGAGAAATCCCATGGAAATTCGTCTCCGGAATTTGAGAAAATTCAGATTATTTGCCCATGGTTGCATGGTATAAACGCTATCGTAAAACCGAATTACACGGTATAGAATAGAGCTAAAACCAGTCTTGCCGGACGCAAAAACCCCCGCAGCCGGCAGGGCCGGTTACGGGGGTTTTTGTTTATAAAAAGAATCGGCGGTGACCTACTCTCCCACACAGTTGCCCATGCAGTACCATCGGCGCAGAAGAGCTTAACGACCGTGTTCGGAATGGGAACGGGTGGAGCCTCCTCGCTATGACCGCCGAAAAACTTGTTATGTTCTTCAAATCATATCTATCCACCGGGGCAGGCTAAAATCGCCCCCTCCGGGGATAAGAAGCTCTATGAACTTCTCTTTGAAAAGCCAAAGAGAAGTTCAAGAGTTTCTAAATAATCGAATAGTAGAGTAAATAACAGCAGCTTAATCAGGTAAATATGGATAAGCCGCACGGCACATTAGTATCGGTAAGCTCCACGTGTTGCCACGCTTCCACACCCGACCTATCAACGTCGTCGTCTACGACGTGCCTTCAGATGGTTATTACACCATGGGATATCTTATCTTGGAGTGGGCTTCCCGCTTAGATGCTTTCAGCGGTTATCCCTGCCGAACTTAGCTACCCAGCAATGCCCCTGGCGGAACAACTGGAACACCATAGGTTCGTCCATCCCGGTCCTCTCGTACTAGGGAAAGATCTCCTCAAATATCCTGCGCCCGCAACAGATAAGGACCAAACTGTCTCACGACGTTTTAAACCCAGCTCGCGTACCACTTTAATTGGCGAACAGCCAAACCCTTGGGACCTGCTTCAGCCCCAGGATGTGATGAGCCGACATCGAGGTGCCAAACCTCCCCGTCGATATGGACTCTTGGGGGAGATAAGCCTGTTATCCCCGGAGTACCTTTTATCCGTTGAGCGACGACCCTTCCATGCGGAATCGCCGGATCACTAAGACCTACTTTCGTACCTGCTCGACGTGTCCGTCTCGCAGTCAAGCTCCCTTATGCCTTTACACTCTACGGCTGGTTTCCAATCAGCCTGAGGGAACCATCGCGCGCCTCCGTTACAATTTGGGAGGCGACCGCCCCAGTCAAACTACCCACCAGACAATGTCCCGGATCCGGATTACGGACCACGGTTAGATTCCTAAGATAGCAAGGGTGGTATTTCAAGGACGACTCCATGAGCACTGGCGTACCCACTTCAAAGTCTCCCACCTATCCTACACATGCTACCTCAAAAACCAATGCCAAGCTATAGTAAAGGTTCACGGGGTCTTTCTGTCTTGTTGCGGGTAACCGGCATCTTCACCGGTACTACAGTTTCGCTGAGTCTCTGGTTGAGACAGTGGGGAAATCGTTACGCCATTCGTGCAGGTCGGAACTTACCCGACAAGGAATTTCGCTACCTTAGGACCGTTATAGTTACGGCCGCCGTTTACCGGGGCTTCGGTTCAGTGCTTTGCTTGCGCTAACACGTCCCCTTAACCTTCCGGCACCGGGCAGGCGTCAGACCCTATACTTCGTCTTTCGACTTCGCAGAGTCCTGTGTTTTTAGTAAACAGTCGCTCCCCCCATTTCACTGCAACCTGCGTAAGCTCATCTATGTATATAAAATCACCATGCAGGCACACCTTCTCCCGAAGTTACGGTGCTATTTTGCCGAGTTCCTTAACCAGAGTTCTCTCAAGCGCCTTGGTATATTCTACCAGCCTACCTGTGTCGGTTTACGGTACGGTCACCATCATAACTAGATACGAGGCTTTTCCTGGAAGTATGGAATCAACCACTTTGCTGCCCATAGGGCATCGTCATCACGCCTCAACGTTAATAAAGACCCGGATTTTCCTAAGTCCTCCGTCTACACGCTTAAACCAGCTATTCCAACAGCTGGATGGCCTATCCTTCTCCGTCCCCCCTTATCATCAAACATTACAACAGTGGTACAGGAATATTAACCTG
This sequence comes from uncultured delta proteobacterium, assembly GCA_963745765.1. GTDB lineage: Bacteria > Desulfobacterota > Desulfobulbia > Desulfobulbales > Desulfocapsaceae > Ww85. The sequence goes on along the minus strand of CAVUYQ010000006.1, from coordinate 36,665 downwards.
TTTCCCATCGACTACGCCTCTCGGCCTCGCCTTAGGAGCCGACTAACCCTGAGCAGATTAACTTGACTACAGGAAACCTTAGGCTTTCGGCGACAAGGTTTCTCACCTTGTTTTTCGCTACTCGTGTCAACATAAGCTCTTGTGGAACCTCCAGCACTCCTTTCGGTGTACCTTCTCAGGCGGCCACAATGTTCTCCTACCATCCAGAAAGCTGATTAAAACCTGCTAACTTACCTTTGCTTAGCAGAGGGGATTTGGCTCACTCATCCCGCCAAATCATCTCTTCCCTCGTGCAGTTTGTTTAGCAACTACCCGGCAGAATGACATTCTGCTTAGGGGAGACCATTTGGCGAGCTGCGCTCGCGTAATTTCCCGTCTGTTTGTTAGTAAGCTTTAATCAGCTTTCTGAATCCGTAGCTTCGGTACTATGCTTAGCCCCGTTAAATTTTCGGCGCAGATTCATTAGACCAGTGAGCTATTACGCTTTCTTTAAAGGGTTGCTGCTTCTAAGCCAACCTCCTGGTTGTATCAACAATTCCACATCCTTTCCCACTGAGCATAGATTTTGGGACCTTAGCTGACGGTCTGGGCTGTTTCCCTTTTGACCATGGAACTTATCTCCCACAGTCTGACTCCCACACTGGATCTTGACGGCATTCGGAGTTTGAAAGAGGTTGGTAATCCGGTAGGACCCCTAGCCCTGTCAGTGCTCTACCTCCGTCAGTCATCATGTGAGGCTATACCTAAATATATTTCGGAGAAAACCAGCTATTACCGAGTTTGATTAGCCTTTCACTCCTATCCACAGCTCATCCGAACAGTTTTCAACCTATATCGGTTCGGGCCTCCATCTCGTGTTACCGAGACTTCACCCTGGCCATGGATAGATCACCCGGTTTCGGGTCTACCGCATGCAACTCGTCGCCCTCTTAAGACTCGCTTTCGCTCCGGCTCCACCTCACGGCTTAACCTCGCTGCACACGGTAACTCGTTGACTCATTATGCAAAAGGCACGCGGTCACCCTGTCTTACGACATAGGGCTCCCACTGCTTGTAAGCTAACGGTTTCAGTTTCTATTTCACTCCCCTCCCGGGGTTCTTTTCACCTTTCCCTCACGGTACTTGTTCACTATCGGTCATCAGGTAGTATTTAGCCTTGGAAGATGGTCCTCCCAGATTCCCACAAGGTTTCACGTGTCTCGTGGTACTCAGGAACTCCCATGGGTGTATTTTTATTTCGTGTACCGGACTATCACCGTCTCTGGTCAGCCTTTCCATACTCTTCCACTATAAAAATACAATCCCGTCTAGGGGTCCTACAACCCCAGGCCGAAGCCTGGTTTGGGCTAATCCGCGTTCGCTCGCCGCTACTAGCAGAATCTCAATTGATTTATATTCCTGCAGGTACTTAGATGTTTCAGTTCCCTGCGTTCGCTTCTTGTACCTATGTATTCAGTACAAGATGACAAGGTATGACCCCTGCCGGGTTGCCCCATTCGGAAACCTCCGGATCAAAGCCTGTTAACAGCTCCCCGAAGCTTATCGCAGCTTGCCGCGTCCTTCATCGCCTCCTGATGCCAAGGCATCCGCCGTTAGCACTTAGTAGCTTATCCATAAAGCCTGATTAAACTAATCTGTTAATTAATTCTCAGCTACTGTAACCCC
>CAVUYQ010000006.1:0-32500 GCA_963745765.1 uncultured delta proteobacterium | reverse complement strand
GTCAAATTAATATGTCTGATGCCTTATGTCAATAACTAAATCGACCCGGCCTCTTCTTTGTCCCACCACGAAGATCTCTCCCCGTCTCAAGGACCGCGGCACACTACTTGATCATGCCGCCCTTGTCAATAGATGCTTCGTTAAAGATAGGTACATAAAACCTGCAAGGCAAGATCGCCGGCAAAAATGAACCCCTTTTTATTTACAACTTGTAAGTCAAGTCAGCAATGGTCAGGGGCAAAACACGCCGGAAAACCAGCGCTTGGATGCAACCATTTCCCGGTGTCAACGACTTGAAAAAGTTCAAGCAAATTTTTTCTTCACCGATCGCAAAAAATCCTTGGTCAGGCGTGGATGTTCAGAAAGAACAGTATAAACTTTCGGAGCCAGAGATGATTTAAAAAAGGCATCTATCTGTGTATACGTCATACCGCGTGATACGGCTTCTTCTGCTTTTTTAGCTATCTTTTCCCTGTCTTCAGGAACATCGATATAGGAGAGAATTCCTGTTATTACATCAGGTACCGAGGTTTTCTGGCGAAGTTTCTCAAGTTCCGCCTGGATACGGTCCTGATCCTTGGAGATTCTTTTATCAAGAGAAGCAATTTGATCGGTATTGGTATCAAGGCGTGATGAGAGGTTTGTGATCTTTTGATGCAAGGTCTGCTGTGCTTCGGCCAGTGAACTGAATTGCCGGGTCAGTGAATCGGATGAGTTGTCATCCTTGATATCTTTAATATCCTCATGCAGGGAACTGAGCTGTGTTTCTGAACCGGCTTGAACCGTCTGGATATCCATCAGGGCCTTCTCCAGTCTTGCCAGTCTATTTTGCAGTTTCTGCAAAAGCTCCGATACGTCAAATCCTGGTGCCGAACCAGGGCACTGGATGTTGCCTGAGTGCAGGTTTTCTCTGTCAGTGTGTGCGTGAGATCTTGCAGCACTGCATTTACCGTAAAAGGAACAAAGTGAACTCTTGAGTCCACTGTACATATCCCTGGCTTTGTCGACCGAATGAATAGACACGGCCGCGATGAACAGTCCAATAATGACAGCAATAGAAATGATAATGGCCACGCACAGGGCGAACAGAAACAGGATACCGGAGATAAGTCCGGAGAATAGGGCGGAAATACTGCCAATGATACTATTGGTTCCGGCGTTTGCGACGATTGAGATGAGGAGAAAAACAAATAGGAGAACTGCCCCTGACTGGATGAGTGGATTACGGAAATCTTTTTTATTCATTGTCTGCTCCTTACACTGCCAAGAATGGATGGTTACGACCTGGTACAATGCGTGTCTGCTGATAGGAAAATAGTGATTATCGAGATAACGTGTCATTCTCAAATAGACAAAGTAATCCTGACAGTGTCAAGGGGCAAGGATACGCGCTAAATAAAGCTTATATTTTCATTCTCTTGAGCGATTTGATACGTGCAAGGACGGGAGGATGGCTATAACTGAATGCAACCATAAGCGGATGCGGGGTCAGATTGGAAAGATTTTCCAGACTGAGCTTTTTCAGGCTGTTAACCAGGACCTCCGGTTTTCCTGTTGTTTCTGCGGCATAGCGATCTGCTTCGAATTCATGAATGCGTGACAGGTAGTTTGAAAAAATCGAAAGCAGGGTGCTCAGAGGGGCATAGAGAAAAGCGAAAAAGATAAGACTTGCATACACAGATAAATGCTCCATGCCGAAGGCCTTGAAGAGTCCTGCGTTCTCAATAAAAAGGGAGAGAAGAAAAAACATCAGCCCGGTCTGGAGCATTGATGAACCCATCCTTTTCAGGATGTGTCTGTTTTTGAAATGACCCATCTCGTGTGCAAGTACTGAAATAATCTCATCATCATCGAGTTTATTCAGAAGTGTGTCGAAAAAGACAATTTTCCTGAATCTGCCAAATCCGGTAAAAAAGGCATTGAGTTTAGCTGAGCGTTTGGAGCCATCCATGGTGAAAATACCTTTGAGAGCAAACCGTTCCTTTTCGGCATAAGCAAGAATTTTTTCTTTTAAAGGTCCTTCGTCAAGTGGGGTGAATTTGTTAAACAGCGGCATAATGAGGATGGGTGCAAGAAACTGGAGAAGAATGCCAAAAGACACGACACCGGCCCAGCAATAGAGCCAGGCAAAGGCTCCGACGTTCTCAAAAAACCAGAGAACAGCCGCAAGCAAGGGCGCTCCGATTATGACGCCGAGGACAAGCCCTTTTAGCGTATCAGTAACGAAAACCCAAGCGGTGGTACGGTTGAAACCAAAACGCTCCTCGATACTGAAGGTGGAATAGAGGCTGAACGGCAGGCCGACCATAAATGAAAGAAAGAGGAGACAGCCGGTAAAAATGAGACCGGTGACAATGGAGCCGAACTCTAGCGATCTGGCAAAACGGTCAATAATGTTGAATCCTCCGCCGATAATGAAGAGAACGGTGATGACGGTGGAAAGACTGTTCTCGACCAGGGAAAGCTTTGTCGTTGCCTTGGTGTAATCTTGTGATTTGCTGTATTTCTCCCGGTCATAGGTATCGGAAAACTCTTCAGGCAGATGAGGGGAAAGTGCCTTGAGATTGACAATTGATACGATGGTATCGAGCAGGTAGTGGATAATGATGACAGCAAGGATGAAGACAAGCCATATGTTCATAGAAACTCTTTTAGAAGAAGTTATACGTTGCCATAAGAGACATACTCGTAAAAAGTCTATTGCACTCCAAAAGATGGCTAAGTAAAAACACAGATAAACAAGGAGTGGTAGTTTTTCAGGTGCGAAGGCATACAGGCAGTATGCCGAGTGCCGGAAAAAGTTCCACGACGCAGTAGATCGAAGTTTTTACGACGCCATCATAAGATATAATGCCTCTTTTATGTGAGGCAAAGAAAAAGTGGGGGACTGAGATTGATGCCGGTCAGTTCTGGACGAGACTCGGCTGGAGATATAACCAGGAACACTCTGGTATCTTCATGATGAACGAAAGAGCGTGTACGTTATTATCTGCTTACGGCAGCAGTGTTGATACTGCTGCTGAGGCAAGTTTGAGAAACCGTCCAGGCATTACCCCCATGACCACGATGGTGATTAGCAGCATGGTAGCAGCTGCCCGTCCAAGCCATGGCAGAGGAACGGGGCTCATATCCCTTTCGGGATCGGTACAGTAGGCGACGCGAACGACTGACAGGTAATAGTATATGGCGATAGCAGTGTTAATCGCGGCAAGGATAACCGGTATGGTATAGCCTTGTTTAAAGGCGTTAACCAGGAGCATGAATTTGCCGGTAAAACCGACAAAAGGCGGTATCCCGGCCAATGCGAAAAGACCGGTGGCAAGGGTTATGGCAAGAAACGGCGATCGTTTGTGAAGGCCGGCAAGATCGTCAATTTTCAGATTCTCACCATTAACTGCAACCGTGCAGATAACCAGAAAACAGGCCAGATTCATGGCCGCATAACCCATGATGTAATAGAGCGATATCGCGTACCCTGCCGTTCCAAAGGTAAGCAGACCAAAGAGAACAAATCCGGCATGCGAGATACCTGAGAAACCAAGCATCCGTTTGATATCCTTTTGCACAAGGGCTGAAAGATTTCCGTAAAACATAGAACCAATCGAGCAGACAAGCAGTATATTTACGATTACCTGGCCTTCACCACTTACCATGGAAATGAGTCGGATAAGAAGCGCCGTTGCGGCAATCTTGGGAACAGCGGCTATAAAGGCTGTCGTTTCATTTGCTGCTCCTTCGTAGACGTCGGGAACCCAGAAGTGAAAGGGGAAAATAGCGAGTTTATAGAAGAAACCGAACAGTATCATGACCATACCGATCAACGCGGCCGGCTGATTGAAAAGAAAGCTGAGCGAGGTTGCAATCTCATCAAGATAGGTTGAACCGGTAAGACCGAATATATAGCTCATACCAAACAGCATAAAGCCGGTTGACATGACGCCGAAGAGCAGATATTTGATGCCCGATTCCATCTGGACGATGCTGTTGCCTGTTGTCTTGCGCATCGGTACCATGATGTAGACCGCAAAACTGGAAAGCTCGAGCGCAACGAAGATGGAGAGAAGCTCGACACTTGAAACAAGCATCATCAGGCCGAACACGCTCATGAATAAAAAGAGATAATATTCTGCCCTGGCATCTTCTTTGATACCGGGAGTCTGGCCTGAAAAAATAAGTACAGCAAGTGTTGCTGCGGCTATGAGTAATTTGAAAAGCTGTGAGAACAGATCAATACGGTAAGAAGCGAAAAAAAGCGAACCGTTCTGAAAGAGGCAGATCGACGTTATAAACAGAACCACGGCTGCCAGTCCGATGGAGAGAGTTCTGACCGTTTGGCTGTCCGGTCTGGCAAGACTGACGAAGAAGAATATCAGGCCGGACAGCAGGAGACTGAGTTCAGGGAGAAATAGCATCATGTTTACCTTTCTTTATCGATTTCCTCTGTCGTTTAACTACGGCAGCAGTTCTCCGGCAAGAGCAATCGCCTGTGCTTGATGCGCGTTAAAGTTATCCAGCAGAACAGTTACACTTGTGTCCATCATGTCAATAAACGGCTGCGCTCCGAGGCCAATCCACAATACAAAAATGAGAAACGGGGCCAGGGTGACAATTTCCCGCCAATTGAGATCGGCGAGGTATGACTGATCCGGATTGTTCGTACCTCCCCAGACAACTTTCTGCAGAAGCCGCAGCATATAGGCTGCCGCCAGGACCGCACCGGGAATAGCTGCCAGCGCCAGATAGGGGAAGTTGCCTTGCCTGAGATCAAATTGGAAGGTACCTGCCAGGATCATGAATTCCCCGACAAAACTGTTGGTGCCGGGAAAACCCAATGATGATAATGAGAAAAAGGCCAGAAAGGTGACGAAAACCGGCATATATTTGCCGACCCCGGCTGACACGCTCAGTTCGCGACTGTGTGTCCGCTCATATATCATCCCGACACAGAGAAAGAGTGCGCCGGTAGTGATTCCGTGGTTGATCATCTGCAGGATTGCTCCCTCGATTCCCTGTTTGTTTAAAACGAAGATGCCAAGGGTGACGAATCCCATATGGCCGACGGATGAGTAGGCAATCAGCTTTTTCATGTCCTGCTGGGCCAGGGCGGTAAATCCGCCATAGATGATACCGGCAATGGACAGCCAGAGGACGTAAGGCATTAACGCCACCGTGGCGTCGGGTACGATGGGCAGCGCGAAACGCAGGAAGCCGTAGGTACCCATCTTTAGAAGAATGGAGGCAAGAATAACGGAACCCGCTGTTGGCGCTTCAACGTGCGCTGCCGGCAGCCAGGTGTGAAACGGAAACATCGGTACTTTGATGGCAAAAGCAAGGAAAAAGGCAATGAAAACATATATCTGAGCTTTGAAACCATAGTCCTGCCACATCATATCCGGGATAAAGAAGGAAAAATCATTGGTTTTGGCAGAGCCAGATGATGGCAACGAGCAGCAGGATAGAGCCACCGAGGGTGTAGAGGAAGAACTTGACTGAGGCGTAAATTCTTCGTGGTCCTCCCCATATGCCTATCAGCAGGTACATCGGGATAAGCATGGCCTCCCAGAGAATATAAAAGAGAACAAAATCAAGCGCGACAAAGACGCCGATCATCGACGTCTCCATCACCAGAAGGCAGATCATGAACGGTTTTACCCGCACCTTTATGTAGGACCAGGAAGCCAGCACGCAAAAGGGCATGATCAGTGTCGTCATGACGACGAGTAATATGGAGATACCATCAACGCCGATGGTATAATTGATATTCAGCGGCACGATCCACGGCCTGGTTTCTGCAAACTGGAACTGAACGCTGCTGTTATCAAAGCCTGATACAAGAAACAACGAGATGACGGCGACAAGAGCCGTTACACCAAGCGAGATATACCGGCAGGTGTCATCGTTCTTAAACGGGAGGAGTAAAAACGCCCCTGCCAGCGGAAGAAAAATAAGGGTGCTGAGCAGGGGAAATCCCGGATTTATCAGAAGTTGATCCATCTCGATGATTCCTTGAAGTAAATATTAGAGCCAGATAAAGGCGATCATTAGCAAAGCAACAAAGGAAACGGTATAACACAGTGTCTGCTGGACCTGACCCCGCTGCAGGATTTGTGCGAGAAGCCGTCCGAAAGAGCGGACCCCGCGGGCAGTTCCGTCGACTAATCCGTCAATTCCATGCCAGTCAAACCAGGCCCAGAAGCGGGCGGTGGTCATTAAGGAAAAAAGGCCGACCACGCGATAGGCCTCCCCCCAGATGGTGTCAAACCACTGGATCGGATTTTTTGCCAGCCAGAAAAACACCCTTCCTCCGCGTCTGTAAAACCAGTCCAGATCCAGGTTAATCGTGTTGCGCACACCAATTTTGTTCTTAAACAGCATAAAACCAACTGCAGTCAGGGCAAGAATCTGCAGGGTCTCGCTCAGGTGGTATGCTGAATAGGGCTGATAATAGGGAATATCCTGATAAGGCAGCATCTGGTAGAGCAAGGGGTAGAAACTGCCGATGATGAAGCAGAGAAGACCGGCGATAATCATGGCAAACTGCATGTTCCAGGGCGGATCGGCTGCCTTGTCAAAGGTTTCCTCGGTCACATCTGGTTTCACCGAAGAAGAGCAGGTAGGGCAACCTGAGACCGGCAACGAGAAAGGTTCCGGCGGAAACCATGGTGAGCAGCATGCCGGCCCAGATCAGGTGCGATTCATAGCTTGCCGCAATAATAATTGATTTGGAAATAAAGCCGGAGAAAAACGGAAAGGCTGAAACAGAAAGTCCGCCGATGATCATAAACAGCATGGTAACCGGCATTTTCCGGTAAAGACCGCCCAGGCTGCTAAAACTTTTTTTGCCGGTCATGTGAATGACGGCACCGGCGGCCATGAACAGCAAGCCCTTGTAGAGAATATGAGCGAAGGCATGGGCTACGGTACCATTAATGGCAAGGGCCGTGCCGATGCCGACCCCGGCTACCATATAACCTACCTGGCTGATGATCTCCCAGCCGAGCAAGCGGCGGATATCATTTTCGATGATGGCGTAGATGATGCCGTAGATGGCCATCCCAACGCCAAGAACAATCAGGATGTCAAAACCGGCACAGGCCCGTGCCAGGGTATATATCGCCGTCTTGGTGGTAAAGGCGCACATGAAGACGGCACCGGTCACCGTCGCTTTACTGTAGGCGTCAGGCAGCCAGGAATGGAGCGGAACGACTGCTGCATTAAGCATCATGCCGGACATGATAAGCCAGGTGTAGAGGCTGGCGTTTTCATAATCCAGCAATTCAAAAGCGATGCTGCCGGTCGCCTGGTAGCGCAGCACAAATCCCATCAGCAGCAGCAGGCCGCCAAAGGTGTGAACCAATAGATAACGGAAACCTGCGGCGGTTGCATCTTTTTCATCCTTGTTGAACCAGATGAGAAACGTCGAGGCAAAGGCCATCATTTCCCAGAACAGGAAAAGGCTCAGATAATCGCCGCTGTATATTGTTCCGAGCGAACCGGCCACGTAGAACCAGGCCGCCATATGCTGCCATCCGTCTTTTACATGCAGGCCATAGAGGGTGCCGATGATGGCCATCAGCGCCATGATAAAGGCAAAAACCTGGGAGAGACTGTCGATGCGGCCAAAGGTCAGTTGCCAGTCCATAAAGTCTACCTGACCGTAGAGACCCGGGTTAAAACCGAGATAGAGTACATCGATGAAGGTCAGGATCGGCACGGCCATCAGGTATAACTGGCGAAACGGCGCCTTGATGAAAGGCAGGAGAAGGGCACCGATGATCAATATCAGGGCGGGATGGAAGAAATGGCTAGTTGTCATAGTAGTCCTCCTCCCGTTCTATGCCGGACCCTGCATACCACCTGGCCACAAAAATAAGTACAATGGCGGAAACAAAGCCGAAAATACTCCAGAAACCGGGAATATTCTTTTCCACCCAGGTATGCGCGTGCGAGGTATCAACCGTGATACTCCAGATCACAATTGCGGCGCTGAGACCGTAGAGTAAGGAGCGCACGAGTGTTTTGTTCTCTGTCAGATAATCTATTAGACGTATCATCCGGTGACCACCTTGACGAAATGCATCATAAAATTGGGATAAATGCCGATTATAACGGAAACAAAACAGGCTATCAGAATCGGGATGAGCATCGACAGAGGTGCTTCCCTTATGCCGGTGAACGGTTCATTCGCCGGTCGTTTGCCGAAGAAAGCCCGATAGGTGACCGGCAGAAAATAGGCGGCGTTCAGCAGCGTCGATGCGAGCAGCAGGAGCAGGATGCCGATCTGGTGCGCTTCAACTGAACCGACGAGAAGTTTCCATTTGGTGATGAAACCGGCCACGGGTGGTGCGCCGATCATGGACAAAGAGGCAATGGCAAAGGCCCCGAAGGTAAAGGGCATGACCTTGCCCAAGCCCTCCATCTCAGATATGTTTTTCTTGTGCGCCGCAACATAGATGGCGCCGGCGCAGAAGAACAGGGTGATCTTGGAAACACCATGGTTGACGATGTGGATCAGGCCGCCCTCGATAGAGGAAGGGGTGAGCAGGGCCACGCCGAGAATGATATAGCTCAACTGGCTGACAGTCGAGTAGGCCAGCCGGGCTTTCAGGTTGTCCTTGGACAGCGCAATGATCGAGGCGACAATGATGGTGAAACCGACAAAATAGGCGGTCGGAATGCCGAGATTCAGGGCCGCCATGGTATCAACGCCAAAGACATAGAGCATTACCCTGGTGGTACAGAAGACGCCGACCTTGACCACGGCAACGGCATGCAGCAGGGCCGAGACAGGCGTCGGGGCGACCATTGCGCCGGGCAGCCAGTGATGAAAGGGCATGATGCCATTCTTGGCAAAGCCGAAGAGGCAGAAAACATAGAGCATAATGACGAGCACTTTGTTTATGTCGGGGGGGAAAATGCCGGTTGAAATATCGGTTGCAAAGTCAAGGGTGCCGGTCAAGACATAAATCAGGATCATTGCCGGCAATAGAAATGTCTTGGCGGTTGCCGTCAGGTAAACCAGGTATTTTCGACCGCCCTCATAACCCTCCTGGTCCTGGTGGTGCGCAACCAGCGGGTAGGTGCAGACGGAGACGATCTCATAGAAGAGGTACATGGTGAACAGGTTATCGGAAAAGGCAACGCCGATGGCGCCGAATATGGCGAGCGCGAAACAGGCATTGAATCTGGTCTGGGCATGTTCGTTGAGGCTGCGCATGTATCCCATCGAGTAGAAAACGGCAATGGTCCACAATGAAGAGGCGACGATGGCAAAGATCATCGACATCGCGTCTGCCCGAAGCGTGACGGTGAGATTGGGCAATATGCTGAACAGCTGGAAATAGAGTCTTTTCCCGTGGAAAATATCCGGTACCATGGAAAGGACGATTATCAGCAGTATCACTGAAGAAATAGAGGAGATAGCCTCTCTGACATTCTCATTTCCGCCCTTGAGCATGACACCGATGGCGCCGAGAAGCGGTACGAGCAGGGCAAAGAGCAGTTTAGACGTAACAATTACCTGTGGATCCATACCGATATCCCTTCCTCTAACCTTTGAGATTGATCAGGTCTTCAGTATCGACCGTTTTGAAATGACGATAAACCGCAATAACAATGCTCAGACCGATTGCCGCTTCGGCTGCGGCAATCGCCATGATAAAGAGAGCGAAAATCTGGCCGACGGCAGGATCCGGTGCCAGGAATCTGTTGAACGCCATGAAATTGATGGATACGCCGGCAAGCATCAGTTCCGCAGCTATGAGCATGCCGATCAACGTTCGCCTGGTGATGAGACCATAGATGCCCAGGCTGAAAAGCATGGCGCCAAAGACAAGATAGGTCGTGAGGTATTGATGAATAGTAAGCAGTGACATCAGCCTGTCCTCCCCCCCGGGCGATCACAATTGCCCCGATAATCGCTATGAGAAGTACTATGGAGATGAGCTCAAAGACCATTGAGTAGGTGGTCAGCAACTCAATGCCGATCTCACGAACCGTTCCCGTTGCCGACTTGGTAAACGGTTCCCACGAGGTGCGCAGGGCGAGTGCGGACATACCGCCAAAAACCAGTGCGGCGATAATAAAACCGAGCGGGCCGGAAAAGAGGTTTGACGGGCCGGGTTTTCTCGTGCGCTCAGGGGCGGCAAGCATAATTGCAAAAGAGATGGTTATACAGATTGCCCCGACATAAATCAATATCTGCATCATGGCCATGAAGGGTGAATTGAGGAAGTAATAAAATCCTGCCACGCCGGTGAAACAGATGACGATACCGGCCAAAGCCCTGACTAGCCGCTCGGCAGTTGCGGCAATGAACCCGCCGGTCAGTGTAACCGCAATCATGATAAGAAAAATAATGCCAAGCAGGCCGTCTGCACTGAGGAGAGCGGGAACAGCCAAAAATGACGTTGATGGATTCATTTGTATTGCTCCTCGAGTCGTTTAAGAAGATCAATAATAAAATCTTCCTTGCGGGTGGAGGCAAGATTATACTCGTTTGAAAAGCGTATCGCGTTGAAGTTACAGGACTCTACGCAGGAACCGCAGAGCGAACAGGTGGTAAAATCAAGGGTGTAACGGGTTAAAACCTTTTTTTTGCCGCCATCCGGTTTTTCCCCGGCAAGATGGATGCATCCGGACGGGCAGGCCCGTTCGCACATGCCGCAAACGACGCAGTTCGGGTGGTTGTCCTCATCACCAATAAGCTCTATATGCCCACGATAACGAGCATACATCTTCAGCGATTCATGAGGGTAACTCAGGGTTACCGGTCGTTTTGGGAATTCCTTCAAGGTTACCCACATGCCGTCCAGCAGGCTTTTTGTTCCGCTGAACAAATCAGAGAAATAACCGCCCATAACTAGAACACCTTCAGTAATCCTGCTGTGAGAAGCAGGTTGAACAACGAAATCGGGATAAGATATTTCCAGGACAGATTCAGCAAACCGTAAATGGTGGTGCGTGGAAACGTCCAGCGAATCCAGATAAAGACAAATATGATCAGATAAATCTTCAGGAGAAACCAGCCTACGTTGTGGGTGAAAGGAAAATAACCAAGATCACCGAACGGACAGGACCAGCCGCCAAGAAAGAGTATGGTTATCAGGCAGGCGCCGATGACGATATTGGCATATTCACCCATGAAAAAGAGGCCGAATCCCATACTGGAATACTCGGTATGAAAGCCGGCAACAAGTTCACTCTCGGCCTCTCCCAAATCAAACGGTGCCCGGTTTGTCTCAGCCACCGAGCAGACGAAGATAATGAGAAACGAAACGGGCATGAGCAGGTTGAAGCCGACCTGTCTCTGCAACGGCCAGACATTCCAGTGCAGGAATCCATCAAGCTGCTGCTGGACAATGTCACCAAGATTCAACGAACCGGAGATCATGACGATGGTAATGGTCGTTATCAGCAGGGGAATCTCGTAGGCTACCGTTTGAGAGACGGCCCTGACGGAGGAAATCATCGAATATTTGTTCCTCGATCCCCAGCCGGCAACGAGCAGCGACATACCGCCGAGCGCTGCGAAGGCAAAAATCACCAGGACGCCGACATCGATTGGATGGGCAACAATGTTGTCGCTGAAGGGGATCGTAACGAAACTGATCAGGGCGGGAAACATGGCCAGAACAGGAGCAACCATGAAGATTGCCTTGTCCACGCCTCCTGGAATCAGAAGCTGCTTGGTCATCAGCTTCACACCGTCTATCGGGGGCTGCAGCAGTCCCCACCAGCCGTTTTCCATCGGTCCGGGACGTCTCTGGTAGAACCCGGCTCCCTTCCGCTCACACCACACCAGGTAGGCTGCGTTCACGCCGACAAAGCAGATGGCGATAAATACCGCAAGGACAACATTTAACAAGGTCAGGCTCATAATGTTCTCCGTTAGCGATCCATTTCCGGAATGACCAGATCGAGACTGCCCATGAAGGCGAGCGCGTCAGCCAGGAGCATACCCCGGCAGGCTTCGTCAAACAGGTGCATATTTGAATAGGTGGGTGATCTCAGTTTGAGACGGTAGGCGTTTTTACCGCCATCGCTGACCAGCCTGATGCCGAAATTGCCCCGTGCCGTCTCGACGGCGGCATAATAATCGCCTGCCGGAGGCTTGATGATTTTCGGTTTCTTCTTCGGGTTGACCGGCCCGTCAGGCAGTTTGTCCAGGGCCTGTTCGATGATACGCAGCGATTGTTCCATTTCCTCCATGCGCACTAAATAGCGGGCAAACGAATCACAGCCGTTATTAATGGGAATATCAAAATCAAATTCAGGATAAACCGAATACGGCTCGTTTTTCCTGACATCGTAGTTCAGGCCGGACCCTCTGGCAACAGGTCCGGTAGCTCCGTAGCGCTGGCACATATCCTTGTCGATTATCCCGTGTCCCTGGAGCCGTTTGATCAGGATGATATTGCCGGTAACGAGCTTTGGCATACATCTTCAACTCTCCCCTCATCCTGATGATAAAGGCCCGGGTGCCGGCAATGAACTCGTCGTCAATATCATTGTAGAGGCCGCCAAAGCGGAAATAACAATAGGTAAGTCGAGAACCGGTGATTGATTCAAGCAGGTCGAGTATCTGTTCACGGTCGTCAAAGCAGTACATGAGCGGGGTGAATCCGCCAAGATCAAGAACATAGGCGCCAAGCCAGACCAAATGGGATGATATCCTGTTGAGTTCAACCGTGATGACCCGGATATACTCGGCACGTTCCGGGACTTCTATGGAGCAGGCTCGCTCGATGATCAGCGCGTAGCCGTGGTTAAAGGCCATGGCAGAGAGGTAGTCAAGTCTGCCCATGTTCGGCATATATTGGGGGTAGGTCCGGTTCTCGGCCATTTTCTCGTGCATTCGATGGATGTAGCCAAGAACCGTTTCCGCCTCATATATATATTCTCCGTCCATAGTCATCTTGACTCTCAGGACGCCGTGCGTGGCCGGGTGCTGCGGGCCGACGTTAAGGACGAAGGTTTCGTCTTTCTGCAGCTCTATCGGTTGGCTCATGCTTTGAAATCCTTCAGAAGAGGATGAAAATCAGCATCTTCTGGAAGCAGCAGTGGGATGAGGTGCGGGTGGCCGTCAAAAATAATTCCGAAAAAGTCGTGTGTTTCACGCTCATGCCAGTTTGCTCCGGTATAAATACCCGTAATGGTCGGCAGGTGGGGATCGGTTCGCATCGTTCTAACCCTGATAACAACCCGGCATAGATTAAAATCATAGCGGCTGAAGTCGTAAACTGTTTCCAATTGTTCTTCCTTTATCCAGTCAACACCGGTGATGGATTCAAGGAAATAATCCTGTTCAAACAATATCTGAACGGCGCGGACAAGTTGGTCCCTGGAGATTTGAACGTCGAGATGGAAACCTTTTTTGCGGTAATCCTGTTCGATAATACCATTTGCCCGGGGCAGGTCTTTTTTCCCGTCTTCTTCGGCGGTTTCAGCTTCCTTCCCGACCTGGACTTCGACTTCGGCCTCAGCAGCTTGGTCGGCACTGCCATGATCTGCAAATAACTCGCTGAGAGCCTGTTTTGTCGTTTCCTGAATGTTCATAGTTCTATGACTCGGCCTCGTTAGAGAGCTTTGGCATATCCCGCCACTGAGGTTTAACCTTTGGCCAGCGGCGCCAGCCGGTAATCTTGTGCTCGAGCTCGATAATTCCTTCTATGAGTGCTTCCGGCCTGGGCGGGCAGCCGGGAACATAGACGTCAACAGGCAGGATCTGATCCGCCCCTTCGACAATGCCATATTGCCCTTCATATACGAACGGTCCGCCGGAAATCGCACAATTGCCAAGTGCGATAACCCATTTAGGTTCCGGCATCTGATCGTAGAGTGTCTTGATCCCTGGAGCCATTTTCTTGGATATGGTTCCGGCGACAATCATCAAGTCACTCTGTCGTGCCGAAGGACGAAAAACCTCTGCGCCAAAACGTGAAAGATCAAAGCGTGCAGCACCTGTTGCCATCATTTCAATAGCGCAGCAGGCGATACCAAAGGTAAGCGGCCACAGGGAATTGGCACGACATAGATTTATCAGTTTGTCAGCAACGGCAAACTGGACGAATGAAGACGGAACGTTTTCTAGGGACGATGATATATTTTGCGTTCCCATTTAAAGACTCCTTTAACCCACGCATAAACAACTGCAAGTGATAAAATCCCAACAAAAAGAAGGATTTCAATAAAATCCCGGATAACAAACATCGGGTCGTTATAGGCAAGCGCCACCGGGAATAAGAAGAGAACATCAACGTCAAAGGCAAGAAAAATAAGCGCATAAAGATAAAAGACGACGCCGTATCGGATCCAGCTGTCACCGATGGGCGACATGCCGCATTCAATGGCCTGGTCTGTTCTGGCATCGACCTGCCTTGTTTTTCGGGGCATGAAGAGTTGCACAATGATAATCGGGCCAAGAGCAAACGTCAGTCCACCGAGAGTAAATGCCGTTATCCAGAGGATATCGTCGCGGAAGTGGAAAACAGAAAAATCCATGCAAATCTCTCCTTTATCGAGTATGAAAACAACCAGCTTTACTGTTTCCAGGGTGAGGCAAGCCACGACATCTTAAAGAATGGTTGGTACCCTGTCAAATAATTTTTATTGAAGCCCTGAGCCGTTTATAGCTTGTATGTTTTTGTATTTGTAAGAAAAATGCACTTATTTAGGAAAAAATTAAATAGAAGGCCGGTGATATGTGAAAAGGTCTGTATATTTCAAGTGCATTGTCAGTAAAAAAGATGTAAACTATCAAAAAAACTGAATCTGGTAACGATGTATGTCTATAACACTGAGACAATTAGAAATATTTATAGCCGTGGCTGAAACAGCACAGGTAACCAAGGCCAGTAAAAAACTGTTCGTGACGCAGTCTGCTGTCAGCATGGCCCTGGCTGAACTTGAAAATCAGCTTGGCGGGTCATTGTTTGATCGGCATGGCAGAAGCCTGATTCTGAATGCCCGTGGCCGTTACCTGTTGCCGCTGTCCAAAGATATTACCGCCCAGGTTGGCAGTATTGAAACGATTATGTCCGAGCGCAACGACAAACTGGTCGGGAAAATCAATATCGCTGCCAGTTCTTCAGTGGGTAACTACATTTTACCCTATCTGATAGGTGCATTCAAAAAAGCGCATCCAAATGCCCTGGCCAACATGCTCGTCTACAACACCAAGATTGTAGAAAGCATGGTACTGGATGGAAGCGTTGACATCGGTTTTGTTGAAGGCAAAATCGCTTCAAAAGAACTTCAGGTCCGGTCCTGGTTCAAGGATGAGCTTGTCGTTTTGACTGCCCCGTCCGATCCGCTGGCCAACAATGAGGAGTTTGACGTTACTCGGGATCTGAAACAAAGCAGATGGATCATGCGTGAAAAAGGTTCCGGAACGGCGGCTATCTTTCGGGACAAATTGAAGGATTATATTGATGATGTTACTATCGTCATGGAAATGGGGCATCCCGAATCCGTAAAGCGGGCGGTCGAGTCAGGTGTGGGCATTGCCTGCCTGTCTGCCCTTACCATCTGCCGTGAAGTTGAAAACGGCTGGCTTAAAAGCCTTAAAATTAAAAACATTGACATGAAACGCCAGATCTACATCATCAGTCGAAAGGATCTGCAGATGAGCGATGCCTTAGCCGAATTTCTTGCTTTTTGTGATGTTATGTCCGCCTGTGAAGAGGAGAACATCTGTCTTTCGTCGCCATGGAAACTGCAGTCCCTGCTGGCTCGTCACTCAAGCGGCAAGAAACGCTGACACGCCTTCTCTTCTGCAGAATGTAAACGGCCACTCGACTGAAGAGCGAGTGGCCGTTTTTATTCAGCCGGCAGATGAATAAGGAGGAAACAGCGCTCAGCGAGATACCGCCGGCCCTCATTTGTTCCAGTCATCATCATAGTGCACAGCCATCAGGGTCAAGCCCCTGGCCGGTGCTGTTGCACCGGCCAGATTCCTGTCCCGCTGTGCCAGAAGGAGATTGAAATTCTCGACGGTTCGTTTTCCCCGACCAACTTCCAGTAGCGTACCGACGATGTTTCTGACCATATGACGCAAAAATCCATCTCCAGTCAGAATAAAATGGAAAAAATCAGGCTCCGGTTGTCTCAGTTCCGCCGCGAAAAGGGTGCGTACGGCGCCTCGGCCGGTAACCTGTTTCTTGTCACGTGTTCCGCTAGCCTCAAAGCTGCTGAAATCATGCGTGCCGGTTATTGCTTCAAGGCAGGCACTGATTGCCTCTGTTGAGAGGGGATACGGACAATGGGTTCTATAACGTCGTTTAAGGGGACATTCGATGGGGCCATTGTATACACCATACCGATAAGTTTTGGCCCGGGCGGAAAAGCGTGCGTGAAATTCCGTAGATTCTTCTTTAACCTCAAGAATCCGAATGGCGTGCGGTAATAAAGAGTTAAGACCCTTGAGCAGCGGCATGATCTTGATCGTACTTTCTGTCTGGAAATGTGCAGTCATACCCAGGGCGTGCACACCGGCATCTGTCCTTCCCGCTCCATGCAGCACCGTTGTTCTGTTGCAGATCAGTGTTGTCGCCCGTTCAATTTCAGCCTGAATCGTAGCTCCGTTTTCCTGTCTTTGCCAGCCGCGGTAGTCTGTTCCATCAAACGAGATAACAAGTTTAATAGTGCGCATCCTGTCCTCATCCCGCTACCAGCCTGACGTTCACGAGTTGAGACAGTCTGCTAGGGAAACAACGGTGCCTGCGCAAGACCAGTATCCTCAGCAAAACCGCACATCAGGTTCATGTTTTGTATGGCTTGCCCTGAGGCACCTTTGACGATATTGTCAATTGCTGCGGTAATGACAACACGTCTGGTACGGGCATCAATTTTCAGTCCAATATCACAATAATTTGATCCGCGCACATATTGTGTTGCCGGCTGTTGATCATGATCGAGAACACGTATAAAACACTCACCCTCGTACATCTCCCGGTATAACCGGTGCAGTCCGGGTTCATCAAGGTCGGTAGAAAGATTGGCGTAGACAGTACTGAGAATACCGCGGGATATCGGCAATAAATGCGGGGTAAATGAAATGGTGACGGGCTTACCGGCAAGAAGGGCTAGATTCTGTTCTATTTCTGGTATATGCCGATGATTTCCACCCACCTTGTAGGCACGAAAACCATCGGTAACTTCACAGAACAGGGTAGCGACGGCCGCACCTCGTCCTGCCCCTGACGTACCGGACTTGGCATCGGCTATGATCGATGAGGTATCAATACAGCTATTTCGCAACAGCGGCGCGAGCGCCAGTGTTATGGCGGTTACATAGCAGCCGGGGTTGGCAACAAGCTGGGCGTTTTTAATTTTTTCCCGATACAGCTCCGGCAGACCGTAGACTGCCATGCTGACCAGTTCCGGTGCGTTGTGCTTCTGATACCATTTTTCGTAGAGGGCAATATCCTGAAGTCTGAAATCAGCTGAGAGATCAACAACTTTTTTTCCTGCCTTAATGAAATGAGGCACGATATCCATGGCTGTCTTATGGGGTACGGCGCAGAAAACAAAATCAGCCAGGGCGGTGATCTCATCAACTGAATGATTACGGCAGAGGATGTCGACCCTGCTGCGAAGATGCGGATATATCTCGCTGAGCGGTTTCCCGTCATACTGTCTTGAAGTGGCAGCAGTAATGGAAACCTCGGGATGATTGCATAACAGCCGTGCAAGTTCTCCACCGGTATAACCGGATGCTCCAATGATAGCAACTCGTAGCATTTTTGCTCCTTGAGATCGATGCAGATAGCAGCATAACAAAAAAGGGGATAACAGAAAATCTGCCATCCCCTTGTCTTCTATTAGGACCGGATAAATCCGGCAAGAAGAAAGAAATCTGTTAACGCTTGGAAAACTGGAACTTGGCGCGGGCGCCTTTCTGTCCGTATTTCTTTCTCTCTTTGTTACGCGGATCGCGGGTCAGCAGTCCTGAACGTTTCAGCGGGGTCCTGAGTTCGATATCTACTTCCAGCAGTGCTTTTGAAATCCCGTGCGCAATGGCATCTACCTGTGCCGATTTGCCACCACCTTTAAGAGTGGCGAGGACATCGTACTGTTCTGCGGTCTCGGTAACCTGGAACGGTTTATTGAGTTTTTGAGCCTGGAAGATTCCGCCAAAATACTCATCGGCGGTCAAGGTGTTCACTGTTATCTTTCCGGTACCCGGGGTAATCCAGACACGTGCAACTGCTTTTTTCCTTTTTCCGGTAGCGTAGAAACGTTCGGCCATAGCCAGATTCTCCGTATGTATTTATATTTCTAGTTTTTCAGGCTGTTGAGCGGCGTGCGGATGTTCCGCACCGGCATAAATCTTCAGCTTTTTCAGTTGCGCCCGGCCAATCTTGTTTTTCGGGAGCATACCTTTCACGGCTTTAAAAACGAGATCGGTCGGATGCTTTTCGAGCAACTCTTTGGCGGTCGTTTCCTTGATACCGCCCATATAACCGGTGTGCCGGTAATACTTTTTGTTGTCCCATTTCGTACCACTCAGACTGATCTTGTCTGCGTTGGTTACAATGATAAAATCACCATTGTCCATGAACGGCGAGAACGTCGGTTTGTGTTTGCCGCGCAGACGGGAAGCTATCTCGGTTGCAAGACGGCCTAGAATCTTGTCCTCGGCATTAACGACATACCATTTCCTCTCGATTTCGCTTATAGGAGCAAGATACGTTTTCATGTTGGCCCTCGACAATAAAACATTTAATAAAAAAAGGTTCGAACAACGTCGAACCTTGAGCTTTTTCTCTGGAGCGGGAAACGAGATTCGAACTCGCGACTTCAACCTTGGCAAGGTTGCACTCTACCACTGAGTTATTCCCGCTCTGTGTCAAAATCAAAACAGGAAGACATTTAATAAAACGGTATGGAAATGTCAACACAAAAGATATACCAATTGTGAGTTAATGCAAGTTTTATGAAAACAGGTGCTCCTGGAAAAAAAGATGGTTTTGTGTTCGTAATATATTATAACTAGGTGGCAATAGAGTAAAATCAGCGGGAAGTGCTCTTAGATTACTATTTGAGCAGCTCTAATTAATAGGGGTAGATATGTCAGAAGGACAACCGTTTCGATCAGGTGAGATAAAACGTTCAACAGCCGAAACCGATGTCGGGGTGAGCCTGTGCCTTGACGGAACCGGCAAGACCGTGATTGCTACCGGTGTCCCGTTCCTGGATCACATGCTCACTCTTTTCGGCGTACACGGTTTTTTTGACCTGGAGATACAGGCCAGGGGCGATATCGATGTTGATTATCACCACACGGTCGAAGATGTCGGCATCTGTCTCGGTCAGGCTCTTGCTCTGGCGCTTGGGGATAAGGGCGGTATTCGACGCTATGGTGCGAGTTATCTGCCGATGGATGAGACGCTTGCCCGCGTCGTTGTCGATATCTCAAATCGAGCGTATCTGCATTATAACGTGCAACTGCCTGATCAAAAAGTGGGAACCTTTGATACGTCCCTCGCCAAGGAATTCATGCGTGCCCTTGCCCTGCATGCTGGACTGACCCTGCATATTGACCTGCTGCACGGTGAAAACTCGCATCATATAATAGAGGCAGTGTTCAAGGCTCTCGGTCGTGCGCTTAATGAGGCAACGACGAGAGTACCAGGTATCGATCATCCACTCTCTTCCAAGGGATGCCTGTGATGATTTACATCGATAATTGCTAAGAAAGAGGTCGCCGTGGAAAAGTTTCAGGTATCCATAACATGGTTCTTGTTTTTTGCGTTCTCTCTGCTGCTGAGTTCCTGTGGAACCAAACAACCGCTGCCAACTGAAGAAGACCGTCTGGAGGCTCAGCGCCAGGTGCCCTGCATTGTCGTGATGCCGGTTGAAACCATGGTCAATTCCGATGGTTCTGTGACCTATAACAAGGCGGCTGATCTGGAAAAGGGCGCTGCATTCATGGATTCGGTCCTTGCCGAGCAACTGATGGGCAGGAATAATGTCAGGATTCTCTCCTCACGTCAGTTCATGTCGCTGATCCCTCAGCGTTCCGCCGATCAACTCGACCTGCTGAAAAAAATCGGCTCCGAATTGAAGTGCAACGCGGTACTGATGACAACTCTCAAGACATACCGCCAGCGGATAGGCGGCAGTTATGGTGCAGACTCACCGGCCTCGGTAGCGTTTTCCTTCAGGTTGCTGGCTACCCGTAACGGAAAAGTACTCTGGACATCAACATTCAAAGAAACCCAGCAAACCGTGATGAGCAACATTTTGTCCCTGGGTACCGGAGAGTCCAGGGGACTCAAGTGGCTTACCGTCGAAGAGTTGACTGAACTCGGAATAACCGAGCAAATAAAAGAGTGCCCTTATCTATAACATATAAAGCAGGTTTTACTGTAACGCCCGCCTGTCTCATTGGACAGGCGGGCGTTCGTGTTTCCGCTTCGAAAGAGACCGCTGATGGACGCTGACCTCCTTCCCAAAAGAGTAAACAAAAAGATCGGGCGGGCCATGCATGACTGGCAGATGCTCAGTGATGGCGACAGGGTAATGGTGGCTGTTTCCGGCGGGGTTGACAGTCTGGTCACTGCCTGGGTATTGAAAATGTGGCAGGCCAAGGCACCGATCCGCTATACATTGGAGGCCGTCCATATTGATAATGGCTTCCGGTCGCCGGATGGAGGAAGCGTATCAGCTGCTGAACACCTCTCTGAGCAGATGCGGCTGTTGGCCGTCCCGTTTTCCGTAATTCCGGGATGGCCGGTTATTGAGGGGGAAGAGTGGAATTGTTTCACCTGCTCGCGCAACAGAAGGACGCAGTTGTTTGAGTGTGCACGGGAAAGAGGTTGCAGGAAACTGGCACTCGGACATCATAAGGATGATCTTGTCGAAACCTTTCTTATGAATGCCCTGTACAGTGGAAATATTTCAACGATGCTTCCACGGCAGGATCTTTTTGATGGAAATCTGAGCTTGATCAGGGTGTTGTCCTATATTGAAAAAAAGGACGTAATCTTGGTTTCAAAGGAAATAGGATTGCAGGCTGTTGCCAATCTCTGTCCTCTCGCAGGAGATAGCCGTCGAGAAACCGTAAGAGATATCCTCGCTGATATTTATAAAAAGGTCCCTGGTGCAAAAAGCTCACTATTCTCTGCTCTTGGCAATATCAGGGAAGGATATATGTTATAGCATATGACTGCGGGACGAACAATTTCCGCTTCGTCTGGACGCAAAAAAAAGCACGTACCCTTTCTTATCATCATAAAAACATTTCATATCAGAGGGTTAGCCACCGGACAGGAGAAGACATGATCGTTGACAGGATAAAAAATCTTTTTTCAGACAAACCGATCGGTAAAGCGGTCAGTATTGCCGGCTGGGTTAGAACCAGGCGTGACACCAAGGGATTCTCCTTTATTGAAGTCAACGATGGTTCCTGCCTGGCAAATATCCAGGTGATTGCCGATCAGACACTTGCGAATTATCACCGGCAGATCAGAAGACTTACTACCGGATGCAGCGTTATGGTAACTGGAATATTGATCGAATCTCCGGCGAAAGGACAATCGGTCGAGATTAAGGCGGAAAAAGTTGTTATTGCCGGCTGGGCTGATCCGGAAGAATATCCTTTGCAAAAGAAACGACATTCTTTTGAGTTTCTTCGTGAAATAATTCATTTGCGACCTCGAACCAATGTCCTTGGCGGTGTCGCGCGCATCCGCTCACGGCTGAGTTATTCCATTCATCGTTTCTTTCAGGAACATGGCTTTATACAGATCCATACACCGGTAATTACCACGAGTGATTGCGAGGGCGCCGGTGAGATGTTTCAGGTTATTACCGGTTATGAGGGGGCTGCAATCGTCGGGGAGCGGGGCGATGGTAAAGAATTTTTCGGCAGAAGGGCAGGGTTAACCGTGAGCGGGCAATTGCAGGCTGAAGTCTATGCCCAGGCTCTGGGTTCGGTGTATACCTTTGGTCCGACATTCAGGGCTGAGAATTCAAACACAAGCCGTCATCTTGCCGAATTCTGGATGCTTGAACCGGAAATGGCCTTCTGTGATCTTTCGTGCAATATCAAGATTGCCGAAGCATTGCTCAAATATCTCCTTGCTGATGTTCTTGAACATTGCGCTGACGATATGGGAATGTTTGATCAATTCATTGAGAAGGGACTGATAGATAAGATTAACCATGTCATAGACAATGATTTTGTTCACATCACCTACACTGAAGCGATCGAACACATAGAAAAATCAGGAAAGAATTTCGAATTTCCGGTGAGTTGGGGCGTTGACCTCAAGTCAGAGCATGAACGTTATCTTACCGAAGA
Source organism: uncultured delta proteobacterium (assembly GCA_963745765.1). Lineage (GTDB taxonomy): Bacteria > Desulfobacterota > Desulfobulbia > Desulfobulbales > Desulfocapsaceae > Ww85. The sequence goes on along the minus strand of CAVUYQ010000006.1, from coordinate 10,191 downwards.
AGTATATGGCCTGCCGCTTATTGTTAGCGATTATCCAGCTGCCATAAAACCGTTTTACATGCGGGTAAACGATGATAAAACAACGGTTGCGGCAATGGATATACTCGTCGCCGGCATTGGTGAGATTGTCGGTGGCAGCCAGCGCGAAGAACGTTACAGTATGTTGCTTGGTCGAATGCAGGAGGTGGGTATTACCGTTGAAGATTATCAGTGGTATCTCGATCTGCGCAAATACGGGACGACCCAGCATTCAGGTTTTGGCCTCGGGTTTGAACGGTTGATCCAGTTTGTTACCGGCATGCACAATATCCGGGATGTAATCGCCTTTCCGCGCACACCCGGGTTTGCACCATGTTGATGAGCGACCGTTCTTCCAGAGGAGGGGCATAGTGAGTAAAGGTCCGGGTGTCCGGAAAATGTTCGACACCATTGCCGGTCATTATGACCTGATGAATCGTCTGATGACTTTTGGTCAGGACCAGCGCTGGCGACAATTTGTTGTAGATAAAGCCGGTGGACGGGAAAATGAGTGGGTTCTCGACCTGGCCTGCGGCACCGGCGACATTGCCGCCCTTTTCTGCAGAAGGACACCACGTATTCAGGTGATCGGTGCCGATTTTTCGCAGAATATGCTTCGCGAGGCGGGAAAACGGTTTGCCGACCAACCGATTTGCTGGCTCTCCTGCGATGCCAACAACCTTCCCTATCCTGATAATGTATTCGGTGCCGTCACCTTCGGATATTTACTGCGTAACGTTGATGACTCGCTGCATGTCCTGAAGGAGGTGCAAAGGGTGCTGAAGCCCGGGGGCAGGGTGGTCTGCCTTGATACGACACCTCCCGAGAAAAATCTTCTCTATCCCTTCATCGGGCTGTATCTCCGGATTGTTGTCCCCCTGCTGGGCCGACTGGTCGCACGGGACAGGGCTGCGTATGCCTACCTGACCGGCTCTACGATGGGGTTTCATACCAGTGAGGAACTCGCCGGATTATTCAGGCAGGCCGGGTTTACTAGGGTCGGTTATAAGAAATTCATGCTCAAAACGATCGGCGTACACTGGGGGACGAAGTAAATGACGGATACCGGCGTGCATCTCGATAGCTATCTTTCTCCGCCTCAGCCCGAAACCCTGTTTCAGGTTGTGCTGAAAAGCTGCAGTACCTATCGGGAGAGTACGGCATATATCTATCGCGCCGCAGATGAGGAAATCGATGTCAAGTATGCCAAGGTGTTCGAAGATGTTCTGCTGTTGAGCAGGGCTTTTTCCGCCAGGGGCGTAGGTGCCCGCGATCGAGTCATGTTTCTCTCTGATAATCGATATGCCTGGATTGTAACTGATCTGTCAATTATGGCGCTTGGTGCTGTTACCGTCCCGCGCGGTTCTGATACGCCGACGCAGGAACTGCTCTTTATCATGCAGAACAGCAACTGCTCGCACCTTGTTGTCGAATCGGAGAAATTGCTTGGACAGCATCGGGACATCATAAAAAGAATAAGCAGTCTAAAGACGGTATTTGTGATGGTCGGTCCGGCTATCCACTCGCTTTTCGGTAAAATATACAGTTATCAGGATCTGCTCAAGAATCGTACTTACAGCGATCGTGACATTGACCGTTTTGTCGAACGCGGAAACAGGGTTCAACCAGATGATCTCATGTCCATTATCTATACTTCCGGGACGACCGGGATGCCGAAAGGGGTCATGCTGACCCATGCCAACATCATGCATAATGTCCGCTGCATCCCCGGTATTATCGGTTTGAGTGCTGAAGACCGCTGGCTCTCTATTCTGCCGAGCTGGCATGTTTTCGAGAGAACGGCCGAGTATGTTGCCTTTGCCGAAGGATGCTGCCTGGTGTATTCCTCGGTAAAGCGTTTCTCGCAAGACCTTGAGTATTACCGGCCGACCATTGTGGCTACCGTGCCTCGTGTCTGGGAATCGCTCTATAACCGCGTCCAGACAGGGTTGAAGAGGAAAGGCAAGCCAGCCACAATGCTGTTTACTCTTCTGGTTTCGATTTCTGCGTCATTTCGACGTAATTACCGAATGGTACAAGGAAACCTGCCGGTTTTTGGTGACGAATCAGCACTGCTGCAGGGAGTAAAAAAGGTAACATCCTTTCTGGTATGTGTGTTTTTGTCTCCCTTCTATGTTATCGCCAGGAAAAAACTTGCCATTGTTCAGCAGCGGTTTGGAGGCAGGCTCCGTCTTGCGGTCAGTGGTGGCGGTTCTCTCGTCGATTTCCTGGAAGAATGGCTGGATGCAGTGGGCATAAGGATTGTGAATGCCTACGGTATGACAGAATGCTCTCCAGCTATTGCCGGAAGGGGGCCGGAATGTCATACCTTCGGTACGCTCGGCCATCCGGTTGCCGGCACGGAACTCAGGATAGTTAATGAAGAAGGTGAACCATTGCCTGCCGGTCATGAGGGATTTATTGAAGTTCGCGGACCTCAGGTGAGCGCCGGTTACGATAATAGTCCTGAAGAGACAGCGAGATCATTCACCAGTGACGGGTTTTTGAAAACAGGCGACCTTGGAAAGCTCACACGAAAGAACGAGTTGATCATCACCGGCAGGGCAAAGGACGTCATCGTGCTTGCAAGTGGTGAAAATGTTGATCCAAGCCGCATTGAAAGCACCATCACGATGTTTCCCTTTATCGAGGATGCCGTGCTGGTCGGACAGGACAAAAAAGGGCTTGGGGCGCTGCTGGTGCCAGACCTGGATGAGCTTCGTGAATGGGTTGATAAAACCTTTGTTAACTTGAAAAAAGAAAAGTTGGCGCTGCTTACCGATAATCGGATTCTTGAACAGATCCGAAAGGATATCAACTACAAACTGAAACCGGCGAAGGGCTTTAAACCGTACGAACGACTTCTTGGCATCACATTTCTGGAGAAAAGTCTCAGTGCAGGAGAGGAACTGACCAATACTCTTAAGAAAAAACGGCATATCATAGAAAAAAAATACAAGGACAGAATAAACCAGCTGTTCAAGTAATCTGTTTAAAATATTTTCAGTAAAAAGACTACCGGCCATAAGTTAAATGCTTATAGTCTTTTGGAATACTAGTATTACCATCACATTGAGGCTTGGCTAGAGGAAGAGACTACCGGTTCCTGCCGTCGACTTGTTTATAGAAGACAGTACCAGGAGCGGGGGGTCGGATAATCTGACCGGATTGGAGACAACAGGGAGGAAGCCGATGAAACAGATTCGACAGATCAAGCGTATCGTAACCCCAATTGATTTCTCTGACAATTCCCGCTTAATTGCTGATTCTGCTGCTTTTATGGCGGGAAAATTCGAAGCGTCCTTGTACCTTGTTTTTGTTATCCAGAATTTTGAGGATTATTCAGGCTTTTTTGTTCCCCAGATGCACGTGCCCAATCTTGAAGATGAACTCATGAGTAGTGCACAGGAGCGTATGGAACTGTTTGTCAAGGATCATCGCGAAGAATTTACCCGGCTCGGGGTAACTGATGTCAAGCATATCGTACTTATGGGCGATGTTTCCGAACAGATCGTCGATTACGCCTCAGAGATCCAGGCGGATCTCATTATCATGGGGACACATGGCTATAAAGGGCTTGAGAAAATCATGTTCGGCAGTGTCGCAGATAAGGTGGTACGCTCGGCTTTGTGCCCGGTAACCACCATCAATCCCTATACCTGCTGTACCTGGGACAAGGATATGGATGAGTAGTTTAGGTCGTTCCTGAAGGATGGACTGATTCATCCGCAGCGTTGACCGCAACAGGCGGCCGACGTGAGTAATTAGATTATTTGATAGAGATGAAATACCATAAAAGATAAAAGGAGGATTTTATGCTGCAGAAAAAAATGGCAAAGGCGCTGAACGAGCAGATAAATAAGGAAATGTTTTCAGCCTATTTGTACATGTCCATGTCGGCATTTTCAAACGATATGGGGTTGAAGGGTTTTGCCAACTGGTTCATGGTCCAGTACCATGAAGAAATGCTTCACGCCATGAAGCTTTATGAGTATATCCAACGCCAGGGTGAGCCGGTTATGCTGAAACCACTTGAGGGGCCGGCGACAAAATTTGATTCACCGCTTGATATGTTCGAAAAGACACTGGCCCATGAACAGTTTATCACAAAATCCATTAACGAACTGATGGATCTGGCCATCAGCCAGAAAGATCATGCCACCCAGATTTTTCTGGAATGGTATGTGACTGAGCAGGTTGAAGAAGAGGACAATGATAACGAAATACTTGCCCAGTTGCGACTCATTGGCGATAATGCGCATGCGCTCCTGATGCTGGACAGGGAACTTGCAGCCAGGGCAGTCACGGTGCCGGTTGATTTCAGCAAGGGAGTCGAAGCGGCCTCAGCAGCCTCCGTTGCCTGATATAGTCTCTATTACAATGTGTTTAAAAAAGGCATGGAGTTGCTTCCGTGCCTTTTTTTTTGCTAAGGGCTGATTGTTCTGCCAAGTGGTGCGTGGGCCGTTTTCTTGCGGATACCAGACGATGATGGTTCAACGGTAAGTGTGGGGAGTCCTCTATTGCCTGGGTTAATGGGGAATGGTATATTCAGGGGACATGCACTGGTGTTGATACCTGCACGAGAGGTGTGATAGGATAGGCCCGCTTGAAGAACTGATTTTGGTGATGACCTGATAATAATGGAAAACGAGGACAATAATTGTTAGGATGCGACAGCGTCTTTTTACCGTCTTGCCGTATCGCCTGATAGAAGAGTAAGAGACAGATGGTATTGAAAGCATCTTATTGCTTATCAAAGGATCAAGGAGGAGGAGATGTTATATCTTCGTAGAGTAACGGTATTGCTGATACTGATGTCCTTCGTGACTTCACTTGTCCTGGTCAACAATGTTGTTTCAGAGGAGAGTAAACCGGGTGATAAAATCCTTGAAAAATTCAAAACGGAACCAAAACCGCTCGAGCCTTTGATTCCTGTTGATGTCGCAACACATGAACGATTTAAACATGGTGAAGGCGATGCTGTCGGTACGGTAGAGAAAACCCAGGGTGATGTTTACGTCATTCATCTTGATGAAAAAGATGCTTACCGTCTTTCCCGGAACCAGCCGCTTTACCTTGGTGATACCATCATCTCCCTGGATAAATCCTCTATCAATGCTGTCATGAAAGAAAGGAGCGCCTTTGCACTGGCTGCCAATACCAAGTTCAGGATTGACAAGGCTGAATATAATACTGATTCCAAAAAGCGCGAAAGTCTTGTGCAGGTGCTCTGGGGAAGGGCGAGGATCATTGTCGAGAATCTTGGCTCGAATACAGATGACTACATTATAAAGACGCCGACAGCAACCGCCGGTGTTCGAGGTTCCGATATCGGGATTTTTGTCGGCCCTGAAACACCGGAAGTAAATATATCCTGGTGGAAACGGACCTTGAAGAGATTGAAGCTGCTGCCGGAGGCCTATGCGGATGTTGCTCCTGCAACATTCACTCTTACTCTGGCAGGCTCACATACGACAATTGCCGTAGCAGGCGTAACCGGTCCCGCCCAGTTGTTAACGGAATTCACCGTTGTTATTGCCGGGCAGAGTGTTGCGGTAACGCTCCCTGCTGCCTGTTCCGTTGCCGCGGTAGAGGCGACTCTGTCGGCTCTTGCTCCGACGCTTGCCGCACTTGATATGCCGCCGCAATTTGAATAATGAAACGAAATATCCGGGGCAACAGCCGTTGCTGCAATTGCTGACCCGGGTTGTGATCAGGAGACGATCGCGACAGAACAAGCCGGTGCAGTATCATGGTAGGAATGACTTAGGCCGTAAGATGCTGTACCGGTTTTTTCCTGCATTACTTTTTATCCTTCTGGTAACCGGCTGCTCTCCCACCTGGATGAGTCAGCAGGCCAACCTTTTCCTTCTTTATAACGGCAGAGACCAGCCCCTCCCTGAAGAAACACTCGTATATCTTCGAGGCTCCAGACAGAGCGTCATGACGCCGGCAATCCAGGCTATTGCCGGGCAACTCCAGGCGGATACCCGGCGTGAACGAATGCTCAAAGCAGTTGACTATATCTGGACGCATTTCCGTTATGAAAACCGTGAAGCCCATCTTTCCTTCACCCGTGCGGCAGATGAGTTGTTTCAATCACAGGTGCTCGGCGGGTGCAGTGATTTCGCGCTTGTTCAGTCAGTTCTTTTCAGGGCTCTGGGTATTCCGGCACGGCTGGTGATAACCGCAGATATTGATTGGATGGAGAAGTACAAGGAAAATAACCTGTACATGACCCGTGGTCATGTATTTATTGAAGTCTTCCTGGAAAACCGCTGGTATCTTGTTGATACCGCCTACCGCACCGTTTACCTGGATTATCAGGTTTTCCAGAAAAGCTATCCACGGAATTTGTTCTTCTGCTTTCGCACCATTGATTACTGGGATATCGGTATAAAATCAGTAGATGATGTCGACAGGTTGCTGCGGGCAATAGCCCTGGCATTCAATCCATCACAGTATCACGATCCTGAATACATGGAGGTAACTATTTAGCCTGTAGATCCCGGTAGGCGTTCGTCCGGATCATGCTGCCGTTTTGTGCAGAATCCGGGTTGCCGAACAAGTGCTAGCTCGGCTTCAGCCGCTGCTCTCCATGCCTGCTGAGCAGCAGAATTCTCGACATATTCGGCAAAACTGTTATCATCAATCAGAATTTTTCGATTGAATAAAACGCTAAGCATGTTGGTGGCCTGTTTTCGATCAAATCGATTGTGCTGTCATTAAACGATTCCCTTGGAGCCTGTCGGATTATAGCAATTTTTTCTCAGGTCGAGGCATTTTAAGAAAATCAAGCGGAGCCATATACCTAATATTGCGAGCATTGATTTTCAGAAAATAACGCAGAGATGGGGAAAAAGGGCATAATCCGACAGGCTCCTTGAGCAGGAGAGAATGTGTTGAAGCCCTCGATTTCCAGTAACGTATCCAAAAAAACCATACTCTATATTGTCCTTCTTGGCCTTCTGGTCTCAACCCTGATCGGTATTCTTGGTCAATCCGGTGCACTGCCGCTCTACTATGTCGATAACCTTTTCTATGATGCCCTGATCAGGACACAGGCTTCGGGCAGGACGCTAACAGGATTTGAGCCATTTCTGCTAACGAAAACTGAGCCAGAGAGTGCGCGGCGAGAAGTGTATTGAAGGGATGCGAAAGAGCGATGCGGAAGGGGTTGAAGATGAGATTCGCTGAGTGGATTATGTGCGGAGAGATTCCCCATCGATAGGGATTATGCAGCAGTGATGCCGGAGGCGGTCCAGCAACGCGTCGACCATCATGTTTGGGCTTGAGGATGTCGTACCAGTGCTCGAACGCAAGGTTGGTTGTGATGATTGTTGGGCGGCCTGCTTCGTAGCGCTCTTTCATGAGCTTGAAGAAACTGTTCATCTGCTCGGGAGTTAGGGTTAGATATCCTAATTCGTCGAGCAACAGCAGGTCGTAACGGCAAAGTCGCATAAGCAATTGGGGTGTTGAGCGGTCCGCCCGGGAGGCATAAAGCTCGTCCAGCAAGTTTTGTACGTTGTAGAACCGACCACGGTAACCGGAGATCAATGCCTGCCTGAGTATTCCGGAAGCCGAGCCGCTTTTGCCGGTGCCGGTGGGACCGGTAAAGATGATGTTTTCGCCTCGCTGCATGAAGTCGAGTCCAGCCAGGGTCATAATCCTGGTTCGATCAACCGACGGCTGACGCTCAAAAAGGGAAAGTGCTGAGGGTCCAGTCCCAGGGGATTTTTGCCTGTTTGAGACGATAGAGCACACTTCGTTCCCGCTGGTGCTGCAGTTCCTCCGCGAGCAGCTGCAGGATCAGATTTTGATGCCCCCAGCCTTCTCGTTCCGCCTTGGCAAGCAGTCGGGGAAAACCGGCAGCCATGCCTTGCAGTTTCAGTTGATGGAGAAGTTCGATAATTTCGTCACTCATTATAGTTCGAAAAAATCGCCTCCAGTGTTTTTCAGGATCATTTTTTCCAGTCTGGCCAGATCGTAAAGCCCGTAACGCAACGCTTCCTCAACTGCTTTTTGGAACGGAGCCGGAGGATATGTCCTTTTAAGATCAAGCAGGCGGCGCAGTTTGACTATTCCCCGCCCGCGAGCCTGCTTTTTGAGTTCAGCGACATAGAGATCGAGTGATTCATACCGGCCAATCAATGTTTGTTCTTCCATACTGATTCCATTATGGGCCTTTTTGCGAGCCAGTGGCCGATGGTGGCCTGGTTTGGTGATGCGCTTTTCCCGTGCCAGCAGTTCCCGGTCATGTTCGGCAACGATGGTTCGACCTTGGTAAATTACTACCCGTTGCCAGTACTTCAGCACTTCGACATTTTTGCCGATCAAAGTATCGGGCACCGAGTATCGATTGGTGTCGAGATGGACGTATCCCTCGATATCCACTGTCCGTTGCTTGGCAAGATAGACTGGCGGCAAGACTTTCGGTAAGGGTTGCAGCAATGGTTTTTCCATGAGCCAAGCCTCCATCGGGCTCATCCCCAGACTGCGCTTTGGTTTGCAATTACGCTACCTGATCGCGCCACAGGTAGCCCAGCCTTTAAATTAAGATTCTGCCAGCCGGAAAGTCAACACTGCCACAAAATTTCGTATTGATTTCGTTAAAGGCGCTTCGATCCTTTGCCTTTTCTGTTGGCGTCGTTAATCCGATCGCCAGAAAAATGAACGCCGTAGATTCTGGCAAAGGCCTCCATTTCCGGGCCGACAAGCGTTTTCGGCCCGCGCAGTGGCTGACAATAACGCTGGTGTTGCTGCACGATAACGCAGCGTCCACAGGCGCCCTGCATATACGCCATAGCCTCGGTCAGGAAGGTTTTGCATTCAAACCTGGTAAACCTCGGGTAGTACTGAATAAAAAGCCGGCGACTGTAGGCCAGGGAAAGGCCGGCACACTGGGCCGTAAGCGAACGGTCGCCGATTTTCAGTTTATGCGGTGAGGTATCGTGTTGCATCTCCGCGCCCGGCTCGAAATGATAGCGTCCGGCCCTCTTTTGGGCCGGGATGCGCAACTGATACTTACGGATCAGCCAGGTCAGGCTTTGGTAGGGGATGGTGATATTGTACCGAGCCACGAGTCCTCCTGTACCCGGACGACGTTGCCCTGACAATCGCGGAAGAGTTCGCGAACTTGTCCGATGTGCTGGTCATAGCCCGACTCTTTGCTGACCGATGATCGGGCTGCCTCCGTCGCGAGCACTCTGTCCACCGTGTTGCGGGCGACCTTCAGTTGTTTGGCGATCATCCGCTTTGCTATCCCTTGTTTTGCCATTTCCCGGATCACTTGCTCTTTGATGGGGTCGATCATATTCAAGACGCTCCTTGATTTTGCGCTGCAGCTCGACGGTCAGGCGCCTTGCTTTGGCCGCTCGGACCAGCAGCTGTCGGCGTAATTTTTGTTCTTGGTTCGGATAAAAAACCGTATCAGCCTTATCTCGCAGACGATCCAGGATGGCGCAAACCACCTTGGCGTCATGCAGCCATTTTTCTTCAGGGCTTTCGTTCTTGCTCCCGGCAAGAGCCTGGATTGATTTGATGAACAGCGCAGGATGAGTCAGCATCCGTTCCCGAACTTGCCGGTTAGCCTTTTGGTAATGCTCATAAAACAACTGCAGTTCCCGGGTAGACATCGGTTCACGTTCAAGATGGGAGACAAGCCTTGTTGCATCGGAGGGATTGGCGCGCGCCAACGGTATCGGCACCCGACTGGCGGCCCAGGTTGAGATCACTCCGGCGATTACTCGTGATAAAATCTCTTCCGGCAATGATTCCAGCAGATCCATACGTCGCTTCACATAGGATTTGTCACGGCCTATCTGTCTGCCAATTTCGCTCAAAGAATAACTGAACCGACGATGCAGTTCCTGGATCAAGCCAGCCTCTTCAATCGCTTCCCATTGCCGTTCTCCACGCAGAATCAGAAGTTGATAGAGCGTCTGGCTTTCCGGCTCATTAACTACCCTGACCCGTCCGGCATCCTTGCCTAGATATTTGAGTGCCGCATAACGTTGATAACCATCGACCAGAATCAATTGGTTTTCTTCGCTGGATACCGTCAGCATCGCTTCCAGCTGGCCATGGCGTGATTAAAATGAGCCAATTGGTTCCCGCCTCCGTTCTTTACCCGGATGTGGGCGTAGCGCAATTCAAGCAGATGAAGATCGACGT
>CAVUYQ010000005.1:0-22187 GCA_963745765.1 uncultured delta proteobacterium | reverse complement strand
CACGGATCGTGGCACCGTTTTCATCGGTTTCGGCCAGCAGGTTGCCGCCGTTGTCGTAGACAGAAAGAAAGGTACCCTCGGCGGTCGTCCTGATCGTACGCAAGCCCCTGGCATCGTATCCATAGGTGCCTGCCTTATCACCGTTGACAGCGAGTTCGGTCAGGCGGTTGTCCGCATTCCAGCTGAAGGACATATCGCCCTTTGAGCCGTATTCCCCGCGCCATCATAGCTGTAGGCGGTGGACTGTTCGCCGCTCACCTGGTCGAGTCTGTTGCTTCCCGGTGCATAGGTATAGTTTGTAAGCCGGGTGCCTGCTGTCATGCTGAGGCGGTTGCCCACCTGATCATAGGTATAACCCAGGCCTCCATAGCTGCCGTCGGCCCCGGTGAGCCGGCCGATTTCATCATAGCTGAAGGACTGGGAGCGGCTGCCGTCAAGCAGGTCAGCGATTGCTTCGACCTGGCCGGTGAGCAGATAGGTATAGTTTTTATTATAAATACTGCCGGCTGCAGCACTGGTAAGGCGGTATTGCTGGTCATAGCTGTTGCTAAGAGCCAACCCATTGCCCAGGGTCATGGTGCTTATCGGGCCAAACGGCAGTCTGGCGATGGATTCGCTCACAACGGTTGTGTTTCCCTGGTAGCTTGAGGTGACGCGCGTGACACTGCCGATACCGTCACGCTCGTAGGCGACGGTCCGACCGCTGGGATAGGTGATTGAAATAAGTTCCTGGTTGACATTGTAATCGTAGAAAGTGGTGAAGCTCTGGTCATTGCCTGTACGGGTTTCAGCGGTCAGGCTGCCGAACTCGTTATAGGTGTATACAGAGCTGCCGGTACCGTCACTCAGGGAACTGAGACGGCCGATAGCATTGCTTCCCTGGTCATAGGTGTATTCCACTGACGCTGATGCATCCGCATAATTGATGTATATTAAGCGGTTCAGTCCGTCATACCCGTAGCCGACGGCGTTAGCGTTTGCGTCTGATTTTCCGGTCAGATTTCCAGCCGGATCATAGCTGTAAGTAGTTACACCGCTATCTGGTGAGGTGCGGCTGAGACGATTGCCAAAATCATCATAGGTGAAGGTGGTCGTGTTCCCCTCGGCATCGGTCACCGAGGCCTGGTTGCCATGGCTGTCATAGGCGAAGGTTGTCGTGCCGCCGTTTGCTTCATCAATCCGGGTAAGACGATTCAGCGGGTCATAGGTGTAGCCGGTCAGTTGGTTCAGCCCGTTGATCCGGCCGATCAGGTTATTGACCTCGTCATAATCAAGCTGCTCTGCACTGCTGTCGGGGTTGATCGTTTTATGCAACCGTCCTGCTTCGTCATATTCGTAATTGACAGAGGCGGTGAGCGCTCCTTCCGGGTCCCTGATCTGTTGAGCGGTTTTTCTTCCTTCGCTGTCGTAGGAATATTCGATTGTGTTGCCGAGGGTGTCGGAGATAGCCCCGACACGACCGGCATCATCGTAGAGATAGGTGATGATGCGGGAGCCGGGCAGGGTGACGGACTGGAGCGTACCCGCTGGATCGTAGGTGTAGGCGGTTGCAAGCCCGGCGGTGCTGCGTTCGGCGAGAAGGCCGCGGGCATCGTAGCGTAGCTCGGTGACAATGTTGTTGGCATCCTCTATCAATTCCGCCTGCCCGAAACCATTGTACTGGTCATAACGGACGGTATGACCCAGCGCATTGGTGACCGACTGCAGAAAGCCCCGGTTATTGCCGTAAGCGGGCTCATTGGGATAATAGGTCATGCTGATGACATCGCTGACATCGATCCGTGGCCCGTCGATTGAGGTAATCCTGCCGTAGCTGTCATAGGTGTAACTGGTCGTTCGGCTGACGGGTGAGCTGTCCCGGCTATAACCCTGTTCCTCCCGGGTAAGCATATTTCCCCGGGCATCGTAGGTCATGGAGGTATCACGGGAGTGATCCTCGAGAACCACTGACGGCATGGAGATCAGCTCAACCTTGTTCTTGTCGTTGTATGCATATGAGGTGGTTACCTCGTCGGGAGTTCCCGCGGCTCTTGTCTCGGTGAGTTTGTTGCCGCTGTCGTCGTAGGTATAGGTTGTGACGATGCCGCGGCCATCGGTCATCGACGTGACCTGCTGCCTGAAATTGTAGGTATATTCAGATCCGGTATCAGACCCGCAGGACGAGCAGCCGGGACCGTCAAAGGATTTTACCCGGGCCACGCCATGCTGAACTTCGAGCTGGTAGGTGGTTGATACCCCGAGGCTGTCGGTTATCACGCGCTTATAGCCGGCCTGGTAGCTGATGGTGAGCGCTTCACTGCCGTTTGTAAGCGATGAGGAGATAACCCGGTCCATGATATCATAGCCGATGGTCATGATACGGTTACCGGTTTCATCAATCACACCGGTCAGGTTGTGGATATCGTTGGGGTCTTCGTAGAGGTAGGTGCGGCTGGCACCATCGGGTCGCGTTACCGAGACCAGATTCTCGTTTTCATCATAGCGGTAGAGGTAGGTGCCGATCGGAGTGGTAATGGAACTCAGTTTATCGGCTGCGTTGTAGTTCAGGGTAAGGCTGCGGCCAAAATCATCTGAAATGGAGGCGAGCACATCACCGACATACCCCAGATAAATAATATTATTGTTCTGGTCACGCTTTTCTACCAGTCGTCCATCCGGATCAAACAACAGCAGGCTGCCGTCCGGCCGTGTCATGGTATAACCGGTCCCAACCGGGCCGGGAGTTTCTGTTATGATGGCCTTTTTACCAACATCGTTGATCCAGGCGTCCTCTCCGTTATAGGTGAAGTGAATCATGCGACCGTCGGAGCGTTGGTAGATAGCCAGATCAAGATCAGGCTCGAAGGTAAGTTTCTCGTTTAAGGAAAAAGACCAGCCATAGCCAAGCAAGGAATTCTCAACACTCTGGCTGTTATAACTTCGGGAAAACGACAAGCTGGAAACCGGCCCGGCAAGCGAAATATCATTTTGCTGCAGGTACTTGTTGCCCGTCGAGAAATTGACGCCATGTCTGGATATATAAGGATTCCTGGAAGCAAGTGATGGGTTCGGTACCATCAGACTAAAAAGAACTGCACAAAAAGCCAGACTGACAAATCGGGTCGAATTCATAATCACTTTCCCCTGGGTGGCAATTTTCTCTTTTTAGGCTACCTTGAATAATTAGGCATCGTTCGAGATTAAGGCATGCGAGAAATTTTGCCGCAGGTATATAGTCAATATTCCGAGGATAAAATTTCGAGCATAACGAAGAGATCGGGCGAAAAGGCAATTATTCAAGGTGGCCTCATATGTTAGAATCCAGCTGGACAGCCAAGCGCTGGAATTATCATTCCTTTTACGACACTTTTTGAGGTACCGTTAGCGGCAGTTGCAACCTCCATGACCAGAATTTCTTTTTGGCCCCAGACGGCTTTTGCCAGGCGGGTTCCCGTAAAATCGGAATACTTCCAGCTGATCTTTTTCCCCTCATAAGAGAGGGTAGAACCATGTTGTGTGAATGAACGGGCGCTTATCTCTTTGATATAAAGTTTGATCGTTCCTTCATCGCCGGTAAGATTTTCTTTGAATGTGGTCGTTCCAACGATATCGAAGGTGTCGTCAGGAAAGTACTTCGAGCCAATAATTACGGGTTCAGGGGTGTTATCGATTGTGATGGTATAGAATGCATTAGCGCTTGTGCCGTTGGCAGAAACAGCTACGACTTGCAGGTTATGCTCTCCCTGGGCCAGGGTTCCAGCGTTAATGATATAGTCAGTGATTTCTTCCCATGTCCAGCTGATTGGTTCTGAGCCCTCATAAGCTTTGGTGCCCTGCAGGTACCAAAGACTGCCGTCATTACCATAGTCAATGTAGAGCTTTATTGTGCCCTCGTTGCCGGCTGTATTCTCCTTGAAATCAACGGTGCCATGCACATCAATCGGCCCATCGTCCCCGCTGGCAGTAATGCTTACGGTAGGCGTGTTGTCGATCGTAATGGTATAGAATGCATTAGCGCTTGTGCCGTTGGCAGAAACAGCAACGACTTGCAGGTTATGCTCTCCCTGGGCCAGGGTTCCTGCGTTAATGATATAGTCAGTGATTTCTTCCCAGGTCCAGCTGATTGGTTCTGAGCCCTCATAAGCCTTGGTGCCCTGCAGGTACCAAAGACTGCCGTCATTACCATCGTCAATGTAGAGCTTTACTGTGCCCTCGTTGCCGGCTGTGTTCTCCTTGAAATCAACCGTGCCGCGCACATCGATCGGCCCATCGTCCCCGCTGGCAACAATGCTTACGGTTGGCGTGTTGTCGACCGTTATGGTATAGAATGCATTAGCGCCTCTGCCGTTGGCAGAATAAGCTTAACCTGGAAGGTGGGTTCCCTGGGCCAGGGCTCCTGCGTTTATGATATGCCAGTGATTTCTTCCCAGGTCCAGCTGGTTGGGTCTGACCCTCATAAGCTTTTCTGCCCTGAAGTGCCAATAGCGTCCATCGTTATCATCGTAATAGAGTTTTATTGTCCCCTCGTTGCCGGTCAGGTTCTCTTTGAAATCAACCGTTCCATGCACATCGATCGGCCCATCTTCCCCGCTGGCAGCAATGCTTACGGTTGGCGTGTTGTCGATCGTTATGGTGATAGAAACACCACGCCATTGGCAGAGTAGGCGTTAACCTGGAACCTGTGAGTTCCCTGCGGCAGTGCTCCGGCGTTTATGACAGTGCCGGTAACTTCCTCCCATGTCCAGTTGGTGAGGTCTGCCCCTTCAAAGCTTTTCTGGCCCTGTAATGCCACATAGCGTCCATCGTTATAGGCATCGTAATAAAGTTTTATTGTCCCCTCATTGCCGGTCAGGTTCTCTTTGAAATCAACCGTTCCATGTACATCGATCGGCCCATCTTCCCCGCTGGCATCTGACGGTAGGCGTGTTGTCGATTGTTATGTGGCCGATCAGAAACCACCACGCCATTGGCAGGTAGGCGTTAACCTGGAACCGGTGGGTTCCCTGCGGAAGCGCCCCGGCGTTTATGACAGTGCCGGTGATTTCCTCCCACGTCCAGTTGGTGAGGTCTGCCCCTTCAAAGCTTTTCTGGCCCTGAAATACCACATAGCGTCCATCGTTATAGGCATCGTAATAGAGTTTTATTGTCCCCTCATTGCCGGTCAGGTTCTCTTTGAAATCAACCGTTCCATGTACATCGATCGGCCCATCTTCCCCGCTGGCAACAATGCTGACGGTAGGCGTGTTGTCGATCGTTATGGTGGCCGATTCAGAAACCACCACGCCGTTGGCAGAATAGGCGTTAACCTGGAACCTGTGGGTTTTCTCCCTGCGGAAGTGCTCCGGCGTTTATGACAGTGCCAGTAATTTCCTCCCATGTCCAGTTGGTGAGGTCTGCCCCTTCAAAGCTTTTCTGGCCCTGCAATGCCACATAGCGTCCATCGTTATAGGCATCGTAATAGAGTTTTATTGTCCCCTCATTGCCGGCTGTGTTCTCTTTGAAATCAACCGTTCCACGAACATCGATCGGCCCATCGTCCCCGCTGGCAGCGATGCTGACGGTAGGCGTGTTGTCGATTGTTATGGTCCTGGCGGAGCTTTCGCAGATATTCTTTGAATCACAGGCGGTTGCGGTAAAAACGTGTTCTCCCTGGGAAAACGTGCCTGCATTGAACACATCAGACCAACTCGCGCCACCGGTTCCCGGCACCCTCTCCAAACGACTGCTTTGATGGTAAATATAAAGCGTTCCTGAACTATCATTCCAGCACTCTTCATCATCGCCAGTTCCCGTGCAGAACTTGTGAGTAGAAAAGGATCCTGTTGCGGAAACGGATACAGCGCCTTCATTTCCTGATACACTTATTGAGGCTGAAGTGGCATAGGCGCTGAACGGCAAAGCCATGATGGAAAAAAGGAAACAGGTTACAAAAGCAATAGAATAAATCTGAGATGAGCTGTTGTTCATTCTACTCTCCGACCGGTTGGGGCGGGGAATTAAAAGGTGAATTCCTGCCAGTTTTCGATATGATTTGCCGAGTATGTTGAGATTGTCATTTTGATCGGGGGCTTGCCAATCTTAATGTTATGCTTGCTGAGGGCTGCCTCAATTGCTTCACTCGAAAGAGACAAAAAAGGCTTTTCCGTGGTCAAAGACAGAATTGTCGAGTGGTTGTAGTGTATATCAGCACCACCGACTATTTTTTTAGAGGATGGGGGAAAGACAACTTCGATGTTCTTTAACCGGTTCTCATTGGTTGATTGTATAACTATCCCGGGTGTTGCGATACTACCCATAACGGGGACGGAACGTACTGCCCGGCTGGAGTTGAGGCCGCTTGCTGCTATCGTTAACTGATGTGTCCCCGGAGTTAGGTCTGCACTATAGAGAGTGGTGCCGATCAGCTCCGTCAGCGTTACCGGAGTGTCGTTCTGTTCTCTTTTAATACCTGTCGCGATTAACAGGCGATCATCAAGAAACACTTCTATAAATCCTGTTAATCTCTCCCGTTCACCAAAAAATGTGAAGGTGATTTCCGGGTTGATGATCTCGCTTGTGTCTTTCAGAGCGGAAATACGAATGCGTGGAGAGCCGTTAATACGAAAAGATCTTTCCTGGGTGTGCAGTTTGCCCTGAAAATCTCGAACACTCAGCACCAACTTGTGGTCTCCGTCAGTCATTGTGTCCACAGCAATGAGATGCTCAGCCTCTTTCGTTTCTTCAGGAAGCGACTCCTGGATAACTATTATGCCATCCGATTCAATCCGGTATTCCCAGCCGAGGCTGTCCGGCATGTCAGGAGTTTTTGGGGGCCTCTCGAAGAATATTTTTAATGAGCTTTGCAGGCCATCCCCGGCTTGATTAATATTCCACTGTACTTCCTTGTTTTCTGCGGAAGGCTGAGGCGAAATGATGATAAACGGCTCCTCCGCCTCCTGGGCACCATAGCCACTGGAAGAAAAAAGCAAGAGTGCAGGGACGACTACGAGTAATGGAATCAGGAGTACTCGATGTTTTGGTGCCATAAGAATCCTTTAAATGTACAGGTTAGCAGAAACAAAATTTAACTGATGAACTCTGTCTCTCAAGGTGGCCTCAATGTTTCCCCTAATTTTACTCCCGATTTCTTACAAATTTCTTACAGAGATGATTAATTGCGAAAAAAAATACAAAAAAAAGACAAAATTGCGGGGACAGTATACTTAATTCCTGTTTCTCTTCGGGCCAGGTCTCTGTCGTGTCAGTCTGCGCCTGAGGGCTATTTCCAGGCCGATGATAAATGAATCACCCCCCAGGGGCCGTCCTGAGCGTTCATGTTTATGGATGAGATCGGTTTCATCAAGGGATGATGGACGGAGAAATTCATGCCAGTCACCAATTATTTCCAACAGCGGCTGTACATTGACCAGCCTGCCATTTTTCCTTTCCAGATGGGCCCGCGCACTGCTCCATTTATATTCATCAGGCTTGGTGACAATCCCGGCGGCAACAGGATTCATTTCAATATAGCGTGCCGCTGCCAGCAAGTGATACTCATCCATCGGAAAGGAGGCAAATCGGTCCTGCCAGAGATGCCCCCGCCAGTCCTCCCTGGAATTAATATGCCTGCTGTAACATCGATGGGTTTCACCAATGGCCCGTGACAAACTGTCTTCATGAAGGGGCACGGCAATCAGGTGCACATGATTCGGCATCAGGCAATAGGCCCAGATTTCTGTTTTGAAGGTGCTGCAATGTCTTGCAAGCAGCTCGATGTAGGTATGATAATCGTTTTCGCTGAAGAAGGTCCGTTGGCGACGATTACCGCGTTGCGTGACGTGGTGCGGATAGCCCGGGGCTATCACCCTTGCGATTCTGGCCATAGAAACACCATAGTAGTTGATTAAAGGAATGAAAGATGATTGCCTCCCCTCTGGAAAAACATTCTCTCGCTTGGACGTCATTGTACCTGTCGCATCTGACAAAAATCTTACCGTGCCGGACTTTCACTGTGGAAATTCGTAATTAATGTATCGACCCAGAGATAAGTATACTGTCCCCGAAATGTTCCGAATTTCTCCAGATGTCGGTTTTCTTTGCGTTTCTGGTTCATCCTCGTTACGATTCAGCATTGAGAATTTTTTTCATGCTTTCCCCCGGGGACTTATGAGAGATAAGTATACTGTCCCCGTAATTATGTAATTAGGTATACTGTCCCCGTAATTGCTATGCCGGTATATGAATATGAGGCGCTTCTTGCCAATGGGAAAAAGAGCAGCGGCATTCTCGATGCCGAGAGTGAGTCTGCTGTTCGCTCGCGTCTGCGCGGCGAGGGGAAGTTCCCGGTCAAGATACGTCTGAGTAAAACCAAGTCCGAAGGTGCCGAACGCGGCGGCCTGTCGCGCATCATCGTCTTTGACCGGGTAAAGCCCGTTGAGGTGCATATTTTCACCCGGCAGCTGGCAACCCTTCTCGGTGCCGGTGTTCCCCTTGATGCAGCGCTGAGCAGTATCAGCGAGCAGGTTGAGAACTCGGCCATGAAAAAAATGGTGGCCGAGCTTAAGGAATCCGTCAGTGAAGGCGAAACCCTGAGTCGTGCCCTGCAGCACTATCCCCGGCTTTTTGCCAATATGTATGTGAACATGGTGCGGGCGGGAGAGGCCTCGGGATCGCTTGACAAGGTACTCTCGCGTCTTGCCGATTTTGGAGAGAAGCAGGAGGCGTTAAAATCCCGGCTGCGTGCAGCCATGGTCTACCCGGCCTTTATGGCGGTAATCGGCGGCGGAATCCTCTTTATCCTGGTCACCTATATCGTGCCCAATATCACCCGGGTCTTTGACGAGATGGAGAAAGCCCTGCCGCTGCCGACCATCGTCCTGATCAGTCTCTCCTCGTTTATGAAGTCGTACTGGTGGGCGTTGCTGCTTGCTGGTTTGGCGGGTTTTCTGCTGCTCAAAGTCGCCGTTAAACAGAAAACGGGAAAATATATCTGGGATTTGGTAAAGTTAAGAACGCCGTTTATCGGCAATGTGATCCGCAAATCGGTCGTCTCGCGTTTTGCCTCGACCCTGGAGAGCCTGCTTGGCAGCGGCGTTGAAATTATAGATGCTCTTGAAATCGTTAAACGGATAATTGACAATACCCATGTTTCCACGGTAATTGATCAGGCAATTGATGATATAAATAAAGGACGGAGCATGGCCAATGCGTTGACCGGGGCCTTTTGGTTTCCACCGATGTTTGTACAGATGGTAGCCATCGGCGAAACAAGCGGGCAGCTCGAAGAGATGCTTGGAAAGGTCGCTCAGGCCAGCGAGCGTGATGTCGAATCAGCCGTTATTGGCATGACCTCACTCATTGAACCGGTGATGATTGTCAGCATGGGGTTGGTGGTCGGCCTTATTGTAATTTCGATTTTACTGCCTATTTTTGAAATGAACCAGATGATCAGCTGAATCTTGAGAGAACCGCTTCTGAAATCCTGCCAGGGAGAAGTTTGTTGGCAAGTAGAGAGAGGGAGAGCGATATGAAAACGAAATGGTATTTATTCCTGCTGCTCGTGTTGGGACTGCCGGCTGTGGCGACGGTGAATGTCTCGGCAACAATTGCGCCTAATCCCGCCTTCGGGGAGAACGGCCTGGCACTGACCAATCTCGGCGTCGGGCTTGACGAGGCTGCGGCAATTGCGGTGCAGCCGGATGGCAGGATACTGGTCGCCGGTACGAGTGACAACGGTATCGATAGTGATATGGCTCTCGTACGATACCTGGCTGACGGCACAGAAGATCCGGAGTTTCTTTTCTCGGCCGGGAGCGTTATCGGTGCCGGCTTTGGAGACGATGGTGTCCGGGCGCTGAGTATCGATACAGACGGCACCATCCTGCTCGGCGGTTTTATCGAGGAGGACGGTGTTCGCCGTGGCGCACTGGTAAGGGTATTGTCGAACGGTCAGCTCGATTACACCTTCGGCGATCTCGGTGTTGTGGCAATGGGTGATGGCACCGTCAACTCAGATTTCTACGATATCACCATTCTCGCCGACCGCACCATTGTCCTGGCCGGGGATACTGAAATCGACAGTAAAACCGTACCGGTGCTGGCGCGTTTTCTTGCCGACGGCTCCGTTGATTCCAGCTTCGGCACTGACGGCGTAATGATCGATTCTGATACAAGCGGCGAGTTTCAAGCGGTCGCAGCACAAGCGGACGGCACGCTGCTGGCCGGCGGTTTTGCCAAAGATGCGACAGAACGAAGAGGCCTCTACCTGGCCCGGTTCACGGCCGACGGCACCATTGATAAAAGCTTTGGCGATGAGGGGCGGGCCGTCGTTTTTGAAGAGAGTGAGGAAATCGTCGTTCACGATATCGCCATTCAGTCAGACAACAAGGTGGTGGCTGTCGGTGAAGTGATTGGTTCCGATGGGGTGAGCAGTATCATGATTGCTCGTTTTGCTGCTGACGGGAGCCCGGATACCGAATTGTCGAAAAACGGCGTACTTGTCTATGATATAGGTACCGGCAGTGCTGCTTACGCTGTTGCCGTGGCCGGCGGCGATCTGGTACTTGCCGCAGGATATCGCTCGGAGGCGGACGGCAAGGATACGGTTATTCTGCGTTTCGGTACCAGTTCCGCCGACGCGGGGACAGATGCTAATACGCAAGATGCTTTAAATACCGCTGAGATTCTACCTGTTGCAGCCCTTTCCGTTGAACAGGGACTCGACCCGGCAACAGATGCGTCGTCATCTACTTCAATACAGCAGGCCGACCTGGTAACCACCAGCCTCTCCGGAAGCGATGAAGTGAGCCAGGCCATAGCGGTACTCCCGGATGGTACGGTCTACACGGCAGGTTCGTCCGGATCGGGCGGCGACAGCGCCATCATGGTGGCCAGCTATACGGAAAACGTGGCCAGCGGTGAGGCGATCAACAAGACGGGTCCGGTAGTATCGCAATACTACAGTATCGAGACGGCTCCCATCACGGACATTACCCGCGTCGGGGCGCTGACCGGTGGTACTATTACGCAGCTTGTTGACCAGAATAATGATACCTGCATTACCGATTGTGAGGCAGTCTGTGAAGAGACGGATACGGAGACAGATGCTACCCTTGACGATGCTGCTACCACTACCTGCAAAAGCGAGTGTACGACAACCTGTACGGTGCCGACAATCGACAAGCGTGGTGTGGTCTATTCGGTTAAAAGCAATCCCGAATACGATGCGGGGCAGGCCGATACAGGAACCGGTGGATCAGATACGGGGACTACTGTAACTGATACGACTACTACGACTAATACTGATTCGACAACCACGGGTGGTACGAATAATTTTTTCAACTTTGACAGCTATTTCGTGAAGAGTGGCCAGACTGAGGATGGGGATGGAGTCGGTGAATACAGCAGTGAGATAGCCGATGTCAATCCGCAGACAACGTATTATGTCAGGGCCTACGCGCTGCTTTCAGACGGTACCGTGATATATGGGCAGGAGAATGTCTTCAAAACCAATGACTCCTGTTTTATTGCCACGGCGGCTTTCGGCGGAATCGATGACTTTGCCGTACTGGCCCTGCGCCAGTTCCGGGACCGCTACCTGAAACCGTATAATTGGGGACAGCAGTTCATCAGGACCTATTATCACTTTTCACCGCCGATTGCCGATATAGTCGCCCAGTCATTGCTGCTGAGGGCGCTTGTTATGCTCTTGCTGCTGCCGGTGGTTGCCGGCGCGATGTTTATGTTGTATATCCCTCTTGCAGTGAAGTACGCATTGCTGCTGATTATTCTTGAAAGGACCTGGAACGTGAGAAGACGATGGATGTTTGCAAGATGAATAAAAGAAGCGCGGTCAGGGTGTCTGTTCTGGGCACCCAGAGAGGTTTTACCTTGATCGAATTGCTGGTGGTGCTGATTATTATCGGTATCCTGGCTGGTTATATCGGCCCCAAGATCATGGGGCGCCCGGAAGAGGCGCGCCGGACCAAGGCCATCCTGCAGATCGGCGGACTTGAGACGGGATTGAAGATGTACAAGCTCGATAACGGTGTCTATCCGTCGACAGAGCAGGGGCTTCAGGCGCTCATCGAAGCTCCGTCGGCGGGCAGGTTGCCGCCGAAATGGCGGGAGGGCGGCTACCTGGACGCCCGAAAGGTTCCGAAAGATCCCTGGGGCAATGATTTTGTCTACCTGAGCCCGGGGTTGCACGGAGATTTCGATCTCAGTTCCTACGGCCCGGACGGGGAGCCCGGCGGTGAGGGTGAAAACGCCGACATAAACAACTGGGAAATTGAATAAAATCACCTTGCCGGGATACGATTCTACGAGCATCAGAAGCCGGACCCGGCGCAACCGGCAGCAGGCCTTTACCCTCCTTGAGCTGCTCGTTGTGCTTGTCCTTGTCTCGATCATGATGGCGGTCAGTGTGCCGCGTTTTCGCAATACCATTCTCAGCGATCCTCTCAAGTCCTCCGCCCGCCAGCTCATCGGCATGATCCGTGAAGCCCGGCAGCAGGCTGCCGTTAGCGAGAAGGGCTGTTTTCTCACCATCACCATTGAAGAACGTAAATTCGATCTGCTCTGCCCGAAAACCCCGGTCGGGGATGAAGAGGTGAAAAAGGAAGACCCCGTTCTGGATGGTTCCATCGTGCTTTCTGACGAGGTGGAGGTCAGTTCGGTCTACAATGGCAGCGGAACCCGTTTTGCCACGGGAGCGGTGACATTGTGGGTGAATCCGCAGGGACTGATGGAGCCGGCCATCATCAATCTCAGGAGCGACGATAAAGAGATCGGCCTCGACATCGCCCCCTTTATATCGGAAATTCGCATCTCCGATCAACACCTGCAGCCGAGTGACGATAGCGAAGGGGCGGGATGATGAAAGAGATGTCCAAACCGGGCAGCACTTCTTCCCGGACCGGCGGTCCGGTCGGAACCGAGAAGGGTTTCACCCTGCTTGAAGTGATGGTGGCCATTGCCATTCTGGCCATCGCGCTGACTTCCCTGCTCGGCAGCCAGAGCCAATCCATGTTTGCCGCAACCAGGGCTGATTTTGCCTTCGTCTCCTCGGTCCTTGCACGGCAAAAAATGGCGGAAATTCTTACCACCGGCGAAGATCCGGTAGATGACTCCGGGGACTTTGAGGATTCCCGGCCCGGTTATTTCTGGAAAGCCGAGGTGCTCAACCCTGATTTTGCGGAGTCGGAAGTACTTGCCGGAAGTGATGCTTTCCTGCGCCGAATAGACCTGACTATCTCTACCGACGAGGAGCGCCGGAGTTTCACCCTGACACGCTACGTCCTGGTGAGAGGAGGGGGGTGATGCTACGCATACGCAGGGCCGCTGCCGGAAAAGAAGGTTTTACCCTCCTGGAGGTATTGATTGCCATCGCTATTTTCGCCATCGCTGTTTCGGTGGTCTATGCACTGTATGCGGCTATCCTGTCCACGGTGCAGAATGCCGGGGACCGGATTTCGCAGAATGAACGGGTACAAATAGCATTTGAACGCATGAGCCGTGATCTCACCGGTCTGTACCACGGGAAAGAGGGCTATCTCCTTGGTCGGGATGCAGCCAATGCCAGTGATGAACCCATTCTTGAACTGGTATCCACCGCGCATCTTTCCTTCGATCCGACCGCCCCTCCGACGGCGCTGACCATTATCCGCTATTATATGCTGGAGCGTGGGGGCGATGGAAGGTTCTCCCTGCTGCGTTCAGATTCGCCGCTTATGCCGGGGGCGCAGGATGATCAGCCCGGGCCGGAGGCGAAGCGTTTTGTTTTGTGCGAAGGACTGCGGGAGATAAAACTGCGCTATTACGATAGAGAAGACCGCGATGCAGCCGAGTGGGAAAGAATCGCGGAAAACGGCGAAGAAATCGATGACGCCGACCGTTTTCCAGCCCGGGTCAGTATCGAGCTGGTTTTCCCTGCAGGCCCGGAGGACGGGGACAAAACGGAGACCTATGCTGCCGCCGTGATGCTGCGTCCCGCGATCATTCAATTTGCGGAGGGCGGCGGTGTCCTGTAAACGACGGGGAAAGATGCGGTTTTCTCCGCTGCTCGCCGATCACCGTGGTATGGCCCTGCTGCTTGTTATTTCGGTCATCAGTGTGCTGATGGTGGTCATTATGCAGTTTAACCGTTCGATGCGCCTGGCCCTGGTCGAGGGTGTCCGTTACCAGGAGCGTGCAATGCTGGAATCCACCGCGCAGTCGGGAATTGATATCGCCTATGCGGTATTGCGTGCAGACCGTCTGCTGAATGATTATGATTCGTTGTTGGAAAACTGGGCGAAACTGCAGGAACAGCCGCTTGTCGCACCCTTTAACCAGGGATCCTTGCAGTTACGGGTTGTCGATCTTGACGGACGATTCCCGATAAACAGGCTGATAGCCCTCGGCACCGCCGGGACACCGCCCGGTGCCGCCTCCGAAAAGGGTATGACTCCGCAGCAGGCTCGGGAAATATTTCTTCGACTGCTGCTCAGCGGCAAGTTTGCCATTGAAGACGAGACAGAGGCCCGGGATATCGTCGATGCGGTTGTCGACTGGCTCGACAGTGATGATGACGAATCGCCCTATGGTGCGGAGAACAGCTATTACGAGTCGCTGGAAAAACCGTACCAGGCCAGGAACGGCATGATAGAATTTGTTGAGGAGCTTTTGCTCGTGCGGGGTATAACGACTGAACTGCTGTACGGTAATGATGAAAAGAGCGGCCTGGCGGAGTATATTAGTGTTAACAGCACCGGGGGCAAGATCAATATCAATACTGCTCCGCCGGAAGTATTCCAGGCACTGGATGACCGGATAAGCCAGGAAGATGTCGAAAACATTACCGCTTTCAGGCAGGAGGAATCTTCCGCCGAACTGCTGGCAGATGTTTCCTGGTACCTGAATAGCGGCGGCTGGCCCGGAGATATCATTCTTGACAGCGGGATAATAACAACGGCTTCTTCCACTTTTCTGGTGACCGCCGAGGCAGTGTATAACGAGAGCCGGGTGAAGATCACGGCAGTGGTTAAAAGGGTAGATAAGGATAAGTTGGAAACGCTTTATTTCAGGATGGACTAGCAGATGGCAGACGCAACAATTCTGGCGCTTGATATAAAAAATACCGTCGTTGCGGGTGTTTTATTCAGTGAAAACAAACGTGTACTGACGGTTCTTGCCGCGCACTGCTCTTTTCTCACCGACCCGTCCGGGCTGGAAGCGGCGATAGCCGGGGTGGTTGAGCACTGCAATGCCCGGGGCGCGCGCTGCCTGGTCTCCTTTGGTGCCGAACATTTCAACTACCGGACCATGCATCTGCCCTTTGAGGATCGCAAGAAGCTGCGCAGTATCCTGCCGTTTGAAATCGAAGACAATGCCTCGTTTAACAACGAACCCTTTCTCTTTGATTACCTGTTCGGCCCGGCGACAGCGGAAGGCACGGAGGTATTTGCCGCCCTGGTGAAAACAGCGGTGGTGAAAGAATGGCTGGCACTGCTGTCCACGGCAGGTCTCGATCCCGAAATTGTTACCATCTCGGGTCTGCCTGCCGCCTTCAACATGTGCCGATATGCTGAGGAAGCACCCGAAGCGTACGCTTTGCTTCAGATCGGGTTGACCAAAACATCCTTTCAGCTGATCCGCAACAGGGAGGTTAAAACGATACGCTCCCTTCCCCATAACCTCATGCAGCAGGGGGGAATCCGTTTTGTGGCGGAAACGGGTGCACTGGAAGTTACGGATGCCGGCGCAACTTGAGACGGCCACGAGGGAACTGGCAGCAGAGGTGGAAAACACGTTGTTTGCCCTGAAAGCCCATGAAGCGGACACAGAGGGTGTCACGGTGGGTATTGGCGGCCTGCTTGGAGCCCTGCAGTCCTGCCGCCGGGTGGTTCTTGAGGTCCTTGCTGCCGTTCCGCTGAAAACTGACTGGTTGAGCTCCCTTGAGGTTGAGAATCTGCAGTCTGCGGTTGCACCCTGGCCGCACGGAGCGCTTGACGATGCCATAGCCCTGGCCTGCTGCAGCCCCAAAGACCGGGCACGGATGAATTTCAGGAAGGACGAACTGGCCTGGAAAAACGGCAGCAGCCGCTTCCCCATGGCCGTCCGGGTGGCGCTGGCCTCGGCGCTGGCACTGGTTGTGGGATTGATTCTCTACCAGGGTTTTGACTACCAGCGTATGAAACAGAAGCGGGATCAGCTGGCAGACCAGATAGTCTCGCAGTTCCAGGAACTGGTGCCGGGCACGCAGCCCGGCAAGGAGCCGGTCAAGGAACTGCAGATAAAGGTCAACAAGTTGAGGGAAACAACGGCGGTTGACAGCAATCATGATCTGAGCCTGACCACGGTAAAGCTGCTGGCTGATATCTCCGAGCGTATTCCGGCAACGATACAGGTCACCCTCGATCGTTTCATCTATGATAGAAAAACCATTAGAATAAAGGGGTTGACCGATAATTTCAATTCCGTCGATATGATAAAAAAGGCGCTGGAGCAGTCTCCCTTTTTTGCCATGGTATCCATCGGTTCCGCAAATATCGCCCAGAAAGAGCAGGGCGTACGTTTTGAGTTGAAGCTCGACCTCTGAGATAAGGCGTTCAGGCATGGCTATTAAAAAGATTCTTTCCGGATTACGCATCAAATCCGGCTTTGACCGTCTCGGCAAGCGAGAGAAGATTTTCATTTCGGCCGGCACGGTGTTCGTCGTCTGTTTTATCGTTTTCCAGGGGATTATTTCCCCCTATCTCGAGGCCAGGCAGACACTGGAGCGGTCATTGATGAGAAAAGAGCAGGAAGTGCTCGACATGGCCATTCTGCAGAAGGAATACCTCGAGCTCAAGAGCCGGCAAAGCGGAGTGGTGGAAAAGCTCAAGTTGCGGAATCCGCAATTTTCTTTGTTCAGCTACCTTGAGAAACAGGCATCAGCGGTTAAAGTTAAGGACAGGGTCACCTATATGAAACCGTCAAATACCGAGCTTGATGACGGCTACCTGGAATCGGTTGTCGAAATGAAGATGGAAGAAGTGACGCTGACCCAACTTGTCGACTTCCTCGTTCAGGTTGAATCGGAGGAGGATGTCGTTGTCATCAAGCGGATCGCTATCCAGAAAAACAAGCGGACGGATGATCTGCTCGATGTTGTTATCTCTATTTTCACCATCGAGAAAAAAGTTTCATAAGAACCAAAGACAGAAGAGAAGACTACATTGAAACTGAAATACAGCCTTATTTTCCTGCTCGTGACGCTGCTCTGCGTTGGCGGGGTCGAGGGTTTTTACTACCTGCTCGGCAGACGCCTTGCTGCTGATCAGGCAGGGGAGACAGCCACGCCCGGTACTGACCTGGCTGTGGCCTCGGCAGAAAGTCTGAAGGTGAAAAGAGATATCGATATTTCAGCTATTGCCAGACGAAATCTCTTTGCCTCCCGCAGCGACCGCCAGGGTCGAGCCGATAAACACCGACCCCCTGGCAGGAGTGAAAATGTCTTCTCTTGCTGTGGTACTGATGGGAACCATAATGGGAAACGATGATGAGAGTCGGGCCGTTATCTATGACAAGAGAGCACGGAAGCAGGAACTCTACCAGGAAGGTGATTTTGTCAAGCAGGCCAATATTAAAAAGATCCTGCGCGGCAAGGTCATCGTCACGCTCAACGGCAAGGATGAGATGCTCGATATCGCCGATGCCCGCAATGTAAATGTACCGCAATACAGGAAATTGGAGAATCCGACCACCACCGCCCGCCGGGTAGTAGCAAGACCCACAGGAAGCAAAACTGCTGCGCAGCAGGAGATGCAGCCTGATGCTGATACAGCACCGGATACCGAGGCAGCAGCCGGATACTGAGGCAGCACCGGATACCGAGGCAGCACCTGATACCGGGGCAGCACCGGATACCGAGGCAGCACCGGATACCGAGGCAGCACCTGATACGGGGGTACCCGCCCGCACCACAACTGTCCCCCGGGTCATCAATCCGAGGAAGATTAGAACATACAATGGCGGTGTGATCATCAAGGGCAGAGACAGCAACGGATGAAACGGCTCAGGGATGGTAAGGGATGAACGGGGCCTCGGCAGTGGTCATTATATCGAATTAAGTATACTGTCCCTGTAAGGGTCCCTAATAACCAGCAAAAAAGACTTGATAAAGACTCGAGCTGATATTAGTATCAATTCCTACATAGTTCTGTAATGGTTAACTAGTTGACTTGGGGTTATAAACGGCAAAAGGGGGAATAAAATGAAGAAGACTTTCATCAGAGCAGCAGCGCTCGCAGCAGCCTTGTCTCTGGCAAGCATGAATTTTGCGTTTGCCGGCGGCAGCATCGGTCATGGCGATATATCTGTCTTTGATAACAATGGGCAGATTTCCACAAAACTTTCCGGCCAGAATCCGGTGGAAGACGGCGCGCTTCTTGTCTGTGACGGCAAGTGCATGATCAAATCCCAGGGCATTTCGCTGATTGCGGCAGACAAATCAAAAATTGCCATAGAAAACCAACCGGACCTGTTCAAGCTCTATATCAAGGCAGGCCAGGTTGATTATATCATCAACAGCAACGCCAGGAAAATTGCCTTTTACACTCCTGACGGAACCTACACGGTGGCCGAGGTTGTCTTTAATGCCTCCTCCACACCGGTTGTAAAAGGCTCCATACTGGTGAACGAAGAAGGCAAGACCGAAATTTCCGTCACCGAAGGACGGCTCTCATTCGCCACGGCTGATGGCGTTAAGACCGTTGATGCAAATAACAAGATAGTCATGGCTGTTGCACCCGGTCGGTGGTGGAGCAACGGCAAACGGAATTATTATACCTCTTATTGGTGCAGCAGGGTTCATTCTTGTTCCCTTGTTAATTAGGGTGATAGTGAGTAAATCACCAAGTCCTTCTAATATAAATAATAGTTCCTCTTTCACCTGAAATAGGGCTGTCTTGGCGTTGTTGAGCAGCCCTGTTTTTGTTTCAAATTTTCTTCCGGACCGGTTTCTTATGGGTAGTCGCGTTTTTTCCTTCTCCTGCATACTAGTTACTTTTCTCATCCTTCCCTTCTTCCTGCAGGGCTGCGCACAGGAAGAACGGTTCAAACAGACGGCCACCCTGGAGCAGTTTGAAAAAATTCAGTCGGAGCAGAAACTCCAGCAGGAGTCAAAGAAGACCGTAACCCCGTTGCTGCCCACTGTCGGGGTGACGTCGATAGGTTCAGACGACTACCTCCTCGGTGCCGGGGACCTGCTTTCCATTACCGTTTTTGAGTCAACCGAACTCAACAGAGACGTCCGGGTTTCTGCCCACGGCAACATCAATGTTGCGCTCATCGGCGATGTTAACGTTATGAACCTGACCGTGGCGGAAGCGGAAAAGAAGATCGCGGACCTCTACCAGAAAGACTACCTGCAAGATCCGCATGTATCCGTCTACATCAAGGAGCACATGAGCAAGATGGTCACCCTGACCGGTGAGGTTGAAAAGCCCGGCACCTATACCTACGTGTCGCGCCGTAAACTGCTTGATGTCCTGGCCATGGGCAACGGTTTGACGGATCAGGCGGGATCAATAGCCTATATCACCCGCGAGGATCCCAAGACGGGGGCAACCAAAAATTATTATGTCGACCTTGACGACCTGATAAGAAACGGCAATATGGCCCAGAATCACGTTATCATGGGCGGTGATGTTATCTTTATCCCCGAGTCCGGACAATGCTTTGTCGATGGTGCGGTCAGGAAGCCGGGAGCCTATCCGATTTCAAGTAATATGACGGTGACCGAGGCCATCACCATGGCCGGAGGCCTTGCCGGCTACGCGGATATTGACAATATCAAGCTTGTCCGCTACATGGGCCGGGGCAAGGAACGTGAGGTCGTTACCTTGAAACAGAGCGACCTGCAGGCGGGGGTTGGGGACACGCTCGTCCTTCTCGACCAGGATATCGTCTATGCCGAATCGAGCGGCTCCGGAAAATTCTTCTCCGGTTCAGGTTTTAGCCTTGGTTTCATGGGAACCGGCGTTACTTACCGGGATCCGGAACGATAATGGTTCCAGTCGGTATGATGGAACCTGCACCAAAACCGACGCTGTTATTGCAAAGGACCGCACTCTGGCTGGTGTGCGGAATCATCATCACTATTCCGCTCCTGTTCGGCGCTGTTCATCCGCTCGTCTCCGGCATCTATGTCTGTCTGATGCTGGTCGGCTGCGGCGGCTGGCTCCTGCTCACGATGCAGCCGGGGAAGACTTCCCTGCTCTCACCCTGGACCCTGGTTCCTGTTCTCGCTGATCTTCTACGTTGTCCTGCAGACGATTCCCTTGCCGATAGAATTGGTGGAATTCCTTTCACCGGCTCGTGCAGAACGCATGCGGATGTTAAACACCCTGGCCGGCACGGATCTGCATTCTATCACGATCAGTGATAACGGTTCGGCCGGCTTTTTCCGTTCGTTCTTCCTGTTCGCGCTCCTGCTCTATTTTTTCAGCCTGAAGCGGCTGTTCACGCGCACGCCTGATGCCCTGTATGTTGTCTTTCTCTGTCTGGTCGCTGTCGGCATGTTTGAAGCTCTGTATGGCATCGTGCAATTTCTCAAACCCCAGATCGGTATTCTCTGGCTGCCGCTTAAGGCCCGGGCGGCCAGCGGCACGATCATCTATAAAAACCAGTACGCCTCCCTGATCAATATGCTCTGGCCGCTGGCCATCGCCGGGTTTGCTGTCTATTTCTCGCTGGATGAAAACCGGGACAGAAAGAAGTCCATTTTTTCTTCCATCACCAAAACCCGATCCATCCTGTTTTTCGCAGCTGCCGTCCTTATCGTCCTGGCTGTTGTGTTTTCCCTGTCGAGGGGCGGGATACTGTCGATGAGTCTCGTTGCGCTGATGCTCATCATATTGCTCCCGTTTTCCAGGAAAAAGAAGCTCCTTTTCCTGGCGCTGTTCATTGCGTTGATAATCGGCTACGGATCGCTGCTCGGACTGGACACTATTTTCAGCCGGTTTGATTCCATCGATACCTCCGGAGCGAAGAGATTGGATGTGTACCGGTTGTCCCTGCCCATGGTCTACGATCACTGGCTGACCGGCATCGGCATGGGTTCCTATACCATTCTGTCACCGCTTTACCTGAAGGGGTTCGGCGTCAATCTCCACTGGGACCGGGTACACAACGAATACCTGGAGGTGCTGATTGAACTCGGCATCCCCATGGCCGCGCTCTTTTTTGGCTGGATTTTCTTTGGGCTTGCTGCCATGCTGAGAGCACTTCTTTCGTCCCGGAAAATTCTGGGTACCGATAAGGGCAAAACGATTCTGGGAATAGCGGCCTGGTGCGGCCTGCTCGGATTTCTCGCGCACGGGTTTGTCGATTTTGGCTGGCGCCTGCCGGCCAACCTGGTCTATGCCGTTACCCTGGCTGCCATCATCGTCGCCTGCATGAAGCAATCAGGACAGGGTGTGCGGACCAGGAGGAGCAGACAAGAGGCGCGCCGGAAAGAAAATGATGCAGCTATCCCGGGAAAAGGTTTTCGAGCAGATGAAATCGTTATTGAGTGAATTCATTGATATACACCTGCACATCCTGCCCGGTCTCGATGACGGACCCGGCACGATGCAGGAAAGCCTGGCCATGGCACGCTGCTA
Source organism: uncultured delta proteobacterium (assembly GCA_963745765.1). GTDB lineage: Bacteria > Desulfobacterota > Desulfobulbia > Desulfobulbales > Desulfocapsaceae > Ww85. Next base: position 603 of record CAVUYQ010000005.1, on the reverse strand, counting down.
TCAGCAGGCAGGTGTCAGCAAGGTGGTCGCGACACCGCATTTCCTGCCGGGTACCGCCTGGTCTGCTTCCCGGGAACGGATTCTTGATTCAGTGGCATGACTGCAAGCGGCACTGGACAGACGAGTGTATCGAGGTAACGGTGCTGCCGGGCATGGAAATCGGATTTCACCGGAAACTGGCGGAACGACTCTCTTCAAACGAACTATTGTCTCTTGGCAACAGCGGTTTTTATCTGATTGAACCGCCGTTCCAGGGGGAACAGGACGAGATGACCGCAACCCTGGAACAATTGCTGCAAGACGGCTTTAAGCTTATCCTGGCACATCCCGAACGGATCATACACTTTCAGGAAAAGCCGGATGTATTGACAGAACTTGTTCATTCGGGTTTACAACTGCAGGTAAACAGCGGCAGTCTGCTCGGATATCATGGAAGTGAAGCAAAACAAATGGCCGAGGCACTATGCCAGTGGGGGATGATAGACTATCTTGCCTCGGATGCGCATGACTCGGTAAAACGCAAACCGCTGAGCAGGAATGAATGGGATCTTTTAGGTTCAATATCCGGTGGCGAAGATACCCTGAAATCCTGTATAAAGAATC
>CAVUYQ010000004.1:0-39934 GCA_963745765.1 uncultured delta proteobacterium | reverse complement strand
GCGAGCCTTTTCTTCACGCTCAGGCATACGAAATGATAGAGGACGTTTGCCACCGATAAAGGGATAAAGGTCATGGCGAGTACAAACGGTCATCTGTTTGCCGATGCCGATGAAGCGTCAAAGGTCGTTGACAGCAATCTGGATGTATTGGTCTTCTCAATAGACGGAACAACACAAGAAACTTACGAACAGTTTCGGAAAAACGGTAGGCTTGAGATTGCATTGCAGGGAGTGAAAAATGTTCTGGCTGAACGGTGGCGAACGCAAAAATTGCTGCCACTGGTGAACCTGCGATTTATCGTAACAGTCATAACGAACATGAAATTGATTCTGTAAAATCCCTGGCTGAAAAATTGGAGGTAGATGTGCTGACTCTGAGAAAGTTTCACTCAATCTCGGATTTTGACAATACCTTCGCCGGGTCCGAAGAACTAATTCCTTCAAATAAACACTTTCAGATACCTCAAAGGAATGAAGATAAAGTGTTGATTCAAGCCCCCCGCAATCCCTGTAAAAACATGTGGAACTGTCCTACCGTTCACTGGGATGGAACCGTGTGCTCATGTTTTATGGACTATGACGGGCAAAGACCATTGGGGAATCTGCATGGGTTATCGATAGAGGATATCTGGTTTGGGGCTGCGTATCAGGAACTTAGAAAACGTTTTAAGCGGAATTGGCGAAAGGTCTCAATTTGCAACGAATGCAGCAATGGTTTTGCTGGCGGGGATATAGGCCGCGAGGCAAATGCCCGGGCATACTATTTCAACCGGAAATTCCGAAATTGATCCAATAAGTTAAACAAATATAATGAATTCACAAAAACCAAAAATTTCAGTCGTTATCAAGGTTTCGATGATGTCGAGGAGTCTTGGATTAACTTTAAAGGCACTGAAAAGACAGACCGTTTCCCGAGATATAGAACTGATTTTTCTGTCATGTGGGCCTACGGAAGATGCTTTACAAAGAGAAACAGCCGGTGAATTCTGCATGACCAAGGTCGTATTAATCGATGAGAGCCTGCACGAAGGAGAGTATAAGAAAGTGGGTGTCGCGAGGGCCACAGCTCCATTGATAATGTTCCTCGAAGATTATTCCTATCCCGAAGCCACGTGTTTGGAATCGATTATTCACATCCACCGGGAAAATAATTACGCAGCAGTTGGTCCCGTCATCGCGAACCCGAATCCAACTACGGGGGTCAGCTGGGGGTGTTATCTGGTCTTTTACGGACAATGGGGGTATGCAAAACCTGCCGAGTGCAGCGAACATCTCCCCGCCAATCAGTCCTGCTATACCAGGAAGATACTTGTGGAAAATGAAGAAGGACTTGCGGATAAACTTAAAGCTGAGAGCGTCTTTCATTGGGAGTTGATTTCTCAAGGACATCGACTCAAACTGACTCAGTCAGCAAGAGTGTATTATTTAAACACATCTCTTGTGTCACGTCTGTTAGTTGAATATTTTTTGAATTCCAGAATTTTTGCGGCAAACAGATTCTAGAACAAGCAAGTGCTGAAACGGCTGATTTATACTGCCGGATCGCCACTGATTCCATTTGTACGGTTAAGCCGAATGAATAGGATTTATAAATCGGCGCATATTCATGTAAAAGATTTTATCAGGTCGCTTCCGGTTTTATGGTTAACTCTTGTGCCGGGGCTCTTGGGGAAGCGATCGGGTATTCGGTAGGAAGCAAAGGAGCTGAGCCTCGGCTCCATCGGCTGCTGGCTGATCCCGACGGCCTGGTAAGACAGAGCGATCTTGATGAAGTTGAATGTCTGATATCCTAGATAGATGAAATTCTCAGTTATTATTCCGACCTTTAATCGGGAACATCAGCTATCGAAATTGCTTGCCGCCATCGGCAAATTGAATGCAGATTCGCCAAGTTTTGAGGTCATCGTCGTAGATGACGGATCGGTGCCGGCACTGTCGGTCAGAAAAGAGGTGTACGAGTATCCGCTTGCCATCATCAGACAGGGTAATGCAGGGCCGGCTGAAGCTCGGAATAAAGGCGCGGCAAAAGCCCGTGGAGACTATTTGATCTTTATTGACGATGATTGTCTGCCATATCCCAACTGGCTTATGGGATTCGAGGCGTTTTGGACGAAAGAACATGATTTATTGCTTGGAGGGTATACCATCAATGGACTGGAAAACAATCTGTACTCGCAGGCAACGCAACATCTCGTTGATTTTCTTTTTGAGCATTATCACCCATGTGATCACATTGGTGGTTTTTTCCCGACCAACAACATGCTTGTCCCTCGGGTCTTGTTTCACTCATTAAATGGATTCAATTCTTCGCTGAGGTACGGTGAAGATAGGGAGTTTTGCTACCGATGGGCTTTGAAAAAACAGCTCTTCAAAACAGCACCAAACGCCAAGATTTTGCACTGTCACGAGCTCAATTTCGTTTCCTTCCTGAAATTGCATTTCAATTATGGAAGCGGGTCTTTTCATTTTCGCCGGCTGGCTGCCCGCAAACTTTATCGACCAGTTCCTTTGTCCAGTTATACCTTTTACCTAAGACTGATTTTCTCTCCGTTTAAAAAGACCAGCATGCTGCAGGCGACAGCCCTTACAGTACTTCTGTTCTGTACCCAGACAGCCAATGCATTCGGTATGTTATCATTATGGGGAAATGATTTTTTTCGGTTAACGGGAAGACGAAAAGTTAAATCATGTAACGAGAGATAAAACGATCGAATCTGTATATTTTGTAATTATTTGGAATTGCAGAACAATACGTGCACATACAATTTTGATTATTGATAAACCTGGCGAATTTTTCCCGCAACCGCATAGTTTGTCGTACTTGACGATAAGCGTTCGAGTCCCAGATTTCCCTGAAACTATTTTCGTTCAGGTTGCCGATTGACACGTTACAGCGACAACACGGTTGAATTGACCCGTCAACACGGATCTTGGTATGGAAATAACCGATATAGCAAGGCATGGTTTTCCAGATCTGAATACCATACTTTAAACAGGCCTTGGCATCTCCTAGATTATGCTGAATCCTCCCCTGATTAAGCGTAACCTCGATTTTCTCGAGATATTTGATGATCTCCTCTGTCGATCGGCTTGTATTTGAAGGCTGTCCATACGGCTGGTAACGCTGAAAACCGGTGCAACGGTAATTCCGTCAACTTTAAGTGAAATAGCCTGATCGACCATTGCCTCCAATTCCGGATAATTCACACGGGAAAGGGGAAAATGAATAAATATTTTGGGATTGTCAGAGTGTTTCGCTTTCTTTATTATACCAAGGTTCTGGATACCATCGATGATCGACTTGAATTGACCGGCACGGGAGCCGGGATACTGCTTCTGATACGTTTCAGGATTACCGGCCCACATTGAGATCTTAAGCTTGTCTAAACCGCAATCAACCAATCCATTTGCTCGTTTTTCATTGAGCAGTGTGCCGTTGGTGTAAAGAGTAAGATTGAATTTTCTTAACTTTGCCTGCTCAATAATATCAAAAAAACGCCCATGCATCATGGGCTCCCCCTCTCCCGCAAGTACTATCTCCCTCGTGGACATATTGCGTAACTCCTCCAGGATTTGAATCACGGTTTCGTAATCCATATCTTTGGGAATGTCTGCGGATGAGGATGATTTTTCCAAAAGCGGTGAGTGAAAAGGGCAGCCAGGGCAGCTCAGGTTGCAGTGGGCGGAAATGTCAAGGTCGACGTATACGGGGTGGCAAAGTGCTCGGCCCCTCGCGAGCAGACTGAAGAGGAGAAGACTTCGCTGTTTTAATTTAATAGAGGAGGTGTTCAAAGCTAACGTTAGGTTATAATCCTGATTACAGGAAAGAGTGACAAACGTTTAAGGCTACCTTGAAAAATTATCTTTTTGCCCTAACTCTGCGTTGCGTGCGAATATTTTATCCTCGGAATATCGAATATATGCCTGCTGCAAAATTTTCACTCGCGCCTTGATTTTGAACCAAAATCATAATTCTGCAAGGTCCCCTTAAGTGTTCCATTAGACAGAGTGGTATTTCTATATCAAAAAATATGTAGATCACCAAAATAAAAAAGAACCAAAAAGATTTTTTGATAAGAAAGATTTAGCAAAATAATTGGTTTTTCAGGATCTTGACTTTTGTTTTTGTATCGTAAGCGTCAATTAAACCCCAGTAACGTCATAGCTCAGCACCACATCCTCAGGAAGCCGCATCGGCAGCAACGCTTCATAATCTTTTTCATCCTCGGCAAATGGCAGCTTCTCAAACAGGTACCGAAGATATCGGTACGATTCCAACCCATTCGCCTTAGCCGTCTCGATCAAGCTATAGAGAGCCGCGCTGGCTTGGGTTCCTTTTGGTGTTCCAGCAAAAAGCCAGCTTTTCCTTCCCACCACGAACGGCCTGATGGCATTTTCGGCACTGTTGTTATCCGGGGTCATTTCGGCATGATCGAGACAAACCAGCAACCGATCCCGCTAGGAGCGTGTCGGAGAAATACAATTTTTGCTCAGATCGAGGCATAGTAAGAAAATCAAGCGGAGCCATATATCTACTATTGCGAGCTTTTTTTTTCTTGCAATAACGATGAGATGGGGGAAAAAGGCTTTCTCTGACAGGCTCCTAGTTCAATGTATAGTTGACGACAATACCAACCAGGCTCTTCGGTACTACCTGGGGTGCCTTCCTGCTCAACCAGGTGAAGAACTCGGCAAAGATCGGTTTGGCCTTTTCCCGGCGTACACCAACCAGTTGCCCGGCTGGAAGTTCCTTGCGTATGGTCTCGGATTCAATCCGGTAGATCTTACCGATATAGCTTAGCGCCACGTCTGCACTGCCGGTTTTTTGGCCACCTTGCCCCGACCTTTCTTCTCCCGCACCTTTTTCGCTGTTCCTGCCAAACAATTTACCGTAAAGCAGCTTGATCCGCTCGCGCAACAGGTCGTTTTTCCGCGTCTAGCGGCTCTGTTCCTGCTGCAGTCGAATAATGATCCGTTTCAACGCTTCTGGACCATCGGGCAGGGTGATTTCAGCATCAACATTCATGCCGCCACCTACTACAACAGAATAACTTTTTAAATCATAAATGACTATTGTTGTTTTTTTCATGAACGTCAGGCTAAAGAAAGAGGGATAAGATAATGAAACGTTTAACGATAATTGCCGTAATAATGGTGATGCTTTCAGTCGTACCGGCAATGGCTGTGCAGAGATCAGGTAATGATCTGCTCATCGACTGCAGCAACCTCGTGAAAGCCGAAGCAGCGGCAACCGTGTCCAGAGATCATCTGCTGGGGATGGGTTATTGCATAGGCCTGATCGATGGGCTGGTCACCTTCAACTATGTATATGAAGCCGTACTGCAAGCAGCAGCAGTGGATAACATGGTTCAGATGTGTTTACCGGAACGTATTTCTACAAGGAAGTCAGCTGCGGTTATTGTTAAATACCTTGAAGAGCACCCCGGCCGTCTGCATGAATCGGGTCAGGCGCTGGCTGCGCAGGCACTTGTTTCCACCTACCCCTGCAGTCAGGAGACGGGAAAATAATAGCACCCGCCAGGAAGCGCACAAGATGCCTGGAAGAGAGAAGGGAAGTCTCTATTCAAAAGCCGGAGGCGCCAGGTCATCCCAGGTGCTTAGAAGTACTATGTGCGACCACCCCGGCCGGTTCTTCCTCGTCGGTCTCATTGGCGCTCTGATGTCCCCGGTTGATTTTATCGTTTCAGGGTGGCAAAACCGTCGCTGATTATATCCAGTCCTCTCCGGAGTTGTTCGTCGGTAATGACAAGCGGCATGAGAAAACGAAGAACGTTGCCGTAAGATCCACACGACAGGATAATCACTCCATTCTTAAAGCAATAATTGACCAGCGCCTTTGTTTCTTCCGCTGCTGGAGTTTTGCTCTGCCGATCTTTGACGAGTTCCATGGCGATCATTGGTCCAATACCGCGAACATCTCCGATAATATTGTACTTTTCCTGTAATGAAAGAAAAGTGTTCTTCAGGGTCATGCCGAGGTTTTCTTGCCTTTTCCAGCAGATTCTCTGATTCTATAATGTCAAACACCGCCAGGGCAGCCTCACATGCTACCGGGTTGCCGCCGTATGTTCCTCCGATTCCAGACGGGTGCACGGCATCCATAATCTCCTTCTTGCCGACGACAGCACTAAGCGGCATTCCGGCAGCAAGACTCTTTGCCGTGGTGGTCAGGTCTGCTTCGACACCATAGTATTCCATAGCAAACATGTACCCGGTTCTGCCTATACCAGTTTGTATTTCATCCGCAATCATGAGGACGTTGCTTTTCTCGCAGATTGCTTTGAGTTTCTTGAAATATTCCCTCGGTGGAGCGATGAAACCGCCTTCTCCCTGTACCGGTTCCACGATGATGGCAGCAGTCTCTTCTGCGGCCACGTGGTTGATGAAGAAATATTCCAGATGGTCGGCGCAGACCACCTCACAACCGGGGTATTCCTTGTTGAACGGGCAGCGATAGCAGTTTGCAAAGGGCATCCGGTAGACCTCAGGTGCAAATGGACCAAGCCCGTATTTGTACGGTTTGATCTTTGAAGTCAGCGTCATTCCCATCAGTGTCCGGCCGTGAAACCCGTTTTCAAAGGCAATGATAGCCGGCTTTTTGGTGTAATAGCGGGCAATCTTAACTGCATTTTCCACGGCTTCCGCGCCGCTGTTGGCAAACATGGCTGCCTTGGGAGAGTCGCCCGGGACCTCGACGCACAGTTTCTCGGCGAGGGTGACCGATGATTCATAAGGGGAGACCATGAAGCAGGTGTGAGTGAGCTTTTCTGCCTGGTCTTTGATCGCTTTGACCACTTTCGGGTGCGAGTGCCCGACATTCATCACCGCGATGCCTCCGGCAAAATCGAGGTATTCATTACCCTCAACATCGACGAGAACTGCTCCTCTGCCGTGCGAGATGTAGCTGCCGGTGGCGCTGGATATTCCTCTGGCAATAAACTTGTTGCGGAGCTCCTGCAGGGATGCGTTGGTATGGGAAGTTCTCATCTGTTCCTCTCTGGTATGAAATTGATTGTCGGAACTCATAATAACAGCTACTTGTATTTTTTATAGAGTGCATGGGTGCCGTCATTCTCTCCTCCATCTGCGGCGAGCTGGTCGTAGAGGTCTTTGGCGAGTTGCAGTCCCCCTGCCTTCAAGCCGATGGTCGCGCACGATTCAAGGGCGATGTTCATGTCCTTAATGAAGTGTTTTACATAAAATCCTGGCTCAAAATCACCCTTAATCATTCGCGGAGCGAGATTGCTAAGGGCCCAACTCCCGGCAGCTCCTGCTTCAATGCTTTCGAGTACTGTCTCGGGATTAAGCCCTGCTTTCTCGGCATAGCCCAGGGCTTCGCATACCCCCATCAGTGTGGATGCAACGGCAATCTGGTTGGCCATTTTGCAATGCTGACCGCTGCCGGCTTTTCCCTGAAAGACGATATTTTCCCCCATTATTTCAAAAAGGGGACGAACGCCGTCAAATGTTTCCTGGTCACCGCCGACCATTATCGACAGGGAGCCGGCTTTTGCACCTATATCCCCTCCTGATACCGGGGCGTCCAGGGCCGAAATGCCGAGATTTTTTGCCTCCGCATATATCCGGACAGCCAGCTGAGGGCTGGAGGTGGTCATGTCGATGACGACAGAACCCCTTTTGGCAGCATGAAGGAGACTATCGTTACCGAGATATATCTCTTCCACGTCTTTAGGATAGCCAATCATGGTGATAATAATATCCACTGCTGCGGCGATTTCTGAGGGACTGTTCTGCCATACTGCTCCCTTGCTGATCAATTCGTCAGCCTTTGCCTTTGTCCTGTTATAGATATGTAAGGTATAGCCACCATCCAGCAGGTTTGAGGCCATGCTTTTTCCCATAACACCTATACCGATAAAACCAAGAGTTACCTCATGAGGATTTACAATCAGCATTGGATTCTCCAATTATCTGAAATTGATGGACTCACTAACACGAATGGGATAGCAGAGTATGTTCACGTCTATTGCGAGTAAGCACTTGCCTGATAATTGCCCCGGTGGGCGTTACAGTCAATACAATTCAACACAGGTAATCCCAAAATCTTCATTTCGTCAAGGAGGTGGCGGAAGGATTTATTCTCGCCGACATCAATGCTGCCATAAAAAGTTTCAGGAAACCTGACCCGCTCAAGCATCTTCAGATCAGTTTATCACAAGCCAGGGCGGACGTTGGAGCAGATGTATTCCTCCAGCCTGAAGGTTTGCCTGTGGCTAGTAAAAGCAGCTTGACATGCTCCTGATGTCTGATATATTAGAGATCAGGCTGTGATCTACTCCAGCGCGCCCTTGTCTGGAAGCTTTCCGGGGGAAAAGACAATGACCTCCCGAGCCATAGCTCTTTCACAAATAATATCAATGTAGAGGAGTGAGCACTATGGATGCAAAGAATCAGATTATCCAAATCAAAAATTTTATTCACGGCGAATGGGTAGAAGAGACCGGGGTTGACATGGTGCCGCTGTTTAATCCTTCAACGGGAGAGCAAATTGGAGAAGTACCGCTTTCTTCCGAAAAAACGTCACAGGAGAGTATTGATTCTGCATACTCTGCCTATGGTTCATGGAGGAAACTGTCACTGTCCAAACGGATGTCTTATGTTTTTGATCTCAGGCAGGCTATAATTGATCGTGAAGAAGACCTGGCCGTGGCCATTGCCATCGACCAGGCCAAGCATATCAGTGAGGCACGTGGGGAGGTCAGGCGAATCGTTGAGATTTTTGAGACCGCCTGTTCGATTCCTGCACTGCTTCAGGGCGAAACCCTCCAGGGAATTTCAGCCAACATCAGCGGCAGGGTGGTCAAAGAACCCCTGGGGGTCTTTGGCGGTGTCGCTCCCTTCAATTTCCCGGCGCTGGTATTTGCCTGGTTTGTCCCATATGCCATCGCTGTCGGTAATACCTTTATTTACAAACCCTCAACCCAGTCTCCCCTTTTCATGCAAAAGATCGGGGATATTTTTCAAGCGGTCGGACTGCCAAAAGGGGTTGTGAATATCATCCATGGAAACCGGAGCATACCGGGAACATGGTATGAACATCCCAAAATGAGCGGTGTCTGTCTGGTCGGCTCGACCCCCACAGCCAAAAAAATGGCCGAAGCCTGCGGTAGAGGAGGAAAACGCAGCATGCTGCTTGGTGGGGCAAAGAATATCCTGGTGGCCATGGAGGACGTTCAGCCGGATCTGTTCATCGAAAATTTTATCCATTCATGTTTCGGCTCCGCCGGCCAGCGTTGCCTCGCCGGCTCTATAGTTGCCGTAGTTCCGGAGGTTTATGATTCCCTTCTCGAGAAAATGGTAGAAGCTGGAAAAGGGATTATAACAGGAGATGCTCTTGATCCGGATGTTTATATGGGACCGGTTATTTCTGCTCAAGCCAAAAAGAAGATCGAAGATTACATTGAACTTGGCATTAAAGAGGGTTCTAATCTCGTCTTGGACGGTCGTAATCCCAAAATACCCGCGAAAAATAAAAACGGTTATTTTGTCGGCCCTACTATTTTTGAAGGGGTCACTCCGTGTAGGACCATAGCCAGGGAAGAAATTTTTGGTCCGGTGGTATCGGTGATGAAAATCAGAGACCTTGACGATGTTCTGGAAATCATCCGGGCTCAACCATTTGGCAACGGGGCCTGTATTTTTACTCAAAATCTGTATTACACGGAAAAATTCATCTCGGAAGCAAACGCAGGCATGGTCGGTGTTAATGTCGGGGTCTGCGCTCCCCATCCTTACCTGCCATTTGGCGGGATCAAGGACTCTCACCTTGGAACAAACAAGGTTCAGGGAAAAGACGGCATCGATTTTTTCACCCAGAATAAAGTTGCCACTATCCGGGTCGCACCCCCGTCTGGACATTTTACCGGAGGAAGTTCAGCAGAAGGGGATAAAGGCGCGAGCAAAAATGCCAAAGTCCGCAGTTGCGTAGCGCAATAGAGAGTGATTTTTACATTTTTGTAACGCGACGGCTTCCAGCTTGCGCCTGCCGCTCATTTTTGTTAATAATCTATTTCTGACCATGGTTCGCTGTCAGCATGTCTTGGAGGATATTTATATCGCAACCTTACGCCATCTTCGGTATAGATAATGTGATTGTCTGCCACAACGTGGAGGCGGGATCGTTAATAACTGAGATCGGGTTGCTTTAGAGGTGCAAGGGTAATACGCTACAGATACTTCTGACATGTTGGCCGCTATATATTGAATTAGCCTTGAAAGCAAAAACAACGGGAAAGGAGAGAACGTGAGTATAGAGCTTATCACCTTATTGTATTTCTTATGTCTGTTTTTGGGACTTTTTCTTGGTTTACCTGTCGCTCTCGGCTTGGGAGGCACTGCGGTTTTATTCGCTGCAATCTTTGAGCCTCGCTCTCTTCTCGCTATTCCCAGTGCTTTTTATTATACACCGTGGAACGGGGTCCTGGTTACCGTCCCGCTCTTTCTTTTCATGGGCAGTCTCATCCGCTTTTCCGGTATCGCCGAGGCGGCTTATGATGCGGTTTATAAATTAATTGGTCACATTCCCGGCGGGCTCGCCATGGGAACAATCTCGGTCTGCACCATATTTGCCGCCATTACCGGCATCACCCCTCCAGCCACCATCACCATGGGGCAGATCGCTTATCCCTCCATGATGAAGTATAAGTACAACAAGGCAATAGCTATCGGTTCGATCGGGGCCGGCGGAGCCCTGGGTGCCCTCATCCCGCCGAGTGTCCCTTTTATTTTTTATGGCCTGCTGGCCAAGGTATCAATCGGCGGGTTATTTTTGGGTGGCCTTCTGCCCGGACTGATGCTTGCCTCGTTTTACACCATTTATGTTGGTGTAAGATGCAAGATACAGCCGCATATGGGGCCGGCTATACCTGCCGATGAAAAGTTCACCACCCGTGAAAAGCTCATGGGATTATTCAACATATGGCCATTTATGGTCCTCATTTTCATGGTGCTGGGGGCGATCTGGGGCGGGGTGGCCACTCCGTCGGAAGCGGCTGCTTTTGGCGCTACCGGTGCCTTCGTCATAAATATTATATACGGTAAATTGACCTGGCAGGTTTTGCGGGACTCCATGGAAACCACGGTCAAGCTTACCGGCATGGGATTATGGATTCTGATCGGTGCCAACATTTACCTTAACATCTTCAACTCCCTCGGCTGCCAGGAGTTGGTTACTTCGTTGGTGCTGGGAATGCCCGGCGGTCAAAATGGCATACTGTTGATGATGATGCTCATTATTTTATTGCTCGGTATGGTCATGGATGACTGGGCGATCATCATGCTGTGCACCCCTCTCTATATACCCATAATCAATGCACTCGGTGTTGATAAACTGTGGTTTGGTGTTTGTTTTATTGTTAATATACAAATTGCTTATCTCACCCCGCCCTTTGGTTTTGTCCTGTTCTGGTTGAAAAGCGTGTTGCCTGTTGATGTGACGATGGGAGATGTCTACAAATCGGTTGGGCCGTTTATCCTCCTGCAACTTCTTGGTTTATCCCTGGTCTTCATCTTCCCGCAGATAGCCACATGGCTGCCGAACCTGATGAAATAGGAAACAGGATATTATGGTGGAATTCGGGAAGATGGTGAGTTGAGTGGTACAGAGTGTCCTTTTAAGCTATTTTTTTATCGCCAGATAAATGGAAATAATTGGTGGGAGGTGCAAATGAAGCTATGGCATAAGACAGAACGGGTCATTAATCTTATCGCCGAGGCGATGGGCAGAATTGGCTGGGTCCTGCTGCTTTACTGTATGATCTTTGGCGTCACCGATGTGTTCCTGCGATATGTCCTAAACTCCCCCTCCTTGTGGATTTCAACAACGGTCCAGTTTGCCATGGTCCTAATGGCGTGTGTGGGCGGCGTCTACGCCCTCAATAGCGACAGTTTTGTCAAGCTGGACCTTTTTTATGCCAATTTTTCTCCACGGAAAAAAGCAATTTGCGATATTATTACGGTTATCTACACGTTTCTTTTTTTGAGTGTGTTAATCTGGAAAGGAACGACAGCGGCGATGCTGTCCGTTAAATTAAACCAGATGACGCCAACAAGCATTCCGATGCCGCTCTATCCTCTGAAGGCATGTATACCCATATCCGGTTTTATTATGCTGTTGGTGGTGCTGAGAAAACTTGTCAATGATGTGATCACCATCATAACAGGTGAAAATAAAAGTTCAGTAGCGGAGGTGTAAACAGGTAGATGTAGTGTGAGCCGTTGTAGTGTTGAGTGGAATCCAGGTAATGAGGTGGTTGGTTTTACTGCATCCTTTACTAAAGACAAACTGAAGAGCACCAGGAGGAGAACGCAATGAAAAAGAAATTGGTTGAATTTATTGCCGTAGTATTCGTTTTGAGTATGATCGCGGCACCGGCGTCCGTCTTTGCTGCGGGTGACAATGAGAAACCGGACAAAGTGACGACGTGGGTATTCCAGCCGTGCTTTGATTCATCCGACGCCGGTTGGGCAAATGGGGTTTTACCCTGGATAAAGGCTGTCGAAGAGGCCACCGAGGGTACTGTGAAATTTGAGCTGCAGCCGGCAGGTGCCATTACCAGTGGATCGGAGGCATTTGGTGCGACTGCGGCAGGAATGCTTGATGTGTATGCCGGCTGGGCGACGGTTTATGGCGGCGATATGCCCGAAGGCATGCTGGCTTTTGGTATGGCAATGGGTGCGGACAACTGGCGTGATTCCTGGGCAGCAATGTTTGGCGATCCAAAATACCGGATAGGCGATCTTGTGCAGGCAGCAGCAAATGATCGGAATCTTCAGTGGGTTGGCTGGTCGAGTCAGGGTCCCAACGCCATGTTCACCAATTTCCCGGTACACAAATGGGAAGACCTGTCCGGCAAGAAAATGAGAGCCGGCGGACCCCATGCCCTCTTCCATGCAGCCATGGGCGGCGCACCTGTCGCGATGGGTGGCGGAGACATCTACACCGCCATTAAGCTGGGTACCATTGACGGTACTTACTGGGATACCGGAGGAATTGATGATATGGCGTTTCAGGAAGTAATTAAATATGCAATTATGCCCGGTTGGTGTCCTTCCCAGCATCAGGAAATATATGTCAACCTCGATAAGTGGAAGGCCCTGAACCAGTGGCAGCGAGACCGCATCAACGCCATATTCGAACCCGTCTACTTTGAAACCAGCCGTATGCATTACGCAGGTGTCGAAGAGGCCTTGGCGATTCTCAAGAAGGCTGGCGGCGAGGTTATCTATATGTCTGATGAGGAAGTAAAAAGAATGCGTGCAAAGGCAATTGCAGAAGTATGGCCACAGGTTGCAGAAAAATCAGAACGTTCTGCCAAGGGAGTTGAATTGTGGAAAGAGTTCCTGCAGGACATTGGTGAGATGTAAACAGCCATGAAAACTAAATAGATTATTCTTCGGTTTGTACCTGAAGGCGCGTCTGCTCTTCCATCCTGGACGGGGTAGACGCGCCTTTGCTTGTCAGCAGGGTTGAAAGACAGTTGCTTTCACTCTTCTCACCGTCATTCACTGAACCCCTGTTGAAATGATTACGCTTCCTTGTCGGCCTTGAAAAAACGGCCAAATAGGGCCCGTGTCAGATGAACGGGATGATTGCTCAGCCGTTCCGGATTTACCGTATCCATGATCTCGTCATAGTCACTTTGTTCCACAATCCCGAACCGTTTAAGATCCGTTTCCAGGCCTATGGTTTTCATGCGTTGATACCATAATTCAGTGCATGACCGTGCATCGCTGCAGCCAAACATCCGGTATACTGAGCTAAGGATTTCCGAGAAAAACGCTGCTCCACGTCGATCAATAAGTGCCTCACCGTGTGATTCATTGATCAGGAAAAATTTCCCGAGCATGAGTGCGGCCGCGTGACCGTGGGGGATGGAATAACGGGATGTCAGCGTGTATGACAAGGCATGGGGAGCTGTTGTTTTCGTGATATTGATAGCCTTGCCGGCATAATGCGCAGCATGAGCCATTTTCTGCTTTGCCTTCCGGCTGTTGACAAGAACGGCATCCTCCAGTGCCACCAGGATGGTCCTGACAGCCTCCGAGGCAAATTCCCTGCTTTGTTCCGTTGAGTTAACCGACCAATAAGACTCCACCGCCTGGCACAGGGCGTCCATACCGCTGACGGCAGTCTGGTATGGCCCCGTTCGGTAGGTCAATTCGGGATCTATTATGGTGTAACCGGGTAACATGAACTGGTGAGCCAGAGAAAATTTCTTCCCGTCAATGTAGATCACGGCAAAATGGGTAGCTTCGCTGCCGCTGCCTGAAGTCGTGGGGATGGCTACAAGCGGCGTTCCTTTGCAGGTAATGGATGTGTTTTTCCACGATGGTCTGGTAATCATCCCCCGGTTGGGCCGAGAGAATGGTGATCACCTTTCCCATATCGATAACGCTGCCTCCGCCCACAGCAATAACCAAATCGGGCTTGTGCCAATCTAACAGGGCAACACCCCGGAGAGCATCTTCGAATCGGGGGTTTACCTCAAAATCACTGAATCGCACGATGTCCAACGTGTTTAAATGGCGGTTAAAAGCGGCCGCTGCCCCACAGCCTTCAAAAGAGTGTTTCCCCGTTACCAATAAAACCTTCCGCGCTTTGCAAAGTTTCGTGATGTTCCCGATGGCATTGATGCTTCCACAACCATGATACAGCGTCCGCGAGGTATCAGCGTTTGCTGGCTGGGGTTGTCCCGTTAGTGCTGCCAATGATAACCTCAATAATGGGGCGATGGGGCCTGGTTTTTATGCGGCGTGGACGTACCCGGCTGAAAATGGTGCCGATGGAGGTGTTTGTCGCGGGATAGAGCTTTTTGGGTGGCTTTTTCAGTCCTCCAGGAAAGAAGAGTGAGCCGTCGTTATCTCTTGGCACCATAGAATTGATAAATAAAGTCCTTCTGATACTCGAAAGACCAGTGAATATCTTGAAGGATTCTCGCCGCACTTTCTCCTTTGCCCCGTTTCAGGTTGTCGATAAATTGCCGGTGCTCTTCACAATTATTCAATTCCCATGCGCTTATATAATTCTGCCTGGGAAAATCGTAGAGACGATGCTTAATTGGCAGGATGAACTTTTTTAACGGTTCATTTTCTGATATGTCGAGATAGACACTGTGAAACTGCAGGTTGGTATGGAAGAGCCTGGAAAAATCATCCTTTTTTATGTCGGATATCATTATCTCGTTAAGCTCCTCAAGCTGCTGGATATGGGTCGCTTCAATTTTATCAAAGCAACTCGTTACGATGAATGCTTCGATAAGTCCGATAGCATCGTAGGCATTTTTAACATCCTTGATATGGAGTTTATTTACCCGGACGCCTCTTCTTGGGAGAATCTCAACAAAGCCCTCCAGTTCCAGATGAATCAGTGCGTCCCTGAGAGGGGTCTTGCTGATGCCCAAATGCTTGGCAATTTCACCGATATTGATGGTTGAACCCGGTTCTATGTTGCCCTGGTTCATCTGTCTGCGTAAATAGGCGTATACCTGTTCACTGAGAGATGTAAATTGCAGTTCACCATCCATGGTAATGTGCCTTTTTATTTCTGAGAAAAGCTCTATTCATCCTTGTCGATAACCTGACTAATCCTGGCCTGATCGCAGGTGGACTCCCTCAAACAGTAGGAACGTATAAAGAGTGGCTTGAATATTCAAGCCACTCTCCCAGGGTATTCTGATTCCTATAACCTACAAAAATTCGTCAATAGGGGTATAGCCGAGATCAAAGGCCTCGGCAACTGCTTTATAGGTTACCTTGCCTTTCACGACATTGGCACCACGTTTGATCTCCTTATTTTCCTGCATTGCCTTTTTCCAGCCCTTATTGGCAATCTGCAAGGCATAGGGAAGCGTTGCGTTGGTCAGGGCAAGGGCGGACGTTTTGGCAACGGCTCCCGGCATGTTGGCAACACAATAATGGATTACTCCGTCGACTTCAAAACACGGGTCATCGTGTGTTGTTGGCCGTGAGGTTTCAAAACAGCCACCCTGATCGATGGCAACATCAACGATGACAGAGCCTTTCTTCATCTCCTTGAGCATATCCCTGGTGAGAAGTTTCGGTGCTTTGGTACCTGCCACCAGAACGGCACCGATAACAACATCAGCCTCTTTTACCAGCTCTCTGAGAACGGTTGCATTAGACATTACCGGGAAACAGTTGGCCGGCATTACATCGTCAAGGTAAGCGAGTCTTTCGAGATTCGTGTCGAGGACATACACTTTTGCCCCGAGGCCACAGGCCATCTTCGCAGCGTTGATGCCGACTACCCCGCCACCAATGACAACAACGGTTCCCGGTGCAACGCCAGTCACCCCGCCGAGCAGAATACCCATGCCGCCCTGGGGCATTTCAATGTATTTGGCAGCTTCCTGTGTTGCCATGCGTCCGGCCACTTCGCTCATGGGTACGAGCAGCGGCAGCGACCCGTTGTCCTTTTCGATGGTTTCGTAGGCAATTGCGACGGCTTTGCTCTTAATAAGAGCTTGCGTCTGCTGTTCATCTGCAGCCAGGTGCAGATAGGTGAATACAATCTGATCTTCCCTGATCATACCATATTCAGATGGCTGCGGCTCTTTAACGTGCATGACCATGTCTGATTTCAGATAGATTTCAGCAGGGGTGTCAACAATAGTAGCTCCAGCCGCACGATAGTCGGCATCAGGATATCCGGCTCCGGTGCCGGCTGCTTTTTCAACGAGAACATCATGTCCATTGTGAATCATCGAAATGACACCAGCAGGTGTCATACTCACACGCTTCTCAGCAACCTTGATTTCCTTAAGTATTCCAACAATCATTACCATTCCTCCTGCTTGCTATTTAAATGTTTTCTCAATGGCAAAAGCCACCGCAGAAACAATAGTATCAACCTGTTCTTTAGTGATTATCAGACACGGAGCAAAGTTCATAACGTTGTTGAGACCGTGAAAGCTTGCATTGGTTCGACCGACAATAACCCCCTGGCCAAGTACATTTGCCATCAATGTGGCCATCTGGGCCTCGGTAACCGGTTCCTTTGTCGTTTTATCGGTGACGAACTCAATGCCGCAGAAAAGCCCCTGGCCTCTAACTTCACCAACAACGTCATAGCGCACTAATTCCTTAAGTTTATCAAGGAGGTACTCGCCTACCACCCTGCTGTTTTCAACAAGATTTTCTTCCTCTATGATTCGGGTGCTTTCCAGGGCAGCGGTCGTCGGAGCGGTGCATCCGCCGTACGTGCTGACGTCTCTGAAGAAGTTGAAACGGGCGTCAGGGTTCGCAAGATCATTTAAAAATATGTCATAGACCTTCTGTTTCACCACGGTTGCTGACAATGCCTCGTATGAACTGGCCAACCCTTTTGCCATGGTGACGATATCCGGGTCAACATCGTAGTGCTCATGCCCCCAGAATTTGCCGGTTCGGCCAAATCCGCAGACAACCTCATCAAAGACCAGCCATATATCGTATTTCCTGCAGATATCCTGGAGAATCGGATAATATTCCTGCACCGGTTTTAAAATACCGCCGCCTGCCGTAATGGGTTCTACAATCAGGCCGCCAATGGTATCAGGACCCTCTTTCAGGATAATGTCCTCAACCTTTCTGGCGCATTCGATATCACACTGGCCATAGGTCTTGTCGAACGGGCATCGATAGCAGCAACAATGGGGGATTTCGACAAAACCTTCGACATACGGACCAAAATCCTGTTTCCGCAGAATCTGCCCGGAGGAACTCATTGCGCCAATGGTCGTTCCGTGATAGTCACGGTCCCGGTACATTATTTTATATTTACCCTTCCGCTCCGGACTGATGTGGGAGGCCTGTCGAATAATTTTATAGGCTTTTTCATTGGCTTCAGAACCTGAATTGGAAAAGTATACCTTGTCTAGTCGCGGCAGCTTCTCAAGCAGTTTCTGGGCAAATTTAATGGCTGGTATCGTACCGTAAGCACCGGCAAAATAGGGCATTTTCTTCATCTGAGCGCAGACTGCATCAGCGATGGAATCCCGGCCATACCCCACCATGACGCTCCAGACCCCGCCTGAGGTTGCATCAAGGTACTCATTTCCCCTGATGTCTTTCACCATCAGGCCTTTGCCTTCTACGATGACCATCTGTTCCTTAAGGTCAAAAAGCTTATGGGGTTTGAGGTGATGCCAGAGACAATCCTTGTCTGCCTCAACCATCTCTTCGGTATCGTATTCGAGCCAATTTGTTGTTGTCATAGGAATTCCCTCATGAATTTTTCCTGGTTCCAATGCGATTCCTGCAGCAGATGCTGCAGGAATCGCACTATATCGAAAAAATAACGGTAAAAACTGGGTTGTGTTTCAGCCTGCTTCTGAGATGGATTATCGGTCAGGAGCTGCCGGAGTGCGCCCGGTTCAGGATGCTCTCAGGATACCCTTTCTTCACCCGGTGCGATCATTTCACCTGCAGTGGGCACCTCAGACACCCGTCTGCGAGCGCATGTCGGCCGGGTCGACACCTGCAACGGGAACCGGCTTTCTCATGGCGTCACGACGGAAGGGTTCACCTAATTCCTGGTTCAGCAGAACCTCGATGAAGGTGGTTTTACCCTCTTCCATCTGGGCCTTGATGGCTGTTCCCAGTTTCTCGGTTAAATCGTCCATCGAGGTTGTCTGAACACCCTCGACGCCACATGCCCTGGCAATGGCGGCGTAGGAAACCTGCTGATCCAGTTCTGTTCCGACAAAATTGTCGTCAAACCATAAGGTGGTGTTGCGTTTCTCTGCTCCCCACTGGTAGTTCCGGAAGATAACCATGGTGATCGCGGGCCAGTTATCCCGGCCACAGGCGGTCATTTCGTTCATCGAGATACCAAATGCCCCATCGCCGGCAAAACCGACCACAGGAACATCGGGTTGCGCAACTTTTGCACCACAGATAGACGGAAAGCCATAGCCGCACGGACCGAACAGGCCGGGAGCGAGATATTTCCGGCTTTTCTCGAAAGTCGGATAGGCATTCCCAATCGCACAGGCATTGCCGATATCAGATGAAATAATTGCCTCTTTCGGTAACACTTTCATAATGGCACGCCAGGCCATGCGCGAAGAAATTTTTTCCGGTTCGCGGGAGCGTGCCCGCTCATTCCAGGTCGTTCCCTGATCGTCTTCTTCATGATCCATCGTCGCCAGTTCGGCTTCCCATGCTGATTTGGTCGTGGCGATCAGCGCTTTGCGCTCTTTACGGCCGGCCTCACCTGCTGTCGCAGGAAGCTGTTGCAGGATGGCGGCCGCTACTTTCTTGGCATCACCGACAATACCCACGGTGACCGGCTTTGTCAGGCCGATGCGGTCGGGATTGATTTCAACCTGGATGATAGCTGCATCTTTTGGCCAGTAATCGATGCCGTAGCCGGGCAGGGTGGAAAAAGGATTCAGCCGGGTACCAAGAGCCAGGACCACGTCTGCTTTGGCAATCAGCTCCATCGCGGCTTTTGAACCATTGTAGCCCAAGGGGCCAACTGACAGCGGGTGGCTGCCCGGAAAGGCGTCATTGTGCTGATAACCGCAACAGACCGGGGCCTCCAGCCGCTCGGCCAGCTTCATCGATTCTTTTGTTGCGTTGCCGAGGACGACACCGGCACCGTTCAGGATCACCGGAAACTTTGCTTTGGCCAGCAGCTCAGCCGCCCGGGCTACAGCAACCTCGCCTCCTGACGGGAAGCTCGAAATCAACAATCGCCGGCAGTTCGATCTCGATCACCTGGTTCCAGAGGTCACGCGGGACATTGATCTGGGCCGGGGCGGAAGCGCGTTTGGCCTTCATAATGACGCGGTTAAGGACCTCTGCAATTCGCGACGGGTCGCGAACCTCTTCCTGGTAGGCGACCATGTCCTTGAAGACGGCCATCTGTTCTACTTCCTGGAAGCCGCCCTGACCAATGGTCTTGTTTGCCGCCTGAGGAGTAACCAGGAGCAACGGGGTGTGGTTCCAGTACGCGGTTTTCACCGGCGTAACAAAATTGGTTATACCAGGGCCGTTCTGGGCGACAATCATCGACATCTTGCCGGAAGCTCGTGAAAAACCGTCAGCCATCATACCAGCGTTACATTCATGCGCACCGTCCCAGAAGGTGATCCCTGCCTGTGGAAACAGGTCCGAGATCGGCATCATTGCAGAGCCGATAATACCAAAAGCATTGTCAATTCCGTGCATTTGAAGAACTTTTATAAAGGCTTCTTCAGTGGTCATTTTCATTGTAGTCATTTTGAACCTCCATGATCTATGATTTTACCTGCCATTCCAGGGATTCGTACCAGTAGTCGTTAAACAGATGAAAGTACACCTTATAGATATCTGATATATCACACATCAGAAGCCTGTCAAGAAAATTCTGCACGATACAATTCAAGGTAACCTCATGCTGTGGTCATGGCCGCTCCCTGGCGGAACGAATAGCGACTTGATCTGGTGTTAAAATGATTAACCTATGTATGATGGATTGGCTGATTTTATTTCTTTTTTTATTCGTCAGGGATGATTGGGTGTGATGATAGTGAAGCATGATAAAAGTTCGCTCCCCCGCATGCGTTTACTACCGCCGATGCATGCCTTCAAAGTGTTCTTTTCCAGTTTGTGGGGGCACAATGCTCCTTTAAAAACAGTTGCCAGTCAAGGACGAATTGCCGGTCTCGAGCGTCAATTCGTCAGGGTCCCATCGTCGTCAACAGATGTCGTAAGTTTTTTGCAAAGAGGTACGCCTGACGGTCGACGGGTCATCTTTGTGCATGGAACGCCTGGTAATGCGAGAGGGTGGGCAGATTATCTGCTCACCGTACCTCCCGGACATAGGCATATCGCGGTAGATCGTCTGGGTTATGGTCTCAGTAAACCCGGACATGCCGTTGTTTCGCTTACACGTCAGGCCCAGGCAATTGCACCTTTGCTGGAGGAGGTCAAAGGCCGGAAAGCTATATTGGTAGGGCATTCATCGGGGGCAGCTGTAGCTCTGCAGATTGTCTTGGACCATGCTGAAATGGTCGGTGGTCTGCTGCTCCTGGCGGGTGCTGCCGACCCTGATCTGGAGGAGGCCAGTTGGATTCAGTCTCTTGGCACGCTTAAACCAATTGCCTCGCTGCTGTCAAGACCTATAAATAACGCCAATCAAGAGCTCTTAGGTTTAAAGAGTGGACTAATAGCCCAAGCCGAAAGGCTTAAGCAGATCTCAATTCCTGTCAGTATTGTACACGGGGACAGGGACCCGCTGGTACCCATCGCCAACGTTTATTACTTGCAACAAATGCTAAAGAATGCCTCCCTCGATACGCTGATACTGAAAGGCAAGGATCACTTCCTTCCCTGGCATTCAAAATCATCTGTTGATCTTTTGTTGAAACGGTTAATCCACCATGTTGAACAGACCGAGCTGCAAATCTCGAAGGAGCCCACCCACGGAGTATAAACCACGGAGAACTTTTGGCTCTCTTTTCTCTAACAAGTCAAAAGACAACTTTTCTTTAGCGCAGAGATGCTGTATTGGTGGTGGGGATTGCTGCTTGCCCCCTTTGTTGTACGTTATTGAGCATCCTCGATGTTGAACCGCATTTCAAACCCTTTCCCGTTTTCGGCAAGCCGGGAACTAACTCCGGTCCGGGATAGGTACAGGCGATTTGATGATACATACGGCCTTTGAATGACTCTGACAGCTGCAGTCCTTCTTGTCATCTCAGCTCTAACCCATGCCGGGTGGAATCTTTTCAGTAAGAAAGATTATCCGTCTACAGCCTCATTTCTTTTGGCAAACCTGTTTGGGACCATTCTTTTGGTTCCACTCCTGATTTCAGGGAGATACCAGGTTCTGCAAATAATGCAGCAGTTCTGGCCTCTGCTTCTCCTTACCGGTTTTTTTCAGGCACTCTATTTCGCAGGTCTGGCCTTTGCTTATAAAAAAGGAGAGCTTTCAGTTGCCTATCCTCTGGCCCGATCCCTGCCGACACTCATGGTTACCGTGGTGGTCTTTACTTTCGGTCAGGGAGGAACAATAGGAACGCCGGCTCTTTTCGGCATGTCCCTTATCGTGGCGGGGGGATTTCTGATTCCCCTGCAGTCTTTTAGGGATTTTTCACTGCAAAGATACAAAAGCGTTGGCGTTATTGCCGCCCTGGTTGCTGCCATTGGCACAGCCGGCTATTCCATGGTTGATGATTTTACCCTGGCTCTCATCAGGAGCGGCCGTTCAGTGGCCCTGAATGATAATTTTATAATAGCCTTATACTATATTTGCCTGCAGGGTTTTACTACGGTGCTCTGGCAGGCGATGCTGGTTCTCCCCAGCGCGAAGGAACGGCAACTTTTCTTACGGCAGTTGGCCCATCCCGCAGCATCAATAATAAAAGGAGCAGGAATCTTCCTGACCTATGGCCTGGTTCTGGTCAGTATGGGATATGTAACCAATATCAGCTATGTGGTTGCCTTTCGGCAACTCAGCATTCCAATTGGTCTCATTTTCGGGATCCTTTTATTAAAAGAGCGAACCTGCGGCCCGAAGATTACGGCGGTGGTTTTGCTCTTTGCCGGGGTAGTACTTGTCGGCCTCGGGTAGGGATCTCAGGACAGTATACAGGCATCAACTATAGCTCTGCGTCACGGACAATTTCGGGGCGCGCTTAATGTCCGGCGCAGTGCATCTTTCCAGCCACGATACTTTCTTTCCCGGATTTCTTCATTCATCTCGGGTGAAAATCGGCGGTCACATTTCCATGTTTGAGCAAATGCTTTCGGTTCGGGGTAGATACCCTTTTGCAAACCGGCAAGATAGGCTGCACCAACGGCTGTGGTTTCAAGAATTACCGGTCGATCGACCGGGGCGTTGAGGATGTCGGCAAGCGATTGCATGGTGAAATTGGAAGCAACCATGCCGCCGTCGACCCTGAGGACCGGAGGATTTTCCTGTTGCCAGTCCTTGTGCATCGCCGCCAGCAGATCACGCGTCTGGTAGCAGACCGATTCAAGAGCTGCCCGTGACAACTCCGCCGGTCCGGTACTGCGCGTGATGCCGAATATCGCTCCACGCGCATCAGCATCCCAGTGCGGGGCTCCAAGTCCGGTGAAGGCAGGAACCAGGTAGACGTCCTGGTTCGGGTCCGCCTGTCGCGCCAGGCCGCCACTCTCGGAGGCTGTTCCTATAAGGCCCATGGCATCACGCATCCATTGAACGGCTGCCCCGGCAACAAAAATAGATCCTTCCAGGGCGTATGTCGTTACTCCATTCAACCGGTAACCGATTGTGGTCAGGAGCTTACTTGTCGAAGAGACCGCTTCGGGACCGGTATTCATTACCGCAAAACAGCCGGTACCATAGGTGGATTTAAGCATCCCGGGTTCAAAGCAGGCCTGGCCGACCAGTGCAGCCTGCTGATCACCTGCGATTCCGCAGACCGGTATCGGCGCACCCAGCAGTGCACTCTCTGTCAAACCGAATTCTGATGAACAATCGTGTACCTCAGGCAGTAGGGAGGCCGGTATCTCGAAAAGATCAAGCAACTCCTGGTCCCAGCAGTTTTTATGGATATTGAAGATCATGGTTCGTGCCGCATTGGTGGCATCGGTTGCATGGACCCGTCCTCCTGTCAGGCGCCAGAGCAGGAAGCTGTCAACTGTTCCGAATGCGAGTCGGCCGCTTGCGGCCTGCTGTTTTGCGCCATTAACATTCTCGAGTATCCAGTGGATCTTGGTGGCCGAGAAGTAAGGGTCGATGAGCAGGCCTGTCTTTCTGGTGACCAACTCAGAATGTCCCGCATTTCTCAGCCGGTTGCAGTAATCGGATGTCCTCCGATCCTGCCAGACAATAGCACGGTAGACCGGTACGCCTGTTTCCCTATCCCAGATGATGGCGGTCTCTCTCTGGTTGGTAATGCCGATGGCCGAGACATCCCGGGGGGCCAGCCTGGCTTCTTTGAGTGCCCGCAGGCAGGTAGCAAGCGTGGTTTGCCAGATCTCCTCCGGGTCATGTTCAACCCAGCCTGAGTCGGGAAAGAATTGTTCGAATTCCTGTTGGGCGAGCGCAACGATATCAAAGCTGTCGTTGAAAATAACGGCCCTGCTCGAGGTGGTACCCTGGTCGATACTGAGAATGTGTCTGTTCATAGCGATACCTTCAAGAAGTAGACCTGATGCTTACCTGGAGAAATACTCTTTATATTTGACCTGAGCCTCTTCGCCAAACAGTTTTTCGCATGCCTCATGAACACCTTTCGACTGCTTGAGTTCCTCATAACCAACGAGGTATGCCAATTTTGATCGTCTTTTTAAATAGTCTTCAAGCGTTACCACCATTTCATTTTTCGCGATGTGCTCTATCTCGCAGCGGCGAATACCGGTGTTTTCAATCAAGGTTTCAGCCATTTCGGGATTTTTTTCTATGGCGTCAAGCATCGGCATGGCATGGCGTGCATAACGGCGCCATAATCTATCGCTCAAGACTTCACCGGTATCGTGGGCAACAACCTGATCAAGGCCAAGTTTATACGCCTCTTTGAAATAGGCAGTCTTCACCTCATTTGCCGGTTCACCGTACCATTTTTCTTTGACCGGAGCCAACGTAATACCGAGCTTTATGACGTCCTTACATATTTCCTCGCCAACGTTTAAGCAGTCGGTCAGTTTACCGCCGAAAATGCTGATATGCTTCTTGGCGGCAGATGTCTCAACGATATGTTTTCTCGACATCTGCAAGAAATCGTCCTTGGATTTTTGTCCCTTTTTCAAGACCAGCGGGCGAACACCGCATCTCTCCGATATGATATGGCTTTCATCAAGGGGCCTGCTCAAGTCGAGGCGGGCGTTAATATTGGATAACACAAAATGACGGTCTTCCGGGGTCACTGCAGTTTCCGGATTTTCAACAGGGGTATCGGTAGTGCCTATGCAGGTGCGGTTTGCCATGGGGATGGCGAAAAACAGACGCCCGTCATCAGCGAAAAAAGCGAGCACCCGGTTTTTACGGGACAAGCGCGGTACGATAAGATGAATACCTTTGGAGAATACATGACGATAGGTGGTCTCCACCCCGGTCACATCATTTTGCCGGTCAACGAAGGCACCTGCGGCATTGATTACGACCTTGGAATGTATCTCAAACTGTTCGCCACCGACCTCATCTCGGACGACTGTGGTCCATTGGCCCTTTTCGTCGTACGAACCACTGACCGATTCAACATAGTTTGCGGCGATGCCGCCCTTGTCCATCGCGCTGCGTACAAAGTTGAAGACGAATCGTGCATCATTGTCATGCAGGTAGGCATCGGAATATTCGACGCCGCCAATACTATTTTCCACATTGATGAGTGGTTCGGTGTTCTTGATCTCACTGGCGGAAAATAAACGCGGTGTCCGTGTTTTCCCCCTGCCGAACAGCCAATAGAGCCAGGTACCGGCCAGCATGACCCACGGAGGAATGCGGGATTTTTTTGACAGCGTGCTCAAAAAACGGATTTCCCTTACTGTGGATGGGAAACTTTTCAGTAATTCATTCCTGGATTTACATAAATTGTTAACCAGTTGGAATTCATAGCTTTCCATGTATTTAATGCCGCCCCAAATCAGATTGGAGGATTGCTGGCTGGTAAAGCCGGCAAAATCACGGGAATCAATAAGGCCGACCTTGGCGCCGCGGGATGCCAATGCTGCAGCACTGACGGCACCATTCATTCCGCCACCAATGATCAGAACATCCAAAAACTCTGTCTTCAGCTTCTGGATGTTTAGTTGTCTCTGTTTCATCGCCATGGTTACACGCTTTTTCAGCGTCACAGGAGTTATTGATAAAAAGGGTTCAATCACCCTCTCTCATTATTGTTTCCGGTAGTAGCTCAACGTGACCTCGCCCTGAAAAACTAATCCATTGATCACTTAGTGCTTTAGGTCTACAACCATGAAAAAGGAGTAGACCATGAAGAGATCACATTTTACGGAGGAGCCATTTGTCAGGATATTAAAGGAAGCAGCTGCTGGCAAGAAGATTATTGATATTTGCAGGCAATAGTCAATCAGCGGAGCCTTATGCAAAATAAGGATTTTTGCTTAAAATCAAGGCATGCGATAAATTTTACCGCAGGCATATAGTTGATATTCTGAGGATATAAATTCGAGCATAACGATGAGATCGGGCGAAAAGGCAATTATTCAAGGTGGCCTACAGTAAGAGAACAGCCTGTGAGCCAGTTAAACTTAAAGAGAATGGGGCTTGCAGAGACTTTCATGTCGGGCAGCTGAACAAGGCTCTTGATGGGGCTCGTGCGCAGGCATGGACGGTTGTGGATATGAAACGAGACTGGAATCGTATCCTTCAGTTTGTGTAAAAGGTCTTCAACCGGTACCGGCAAAAATGGCAGAAAGAAGGAGGCCGGCAAATGCTGTTTGCTGCGAAAAAAGGCTCGGAAGGGCAGTCAATAGCTCGACGCCCGGCAACCATTCTACATAATGAATTTGAAAGCGGAGTTTGTTTCCGGGTATTTTGCTCCGACCCGGTTGCCGGAAACACTGGTGATCAGCATCTTTCGCATGGCAATCTCACCTTCACCCGATTTGTTCTTGAAAGTGATTTCCTGGCCTGGATGAAGCAGAGCCGCCGTTTCTTCCGGTACGTAAAAACCGATACCGGTATCTGAGGCGTCAAAAAGGTGAATCTTGCTTTCACATTTATCTGCAAAGAGAATTTCGGCACTGCCGGCCGTGGAATCTCGAGTAGATCTGCGGCTGTTTATCTCGTAAGTCTCTGATTTTCCACATGAACAGCGAACAATCTTCTCCCTGGCCTCGACGGTAACATCGGTATATGTCACTTTTTCGCAACGTGAGCATGTCGTTCTGATTCGTCCACCGATAACATCACAAGATTTCATTGGTTGCCCTGTTTTTCCCCTCGAAGAAGGCACTTCGCAGGCATAAGTGACTCACGAAAAGACATTTTATTGCGTAGCCCGGGTCTAATACTCCGCCGCTTGCGGCGTTATTGTAATAATACTTGCTATATCTTGATACTCCGCTGTTTGCGGCGGGGTAGTTCATTCTGGTATTTATCAGTAAAATATCAGAGATAAATTCGAAACAGTGAGGCCCCCTGCGAACCCTATTACCTTATAGTAATTATATTAAAATTATAATGTCCTAATAAACCTGTTTGAGAAAAAATGCAAGAAAGAGTCAAAAAATGAACCAGGGCAGCAGCATTTTCTCTGTCACGATTAAGGGAGAAGGATTATTCTCGGAATTCTCATTTGATCACGACTGTTTCGGAATGGTCGATGTATTTTAACTTTCACAAAGAAGGATTCCTTGACTCACCCATACCCCGTGATTAGATTTACAGTAAAACACGCTCTATATATTTTTTATATATTGTGTTCCCCGCTATCTGTTCCCTCCCCCTCTCTCTTCCAGATAGCGGGTTTTTTTTGTCTTTTTTCAGAACGCCGTGCCCCTGCTGTTAATCTACTGCTCTCTTACGACCACACCTTATTCAAGGTGGCCGGGTAAATAGTCATCGACAGTGCGATGATGATAGTTTTATTCTGCGTGAGGCTATTGACGGCAAAGTTCTGCAAAAGAGTGTTATATAGGTGGCAAATATGAAAAGTGGTCGCACTGATGAAAATGAGAAGAAACTTGACGGGATCGCCTTGAAGACCGGTCGGATAGGTGCCCGTCCATATTGGGTTTTGCTCATATCCGTAGCAATCAGAGCTATTCATCAGGTCGGTGCCGCGGTCTATCTGACATCGTTCATCATTGAGGGCATTGCCGGTCCACCGGAGTTCTACCTGGGAATGGCTGTGCTGAGCGGTTTTCTGCTTTTTTTTACGGAAAGCTTGCGGCATCGTCAGCTCTACCGCGAAATATCCGGCCTTGGAACTTTTGTCAAACTACTGCTGCTTGGTGCAGCCTATCATCATATTCTGCCGGCTCCACAGACGGTTCTTGCCGCCTTTGTTCTGGCCTCTCTCACTGCTCATCTGCCCAAAGATATTCGACACCGACAGGTCATATGAAACTCTTTCAGGTGCCTTGAATTATCTGCAGATAAGGAGACGTAATGTGTTTTGATTTTTAGAATGAAGGTACCTTAAATCAATGAAAACGAAAAAAATTGCTGCTTATTTTCTCGACTTTGACGGTGTCATACTTGATTCTGTGGGTATCAAGACAACGGCCTTTGAACGGTTATTCCGGCCATATGGAGAAAAGGTGCTTGGCGCGGTCCTGAAGCATCATCGGGAACATGGTGGAATCAGCCGTATAGACAAGATACGGTTTGCCCATGAGCATATAATCGGCTCTCCTCTCTCTGAAGAGGAGCTTGTTGCCTGGGGGGCTCGTTATTCAGAACTGGTTGCCGATGAGGTCGTTGCAGCAGACTGGATTCCCGGTGCCAGGGATTTTCTGGAAAATGAGCATCTAAACATTCCGCTCTTTGTTATCTCGGGAACACCCGAGTCAGAGCTGCAGCAGGTTATCAAACAAAGGCAGATGGCGCATTACTTCAAGGAAATGAGAGGCTCTCCAACCAGAAAGCCTGAGCATGTCCGTGATCTGCTGGGCCGCTATCGACTGAATCCCGATTGTTGTGTATTTGTTGGCGACGCCCTGACTGATTATGATGCTGCCAAAGAGACCGGCCTGCTGTTTGTCGGGATTCAGGGCGATGTCGAATTTCCCGCAGGAACCGTGGTACTTCCGGATTGCACGCAGTTAAGGGAAGCAGCTCTGCACATGCTGAACAGCACATCCGGTGCGGCACTGATAGCCGCGAACAAGAGATGATGTCCCGTAAACGTGAAAGAATCGCGGACCACTTACGTGTGGTCATGTCGCACGGGTTAACGATATCGGAAGATATTCTGTTTTTTGCCGAAACGACCTATGGACTGGGTGCGGCTGATATCGCTTGTGCGCTGACAGATCCTGATTTTGAGGATCGGGAGATTATTCTGGGGCTGGTCATTTTTCCCGATAGCAGCACAAGGATGGCTGTCGAGATGATTATCGGTGACAGCAGGTTCACTTCGGAAGATGAGAAAAAAATTATAGAAACCCTTCTTGGTGAAGAAAAGGTCGTGCAGTTGCGGATGCCTGGTTCAGATGCCTCTTTTCAGGTGTCCTTAACCTGCCGACTGATCACCACCCTCGTTGAAAAACTCTATCTCCTAAGAGTTCCAGACCGGCAGATTTGTGCTGCCCTGAATGAGCATCTCGCCGCCCCCTGACGCACAATCGGCAAAAATTGTTTTGCGCTGCAGGGGGGATCGTTTTGCCGGGGCGTCACGCCGGTTCCTTTGCTCCCTGATTGAAAAAGCTGCGGACAGGAAGCATAATTTCGCCGAACTCTTTCATTTGAGCCTGACACTGCTTGCCGAGCTGCCGTGTGATATTTCTGCTGAAGCCTATTTTCTCGACCGGAAAAGTGTTTTAAACGATACCCTGAAAAATATCCGGGAGTTTGAGCGGAAAAAGGACCACTACGGGATGGAGTATCTGATGATGCAGCGTTACCAGGTGCCCATCGACTCGGAGGAAACGGTTCTGCACAGGCTGGAGCTGCTTTCCACGATTACGGATGATCTGTTCAAACTGCTGCCGGCTTCAACGCAATACGTCAGGCAGCTCGATCTTGGGGGCTTCAACCCAACGAAAAACAATGACCTGGATAAGCTTTTCAACCGCTTGTCCTGAGCCCTGACGTCGGAATGTCATGCTGTTCCCAGCGAGGAACTCCTGATGGGTATCTATTTTAGCAGAACGGCTTATATGGTATCCGGGTTGACTGACATTGATGGTATGTCGATCAGTGTATTACTCTAAAAACAACGAAGGCGGCTATCGGAACTGATCCGATAGCCGCCTTTGTTGTTTATTCCTGTACTTCTCTTATTCTCAGTTTATTTGCCAACCATTTTCTGGATTTCCTCTACAACTTCCGGATTGGCAAGGGTCATGACGTTGCCGACGTCACCTTTGTTGGAGATGGCGCCTAATACACGCCGCATGATTTTTCCGGAGCGGGTCTTCGGCATATCCGGGACCAGCCAGACATTCTTGCATTTTGCAATCTTACCGATTTGAAAGACGATGGCATCGGCAATTTTCTGCTGTATTTCGGGTGTCGGCTTGATACCGGGTTTCAGTGCCACGTATAACTCCGGTTCCTTGCCCTTGATCTCGTGGTTAACCGGCACAACGGCGGCCTCGGCCACCTCCGGCACGGTAAGTGCGGCTGACTCGATTTCCTTGGTTCCGAGCCGGTGACCGGAGACATTGATGACATCGTCGATGCGGCCGAGAATACGGAAATAGCCATCGGCTGCTTCCACGGCGGCATCACCGGTCAGGTACGGCCAGTCTCTCCAGTCGGTGCTCTTCGGATTCTTGTTGTACATGCTGAAGTAGGTTTTGACGAACCGGTCCCGATCGCCCCAGATGGTCATGAAACAGCCGGGCCAGGGATTCTGGATACAGATGTTGCCTGCTTTGCCCGCACCTGCCGGCAGAATCTTTCCATCTTCATCGTAAATGATCGGGTGAATTCCCGGTACACCGGGACCGGCACTGCCGGGTTTCATGGCCTGGATGCCGGGCACGGTACTGCAGAGAAATCCCCCTGTCTCCGTCTGCCAGTAAGTATCGACAATTGCCGCCTCGCCCTTGCCGACTTCCTTCTGGTACCAGCGCCAAACTTCGGGCTCAATGGGCTCACCAACCGTTGTCATATGCTTGAAATGGTAAGTGTATTTGGCCGGTTCATCCGGACCGATCTTCCGTAAGGCACGGATGGCTGTTGGTGCCGTATGGAAAATATTAACATCGAGGTCCTGGGCAATCCTCCATGATCTTCCGGCATCAGGATAGGTCGGTACGCCTTCGTAGATAACTGAAGAGGCGCATAGTGCAAGCGGTCCATAGACAATGAATGAGTGGCCGGTAATCCAGCCGATATCAGCCATGCACCAGTAGACATCTTCCGGGTGGATATCCTGGATATATTTGGACATGGCGGTTACATAGGAGAGATATCCGCCGGTACCATGCTGACAGCCTTTTGGCTTGCCGGTGGTGCCGCTGGTGTACATCAGGAAAAGCGGATCCTCGGACAGCATTTTTTCCGGTTCGACCCTGGCCCCGTAATATTTTTTCAATTCAGTATTGACGACGACATCGCGACCCTCAACGAGCGGTGCCGCAGATGAGTATTTTCCCGGGTAACGCTGCCAGATAAGAAGCATGTCAACCTTCTGACCGCCTTCTTCCGCTAGTTTACAGGCCTCATCATCGACTGTTTTGTGATTGAGCAGTTTTCCTGCCCGGTAATAGGCGTCCATGGTGATGAGTACGCGGCTGTTTGAGTCGATGACACGGTCAGCACAGGCGCTGGCAGAAAAACCGCCAAAGACGACCGAGTGAATAATACCAAGACGCGCGCAGGCAAGCATGGTGATCGGCAGTTCTGCCGACATCGGCATATGAATGGTAACCCGGTCACCCCTTTTTAAACCGGCGGTATCCCGCAGGAGAGCGGCAAACTCATTTACCCGGACATAGAGTTCCTGGTAGGTGATGTGCTGGACCCGTTCCTCTTCGAGTTCCGGGACGAAATGAATAGCTGTTTTGTTCTTGTTTTTTTTCAGGTGACGGTCAATACAGTTATAGCTGGCATTGAGCTTTCCACCCTTGAACCATTTGTAGCACGGCGCATCACTTGTGTCGAGTACCTCATCCCAGTACTTGTACCAGGTGAGAAGTTCGGCAAACTCGGTATAGTAGTCGGGGAAATTTTCAAGGCTGAAACGTTTGTAAATCGATTCATCGGTAAGGTTGGCCTGGCCTACAAATGTTGCCGAGGGGCGGAAATATCCTTCTTCCTGCCAGTGTACCGCAATTTCAGCCTCAGAGGTTTCAATAACATTCTTGTCTCCGCTCATATGTCAGCTCCTTTTCAATAAGTTTTGACTTACACTTTTTCCCGTTTTTTCCGAGCCTCTTCGCTTTCCTCCTGTGTTTTTACTGTTAAATTGGTTGTTAATATGGGATTTGCATTGTTTAAAAAGAGGGTCATTCAAACAACTATTCTGCTGCTCTGACCGCACGAATCAATGCTTATCTGCCTAACATAAATGGAAAGGCAATGCAATTAATCTTATCACTCGGTTCAAAAAAATTGATGTGACGAACCGTGGCAGTGCCCAGACGACAGACGGTTTTCAGGCTTCTTCAAAATTCGGTAGGATGCGTTATAGTGCTTAAAATCATGAAATCATGGAACCTCCAGGAGAGATGACCGTATGCAGAACAGACCTCATTATATTCTTGCCGGCCGATTGATTGACGGAAGCGGCGGGCCGATAAGAGAAAAGGTTCTCATCACCATAGAAGACGGTGTCTTTAACGCCATAGAAAACTACAACAGCAGCGATTCTCCTGATCCCTCAACTGTTACCGATCTCTCCCATGGTATTATTCTGCCGGCTTTACTGGACAGTCATGTTCATCTTTGCATGTCGGGAACAGTTGATCCGGTGGCCAGGAGAAGACAATTGAAACTCGACTGTGATGAACTTATGCCGGTAATCGCCGGGCATATCACCCAGCAGTTTTCCCATGGCGTTCTTGCCCTGAGGGACGGAGGTGACAGGCAGCGCTGTGTTCTGAGATACCGGCAGGAACAGGTAGGCAGGGACCGGGAACCGGTGCGGGTGCTTAGTGGCGGCAGGGCTTTTCATCGGAAAGACCGTTATGGAGGGTTGATTGGCGGTCATCCCGTTGATGGCGAAACGCTTGCCCAGGCCTATCAGAGAGATGAACAGCCCGGAGAAATGGTCAAGATTATCAACTCGGGATTGAACAGTCTCAGTGTTTTTGCCCATGAAACGCCGCCCCAGTTCGGTTTGCGGGAATTACAGGAGCTGGTGAGCCGGGTAAAACAACAGGGTAAAAAGGTGATGATTCATGCCAATGGGCGTGAAGCGGTGCAAAGGGCGCTTGAGGCCGGATGTGACTCCATTGAACATGGTTTTTTCATGGGCAGTGAAAATCTTGAGAAAATGGCCGAAAACCGGACCTTCTGGGTGCCGACTGTCTATACCATGAAAGCCTGTGCACAATACGTTGAGAATTGTTCAGTAGCAGCCGAAAAAAGTGTGATAGAAAGAAACCTGACACATCAGCTTGAACAATTATCGCAGGCCCGATCCTCCGGTGTCCGGGTTGCCCTGGGTACCGATGCCGGCAGTATCGGGGTGCTGCACGGGGAGGCGCTGGTTGAGGAGATGAAGCTCTTTATGCAGGCCGGTTATTCCCTGCCTGAGGCAGTCTGTTGCGCCACCGAGAACAACGCACACCTCCTGGGTCTGCAATCAGAATTTGGACGTATTGCAGTGGGAAAACCTGCACATTTCCTCGTGGCTCGCGGCACCCCGGCGCAGCTACCGAGAAAATTGCTGTATCTTGAGGCAATCTATCTTGACGGTTCATCCAGCACCTTTTATCGAAAATTTCGCCGTGACCTGCCCGATCACAAAATAAAATAATCAAAGAGCGGCAAAGCGCAGGTTCATGCCTGGTTATTGTCGTGATACGTCTTGATTCGGCCCGGGAATTGGGGTAATAAACCCACGTATTGCACACGGATGGTGGCGTGCTTATCTGGAAGGTAGTTCAGGCAGTTTAACAGCAGAAGAAAGAGGATATAGATGAAACCCATAATGTTGGCGGATAGAGTTAAAAAACTCGGTGTGGAAACGGCATTTGTTGTCGCTGGTCAGGCTGCGGCCCATGCTGCGGCTGGGAACCGTGTGTTCCCGTTTCATCTGGGTGATTTGAATCTGCCAACGCCGCCAAACATCGTAGAGTCGGCTTACCGGGCCCTGAAAAACGGTAAAACAGGCTACACGGCCAATGTCGGCATTCCGGAGTTGCGTCAGACGCTCGCCAAAGAACTGAACAGGACTCGTGGAACCTCCTATTCCATGGAGAACGTAGCCATTCAGCCGGGCGGCAAGCCGGTTATCTCAAAGTTCCTCCTTACATTGATGAACCCGGGGGATGAAGTGCTTTACCCGAATCCCGGTTTTCCTATTTACGAATCGCAGATCGAGTTTCACGGCGGCATCGCCGTGCCTTATGGCACCGTCGTTGGTGACGGGAATTTCACCTTTGATATTGACGGCCTGGAGGCTGCCATTACCGGGAAGACAAAGCTTCTCATTGTCAACGATCTGCACAATCCGACGAGCGCCGAATGCAGTGCTGACGATCGGCGCCGCATAGCCGAGCTGGCCGTGAAGCATGATCTGCTGGTCCTGCTGGATGAGGCCTATTTTGATATCCATTACGATGGAGAATCGACATCAATTGTTGCTGAACCTGGCATGGAGGAGAGAAGTGTTATCCTTTATACCTTTTCCAAACGTTTTGCCATGACCGGCTGGCGGCTTGGTGCCGCCCTCGGACCGGAAGAGTTGATCACCATTATCGGCAAGCTCAACGTCAATGATGAATCATGTTCCAATCACTTCGTGCAATGGGCGGCACTCGATGCCATAAACGGCGACCAGCAGCATGTCCGCAATATCCTTGATGTGCTCAAGAAAAGGCGTGATCGTTGCGTCGATCTGCTCAATGATATCGATGGTGTTTCCTGTTTTCGTCCAAACGCCACCTTCTATCTCTGGCCGGATGTGACCGCGGCCATGACCAATAAGGGCTTCAGTAATTATCAGGATTTTATCGGGGATATTCTGAAACATACCGGTGTATCAATGTGTGCGCGATCCCATTTCGGCACCCCGCTTCCAGGCGAAACGAACTATTACCTGCGCCTTGCCTATTCCGGGATTGATCTTGATGCTATCGAAGAGGGGCTTGCCAGGCTGAAAGGCTATCTCGAGCGTTAGACCTACGTCCGAGAGTTGAGACAGTCCGCTTGTACGGAAACTTGTGATTCACCATACAGAAGAAGGTGAATCGCAAAAGCAACGCGCTAGAGCGGAGGCTGTCCAGACTCGTGAACGTCAGGCTAGAGGCGCTGGACGTGGTGATCGTATTTTTTCAGGTAGATTTCCGAGAGGGTCTGGAAGGCGGTGACGATAAGCGGCCCGTAAATGATGCCAAGCACACCGTAGACACTGAGACCGCCGATAATCGACAGGAATACCAGCAGGGTGTGCATGTGAACCGATTTGCCGACCAGTTTTGGTTTGATCAGGTATTCAACCGAAAAGGAAAGGAACATATAAAAGCAGAAGAGCAAGATCGGCCATGCCATATTGCCATTAACTGCCAAGAGAAACGCCGCCGGTATCATAATCAGGCCGATGCCGAAAATCGGCAGAAAGGCCAGGACCGCCATGATACAGCCCCAGAGGATTGGCGAGCTTATTCCCATGATTGAGAACACCGCACCGCCCAGAATACCCTGGAT
Organism: uncultured delta proteobacterium; assembly: GCA_963745765.1. Lineage (GTDB taxonomy): Bacteria > Desulfobacterota > Desulfobulbia > Desulfobulbales > Desulfocapsaceae > Ww85. The sequence continues at coordinate 4,464 of CAVUYQ010000004.1, read as the reverse complement.
CAGCCCGCAGATACCATTTCCCTTCAGCACGGCAGTAGCGATTTCTTCGAATTTCCGTATCAGAAGGCGGTCTTCGTCGTCGGGAAGCGGGGAGAGCTTGATCAAGAAATCGAGCAATTTCGGCAGATCGATCAGGAGGAAGAAGATTATCAGGATCATCATGATGAAAAGAAAGAAAAACTCGGCAATATTGGCAGCCCAGGCACTGGCCTGGTTATAAAGCATCAAGCCGGCCATTTTTACGACATAGGAAACCGTGTCGGAGATCTGTGAGGGTGAAAGGTCAAAACCGACTTCCTTGAGGTATTGGAGTGCCTGCGCAACCAAAGGACTTTCCTGGATAAAGGACTGTAATTTAAGCCATATTCTGCTGTCTCTACCCCACTGGTAGACCCCCAGCGCCTCGTTGGAGAGTGCGCCGATGAAAAAAACGATGGGTACGAAGACCAGAGCGGTAATCAGCAGGCAGGTCAATATGGAGGATGGTGTGTTCGGCACACGCCTGTTGATGAACAGGTAAACCGGCCTGAAGAGACTTGATAGCAGGAAGGACAGGACAAGAATAGACCAGAACGGATAAAGCACTCGTCCCAGGAAAAAGACGGAAATGAGCAGGACAAGCAGGAAATATTTTACCCGCAAAGGGATCGATCTTTCTGTCGAAAGGGGATTATCCGGCTCGCTGTTATCGTTCATTAGGTGTGTACTCTGATAATGTCATGGTGAACATAATATATTTGCTTTTCACAATCAGGCTGAGTTATCATGCGGGACTGTTCTGAGATCATCAGGAAGGGAGATAACCAGCATCATCTTGTATATATAACGATCTGTTCGGTTTTAAAAGTAAAATAAGTTACGTCTGGAGAATGTATCATGTGGAAAGATCTGGATATTTCACTTGAGAAGGTAATTGATCTGAAAAAGAAGCCTCCCCTGGAAAATCTGGGATTTGGAAAACATTTCACCGACCACATGTTTTTGATGGAATGGCATCGGGAACGGGGATGGCACAATGCCAGGATATGCCCGTATCAAAAGTTCCAGATGGATCCGGCGGCAACTGTGCTGCATTACGGTCAGTCCATTTTTGAAGGACTCAAGGCCTATCGGGGAGATGACGGGCAGATCCTGATGTTCCGGCCCACGGATAATTTCGAACGGATGAACAGGGGTGCGGCCCGCATGAGCATGCCGCTTTTCCCTGTTGGCGATGTAATGAAGGCCGTCAAGGCGCTCATCTACCTGGATCGTGACTGGATCCCACAGGGAAACGGCGCTTCGCTTTATCTGCGTCCGACGATGATAGGGGTCGACCCCTATCTTGGTCTGAAACCATCCGAGACCTATACCTTTTTTGTCATCATGAGCCCGGTTGGGCCTTATTATCCAGAAGGTTTCAGTCCGACGAAAATATATGTCTGTAAAGATTATGCCAGGGCGGTAAAAGGCGGTGTAGGCAACGTTAAAACTGCCGGTAATTATGCGGCTTCTCTACTGGCCACCGAAGAGGCGAAGAAGGAGGGCTATACCCAGGTGCTCTGGCTTGATGCCTGTGAGCGTAAATACCTGGAGGAAGTGGGTACCAGCAATATATTTTTTTCTATCGGTGATAAACTGGTTACCCCGCCGCTTAACGGTTCTATTCTTGGCGGGATTACAAGAAATTCGGTTATTCAACTGGCCGGCAGCTGGGGTATCGAAGTTGAAGAGCGGCCCATCACTATACATGAAGTTCTTTCTGCTTCAGAAGATGGCAGTCTCAAAGAAATATTTGCCACGGGCACAGCGGCGGTTATATCACCGGTCGGAGAACTCCATTACGGTGATACTTCCTGCATCATAAATAACGGCAAATCCGGAGAGTTGTCTACCAGGTTTTTTACCAATCTTCAGGCCATTCAGTACGGTCGCGCAGAAGATCTCTTCGGCTGGACGGTACGGGTTGTGTAAACAGCTTTATCAGTCCTCTCTGGTTAAGAAAAAACGTAAGTACAATAATTTATGCAGCATGAAGGGGCGGTTGCTATTTTTTTGCAGCCGCCCCTTGATTTTTAAGTATACACGCCTATATTTACGCAATCTTTTAAGGCATGCCCGGTATAGGGCGCTTTTGGGCAGGGCCATGTTCGTGTGGGTATGGCAGTTCCTGTAATAATTACTAAACAACAGCAATAAGAAGTAGGAGGAAGCAATGAAAATTCGTCCGTTAAATGATCGCCTTCTTGTTAAGAGGCTTCAGGAGGAAGAGAAAACCGCCGGTGGCATCATTATCCCTGACAGCGCAAAGGAAAAGCCTGCCGAGGGAAAGGTTGTCGCTGTAGGTCCCGGGAAGTTAAATGATTCAGGCGAGCGCGTTGCGTTGCAGGTAAAAGCGGGTGATGTCGTTCTCTTTTCCAAGTATGGCGGTACCGATGTAAAACTTGACGGAGAAGATTACCTGATCATGCGTGAAGATGATGTCCTTGGAGTTGTTGAGGGCTAACGGTTATTACGACCATTGTTTCAACCGCACTAATTCGTTTCAAAAGAAAAAGGAGAAATGCCAATGGCTGGAAAAGATATTAAATTCGGTGTGAAAGGCCGTGAAAAGATTCTCACCGGTGTTAATACCCTGGCAGATGCCGTAAAGGTAACACTGGGACCGAAAGGTCGTAATGTTCTGATCGACAAATCCTATGGCGCGCCGACTATCACCAAAGACGGTGTGACCGTAGCAAAAGAGATTGAGCTGAAGGACAAGTTTGAAAACATGGGTGCCCAGATGGTCAAGGAAGTTGCTTCCAAGACTTCTGACGTAGCCGGTGACGGTACAACCACTGCTACCGTGCTTGCCCAGGCCATCTATACAGAAGGCGCAAAACTTGTTGCCGCCGGCAACAATCCCATGGAGATAAAGCGCGGTCTTGACAAATCAGTAGCCGTGGTTGTCAAAAAACTGAAGGAAATTGCCACGCCGACCAAAGAGCAGAAGGAAATTGCTCAGGTTGGAACCATCTCCGCAAACAGTGACGAGACGATCGGTAATATCATTGCCGAGGCAATGGACAAGGTTGGCAAGGAGGGTGTTATTACCGTTGAGGAAGCAAAATCAATGGAGACCACCCTTGATGTCGTGGAAGGAATGCAGTTTGACCGCGGCTACCTCTCTCCTTACTTTGTCACCGACCCGGAGCGCATGGAAATTGCCATGGATAACCCTTATCTGCTGCTGGTAGAGAAGAAGGTTTCCAACATGAAGGATCTGCTTCCGGTTCTCGAGTCTGTTGCCAAAATGGGTAAGGGACTATTCATCATCGCCGAGGACGTAGACGGTGAGGCCCTGGCCACCCTGGTTGTCAACAAACTGCGTGGAACCCTGAATGTTGCCGCAGTAAAAGCTCCTGGTTTTGGTGATCGCCGCAAAGCAATGCTTGAGGATATTGCGACGCTGACCGGTGGTCAGGTTGTTACTGAAGATCTCGGTATCAAGCTGGAGAATATCACCGTTAACGATCTCGGAACTGCCAAGCGTGTCGTGGTGGACAAAGACAATACCACCATTATTGACGGAGCCGGCGCCAAAGAGAAAATTGCCGCCCGCGTCAAGCAGATTCGTACCCAGATCGAAGACACCACATCTGATTACGATCGCGAAAAACTGCAGGAGCGACTGGCAAAACTGATCGGCGGTGTCGCCGTTATCAATGTCGGTGCTGCCACCGAGGTTGAAATGAAGGAGAAAAAGGCTCGTGTTGAAGATGCACTCAATGCAACTCGTGCCGCTGTTGAAGAAGGCGTAGTTCCCGGTGGTGGTGTTGCTTACCTCCGCTGTATTGGAGCACTTCAGGCGCTGAAACTTTCAACTGAAGAGGGCCTTGGCAAAAATATCCTGCTTCGTGCACTTGAGGAGCCGATTCGCCAGATTGCCAACAATGCCGGCCATGAAGGTTCGGTTGTTGTGGACAAGGTTAAGACCCTTAAGGGTGCCATGGGCTTCAACGCTGCTACTGAAGAGTACTGCGACCTGATTGAGGCTGGTGTCATTGATCCGGCCAAGGTTACCCGCACCGCTCTGCAGAACGCCGCTTCCGTTGCCGGTATGTTGCTGACCACCGAGTGTGTCATTGCTGACAGCCCGGATGACAGTGCTGGCGCTGGTGGCGGTATGCCTCCGGGCGGCGGCATGGGCGGCATGGGCGGCATGGGCGGCATGGGCGGCATGATGTAATTTCGTCCTGAAGCTCTCCGGTCCTTACCGGGTTTGAATGAAAGAGGGGTGCCGACCGGGTTCCCCTCTTTTTTTTGCTATCTTTTCCGTCAGCCTCCCTGGTGCTTCGAGACAGCCTGGTTTGTCCGAGTTTTCTGTTGACACCCCCGGGTGAATGATGTAACTATTGTCTCCTTTAAAATATGGCGATGTAGCTCAGATGGTTAGAGCATACGGCTCATATCCGTAGTGTCCGGGGTTCAATTCCCTGCATC
>CAVUYQ010000003.1:0-77957 GCA_963745765.1 uncultured delta proteobacterium | reverse complement strand
CGCTCAATGAACCAGATCCTGCTGGGACCTATCGGCTTTGTGGCCGGCGTTGCCTGCATGGTGTTTTCGGCAATACTTGCCATCCGGCAAATGATTTTACCTGCGGCAGGTGTCGTTTTAGGTGGAGCTTTTCTGCTCAAGGCTGATGCTGTTGTCCAGACCATTGGTGCAATAATCAGCTAAAAGCCATGGAATCCAGAGGAGAAAGATCCGATTGAGCGAAAACAATTTTACCCACAGATTCCCCCAGTACCTTTCAAGACCCATCCAGGTACTCTGGTTCGAGACAGACGAGCTGATCCTCTGTGTATTCACCCTCACATTGGCCCTTCTTTACGGCAAAATCATGTGGCTGGTGTTTCTGATCACCCAATACTTCTACACCCGGACCAAGAGATCGCAATCAAGAGGGTTTCTCAGGCATGTCCTCTATATGTTCGGTTTTATTCAGATGAAAAATTATCCCGATTATTTTCAGAGGGAGTTTCATGAATGAACGCTGAGATCTTCCTGCAGAAAACAAGCAACCTCTTTGCTCAAAACAGGTTGCTCAAGTTCACCATCACCATACTGGCGCTTACCGTCATGTTCAATTCCGCCATGGTCTATCGAGCGGTAAAATATCAACGAGTAGTCCTGATCCCACCGACGATGACCGGGACTGTCGAGTTTATTCAGGGCAAACCCAATGACGCCTATATTTCAGACATTAGCAGAAGAATTGTCAGTCTTGCAGCCACCTACTCGCCCCCGACAGCACGGAGCCAGTTTGAGGAACTGCTCGCCTATTTTGCTCCGGAGGCATATCCGCAGGCTTCCGATTCCTGGTACTCCTTGGCCAGTAGAGTCGAAGAATCACAGGTTAGTTCTGTCTTCTATCTCGAGAAAATCAGTGTCACTGATGGGGTTATAGAAATCTTTGGGGATTTCAAACAATATGCTGGGGATACTTTACTTGAAAACACCAGCAAAACCTATCTTATCGACTATCGCCTACAAGACGGCAGATTTTACATCATATCGTTCAAGGAAAAACTGACACAAAGGCAGGAGCAGGAACGTGGCTAGAATATTTCTCGCGTCAGCTGTCTTGATTCTAACTTTAACTTACGACGCCTGGCAAGTGAGGTGATCCAAGCAGAGATACCAACGGCTGTTAAGCTCTCTAACAGGGATATTAACCGGATTGTCTGTCCGAGGACCGATGAACGATTTAATTTTTTCGCAGGAAAAGGCCATGACTGGGCATTTTTCAGGCAATAATGGATTTATCAAATTCAAGATCGAGGATTCTGGAACTGACTATATATACGCAGATGCCGAGAGTGAATTGTTCGTGGTCTGTAATAATGCAGTATACACCCTCCTCGTCACACCTGCGGACATCCCCTCTGTCACACTCCGCCTTGCATCCCCCAGCGGCGATACTTTCAAGAAAAACATTAACCACTATCAAAAAATGCCTCTTGAGAAACAGGCACTTCTGCTGATCAGAGAGGCATACCACGGTGACTACCCAGCTAGTTATAGGTTAAGCGAATCAACCAGGAGGTATCTCTTTCTCCTGATCTGGAAATTCACTTATTTCAGGTTGTTGATGTGGATGGTGTTGGACTTCGTTTGAGAAAATATCAGGCAACATCCCTATCTGGGGCTCAATTGATTTGAATGAACAGCTTTTCCTCTCCTCATCCATCAGCAATTCAATTCTTGCTGTCGCAGTGGATAATCACACCTTGGAGCCCAACCAGTCAACCATGGTATTTATAGTGGATCAGAAGGAGCAGGAGAAATGAGCCTAAGAAAGAGATTCAACGATCTTGGTCCCAAACAAAAGAAGATTGTTATCTGGGCGGGGATTGGTGTCGTTTTTATTATTCTGGTTGCTACCGGGTACAACACTTCCGGTCCTGGAACTTCCAAAGGCTTTTTCGGGCAAAAGAAAACTCAAGAAATCCAGCTGGAACCAGATTTGATCCAAAAAACCATGCTCCGGGAACAAAGACGGCAACTTGAGTCTCTCCAGGAAACAGTAGACAAATTAGCTCAGGAGCAGAAGAAAACGAAACAGCAACTTACCGAAAAAACTCTCCCAGAAATCCCCTCTGCCGATGAAGTTACTCAACATACAAGGCTGCCACAACCTCTACCCAATGAGCAGCCATGGCCTTTGCCACCTGACGGAAGAACCATACCTGCAAACCTGCCGACACATGTACAACCCGAGCCAAAGATGATCGGTGAGATCAGTGTATTGTCGAACCCGACTATTACTTCCGGAGAGCCAGCACAAGGGAACGATAAAAAAAAAGGAAGGAAAGTCTACCTTCCCCCTTCTTTTATGGAGGCAAAGTTATTGACCGGTTTCGATGCTTCTACCTCAGGTAAAGGAACCAACAATCTCGAGCCACTTCTTCTCAGAATACAGACACCAGCGGTTCTTCCAAATGACATCAAAGCCAATTTGGCAGGATGCTTCGTCATTGCCGAAGCGGTGGGCAGGCTTGACAAAGAGCGGGCAGATGTGCGGCTCGTCTCACTCTCATGTCTGAGTAACGAGGGTAAAGCAATTATTGATACCCAGGTCAAGGGTTTTGTCATAGACTCCGACAGCAAAGTAGGTTTATCCAGATATCTAGCTGGAGAAATTGAAGTTGAATTGAAAGAATTTTTCACAGATAGAACACATTGGCAAAAAATGTTACGGAATGAGGTTTTGCCAGCAGCTGATTTTCAAGAGGCCTACAACCTAGCGCAAACGTCTTTGACTGTCGAACTTCGAAAATATCTGTGTTCCAACGACTCTGTTTTTACAGGCCGATTCCCTGTGTTGCAATATCCTAGCAAAATAATATCCTTTAACCCCGAGAAATCACCATACATTGAAGGTGTTCTGACTGGCATTAAAGGTCAATATCTAATGTTTGATGCTGAGAAGGTAATCAACATTAGAAAATTTGAAGGGTATGAAGTCGTGATAACTCATGATCAAAGCCAAGGGGAGAAATACAATTAGTTTAACATTTGAGATCACTGCACTTTCCCCCTAAAGAGATATTCTGTTATTGGATTCCTCCTTCAGAAGTCATTATTAAAGAGGGTAAATGACACAATAATCAGTCCCCAACCTGTTTTCCGGTCAAAACTTCTACGAAAAAGGCAACTATTTTGAAATCATCAGCGCCATCTGCCGGAATAATAATTTCCTGATAGTCAGAGTTTGCCGGTTGTAAGGTGATGGTTTCATGTTGCCAGCCAGTGTCTTGATCTGCTCTCTTGCTCGAATGATAAGTCTTAACAGTGTAACTGGCCCCAGTATCCTGGTCAGAAATATCTGCTTTCTGGGCAAGAACAATACGACCATTGCGCGTACCACCAACTTCAAAAGTAAATAAGCAATATGCGCCATCCGGAATAATTGGTTCCATAGATTTTCCATGCACCTGGGCCACAAACATAGGTGTTGATAGTGCTCGTTTCGTAGTTAGGCCTTCCACAATAAACCATGACTCCGGTTCATCGGGAACTACCGAATCCCTGAACTCGCCAGCTGCAATGCTTAGCGGATAAAAAAGGGAGTACAGAAGAATACTTTTGTTCTTCTGTCGGTTGATCAATAAACAATTCCAGTGGCTTTTCTTGCTCTATTTCAGGCAACAGAAAAGAATAATCAGATTTCGACAGTGCTATTTGTAATTTAGCAAAATAATCTTGCAGATCTTGCACCATCTGCTCAATGATCTTTTGGTAATGGTCAGGTGTGAGATTATTGATGAGCTCTGGATCCATGGCAAGATAATTCAGATCCTTACAATGGTAGAAGAACCGTTTTCTCTCAAACTTTTCAAAAGGGTTTTCAAGAATACTGCGTTTAAGTAACGTTAAATCATCTACATGTTCCAACCGGTTGTAAGGACATGTTTTCCGCTCATTTTTGCCGTTTTTGGAGAGAAGATTCCGATAAAATTGCTGGTAGAGTTCAAGCAAGTCTGGAAGAAAAGCCTCAAAGCGTTCATTTCGAATTTTCAAATAACTGAGCAGAAATATTATCTTGTATGAAAATGTGTAATCACGTTTTTCTAGGAACTCATGAAAATCTGTGACCCTGGTTTTCGCATTATGTTCCTGCAAGCCCTCTTGTTCACGAATCTTTGATACCTGCTGGGGGTCAAAAAAATGAAATTCCTCCTCCCAAATGGATATTGGACATCGGAAAAAATCTTACTTTTGCTGAGCCACTGCCGTACTGTTCCAGTGGAAACAAAAAGTTCTCTCGCCAACTGCTCTTCATTCAGAAAAGAACTATACATCTCCTCGAAACTGAAAATATCTACTGGCTCAATCCTTCGCTCACCTTCATAAAGGCCATCAAGAATGGTGATCTCTTCTGTACGGCTTTGAGCTCCTGGTTCAATCAAGTTCGTAAATGGCTGATAATTATGTACCTTTAACAGCGAATGCAGAGACATGGGCTGTAATTTGGCCCCGTAATTATCTACAACATCGACAACATAAAGAGCCTCCTTGTCTTTAAAATTACGAAGACCACGCCCAAGTTGCTGAGAATAAAGCACTTTAGAAAAAGTTGGCCGTGCCATTACCAGAATAGAAGTCTGCGGTGCGTCCCAACCTTCGGTAAGGAGGTCGCAAGCGCAGAGAAAGCGGACCGTACCAACATCGTAGGCTTTTTGTGCCTTGGCTGCATTTTTTCGATCTCTACCATCGACTGCACAGGCTGTTATCCCCTGATTTTTCAAGAGACCTGCCATCCTTCTTGCGTGTTTTATATCAACACAAAAAATAACGCCCTGCTTGCATGAGAATTTATCACCAAAATATCGTTGCAAGAGATCTGCAATGAGTTGATCCCGTGAAGGAACAAGTAGGGTTCTTTGCAAATCACTTTTGACAAATTCGCGTCCGTTGAATCGAACTTCGGAGAGATCGATATTTGACTGGATTCTATAACAGCGAACAGGAGGAACAAGTCCTTGTCGGATGGCTTCCTCCAGTGAGAATTGAGGTTCGTACTCACCGAATATCTCTTCAAGACTTTGCTGATCAAAACGCTCTGGAGTTGCAGTGACACCCAGAAGATGGGTGGGGCTGAAATGTTCAAGAATATTGCGCAGGCCTTGGGCAGCAGCATGGTGGGCTTCATCTACAACAATATAGTCAAAGCGGTCTGGCGAAATTTTATAGTAATGACGATGAAGATAGGCTGATGTTTGAACCAGAAAATCGGCCGTGTTTTCATCTAGGACATTACTGGAAGTGCTATCTTGGAATTGATAAGGCAGACGGAGTTTAAATCTGGCAAGGGTCTGCTCCCGTAATTTCCTGGTGGGAACAATGACCAGTGCTCTCAGATCAAGGTCATGTTTTTTTAACCGGACTAAATCTTCAATAAATATTTCTGTTTTCCCGGTACCCGTAGGCAGAACTAGTAAAAATGTATTCCTACCTTTTTCTCTAGCTTTGCTCAATTGTTCCAGCGCTTGTTGCTGATGATCTTTTAGAGAAAAAGTCTGTGCAGAAGCACTTAACGTTTGTACTGAGCGACTTAATTTAAAAATTGACTTATCGAGGAATGGCCTGGCATGCCCCATGAATCTTGAAAGCTCCAGAATAAATCGTTCTCGATCTCGCATGCCATTTAAAGACCAGCGAAAAACTTTAAAGCCATCAGCAACCAGAGAATTTTGTTTAAACAACTGGGAGCGATACCTCTTGGCACCGATTACTACCGGGTGATGAAAACTTTCACCATTAAGCTCAATAGCAAATTTTAATGACCTAGCAAATAAAGCATAATCAACATAGCGGACCCTGCCCTCCAAATCGACATAAGAAAATTCACGATGTAACGCCATTCGAGTTCGATCACCGAAGGCTTCCAAAAAACATTCTTCAAAGGTGGCTTCTGGAAGTGTTGGGTCGATTTCCTGTTCTGTCCGATTGCTACCAAATCGTCTGATCTGTTCAGGATCACTCTCACCTTCCAGAAACATAGTGAGCTCAAATTGAATGGTATTGACAGGACTTCCCTGATCATAAAGAAAACGGAGAACCTGGCTATGAGCAGCCATCAATTCGTTCTGCTCACTGGTATAGGCCACATAGGGATAGTCAGAAAGTTCACAAATTCCGATGTCAATAATGAGGCAAATGTCATCCTTTTTTCTGAGAAAAGAACAACCTGTGTTTTTCTTAGAAAGTTGCTCAAACCCAAGATCAAAGAGCCAAGATTGTAAATCATTCAGGGAACAATGAGATTCATTCCCCATCATTGTACCTCAACACATAACCAAGCCAAATATCATTTGCTGGCAATTTTGAAACCTGCCGAGAAAAATCTAGAATATGAAGATTGTTTGCCGCAAAGATTTCTTCGAGTTCCTCCCTTGACCATAAAGTAAAGACACGACCGTCATCGGTACTGGAAGAATCACGCCCTTCTTTCATGGTGATGAGCATCAAACCATCTGCGACAAGTGCCTGACAGGTTGACTGAAGTATGATGGGTAAGATTTCTTTTGGAAGATGCACCAAGGAACCCACAAAAACGAGGGCGGAAAATTGGAGCGTAGAAAAATTATAGTGAGAAAAATCGCCTTCTATTACGGGGCAGTTGGAATATTCCCGTGCTAGGCTGGCAAGTTTGGGGGCCTGCTCAAAGCCAGTAGGCTTAAAGCCGCGGCTGGCAAACCACCGAAGGTCACGGCCAGAACCACAGCCAATATCAAGTATTGCTGCTTGAGGTTTAAGCAAGTTAGCTAGGGGATTCAGAAAGGCTGAAGGGTCAATGCCAACTGTAGAGTTAAAATATTGCTGGTGATTTTCTTCGTAAAAATTTTTCAAAATTGTCTGGTCTCGTTTCTATCGGCATCACAAATATTAGCTGATGTCTGTCCATAAATGACGAAATTCTTAAGCTCCATCTATTTCCTAATTATTTAATACCGTCTTGGTCGTCGTGTGATTCGCTTTAATCGATTGCAATATAAGTTAAGTAACGTGTTCTATGTTGAAAATCACTGAATCAGAGCACACCTCTCCCATTGGAAAAACAAAGGTTTGATCAATGAATCCGAAATTCAAGCCAGTTGTTTGCGGGCCAATGTCAGCAAATTTGCCGAAACGATGGATGCCCAAACATAGCTCTTGAATGACTCAAACCCTTTCCAGGTGCACCTGTCCAAGCCAAGACTGCGCTTCAACCAGGATATTCCTGACTCGATACCTGCACGGAATTTCCGCAAACCTTTGTACACTCTCTTGCTTCGACACATATCCTCTTCCTCAAGGCCACGGCCTTTGGAAAAACAGACGTCCTTGATGCCATTGGCTCTTTGCTTGCTCCAGGTTGGCATGAGAGGTAAAACCGCCATCAAATGCAGCTTTCAAAGGATAGCGACCATAAATTCAGCTTGTCTGTCCAGCATCGTCCCGGTTAATTCCGAATCAGCTGGATTTCCTTCAAGAATAACACAATCAAGGATCAAATTTGAAGTGCCACCCGTAACACAAATCTTGTGACCATAATAGGTATCGCGGCGATCCTTGCGGATAATATCCGTGTGCTCTTCAAAGATCGAAACAATCTTTTCTTGGGCAGGAACAGATTCACCTTCCAGCACCCTGCGTCGAGTTTGACACACTATCTGCCGGGAAAGTGGCAGATAATGTTGTAATTTCTGAGTGATATCGTATACAAACGCCTGTTGCTCTAAGCTCGCTGCTGTGTAGGATGCCAGACCCTGCAACCCTTTCATAGCATAACCAATCGTATTTTCTGTTACTTCAATCAGATCCTTGTATGGCTTTTTCGCTCCTTCGGCCTTTTTGGCATTCATGATCTCAAGATTCCGCCGTCTGGCCCGGCGCAAATGATTGGTAAAGGTGAAAACTATACCGGTAATTCTGTCTTTGACGGTATCCAGGAGTCGGGCGAGGACGCGGTTTGCATCAACGAGCAATTCGGAATCGTATGGCGCATGAATATTCGATTCGACAACAGTGCAGTCCATCCTGACCTTGCGCCCCTTTTCAAGATCGTGATCCTGGGCATACCCCACAAGAACTCTGTTGATTGCCTCCCATGTCTCTTCTGACAGCGCCTTGATCCCTTTTTGTAATGCCGACTTTTTAAAGGACTTGCCGATTCCAATTTTGACAAAATGACAATAGACTCGGGAATCGGCCAGATGGAAGGCAAGTTCCCGGTAACTGTATCTGTCGATTTGTTTTATTATCGCATGCACGAATTACCTGTTCGGCAGTCATGCCGTTTGCTCCAATATTGTTGTCGGCTATACCAAGATCTTGTCGTGCCAGGGCGTAAATGCTATTGTTGTCGTCAAGTATTTCACTGATCTGTGCAAACTCTTTCGCCTTGGGGTGGTCAGTAGTTGCCTCTGCCAGAGGAAGCTGCGGATTGCGTGTTTTTCGCATCTTTTTGTGACTCCATAAAGTAGTTAATTGCGTAATTTTGATAGGTTACGCAATATTACTTACTATGGATCGCTGAAAAATACACCCCAAAAGGCGATTTTTATCAAATCAATTCAGTAGGTTATGTTCGCTCGAACAGACACTGGCTTACAGGGTTTCTTTGTTTCTCTCTTCTGTAGATATACTGCTAAGGCATTTTATGCCATCGTTATAGACCTTTATATTTTCTAACATTAACCGCCTTCCACTCCAAAAGAGGCTGCCTTTGAATGCGTTGTTGCAGACTTTTGTCAGCAGTCAGGATAGTCGAGTCAATCTCTCCGTAGTCAAGCAGCAGGTCAAGAAACGCTTTCTCGTTTTCCGAGAAGGGAATTACAACAGACAGGGCCTGTCGGCATTCTTCCACGAGGCGTGTACCATATTGGTCGATAGATTCTTGTTCTGTAGATTGAATAAAAACGTAAGGTCGGGATCAACTGCCGGGCAAGTTCCAGAGCTGTCCAAATTCACATCCTCGGTGGAAACCGTTCGCCAGTCTTTACGGTTCATAGCACCGTAAACGACAAAGGCTGTACGCAGCCGGTCAAGATCGAGATTTTCCATATGCAAAAGAATATGGCTGTCAAACAAATCCCTCGCCTGTCTGCGTGCAAGCAACGCCGCCAGTTTTCCCGCCGCCAATTCATGGATATCAATTACAGGTATTTGTGTGGCCTGCCAGGTACCGACCGGATACGAATCGGATAACGAAACAGGCCACAAAGGGACCCGGTACATGAAGTTGAGGTCCACTTCGAGATTGCCGCCTTGGCCGGCAGCACTCTGGTAACGCAGGGACCATTTTCCGCCGGCGTGTTCTTCCGGCATGCGCCTGACAGTGAATCCTTCCCTTGCAAATACTGCCTGAACAGCCTGCTCGATCCTGGGTCGTTCGGCAAGCATGGCTTCACGATCCTCCGCCCCCACATAGTTGAGATCGATATCAACGGAAAGCCGGGGAACATTGAATATAAAAAGGTTCAGAGCTGTTCCACCCTTGAGAGCCAGCTTGCCTTTTAAAAAAGGATGGCTGCCAAGAGCTTCGAGCAACCCCAGAAGGTGGGCAACCTTTTCAAGCACATCCGGTCTGAATCCTGTTGCTTCCGCTTGAGCTATCAGTTTCTCATGAGATATTTTCATAGCACTTCTCCCCAAGTCCGCTCGAATAAGTCAACAGGGACCACCAGATTCCAATCTGCGACCACCTTCCCTGATTTTCTCTTGGAACTGTCCAGGTAATGTGGTTGCCTGGGTCGATGATCACGAAGAGGTGTCAGATGATTCTCTTCGACCATCAACGATTCGCGATGCTGTTCCAGATAAAAGCCAACCTTGGCAATCGTTGTCGCATTGCCGAGTAGAAGAGCATATTCGACCACTTTGTCGAGATCGAAGAATTCGATCGCTTCAAGGGAACGCCAAATTTCTTCCCAGCTACCGGAAAGAGCAGGCCGATCCAAGACATCCACCAATGTTCGCTCAAGGCAAGTAACCCTGACCGTAAGACCCACGCGATCGACGGTGGTAACACCGAAATCTACCTTTTCTGCGCGACAAAGTGATTGGGGGTACCTGACACCTCGAAAAACATGGGATCGAAACGTAACAGGGGAAACCGGGCGGGCTGCTGAATACGTGAGATGCTCACGTATAGAGTAAGCGTAACCGTGTACTTCTAAAGCCGTGTGGTATGACAGTACAGCATCTGCTGTGAGTTTGGCGGCAACAAGAAAAGGATCAATCGGATACGAATCCGGATCGGCTCCTATTGGGATAACCGCATACAATCCTCTTCGAATGAGAATGACATGCCCGGTATTCCTATGATAATTCAGCAGGGATTCTCGGGTCCTGGGGCCTTTTTTCCCAAGACTTGCAAGATGATCGTTGAACTCTTCGCCTGTGAACACCGGATGTTTGCGGAAAAACGTTTCGTGTTTCATATGCACTCAAATTGATTTATCCCTGGATAACACACAATAATCCTATGTTTTACTAAGCAATAATGTCAATTTAAAATTGGGCCAGATTGAACTTTCATTCGCATAACACATATTTTTCATATGGGTTTTCTTTTAAATCATCATAACAATATTCAGTATTACTACTTCTATGCTCTGTAAGAGAACAAAAAAAGCCGTCCCCCGAAGGAGACGGCTAGTGTAGTGGTTAATGGCTGCTTAAGCCGATACAGTCGAAAGATCCCTCTCGACGTTCTTCAGCTCTGCCATTTTTTCCGTTAAGAACCAAAGAGCCTGGTTCAGTTTGATATTTCGATCAAGTGCTTTGACCGGTCGTGTGGTTGTTCTCCTGAGTCGTCCGTTGCCGCCCCTGCTAATGCCTTTGAGGCCGCCACGCATGACATTTTCCTGGATAACGTTGAATGTTGTCCAGAGATCATTACCCTTGTCGTCGTAGCGTCGTTCATCAAGCAATTGATGTGGCTGCACGGGGGCCTGGTCGGGCTCGTCATAAATCAGGCTATGTGCTGCTTGGGCAAATACTCCTCGCTCATCCGGAGTCATCTCGATTACCTTCATCTCGTCAACCCGCTCGGCAATGGTTCCGGCTGCAGAAGCAATTTCGCCAGCTGAATCGATAAACGCATCCGGGCTGAAACCGATATGCTTATGGCTGAAGTTGGCAAACTCGATGCAATGAAACTCCAGCCATTTATCTTTTTTCTCTTTGTGACTCTGGCCATATTTTCTGCTCCAAAAATGTTCCATTTTTGTTCCACTAGTAGAGAATAAAATAGCATAAAACAGCAAAAGATAGCAAGAGGTGAGGAAAATCAGAAAAGCACAAAAAAAGGGCTTTATCCTGATATTACAAGGATAAAGCCCTAAAATTAACTGGTGCCGGAGGTCGGAATCGAACCGACATGGACTTGCGTCCGCGGGATTTTGAGTCCCGTGCGTCTACCAGTTTCACCACTCCGGCATGGAATGAGTTTTATAGCCCAGATATGGTCTGCCAGTCAAGCAAAATTGATCTGTGCGCGTTCACTCCGGAGGGGGCTTGAGAAAGAGTGCGCGCAAGGTATAAAAATATTCGAAGGCTGACCAGAGCGCCATGACGACAGATGCGTAAATCAACGTTCTGCCGATTTCGTACTGGTACGGCAGCGGCAGGACCCCGAGCGGGAAGATCAGGAAACCAAGGCCGAAATACTGCAGGTTGCTCTTGATCTTGCCGAGCATGCCGGCGGCGACAACCGTACCGCTGGAGGCTGCAAGGCCCCTGAAACCGGTAACAATAATCTCCCGGCAGATGATAATAAGGCTGATAACCGCCGATATTTTGCCAAGCGGTATGAGCATGATCAGCGCGGTACTGACGAGAACCTTGTCGGCCAGCGGATCGAGCAGTTTGCCAAGGACTGTCACCTGCCTGTTTTTTCTAGCCAGGTAGCCGTCGACGAAATCTGTTGCTGCCGCCAGAGTGAAAACGATAAAGGTCGTCATCTCGACAGCAGTTGTCTGGTGCACCATAAAAAGCGCTATCAGCAACGGAATAAGAAGAAAACGAAAGCCGGTGAGGATATTGGGTAGATTCAGCAGGTGCATGATGTCTCCTACTGAACGGTTACCAGGCCTCCGACCCGGATCAATGACCGGTCGTCCAGAGCATCAACAACCTGCCCCCGGCCATACCCCTGGTAATAGGCAAGAACACGTTTAACGTACGCCACGGTTTCCGGAATATGCGGCACCCGCTGTACCCGCTTGACCAGGGACGGACCGGCATTGTAAGCGGCAAGAGCCAGTGTCAGGTCGCCTTCGAAAGTCTCCAGCAGGTAGCGCAGGTAACGTGTACCGCCGTCGATATTCTGATCCGGGTTAAAGGGGTCTCTGACGTTGAGTTCCCGCGCTGTTTCCGGCATCAGTTGCATGAGTCCCTTGGCACCGCGGTTTGATACCGCATGACGGTTGAAATCGGATTCAGCCCTGATGACCGCTTTTATCAGGTTGGGATCGATCTTGTACTGTTCCCCATACTGGGCGATATACTCGTCATAATCGTTATGTGCGCCGAGACCGTCCCATTTCGGCATGGCCGAATAGGTTGCGGGCTGTTTTCTCTCGAACGGCACGCAATCGCCCGACTCGGGCAGATTGGTGAAATGTTTGTTGCCGTTTTCCTCCTGACAGACATAAATGGTTGCGGCCAGGGTTTCGGGCTGCCATCCCGGCATAGAAGCAACGAGCACCACACCACTGAAAAGCAGGCAGAAGAAACGTGAAAGACCTATGGCTTTAACGAATTGGCTGATGGGGAAAGAGCCGGGCCTCATTTGGCCCGTTTCTCCCAGTCAGCCAGAAACTGCTCCATACCGATATCGGTCAGCGGATGTTTTGCCAGCTGGGCGATAACCTTGAAAGGGATAGTAGCGATGTCGGCCCCGATCAGCGCTGCGTCCACGACATGCATCGGACTCCTAACGCTTGCCACAATAACCTCGCTCTGGTAGCCATAGTTGGAATAGACCGTCAAGATGTCGCTGACAAGATCCATACCCGGCATGCCAATATCATCGAGCCTGCCGACAAAGGGGCTCACGTAAGTTGCCCCGGCCTTTGCGGCAAGCAATGCCTGGGCAGTTGAAAAGATCAGGGTGACATTGGTGTTTATTCCTTCTGCCGTTAACTGCTTGACCGCCTTCATACCCTCGACGATCATCGGAATTTTCACGACAATTTTATCGCTCATCGCGGCAAGTTCACGCGCTTCCTTGAGCATACCCGGCGCATCGAGACTGACGACCTCGGCGCTGACCGGTCCGTCGACCACCCGACAGATCTCCTTGAGTATATCATGGAACGGCCGCCCTTCTCTGGCCACCAGCGAAGGATTCGTGGTAACCCCATCGACCATTCCCATCTCGACGCCCTGCCTGATTTCATCAAGGTTGGCGGTATCAATAAAAAATTTCATTCATCTTCTCCTTTATCGGATACGAATTTGTCGTGACACGCTTTGCTGCAAAAGTAGAGCGTTTCGTCCTCGCCCTTGAGCTGATAGGCCTGCTGTTTGGGAACAAGCTTGCCGCAAACGGGGTCTTCGACAAGAATATCGGTTATTTTTCCGGACTCTCCGGTTTTTGGGCTGTCGTCATTTTTCCTGAGATTAGCGGCAATGAGCCGATACCCAATATAAACTAAAACGGCCAGGATGAGAATTCTGAGAGGACCCATCCCACCTCCTGATGAGAAATAATTTTTTAGACCTTAATATACTGGTAACGTTTTATTATAGCCAACCGGGTGAAAATGTCTAAACATTCTTAAGCGTGGCTTGAATAAACGATTATTTAAAGCCACCCTCGAGGACTACGGCCAGGAAACAGCCGATATTTCCTGTTTTTCCAGATGGTTTTCTGTAATGTTGCGCAGCAGGTCGCGGTGCATCCGGCTGATGCTGGCCCCGGACACAGGATCTATAAAGTCCGGGGCAATCGCTGCCAGTGGGGCAAGGACAAAGAGTCTCTCCGCGCGGCGGGGATGGGGGAGGGTCAGGCGCGGATCATCCATGATTGTTGCGCCGAAATAAAGCAGGTCAAGATCGATGCTCCGATCCTGATAGCCCTTCCGGCCGCTTTCCCTGATGCGACCAAGTTCCTGCTCGACGGCCATGAGCAGATCGAGAAACTCATGCGGACCGCAGGACGTTTCCAGCCGTCCGACGGCATTGGTAAACCAGCGGCTGCTGGCCATATCCACCGGGGAAGAAATGTAGGGGGGTGAAAGTTCCCCGAGCGTTACCGCCTTGTACGCTCCGAGAAGATGCCAGGCCCTGAGCAAAATCCGCGCGCTGTCACCGAGGTTGGAGCCAAGGCCGATAATGACATTATCGGTTGTCACTTTTCAGAATCCTTTTACCGCTGAGCCCGGAAATCCGGACATGAGAACAACTACTTTCCCTGCCGGCTTGCCCTGCCGCACCAGTTCAATTATAATGCAGCCGTTATAATCAGGGTAAACACCCTGACCGACATCAGGCTAATAACATACATTCCCTTTTCCTGGCTACTGCATAATAACCATGCCAAGCAACAATAATGACAGCGCTCCCCTGATCGGCATTATCATGCTCGATACTACTTTCCCCCGAATTCCCGGTGACATCGGTAATCCGGAGACCTTTTCTTTTCCGGTGCGCTACCAGACAGTCAAAGGCGCCAGCTCGAAACGGGTGGTCATAGACGCAGATCCGCTCCTGCTGCAGCCATTCATTGAAGCGGCCCGGAGTCTTGAATCTGAAGGCGTAAAGGCGATTACCACCAGTTGTGGTTTCCTCGCCCTCTTTCAGCAGCAACTGGCGGATAGTGTTGCTATTCCGGTTTTTACTTCAAGCCTGCTCCAGGTGCATTTCCTGAAGCACATCCTTAAAAACAGTCAGAAGATAGGCGTCATTACCGCCCTCAGTAAATCCTTGACCGAAAAGCATCTTGCCGGGGTGGGCATACGCTCATGTCCACTGGCTATCATCGGTATGGATACGGCACCGGAGTTTAGGGCAGTATTTGTTGAAGGGAAAAAAGATATCGACATCGACGCGTGCCGGGAGGAGATACTGTGGGTGGCAGAAAAACTGGTTCTTTCGGACCCGGACATCGGCCTCATCGTCCTGGAATGCACCAATATGCCGCCATTTGCCAAAGCCATTCAGGAGAGTGTCGGCCTGCCTGTCTTTGATATCGTCACCATGACCAACTATGTTTACTCAGCAATAAACCGGCACGTATTCAAATAAGACTGATTGCTCCCGTTGATTTACTGCGGCAAGAGATTTCCGGCAATTTCTCTTTTGGTCCGTTGGAGCGTGTCGGAAAAAGCCCCTTTCCCGCATCTCATCGTTATTGTAAGAAAATCAATGCTCGCAATATTAGCTATATGGCTCCGCTTGATTTTCTTACAATGGTTCGGTCTGAGCAAAAATTGTATTTCTCCGACACGCTCATAGTTCCGATTTTATCAGATATTTTATAATATTTCTGACTTTTCAGCCCCTCACCAGGAAACTTGGCATTGACTTTTGACCAAACAATCAGAAATAGTGTAGGAATTAGAATACAGACAACCCGCCGGACACACCTCTATCCGGCCATTCTATCAGTTTGGAGACGCTTATGAGCGAAAAAGTGGCTCTTGTCACAGCAGCAGGAAGCGGCATTGGCGCCGGAATTGCCCGGTTATTACATGAAAAAGGCTACAAGATTGCCATTCTCTCTTCATCCGGAAAAGGCGAAGCACTGGCAAAAGAACTGGGCGGCATCGGCATTACCGGTTCAAACATGGACACCGGCGACCTCAAGCGCCTTGTAGACACGGCACTGACCGCCTACGGTCACATTGATGGTGTGGTCAACAGTGCCGGCCACGGGCCGAAGGGCAAACTGCTGGAATTGTCCGACGATGACTGGCTGCGTGGTATGAACGTGTATTTTATGAACGTTGTTCGGATATGTCGGCTGATCACCCCCGTTTTTGAAGGCAATGGCGGCGGAGCAATCGTCAACATTTCCTCCTTTTCAGCATTTGAGCCGGACCCGACCTTTCCGACTTCCAGTGCCTTCAGGTCCAGTCTTGCTGCCTTTACCAAGCTTTATGCCGATGAATATGCAGCCAGAAAGATCCGGATGAATAATATCTTACCCGGTTTTATCAACAGCTTACCGGAGAAGGAGCATTTTCGGAATCGTATCCCGATGGGACGTTATGGTACCGTGGCAGAGATTGCCGAAACCGCTGCGTTTCTTCTCTCGGACGGAGCCTCATATATTACCGGACAGAATATCCGGGTTGACGGTGGTATTACCCGTTCAGTGTAACCGCCGTGTGGTGAATCGACAGCAGTGAGGTCGCACCTCAATTTTTATAACTAGTGTCTGTCCAGGAATGAGTCATTTTGTTCTAAATCGAGGCGCTTGATGAATTTAACCGCAGGCATATGGTCAATATTCCGAGGATTAAATTCTGAAAGCAACGAAGAGTTAGGGGAAAAGGGCCATTTATGGACAGACACTAACTAACCGGGGAGTCATGGCATCTGCTAAAAAGGCAAAGAAGGTTGTTGAAAGAACTGATCTTGCACACAAGGCTTATATGGGGATACGGCAAATGCTCATGTATAACGAGATCATGCCGGGCCAGAAGATAAAATACCAGGATTTTGCAGATCAATTGGGCGTGAGTATTACGCCAGTCATCCATGCCCTGAAATTCCTTGAATTCAAGAATATTGTCCGCTATGAACATAACAAGGGCTACTATGTCAATGAAGCTAACCCGGAGGAAATAAGAGAGATTTACGAGACACGCGAGGTGCTGGAGGTAGCCATTCTGCCAAAAACGCTGAGCAACCTGGATGACGCCGGAATTAAACGTCTGCAAGCCGCACTTGACGATTTTGAGGAAGCAGTCAGAAAAGCGGACTATTACGGTCGCCTGATATCAGACATGAAGTTTCATTTCACCCTCGCCTCTCTTTCCAAATGCCGCATCCAGCTCCAGATACTCGAAGAACTTTTTGATCTGCTCTTTCTCAGGTACAGTCATGACCTGGTAGTGACCAGTATCAGTGAAACATCGCTTCATGAACACCACCGGATACTTGACAGTTTAGTATCCAGGAACCTTATTGATTTACAGAAGAATTTGTCTGATCACCTGGTAAATGTAAAAAATCATATCGTCAAAAACCTTGATCGGTTGAATGTTGAAAAGAGGGAATCGGTTTTCGATTTTCACTCGTTCAAGTCAGACAATAAAATGAATCATCGTTGATGGCGTCGTAAAAACTTCGATCTACTGCGTCGTGGAACTTTTTCCGGCACTCGGCATACTACCTGTATGCCTTCGCACCTGAAAAACTACCACTCCTTGTTTATCTGTGTTTTTACTTAGCCATCTTTTGGAGTGCAATAGACTTTTTACGAGTATGTCATCGTTGACAGTGGCTGCTCTCTTGGCTCAGAAAAAGTCTCATGAGGCTCATTATAAAGGAGAAAAAGTAATGATCAAAATTTTGATCTACGGTTGTAACGGAACAATGGGTCGGGTGCTTGCCGCTATGGCCCAATCCAGCCCCCACGTTCAAATCGCAGCCGGTGTCGACCCTACCGCTGAAAGCAACGCATTCGCCTTCCCGGTCTATGCGGAACTCGATGATTGTGACGTGCCCTTTGATGTAATCATTGATTTTTCACGGCCGGAATCGCTGCCGGCTCTTCTCGAAGGAGCTTTGCAGAGAAAATGCCCGCTGGTAATTGCCACTACCGGTCATACGGCTGAAGATAAGAAACGCATCAAGACGCTGGCCGAATCAATACCCATTTTCCAGGCTGCCAATATGTCCCTTGGCATCAACCTCATGTCTGAACTTATTCAAAGAGCCGCTGCTGTTTTAGGGGACCAGTTTGATATCGAAATCATAGAAAAGCACCACAATCTGAAAAAAGATGCCCCCTCAGGTACAGCCTATGAACTGGCCGATTCAATCAACCAGGTGTTTTTAAATGCGAAACAGTATGTCTTCGGCCGCCACACCAGAACAGATAAGCGCAATATCGAAGATATCGGTATCCATGCGGTACGTGGTGGCACCATCGTTGGCGAGCACCAGGTTTTGTTTGCCGGGACAGATGAGGTATTAGAGTTCAAGCACGCCGCCTTCTCGAAACAGGTTTTTGCCGTTGGCGCTTTGCGGGCAGTAAGATTTATCGCTGAAAAGTCACCAGGCTATTACTCCATGAAAGAAATGATCACTGAAAAAAGTACGGTGACAAATATCTATGCGAGCGATGAGGAAGCCTTGGTGTCAATGAGCGATATTCCCTACGATCCGATTAAAATTACCAACATATTCAAAATCATCGGTGAGAAAAAGATCAACCTGGATATGATTTCTCAAACGACACCGGTGCAGGGAAAGGTCAATATTTCTTTCACGCTGCCACGCAAGGATGTAAAGCAGGCGATGGTACTTCTTGAAGAGTTTCAAAACTCGTTGCCGCCGCTGCAGCTCGATGTTTTTTCTGACATAACCAAGATATCGGTGACCGGACCGGGCATGGAAGTCCAATCAGGCGTTGCGGCCCAGGTGTTTGAAGTCATGACGAGCCGGGGCATCGACCTGCAGGCTGTCACCACATCGGAAACAAAAATTTCTTATGTTATTTCCCGGAAAAATCGCGAACTGGCAGTAGAGGCTATCAAAACCACCTTCGGTATTTGAACATGCCTGTGGGTGGCCGTAAGAAATCTCCGCTCTCTTTCGTATCCCGCGACGGGCTAAATAGTTTTCGTCCGGAAATGAGCGATTTTTACCTAAATCTAGGCGCTCGATAAATTTAACCGCAGGCATATAACTGATATTCCGAGGATTAAATTTTGAGAGTAACGACGAGTTAGGGGAAAAGCGCTGTTTCAGGATGGAAACTAAATGAGAACTGCGGGTTAAAAATTTTTCACTTTTCTAAAAAAAACTTGACAAAGATCTTCCATAGGATATTTTTAATTATCTTATAAGATATGTTATAAGATCATGCACGGAGACCGGAATAACAGCAAGATAGGCACCACTTAGCACCCAAACCCTATCACACGAGGGGTTTGGAATTCAATTAACTCATGTTCAGGAGGGGAAAATGAAGAAACTTACGTCACTTGCTACTCTGACCCTGGCGCTGACCGCATTGCTTTTCTGCGGGCTGCCTATGCAAACCTCAGCAGAAGAGTTACAGCCCACGACAATGACCTGGGTTGCCGGTGGCGTCGGCGGGGGCTGGTATGCTCAAGCCGGCGGTCTTGCACGCCTGATTACAGAAAAGGAACCCAAGATCATACTGAAGGTTGTTCCGGGCGGCGGTGTCGTCAATCCGGTGCGCATATCACAGGGCAAAGACGGCCTTGGCTGGGGCGTTACCTTTGTGGACAAAATGGCACTGGAAGGCATGGCGCCTGTCTACAAAAGCCCTAATCCCAACGTCAGAGCTCTGGGTGGTATTTTCGGTATCTCCTATATCCATATAATGGCAGCGGCTGACCAGAAGGTAACAACCATGGCTGAACTGGCTGACATGGTCAAGGCTGGTAAAGCTATAAACGTTGCCATGCCGATGAAAGGAACGTCAGATCTTCCCCTGGTTAAACAAATCCTGGCCTTTTACGGCATATCCTTTGAGGCTATTGAGAAGGCGGGTGGCAAAATTCAACAGGCCGTCTATGCAGATATGATCAGTTTATACAAAGACCGGCATGTTGACTATGTTTTTACCCATCTGGCCCTACCGGCAGCAGCGATTACAGAGATGGCCATGAGCCGTGACAGTGTCCTGTTGGCAACCTCCAAAGATTGTATCGACACGCTCTCAAAAAAGCTTGGTACCATTAACACCGCATCCGGAAAGGCCGTGATCCCGGGGGGAACCTATGAAGGTAATCCCAACGATGTGCCTGCAGTGCCCACTGCTGCCGAATTGCTGGTCAGCAAGGATGTACCTGACATCGTTGCCTATACCATCCTTAAAATAATCTGCGACAATATTGAAGAAGTACATAAAATTAATAACAAAAACGAGACATTCGAGCCGAAAACGGGGTGGTCCCTCGTGGCGGTTCCACTGCATCCGGGTGCCATCAGGTATTACAAGGAAAAGGGGTATATGAAATAAGCTACCCATAATGATGGCGACGTAAAAACGCTTTACCTGTTTCGTTGCAGCAAATTTTTTATCATCACGATGTACCCTTGTACGCTGGAATAGTTAGTCTTGACGTCATCACCGGGGGTTGTAGAAAAAAAACCTGCGGCTCCCGGTGCAGCGCATTACTCCGAACGAAGGGGGATTACAAGTGCGAGAATTTACCGGACTACAAAAGTGGATGGTAGGAGGATGGCTTGTTGTATTGTCATCATTTCAGCTCTATACAGCCATATTCGGTATCCTGCAGCCACGGCCGCAACGCGGTATTCATCTGCTCTTCCTGCTGTCCGCCGCATTTATACTCTTCCCTGCTACAAAAAAACTGGTCGTCGATAACAAGGTTCCTTTCTATGACTGGCTGTTGGCCGGACTTTCGCTTCTTCCGCCACTCTATCTTATCGTTAATAACGATTATCTCACCGAACGGTTGAAGTTTGTCGACCCTGTCCTCCCGATAGAGTTGATCCTCGGTACTATCAACATCATATTATTGCTTGAAGCAATCCGGCGCGTTGTCGTACCGGCAATGTCCATTCTCATTATCGCTTTTATCGCATTGCTCTATGCCGCGCCCTATCTTCCCGGTGTCTTTTACAGCAAGGCCCCGTCATTCTCCGACGTCATTGAGATGCACTACCTGATCACTGATTCCGGTATTTACGGTGCAATTACCGGGGTTTCCGCTACATTCGTGGCATTGTTTGTGATCTTCGGTGCGGTGATGGAAACAACCAATACGGGCCGATTTTTTACCGATCTGGCATCGCGCATGGCTGGAAAAAGCAAGGGTGGTCCAGCCAAGATTGCTGTTATCAGCAGCGGTCTGTTCGGCTCCATCAGCGGCGTGGCCGCCGCCAACGTCTATTCAACCGGAACGTTCACCATACCGTTGATGAAACGTCTGGGGTATCGACCAAGTTTTGCCGGAGCCATTGAAGCTTCAGCGTCTGTCGGCGGCATGATGATGCCGCCTGTCATGGGTGCGGGCGCCTTTGTCATGTCGGAGATAACCGGTGTTCCCTATGTGAAAATCATCGTAGCTGCCACACTGGGATCGATCCTGTACTACATCAGCCTGATCTACCGGGTGCATTTCACCGCGTTAAAGGAAGGACTCAGGGGGATGGATAACAAAGAGTTGAAGCCGGTAAAGGCCATTCTCATGGATTGCTATCTCCTGATCCCCATGGTCGCGCTGGTGGTAATGCTTCTTAAAGGTTATTCACCTTTCCGGGCTGCCATAGTGGCTATCGGCATATGCTTCTTATCCAGTTTCTTTAAACGTGAAACCTGGATGACCCCGCGAAGGATATGGGACACGCTTGAACTCGGCGGTCGAAACATGATCATGATTGCCCTGGCAACCGCGGGGGCCGGCATGGTGGTCAGCATCGTAACCCATACCGGCCTGGCACTGGGAATCGCCACGGTCATCACCAACTGGTCGGGAGGATTCCTGTTCCCCGCCCTGCTGTTGATCATGATTACCTCCTTGACCCTGGGCATGGGGTTGCCCTGTACGCCGGCATATATCATCGCCATCACCATCGGCGGCCCGGCGCTTCTCGCCATGAACTGCGGAATCCTGGCCTCGCACATGTTTGTCTACTATTTCGCAATCCTGGCAGGTGTCACACCACCGGTGTGCATCGCTGCTTATTGCGGCGCAGCTATTGCGGGGTCCCCTCCGTTGGAAACCGGTTTTGAATCTTTCAAACTGGCCATGGTTGCTTTCATCGTTCCTTTTGTCTTTGTCTATAACGAAGGACTGATGATGCAGGGAAATATTTTGGGGATCCTGACGGTGACTACGCTTTTACTCATCTGTGTCATTCTCTCCGCCGGCGCTCTGAGTGGATATTTATTCAATAAAATGAGTATGATATGGCGAATGGCGACCCTGACCGTAGCTCTGCTGGCTGCCTTCTTGTGCACCTATAGAGAAATAACCCATGAGCCACTGGTGTTTTTGGCTTCCATCAGCTTTTTGATAGTTCTTTCGATTTTACTTTTCAGGTCTAACAAGAAAGTGCAGCTCGATACCGTTCCCGCTTAGGCGAACCAGGGAAGACAGGTTTCACGCAAACGTCCTGGCAGCAAGAGAGGACCATTCATTTGAATAATTAACACAATATCATGGTGAACGTTATGTTATCAGGAGTACTCACGGCAATTGTCACGCCTTTTCTCAATGGTAAGGTGGATGAAAAGAGTCTTTCTGAGCTCATTTCATTTCAGTTGGAAAAGGGCATTCACGGCATCGTCCCCTGCGGCACCACCGGCGAATCACCCACTCTGAGCTTTGAGGAGTACAAGCGTGTCGTGAAGATTACCATTGAAACGGTAAACAAAAAAGTTCCGGTGGTCGCCGGTGCAGGTGCAAACAACACTGCCAGGGCCGTTGAATTGACGCAGGTGGCAAAAGACCTCGGTGTCGATGCCACCTTGCAGGTGGCGCCCTACTATAACAAGCCGACGCAGGAAGGTCTTTTTCGACATTTCAAGGCCGTGACGGAGGTTGGTCTGCCCGTTGTCCTGTATAACATTCCGGGACGTACCGGCATCGACATCCTCCCCGAGACCGTGGCAAGGCTCGCGGAAATCACTGAAATTATAGCAATTAAAGAAGCCACTGGTAGCATAACCCGGATGGCAGAGATCAAAAAACGATGCGGCGATCAACTGACCCTCCTGACCGGCGATGATGCCCAGACACTGCCGGCGCTGTGCATGGGCGGGAAAGGCGTGATCAGTGTGCTGAGCAACCTGCTGCCCCAGGAGATGGTGAGCTTGTACCGGAATTGGCAGGAAGGCGATAGCGCAGCCGCAGTCGACAGCAATGAGCGTCTTTTCCCCATCATGCAGGCCATGTTTATAGAGTCAAACCCGGTCCCGGTGAAAACAGCACTGGCGATGAAGGGTTTGATTAAAAGTTCGGAAGTACGGCTGCCATTGTGCAACATGTCCAATGAAAATGAAAAGGAACTGAAAAGGATACTGCAGGAGGCGGGGATACTTTGACTCATTTCTCAACCACGAAACCATACGCAGCGGGAGAACCCAGCCATTGGCTCTAAAAAACGCAGAGGTCGTTATTGCAGGCGGCGGTGTCATCGGTTCTGCTATTGCTTATTTTCTTTCTCTCAATGGAGTTAAAGCCGTGATCCTGGAGAAAGAGGGAATCGGCTCGGGAAGTTCCGGAGCATGTGACGGAGCCATACTCATGCAAAGCAAGAAGCCCGGCATTCACTTAAAAATGGCAATGGAAAGCCGCACCCTCCTGGAAGAACTGCAGGGACAATTGCCGGTACCCTTCGAGTTTGAAAGAAACGGCGGGCTGATTGTCATTGAAACAGAAGAAGAACGGTTCCTGATGGAACAACATGTCAAGGCTCAGCGTGAAGCCGGCCTGGAGGTGGAACTGTTGGATGAGAAGCAACTTCGCTCAATATCACCCCACCTGTCACCCCATCTGCTGGGGGCGACTTATTTGTCAACCGAAGGCAAGATCAACCCGCTCGCCCTTACACTCGGTTTTACCAGAGGGGCAATGCAGCTGGGTGCGCGCATTGTTACCGGCACGACCGTCGTTGGTATAAAAACAGACGGGGAACAAATAGCATCGGTTCAGACTGATAACGGAGAAATTGAAACGCACACCTTCGTTAATGCTGTTGGTGCTTATGCCCAGCAGATCGGAAAGATGGTGGGTATCGACATTCCGATCAAGCCTAAACGGGGGCAGCTGCTGGTCACTGAAGCCCGTCCGGGACTATTGAAACCATGTTTATTAACAGCCAGTTATATTGCTGCAAAATATAATTCACCGGTGAAAAAAATGACAACCAGTGGCGGTTTGTCCATGGACCAGACCCATAATGGCAACCTGCTGCTTGGATCGACCCGTGAATTGGTTGGCTACGATAAACGAAACAGTGCCGAGGCATTGAGAAAGATAGCAGCCCGGGCCATACGTATTTTGCCTGACCTGAAGAACATGGCGCTGATTCGCTCCTTTGCGGGGCTGAGGCCATACACGCCCGACGGCCTGCCAATTTTAGGGAAAGTTGAAAAGATCAAGGGTTTCATCATGGCAGCGGGGCATGAAGGTGACGGGATCGCCTTGTCTGCCATAACCGGGAAAAGTATCAGCGAGTTGATCATCCATGGAGAAGCAGCCGTTTCCCTTGATAACTTCAATTTTAATCGTTTTTCAACCGACCGGATATGAACAGATCTGATGGTGTCCTCGTGGAGAATCTGAGAGTAGGAAAAAAACAGGCTGACCGGACTGCACAGTCGACCGGGCAGGAAAAGGAAATTACCTTTTACGTTAACGGTCAACCGGCCATCGCCCATCAGGGCGAAACAATTCATGCGGCCTTGATTTCTGCCGGATATCGGCAACTTCGCCAAAGCAAGACCAGGCAGCCGCGAGGTGTCTTTTGCGGCATGGGTGTCTGTTATGAGTGTCTGGTAACTATTGATAATGGTCCCCGGAAGCAGGCCTGCGTAACCATCGTGGAAGAAGGTATGGAGGTCCAGATCGATGTCGGCTGATGCTTATGATGTCGTGATTATCGGCGGCGGTCCCTCCGGTATGAGTGCAGCCGCACTACTGGCAGAGCACTCTGTCAATACCCTTTTGATTGATGAGAAAGGACGGCTCGGTGGACAACTCTGGAGAGGCATTACGGAACCCGCTACGCCTTCCGGGTTTATCAATTCCCCGAATGACAGGATTAATCTATCAGTAACGGAAGGTTACCGTAACGGCAGCCTCCGTATCGAGACCCCCGCCTGTGTCCTTGGCATTTTTCCTGACAAATCGATACTGCTCTCCACGGAGAAAGACGGCATAAAGGAAATCAAGGCACAAAACATATTGTTTGCCACCGGTGCCAGGGAAAAAGTGCGGCCGTTTGAAGGCTGGACATTGCCGGAAGTGATGACGGTAGGCGGTGTTCAGATACTCCTCAAGGACTACAATGTTCTGGCCGCCTCCGAAATGCTGGTAAGTGGCGCCGGACCATTACTATACCTGCTGTGTGGTGATGCCTTAAGCCGCGGCGGCAAAATTTCAGCCCTGCTGGACCGCTCATCTTTCATGAGCGTTTTGGGAGTAACCCGTATGATGCGCGGGCAACTGTCAAAATTCGGCCAGGGCTTGTCTTCACTCAGCCATATGCTCAAGGCGAAGGTTCTTCCCCGGTATCGCACTCAAATAACAAGAGCAGTAAGCAAGAATGGCTATATCGAGGCGACCAGCCGAAAAATATTGCCGGACGGTACCTTCATCAACAGCAGCAGTCAGCACTACAAAACGCAAATGATTGCCGTCACTAATGGATTCGTCGGGAATATCGAACTGCCGCAGATCGCCGGTTGTCATCTGGATTATTCATTGGATAAAGGCGGCTGGTGCGTCACGGTTGATTCCTCAATGGAGACTTCTGTAAGCGGTATGTTTGCGGCAGGAGAAATAACCGGTGTCGCCGGCGGCCACAAGGCAATAGTGGAAGGACAATTGGCGGCCCTGTCCATTTTGCATCAAACGGAAAGAATTGCTGCCGATGACTTTGAAAACAAGCGCAGGCCATTGCTGGTCAATCGCACCCGCTACCAGCGTTTTGGCGCCTATCTGAATCGCCAGTGGGCAATCCCGCGTAAAGAATGGGACACTATTGATGACGACACCATCATCTGCCGCTGCGAAGATATCACTCTGGGAAAGGTTCGCAGCTGGATTAAGAGCGGCTTCTCATCCCCAAGCGTTTTAAAACGGGCCACCCGCTGCGGCATGGGCAACTGTCAGGGACGTACCTGCGGGCCGTTGATTTACGACATTCTGGCTGCCTACGCACCGACCGCCAATACAGAAGAACTCTTTTCAGTTCGGGTACCGGTAAAACCGGTTTCCCTGGGTGCTCTGGCACAAATGCATTCTCAGTAACTTAAATACCTACAGGTATGATCCTGTTTCCTCAACGATGGATCACCGGGCCTCATGTCATAAAAAAAGTCACTCCTTTTCACTTTTAACCGACTCAACGGAGGCCGGACACATTCTGGGTCTACGCTAATTATACAGGACCACGGACCCTCAACTAAAAGGAAGTCGTTTTTGAAAAACAGGTACTGAATGCAATGAAACAGGAAAACAGGATTGAAAGGGATTTTTTAGGAGAGAGAAGAATCGGCTCGGATGTCTATTATGGGATCCAGACGCTTCGGGCAATAGAAAATTTTCACATCACCAATATTTCCATATCCATTGAGCCGAGGATGGTACGCGCTTTGGGATATGTGAAAAAAGCCGCAGCATTGGCCAACATGGAGTTAGGCGAACTTGAAGCAAGGATAGGCAACGCCATCGTCAGTGCATGTGATGAGGTTATCGAAGGAAAACTCGACGATCATTTCATCGTCGACGTGCTCCAGGGAGGTGCAGGAACTTCCACCAACATGAACACCAACGAGGTAATCGCCAACAAAGCACTCGAGATCCTCGGCTATGATAAAGGGCGATATGACGTCATTCACCCGAATGATCATGTGAATTTCGCCCAATCAACCAATGACGTCTACCCGACGGCAATAAGAATTGCCCTCCTGCTTATCATCCCGAAATTGATGAATGGTATGCGATCCTTATCGCAGGCATTCACGGAGAAGTCTGAACTATTTAAAAATATTCTTAAAATGGGTCGTACCCAGCTTCAGGATGCAGTGCCAATGACTTTGGGGCAGGAATTTCACGCCTTCTCAACGACTATCACCGAAGATATTGATCGCCTGGAAAACACCATGTGTTTGTTTCATGAAATTAATCTCGGTGCCACCGCCATCGGCTCCGGCATTAATTCACCCCATGAATACCGGCATCTGGTGGTTAATCGACTGGTGGAAATAACCGGCCTGCCCCTCAGCAGTTCTCCGGACCTGTTCGAGGCGACCTGGGATACCGGTGCCTATGTACAACTCTCCAGTGTCCTGAAAAGAGTTGCCATAAAATTATCAAAAATATGCAATGATTTAAGACTCCTGTCGTCAGGCCCAAGAACAGGGTTCGGGGAAATCAATCTCCCGAAAATTCAGCCCGGCTCATCCATCATGCCCGGCAAAGTCAACCCGGTAATCCCGGAAGTCGTTAATCAGATTGCCTTTCAGGTAATCGGCATGGATGTCACCGTTACCCTCGCTTCCGAGGCCGGCCAGCTGCAATTGAATGCGATGGAACCAGTCATGATCTTTGACCTTTTTTTCATGCTCTCAATACTTGCCCGAGGCTGTCAGACACTGGAAGAAAAGTGTGTACGGGGGATAACGGCCAATGAAGAGCACTGCCGGGATCTCGTGCTCAACAGTATCGGCATTGTAACCGTCCTCACGCCTGTCATCGGCTATGAGTCGGCAGCGGCAATCGCCAAACAGGCGAGCGAGACAGGACGGTCTGTTCAGGAAATAGCAATGGAATCCGGATTAATCAAAAAAGAAAAAATAGCGGAATTGTTTTCGATTGAAAATCTGGTTACTCCAAGATTTATGCGACGCTAGGAGCGTGTCGGAGAAATACAATTTTTGCTCGGATCGAGGCATTGCAAGAAAATCAGGCGGAGCCAAATACCTCATATTGCGAGCATTGATTTTCTTACAATAACGATGAGATGCGGGAAAAGGGTTTTCTCAGACACGCTCCTAGTAATCCTCAAGGTGGGACAATGAAACATTATATTGATTCAACGTGGGTCGAAAAAACAGACAAAATAGGAGTTTATGACCCCTATGATAATTCTCTGATTGATTATATTCCAAAAGCTGACCTGAACGATGTGGCAAAAGCTTTGGATGCTGCAGAAAAGGGCTATCACATCACGAGAAAAATGCCGGTGCATGAAAGGGCGCAAATATTATATTCAACCGCTGACATCATAAGAAGAAGGACAGATGAATTTTCGCGGTTACTGGCACGGGAGAGTTCAAAGACCATCAAGGAAGCCCGCAAAGAAGTGGGTCGCTGTGTCAATACCCTTACGGTTTCCGGAGAAGAATCGAAAAGGATCCATGGAGAAACCATCTCTTTTGATTCATTTCCCGGAGGGGAGAACAGGAAGGGGTACTACTATCGCAATCCCATTGGTATCATCCTGGCCATCACACCTTTCAATGATCCACTGAACCTGGTAGCGCACAAACTCGGTCCCGCTTTTGCCGGCGGCAACAGTGTTATACTGAAACCATCATCTGTGACCCCGCTTTCGGCGATCAAATTGGGTGAAGCATTTCTCGAGGCAGGATTGCCGCCTGAAGCCCTGCAGATCATAACAGGAAACAGCAGTGAAATCGGTGCTGCACTGATGAAGGATGAACGAATCAAAATGATATCTTTTACCGGCGGAATTACCGCTGGAAAAAGAATTGTCGCCATGAGCGGCATTAAAAAACTCGGAATGGAGTTGGGCTCAAACTCCCCGGTAATCGTCTGGCGCGACGCCGATATCGATTGGGCGGTGGAATCCTGTGTATCGGGCTCTTTCTGGGCTGCAGGCCAAAATTGCCTGGGCGTTCAGCGCATCTACATTCATAAAGAGATCTACGAGGAATTCAAGGACCGATTTCTTAAAACGACCAGCCGGATAAAAACAGGGAACAAACTCAGCGAAGAGACTGACATGGGACCGATGATCACTCGTACCGAAGCGATCAGGGTTGAAAAACTGGTAAATGATGCGGTGGCTTCCGGTGCAAGAATTCTCTGCGGAGGCCATAGAAACGGTGCTTTTTATGAACCGACCGTGTTGGAAAATGTGCCGAAGACCTGCCAGGCATTCCGTGAAGAAATCTTTGGTCCTGTCGTACATCTATTCCCGATTGATGACATTGACAAAGCAATAGAAGAGGCGAACAGCCTCGAATTCGGACTCCATGCCGCCATATTTACCAGAGACGTCAACCTTGCCTTCAAGGCTGCCTATGAAATAGAATGCGGCGGGGTCATGATCAATGACTCTACGGATTATCGGCTCGACTCGATGCCCTTTGGCGGTGTTAAAAATTCAGGACTGGGGCGGGAAGGCATAAAATTCGCTCTTCTGGAAATGACGGAGCCGAAAGTCATCTGTTTTCATCATTGAAAACAGATGACTTTCATTCTACCGCCTTAAATCATCCCTAAACGGCTCAATTCAGCCTTCAAGGCCTCGGTGGTTGCGTCATCCGCCGCCGTCATCGGCAGGCGCGGGGTGCTGTCCTGCATACGGCCCATGAGTTCCAGGGCCTTTTTCGGGCCTGCCGGGCTCGGGGACATGAACATCAGTTTCATCAGCGGAAAAAGCCGGTAATGTTCCTTTTGAGCCGCTTTTATATCTCCCCGCAGGGCCGCTTCCATGGTCCGTGCCATGCCGGCCGGATCGACGTTTGAAACAACCGAGATAACGCCGTGGCCGCCGACAAATATCGTCGGCATGGAGGTAAAGTCATCTCCTGAAAGCAGGATAAATTCTTTCGGACAAAAGCGTACCACATCGCTGATCTGCTCAAGACTGCCGCACGCCTCCTTGACACCGATGATATTGGGGATCGCAGAGAGCCTGGCAATCGTCGGAGGCAGGATATGGACAACCGTCCGGCCAGGTACATTGTAGAGAAAAATGGGGACATCAACAGCCTCGGCAATCGCCTTGAAATGCTGATACAGCCCTTCCTGATTCGGTTTGTTGTAATAGGGCGCCACCGAAAGCACCGCGTCGGCACCGCTGTCCCGTGCACTTTCGGTAAGTTCGATAGCCTCCTTGGTATTGTTGGCCCCGGTACCGGCTATCACCGGAACACGACCGGCAACGGTCTTGACGGTCAGGTCGATAACCCGCTTATGTTCATCGAAATCCAGTGTGGCCGACTCCCCGGTTGTCCCGCAGGGGACGATACCGTGTATGCCGCCCTCAATCTGGTATTCGATCAACTCGACCAATCCCTTCTCGTCAAGCTTTCCATCAATAAATGGGGTGACGAGAGCGGTGATTGCACCGTGAAATCGCTCCATAGTCCCCTCCTTCGTTATTTCAATTATTATTGGTTACGTTCCTGCCGAACAGGAACGCCAGACAAACACTTTTTTTGCTTATCGACCGCTATAAAAGAGCCTCGGCGGACACCTCAGCCTCATAAATGATCCGGGCCGCTCCCTGGAGGTAGACATCTGAAACAATTCCGTCTTCCAGGTCAAAAAGCACCGTAAGCTGTTCTCCACCGGTCGTGGTGACAGTTACCGGCGACTCGGCTAAACCCTGCAGCGCAGCAACAATTGCGGATGCAACCACACCGGTGCCGCAGGCCATGGTCTCATCTTCCACCCCTCTTTCGTAAGTCCTGACAAAGAGATGTCCGTCTTCAATGATCTTTACAAAATTGGCATTGGTACCGGCAGGTTCAAACCGTTCGTGGAAGCGCAGTTCCCGTCCCCACAGCCGCACAGGCGCTTCGTCCGATTCGACGAAGACCACGGCGTGCGGGACCCCGGTATTGATCGAAAAGACCTCCCGTTCGGGACCGCCCAGTGAAACCAGGAAGCCGTCCGTATAACCGACAGGGTCGGTCATACGGATGCTGACATGTTCCTGTTCGCCGAGTATTTCGGCCTCGATCACCCCGGCAAGCGTTCTGAAACGCATTGTTCTTCCGGCAATACCCTCCCTGAAAGCAAGCCTGGCGGCGCAGCGCGCTCCATTGCCGCACATTTCCGCAACCGAGCCGTCACTATTGTAGAACTTCCAGCTGAAATCCTCGTTCTCATCATTCTCGATGAGTATCAGCCCATCGGCACCGGCCGAGAACCTTCGGCGACAGACCTGCTGGGCAAATTGCGCCTGCATCGACTCAGGGATAAACGGGGAACGATGATCGACAATGATAAAATCATTGCCGGCTCCGCTCATTTTCGTGATCGACACAGGAAAGGCTATATTCATCACATACCCGCCAGCTGTTACTTTACTGCAAGCGCTGTTTCAGGATGGAAACTACTTCGGTGCCACCTCAACAGAAAGGGCCGATTCGTTGGCCGGTGTGGCCTGATCAAGTGCCGTAACCGAGTAATAGACCCGTACCCCTGCCGGAGCATTGTTATCGACAAAAAGCGTATAAGACGACGACACTTCACCCAGGAGCTTACCTGTCTTTTGCCCTTCAGCCCGGCGATAGACGCGGTAGGCTGTCACCTGTGAATCCTTGACAGGATTCCAGAATATTTTGACGCCCGATTTCGTCTCCAGAGCCGTAACCCCGGTAACCCTGGCCGGCGGTGTCTTGTCCACGGCGACTGCGCTCACCACGTCACTGACGCCGCCATTCACAAGATTACCTTGATAACTCAGCAGACTCTGGACTTTGTAAAAATATTTTTGTCCATTTACTACCTGGTTATCGGTAAAGCTTACCTTGGTACTGGGATCGTCTATCGATATGAAATCCTTGCCGCCTTCACTGCGGAATACCTGGTACGAGACAGCTCCATCGGCAGCCCTTCCGTCAATAAGCGAGGTAACCGGCTGCCAGCTAAGGCTTATACGGGAATCTGCCGGTTTGACGGTAACACCGGACGGGGCACTTGTCGGGACATGCCAGACAAATGAAACAATATTTGAGTCAGGACTGTCAGCCCACCAGCTGGTTCGTGAGCGAACCTTGAAGTAATACTTATGGCCGGAACGCAGCAGTGACGTGCGATACTCAGCCACCCGCTTTTTATTCGCATCGGTAGTCACGCCCCCGGGAATCTCCAGCGGGTCGCCGAATGGAATCGGGCAGGTCTCGCAAAGATCGGAAAGCGGGATAACGGCGCGGTACAGGTCAAAGGCGGATATTTCCATCAAATCGGTTCCCTTGACGGTTTCAACAGGATAGGTCCAGGTCAGTCTCACCCCTGTTTCGTCAATGGTATAACGTAGATCATCGATTGCTTTTGGAACCACACTCGCCGGTGGAACGGGGTCAGTCTTGTATCCACAACCACCTGAGGTCAAGAGCAGGGCCAAAAGAAAAACCGATCCTGCAACCCGCGCGCCATTTCCGATTTTCATTATGCTATCCCCATTAATTTTTCTGCGGCACCAAGTGCTTCCTCTACCCGCAGCAAACTGGTGCCTCCTGTTGAAATCCGGCTGTCAACCGACCCATCTACACTTAACACCTCGAATACATCTTTTCCAATGACCCCGGAGAAACGCTGCATATCAGCAAGACCGAGCTCCATTAGCTCGCATCCTCTTTCCAGACACAGGCCGACAATGTTGCCAACTATACCATGTGCCTCCCGGAATGGTACATCTTTCAATACCAGATAATCTGCCAGATCAGTGGCGGTTATAAACCCGGAAGCGGTTGCCTCCCGCATCCTCGCCGTCTTGAAGCGAAGATTTTCCAGAAGTTCCGCCATGATCGCAAGGCAGGCCGAGACCGTGTCCACGGCATCGAAGACCTGCTCCTTGTCTTCCTGTAAATCGCGGTTATAGGTGAGCGGCAGTCCCTTGACAAGCGTCAGAAGAGCCATCAGGCTGCCCACGACCCGGCCGCTCTTGCCCCGGATAAGCTCCGGGATATCCGGGTTTTTTTTCTGCGGCATAATAGAAGATCCGGTACAGAAGGTATCGGAAATTTCGACAAAATCAAATTCAGAACCGGACCACAACACTAACTCTTCACAGAGTCGCGACAGATGCAGTTGGGTCAGTGCGCAGCAGCTGACAAACTCGATGGCAAAATCACGATCACCGGCACTGTCCATGGAATTGGCCGTAACAGAATCAAAGCCAAGCAACGCCGCAACCTGTTCCCGATCAATCGGCAAGCCGGTACCGGCCAGCGCCGCCGAGCCCAGCGGACTGCTGTTTATACGCTTGCGGCAATCCCGCAGCCGATCGGCATCCCGGCCAAACATTTCGTAATAGGCCAGCAGATGGTGCGATACCAGTACCGGCTGCGCCCGCTGCATATGCGTATAACCGGGCATCACCTCGCCAAGATAAAACCGGGCCAGCACGACAAAGGCCCGGCGAACACCGCCCAGCAGCTCGTCAAGACGATCACATTCGTCGCGCAGGTAAAGCTTCAGGTCAAGAGCAATCTGGTCATTCCTGCTCCTGGCTGAATGCAGTTTGGCCCCCGCCGGACCAATACGGTCGACAAGCGCCTTTTCGATATTCATGTGAATATCCTCAAGGTCCCGGCGAAACGTGAAGGTTCCGGCCCCGATTTCCGACTCGATAGCAGTCAGCCCGTCGTTTATCCTCTGCAGCTCCTCGCGGGAGAGGATGCCGTTATCGGCAAGCATCCGGGCATGTGCCTTGCTGCCGGCAATATCATAGCGATAGAGGCGGGAGTCGTAATGAATGGATGCGGTAAAAGCCTCCACCGATGCCGCGGTAGCCTCGGCGAAGCGACCGCCCCACATTTTTCCGGAACCGCTTTTTTTTCGATCTGCCATGATCAGTAAACTTAGCGCTCGCTATTTCTGCAGTGCCTGAATTCTCAGACGCAGTCCGTTCAGACGAATAAATCCGGTTGCATCCGCCTGGTCATAGACATTATCTTCCTCAAAGGTTGCAAAACTCTCCTGGTAGAGTGAATTATCCGATTTTCTTCCAACCGGGATACAGTTGCCCTTGTAGAGCTTGAGACGCACGGTCCCGTTCACCGTCTTCTGGGTCTCGTCCATGGTCATCTGCAGCAGTTCACGCTCAGGGGAAAACCAGAAACCATTGTATATCAGATCGGAATAACGGGGAATGAGTGAGTCGCGGATCTTCATGACTTCCCTGTCCAGGGTTATGGTCTCCAGGTCCCGATGGGCAATGCGCAGGATGGTGCCGCCGGGTGTCTCGTAGACACCGCGGGATTTCATGCCGACATAGCGGTTTTCAACCATATCAAGGCGGCCGATGCCATTTGCCCCGCCCAGCTTGTTCAACCGGGCAAACAACTCGTACGGCGCAAGGGCTTCACCGTCTATCGCCACCGGGTTGCCGCCGGCAAAAGTAAGCTCGACGTACGTTGCTTTATCGGGCGCCATCTCGGGTGAAACGCTGAGCTTGAACATGGCCTGGTCCGGCTCGTTCCAGGGATTCTCAAGAATCCCGCCCTCAAAGCTGATATGCAGCAGATTCTCGTCCGAACTGTACGGTTTCTCCTTGGTCACCGGGACCGGAATTTGATGCTTTTCCGCAAATTCAACCAGCTTTTTCCTGGAATTAAGGTTCCAGATCCGCCACGGAGCAATGATCTTCAGTTTTGGATTGAGGCCGATATAGGCCAGTTCAAAGCGCACCTGGTCGTTACCCTTGCCGGTTGCGCCATGGCTGACGGCATCGGCTCCTTCTTGTGCGGCGATGCGGACCTGTTCTTTGGCTATGATCGGCCGCGCCAGGGAGGTACCGAGCAGGTACGAGCCTTCATAGATAGCGTTGGCCCGAAATGCCGGGAAAATATATTCTTCGACAAACTCTTTTTTCAGATCCGAGACTATCACCTTTTCAGCGCCGGTTGCCATGCCCTTTGCCACCACCGCCTGCCAGTCTTCCTCCTGCCCGATATCGGCGGAGTAGGCAACGATGGGACAATTATATTCTTCTTCCAGCCATTTAAGTATGACCGATGTATCAAGCCCGCCTGAATAGGCCAGGACAATTTTATTCACATTCATCTTCTTCCTCTATGTTTCCAATATCTCAGGAATTCTTTCCTGGATTTTTGCAAAGTATTTCGTGAAATCACCTGTTACCGGTGCGGATAAAAAGCCTCCGCTTTCCTTACTGCAAAAAGGGCTCGCAGTTTATTTCGGAGAAAATATGAATAACTACCTAAAAAGCAGGTGATTTGCAAAGAAATTCGCTCGGCCAGGCTGACGATTCATTGCTCTCAGGGCCGTGTGCGTGTTCATGTGCGCAACAGTTCCGGCAGGCCGGCATCTCCTGTCAGACAATCTCCGTGCCGACGCCTTCGTGGGTGAACATTTCAAGTAAAATGGCATGTTCCAGGCGGCCGTCAATGATATAGGTTTTGTGGACCCCCTGTTTCAGCGCATCACGGCAGCAGTTCACCTTCGGGATCATACCGCCGGCGATGGTCCCATCGGAAATGAGCCCATCAAGTTCCGCCTGGCCCAGGGAGCGCAACAGGTTCCCCTGCTTATCCTTCACCCCCTCGACATCGGTAAGCAAAATCAGCTTTTCTGCCTTCAGGGCGCCGGCGATGGCGCCGGCAACAAGATCCGCGTTGATATTAAGGGCCTGGCCGTCATCACCTACCCCCACCGGGGCGATAACCGGAATAAAGTCCTCCCTCTCAAGCGCGGTCAGGATCGCAGTATTGATCCTGGTGACCTCACCGACCTTGCCAAGATCGATGAGTTCGGGCGGGGCATTTTCCAGTGCTTGCTCGTCCGCCTGTACACTGACCTGCATTTTTTTTGCGCAGACGAGATCACCATCCCGCCCGGATAAACCGACAGCCCGTCCACCGCTATGGTTGATCAGGCCGACAATCTCCTTGTTCACCTTGCCGACCAGGACCATCTCAACGACATCCATGGTTTCGCCGTCTGTGACGCGCATCCCATGGACATAGCTCGGTTTAATCTCCAGGCGGTCAAGCAGCCGGTTGATCTGCGGACCGCCGCCATGGACAATAACGACATTGACGCCAACCTGGTTGAGCAGAATGACATCAAGGGCGAACTGTAACTTGAGTGCCTCATCGACCATGGCATGTCCGCCGTACTTGATTACCACCGTCTTGTGACGAAACGCCTGGAAATAGGGCAGTGATTCAATAAGAATCTTGGCCCGTTCAATGCTTTCTTATTTCATCTGCTTTCATGATCGCTCCTTTCATGGACCGACCGATATGAGATGAATACACTGATACGTAGCCATTGGCCTACGTAGATTATAGATTATAAATTTGTAATGGATCGAAACCATCTGATAAATCGCACAATACCTGTATTATCGCGGTTATTCTAATGACTCGGTAACCGTTAGTAAAGGACTCTTTCATTCCTCTTTTACCGCTTTGCTTTCCATTCTGCGCGTGGTAGTGTATAACAGGCTCGTTATTTGCATTGTCTGAAATATTTACCTGTGGAGCAAGATATGAAAAATGCCAGTTTTTTTTATATATTCAGTATATTAACAATATTATCTTGTGTCATTTTGCAGCCGCCCTGCTCTTCTGCAGAAGAGCCGCCGATCAATATCGAGGCGGACCATATGACCTCGACAGAAGAGACGAACACGGTTCTTTTTACCGGGGACGTCTATGTGGAGCAGGGGGATCTTGAAATAAAGTCGGACAAGATGGTTGTCTACTATGGCGACCAGAATAAGACAGCCGCGAAAAAGCCGGTAAAGGCCACCCAGCAGATAGAGAAATTAATCTGTACCGGAAACGTCAAGCTTACCCGGACCGGACTGGCTCGGAACCTCTGATAAAATGGTCTATTTGCCGACAAGCGGCAGCTTGTGCTGTCCGGCAATGCCCAGGCATGGCAGGATCAGAATAAGGTTGCCGGAGAGAAGATCATCTATTATATGGACGAAGGCCGTTCGGAAGTAATTGGCGGTACCAGTGTCACTGTTGGTGGAGAACAGAAGACCGAAAAGAAAAAACGCGTCAAAATGACCATCATGCAGAAATAACGGCATACTTAGGAGCCTGTCGGATTATAGCAATTTTTTCTCAGATCGAGGCATTTTCAGGAAATCAAGCGCAGCCATATGGTTGATATTGCGAGAATTGATTTTCTGAAAATAACGCGGAGATGGGGAAAAAGGGCATTATCCGACAGATTCCTAGACCGGTAATCGATAACGGACTCAGCAATTTTTTCATGTCACTACTTGAAACAAAAAATATCGTCAAACGCTATGGCAAACGTACCGTTGTCGACGGTATCAGCCTGCAAGTCAATACCGGTGCCGTTGTCGGCCTGCTCGGACCAAACGGTGCCGGCAAGACAACTACTTTTTATTCAATAGCCGGTTTCATCAAACCTAACGCCGGCAATATTCTGCTCGACGGCCAGGTGATCACCAACCTGCCGATCCACAAACGTGCCCTGAAAGGAATCACCTACCTGGCCCAGGAAGCTTCGGTGTTTAAAAAGCTGACGGTGGAAGAAAACGTCCGTATCGTCCTCGAACCGCTCGGTCTTACCAAAAATGAGATAAACAGCCGTATTGACGAGCTCCTCGCTGATCTGAATATCGAGCACCTGAGAAATAACAAGGGACACGCACTCTCGGGTGGCGAGAGACGCCGGGTGGAAATCATGCGGGCTCTGTCGACCCGGCCGCGATTCATCCTGCTTGATGAACCTTTTGCCGGCATCGATCCGCTTGCCGTCGGGGAGCTGCAAAAAACGATATACAACCTGAAAGAAAGGGGCTTGGGCATCGTCATTTCTGACCATAACGTCAGGGAAACACTCCAGGTTTGTGATTTTGCCTATATCGTCAATAACGGCACGGTACTAACCAGCGGCGTCGCTAACGATATCATCAAGAGTGAAGTCGCCCGAAAAATGTACTTAGGCGAAAACTTCCACATGTGATCCGGAACGTATGGCACTTGAACTAAGACAACAACTCAAGCTGACGCAAAAACTGGTGATGACGCCCCAGTTGCGCCAGGCCATCAAACTCCTGCAGCTCAACCGTCTCGACCTGACCCAGGCCCTGCAGGCGGAGGTGGAACAGAATCCCGCCCTGGAAATTGACACTGCTGACGACAGTACCCTGGATGAGAAAGACTACGGCCTGTCTACCACGGTTGAACCGGGAATCTCCTTTGATGAAATAAAGATTACCGAGTCGATCACGCCTTCCGACATCATTCCCGAGACCAACTGGGAAGAGTACGCCAACAATTTTGACAGCAACGTCTCCTTCTCCCGCGAGACGCCGCCGGCAGATGCTCCGAGCCAGTTCGATTTCATCTCTGAAAAGCCCGGCCTGTCGGCCTACCTGCAATGGCAGCTGGCACATTGCGAACTGGATGAGGATGAGAAGGAGCGGGCTCTTTTTATTGTCGGCAACCTCAACCGCTACGGCTTCCTTGAAACCACTCTAGAAGAAATGATGGAGCAGTTCGGCTGCAGCTATGATGACGCCGACTACATTCTTGAGACCGTTCAGGAACTTGACCCGCCCGGTATTGCCGCACGGAACGTGAGTGAATCACTGAGACTGCAGCTTGAAAGGCTTGATTGCAAAGATCCGCTTGCCAAAATTATCGTCTGCGAACATCTTAATCTGCTCGAAACGAAAAACTATAAAATGCTCACCCGGTTAACCGGCCGGAAACGTGCTGATGTCATAGCGGCTATCGATTTTATTACAACAAACCTGACGCCGTATCCCGGGACTTCCCTATGCCCAGGAACCGACAAATTATATCGTTCCGGATGTATACGTGCATAAGATCAACGATGAATTTATCATCAGGCTCAACGATGACGACCTGCCGCAACTGAAAGTTTCAAGCTACTACGAGGACCTGCTGAAGGCCGGCCCGGATGCTGCACTGAAAGAATCGAAGAGTTATATTCTCGACAAGGTCAAGAGTGCCGAATGGTTCATCAAGTCAATCCAACAGCGGCAACGCACCATTTACCGGGTAATGGAAAGCATCCTGAACTTCCAGCGTGATTTCTTTGAGCGGGGATCAGCCTACTTGAAACCGCTTATTCTCCGGGATGTGGCTGAGGATATAGGCATGCACGAATCGACCATCAGCCGTGTCACGTCAAACAAATATACCCATACCCCGCAAGGCATCTTTGAACTGAAGTTTTTCTTCTCAACCGCCATTCCCCGTGACGGCCAGGAATCACTTGCTTCAGAATCGATCAAGACGCGAATCAGGCAGATGGTGCAGGCAGAAAACAAGAGCAAGCCGCTGAGCGATAGTGCCATTGCCGGCAAACTGGCGGACGACAATATCCAGATAGCCCGGCGCACCGTGGCAAAATATCGTGAACAGATGCAGATACCGCCGGTCAAACATCGGCGACAGTCGCGCTGAATCCCCATGAGCCTTCTTGAGCGGG
Source organism: uncultured delta proteobacterium (assembly GCA_963745765.1). GTDB lineage: Bacteria > Desulfobacterota > Desulfobulbia > Desulfobulbales > Desulfocapsaceae > Ww85. The sequence goes on along the minus strand of CAVUYQ010000003.1, from coordinate 38,652 downwards.
TTTATTATTTCCACGGTGAATTGACCCGCAGCCGCTTCCCGAATGCCCGTTCCCTGATGAGCGAGTTTGAAATTTCCCTTCCGACCGCCAGGCGGGATATCGCCTATCTGCGCGACCGCCTTCTTGCACCGCTTTCCTACGATGCGAAAAAAAACGGATTTTTCTACACTGAAAGCGATTTCAGCCTGCCCTTTGAAAACAGTCCCCGCATTATTTTCCTGCTCGGCATGCTTAATCGCCTCGCCGAGGAAACCGGGCTCAGTGACCTGCCGGAAATCCGTCAGCTGGAAAAAAGGATATCCGCTATCCTCGACCAGGACTACCGCCATATTCTTTCTTCGATTCACTGCGAATGGGTCGAAGTCGAGCATCCGGACCCGGTCATTTTCGATACCATTATCGAGGCAATCATCAAGAAACGGCAGCTGGACATCAGCTACCGCACCCCGCAAAAGAAGGAAACCTCAAGGACGATTGAACCGCTGAAACTGATCAGTTACCAGGGACGCTGGTACCTCCTGGCCTGGTGCACCCTGCGGGATGATTATCGCATCTTTCATCTCGCCCGCATCAGGGAGGCTCAACGAGGCGGGAAACCCCGGGCCATCGCACGGCCCGATCCGGAAGATCTGCAGCGCTCATTCGGCATTTTCAAGGGAGAACCCCGCTACCAGGCTGAAATCCTTTTCACCGGTACGGCAGCGGAACTGGTGAAACATCAGCTCTGGCATAAAGATCAGATCATCAGGAAAACAGCGGAGGGGATTATCCTGCTGCTGCCGGTCAGCGACGACCGGGAAATCATGATGAAAATATTGCAGTACGGTCCCGAGGCGAAGGTTTTAAGCCCCGGGCATCTGCATGAGGAGATCAGAAAGAAACTCTCCCTGATGGTTCAGTTATATGGTGCAAATCCATCCTGAAAATTGGTTTGGGTTCACCTGCCTCCGCGGAGATAAACTGGTAAGGGACGAACAACGTTCAGCCTGTTAGGTACCTTGAATAATCAGGTTTTTCGTTCGAGATCAAGGCATACGAGAAATTTTACCGCAGGAATATGGTTACTATTCCGAGGATAATTTCGAGCATAACGCAAGATCGGACGAAAAGGGATTTTGCAAGGTGGCCTTGAAAATTGTATTTCAATATGCAGTAGATGGCCCGCATGCCATCGCGCCAGCCGATTTTTTTCCCTTCTCCATAGGTACGACCGCTGTATGAGATACCAACTTCGAAAATACTGCACTTGAGTTTTGCCAGCTTGGCCGTTATCTCAGGTTCAAAACCAAACCTGTTCTCACAGATTGTTATCTGATCAATAATTGGTTTTCTGAAAACCTTATAGCAGGTCTCCATATCGGTCAGGTTAATATTGGTACACATGTTTGAGATGAGGGTTAAAAACCTGTTTCCGATGGAATGCCAGAAATATAATACCCGGTGCGCATCCCCTCCCTGAAAACGTGAACCGTATACCACGTCGGCCTTACCCGATAGTATCGGTTCGAGCAGTTTGGGATATTCCATCGGGTCATATTCCAGATCGGCGTCCTGGATTATCACGATGTCGCCTGTTGCCGAATTGAAACCGGTTCTCAGTGCCGCACCCTTGCCCTGGTTGACCTCGTGAAACTTTTTCACGATCGGGCCATCGTCAGGCATATTGCGCATCAGGGCGGTTGTACCATCGGTTGAGGCATCATCCACCAGGATAATTTCCTTCTCCATACCAACATCAACACGCTTTACCTGGGAAATTATCTCCACCAGAGTGCTGAGTTCGTTATATACCGGAATCACTATAGATAACTTATTATACTCTCTTTTGTTCTCATCCATGTCGATCCAATCCACTCGTAGATTATTCGTTTGCTCAGTTCCAGGTTTTCCGCGCTCGGCAAAAATCTCCCCGGGTCGCGGCGGTCCTTACCCTTCATGAGATAATCCGTTGGAGAAGGAATAGGTCTCATACCCAGATTTTTGAATATCTCCATGGCCCGCGACATGTGCATCGCGGATGTCACAAGAATGAATTCCTGGTCACGAACCAGCGGCAGTGCCAAATCTGCTTCCTGCATGGTGTTTTTCGGGCTGTTTACAATTATCATCGATTCAGCCGCAACGCCTATCTGACTGGCTACCGTACTCACGACATCAGCATTCGGAACGGAGTCAAACACCGCGCCGCCCATTATCACGAGACGGCTTTCGGGCAGCCGGCGTTGAATCCTCACCCCTTCAATCAAGCGGTACAGAGATGAACCACCTATCTGGCTCGTTCCGGGTAAACGAGGATCAGACGTATGTCCATTGCCGAGCACTACAACATGCCTGATATCCTTATGCAAGAGAGCTTCTATCTTACCGTCGGAAAGAGGCAGATACGCATACTCCTTTTTTTCTATCAATTCCCGGACACCAAGGCCGTAGCCGGACACCGTCAGTACCGCCAGGCCCGCGGCCAGTGCGATGGTCCCGATGCGCACCCACCGCATCAACAGGAAAATCAGGGACAGTAGAAACAGCAGAAAGGATAGGTTTAACGGAGTGAGGAGTTCAACGATGATGCGGCTCAGGTATACCATTTTATCATGTCTTGTTATTCGTTATGAGTTCGCTTTCGTATTTCATACAAAACACCGTCAGCAAGGGGCATGGCATGCAGCGTCAGGCGATTCCGTGAGCCCCCGACCTGCCTGTATATTGCAGTAAGGTTCATTGGCTCAGGTTTTAATACTAGAGCACTTGCATGTACAAATTAAAAAAGACATTTTTCATATGAACAAATACTATGATAATTTTTGAATATTAATTTACAATTCGTCCTTGTGATTTTTTTTCACAACACTGGGATTTCTGCCGGACAAACTTAAGATCGTTGATTTAACCCATCATGTTTTTTTCGTCACGAGATACTTCTACCCCTTATGATGCTCACACCATACGTCCCTCGAGCCTCACGATCTTTCAATTAACGCTCTTCGCCATTCCCGCACTGTTATTTATTCCTCTTTTACTTTACTCTCTCAACACGCCGTTTGCCCTCGTTGATGATTACGGCATGTGTTACTATGTCGAATACCTGGACAGCGCAAAACGATTCATGAACTGGCTTCACAAAGAAGTCCTGGCTTTCAGTTATGGTCGATATCGACCCTTTTTCGATCTCTACAACATGGTAACCTGGAAGCTTTTCGGGCCAAGCCCTTGGTTACACCACCTGAGCAGGTGGATTTTGCATTTTGCTGCGATTTTCACTTTTTCTGCAGCATTTCTCTGTATTTCCAGAGACAATAAAAAGCAGATATTCCCAGATCTTGCAGAAAATCAGCGGACATCCCTGATTCTGCCCCTGGCATTATTGGTCTACCTCTGGCTCTACTTCCCAAACTCACCTGCCTCAAGACTTGGTCCCCAGGAAGTTTATACGGTGTTTTTCCTTGGTCTGTGCAACTGGATGATGGCCCTTATCCTGTTGCAGGAAAAGAGGGAGAGGAAGGTGGTGCCGGCATTACTCCACTATGGCCTGTTTTATCTTGGCTACCTGGGACTTTCACTGTCCAAGGAGATCAATATTGCGGTGATGTTGTGGATAGTTGTCTTTTACTACGGACTTCTTCTGCGAGGTGTAAACTGGAGAAAAATTCTCTGCGGCTTACCACTTATAGCAATTTTCCTTTATACCTTCAGTAAAATATACATTGCCTCTAAAAACAGCTTCTATGGCGTGAGCCCATTAACACCAGATTTACTCATTGAGAATGCAAAATGGATTTTTACCGAACTCTTCCAGCTCAATACATCCCGATATATTACGGCAGGCCTTTTAATTCTGGCTTCCCTGTTGCTGGTGAGCATGACATGTAAGCTATTTAAGCGCCGAATCGATAATGAACTCGTTTTTCTTCTCTTCCTGCTCGGCCAATTTGCAAGTCTCTTCCTGATAGTCAGCACCTCATGGGCTCCGGTGCTTCGCTACTGGTATATCATCATACCGGTTTTTACAACACTGCTGGCGTTTTCCGCTCGATCCATTCTGGAGAATGCCCGACCGCGCTTCACGATACTTTTCCATCGCCTGGCATTAACCGGTTTTCTTATATTTTTTATAGGTTGTAATTATTATAACTTTTCATTACAGACCATCGCCCAGTACAGTTTTCGCACCGCCGAAGCAGCGCTAATTGCTGAAATCAGCCGGCTTCACGACCAGGATCAGTATATCCAGATTTTAACGACCAAAGGAGATCCTGAGGCAGAACTGGTAGCCCATTTGACTGCATATTATCGGCTCTTCTCTCCTCGATTTTATGACAGGAAATACAAAATATATACGGAACCACCGGCTGTGTCGGGAAAACCTTACTATATCGTCACCATGCATGAGCAGCCTGGTAATATGGACATCCATAAAACCATAGCCAGTGAGCACGAATATCTGCTCCTGTCATACGCCTACAGGGTTGCACGAGTGTTCCAGGGAAAAGATCCACAGCTGTCAAAAGATGCCGGCGTTCATTTACTGGGCGACTATCGATGGATTATATATAAAACAACGACATGAGTTTTTTTCACAAATGGCTGGCAAAACAAATTTCGTGATAAATAGAACCGGGATAGAATAAATGGTGGCACCACACTTTAACTGGCTGTATATCGTGAGCGGAATTCTTTTCTCATCGCTTGCCCAGATCTGTATGAAGCGAGCCACATTTTTCGAAGCGAAGCAGACTCTTTGGTTGTTATATCTGGGTGGCAGTCTTGGCTGTTATCTTCTCTCTTTCATCGCCTACTATCTGGCCCTCAAGTACTTCTCGATTAGCAAGGTTTCTCCTCTCATGACGTTGGGAGTTGTTTTGATTGTGGTTGTCTACGGCATATGGGCCGGTGAGACGGTCACCACAAGACATGCATTCGGCCTGCTGCTTGGTGCGGTATCCATCTTTCTTATTTTATCCTGACAGGCGGGTGCGTCATGATAGCGAGACCAGTTGATTTCCTTTTATCGATCCTTGTCCCGGTTTTTAACGAGGAGGATAATATCAGGACCCTTTACCGTGAACTCACACACCATATCGAGGGGCTGTGCAGAACAGAGATCATTTTCATCAACGATGGCAGTAGCGACAGGACACTTGAAGAAATTCAGGAGATGCACAATGAATACCCGGAAATTCACTACTTGAGCCTATCAAGAAATTTTGGTCATCAAAGCGCCCTGAAAGCCGGCCTGGATTTTTGTTCCGGCGATGTTGTTATCAGTATGGATGGAGATCTGCAGCACCCGCCGCATCTTATTGTGAAAATGCTTGAACAGTGGAAAAACGGCTATGACGTGGTCATTACCACCCGACAGGATAAAGAGGAATCCCGCCTCTTCAAGAAATGTACATCGCAGAACTTTTACCGGCTGTTGAGCAGGATTTCCTCTCTCGACCTGAAACCCGGGACCGCTGATTTCCGACTTCTCGACAGAAAAGTCGTTGAAGTACTCAAAAAATTTGAAGAAAGCGATATCTTTTTCCGGGGCATGGTCGCCTGGTCCGGATTCAAACAGTTTGAGCTCCCCTATATTCCGGAGAAACGAAGTTCCGGCGAAACAAAATATACCCTGGCAAAGATGCTGCGCCTTGCCCTGAACGGTTTACTGGGCTTTAGTACCTTCCCCTTGAGAATGGTGACCTTGATCGGAATGCTTATCTCTGTTGCCAGTTTTCTGTATGGATTTTATGCCATCTTTATCCGTATTTTCAGCGATGAAGCCGTGTCCGGCTGGGCCTCGGTCATGACCGGTATCTATTTTCTTGGCGGGATACAGCTCATTTCTATCGGGATATGCGGTGAATACATCGGAAGGATTTTCATGCAGACCAAGAAGCGGCCCCATTACATCATCGCCGACACGTCACTCAACGATCAGACCTAGGTTTTCCCGTCCACTATGGTTTTATCGGTGGGAATCGCCGTGGCGTCTCTTATGCCAATTCCACGCGGATGTTACGATGTTCGTGGCATCAGAAGCTGATGGGCTCCAGTGCAGATACTTTTCTGCCTTTCCTGCATCGGCTACCAACATTGGCGGGTCACCCGGTCGACGCGTGCCGTAGACGACCGGAACCCTGGTACCGGTCACCTGTTCCACTGCATCAACGATCTCCTGGACAGAAAGGCCGTTACCGGTGCCAAGATTAAAGGCCTGGCTTTTCTTCTCAGCTTCAAGATACTCAAGGCTGCGGACATGTGCATCCGCCAGATCAGTTACGTGGATATAGTCTCGTACGGCCGTCCCGTCAGGGGTCGCATAATCCGTACCATATATCTCCAGGTTCTTTATCCTGCCCAGAACACTGTACATCGTCAGCGGTATCAGGTGTGTTTCTGGAGTATGGTCTTCACCCAGTTCACCATCGGCATCCGCTCCGGCGGCATTGAAATAACGAAGCGATACCGATTTCATTCCATAGGCATGGTCGAAATCCGCCAGAATATTTTCCACCATCAACTTGCTTCTGCCATAGGGATTTATCGGCACCTGCACCTGTTCTTCACGAATCGGCAACGCCCCCGGTAAACCGTAGGTGGCGCAACTGCTTGAGAAAACCATTTTCATGCAGCCATTTTTGCGCATTCCTTCGAGCAAGCCAAGGGTGCCGGCAACATTGTTCCGGTAGTATTTACCTGGATCGGCAACCGATTCCCCTACATAGGCAAAGGCGGCAAAATGTATCACTGCTGCCGGGCAATGCTCTTGAAAAATAGCATCCAGCAGCAGGCTGTCATCTATATCTCCCTGGTATAATGGTCCCCATTTCACAAATGAGCGGTGGCCATAGACGAGATTATCGAGGACTATAGGAGTATACCCTCTGCTCTGCAGAAGCTTGCAAGTGTGACTGCCGATATATCCGGCACCACCCGTTACCAGGATGGTCTTTTCAGTCATCAGTGTCACCGTCCCGCTCGGCTATCAGCTCCCGCCTGAGCTTCTCGATTCTCTCATGGGCTTCTTTCAGCGACTCCCGCCGGGTGAGTTCCGACATGTTCTGCTCAAGCTTTTCGATTGCAGACAATAGTTTGAAAATGATCAGGAAAACAAAGATAAAACCGGTAACAATTACAGCGGTGATATTGTCTTCAATACCAACTAATTTTGACAGTGAATAGGTAAAATTGGGGTAGATTGCCACAAGAGCCATGCCCCCCCAGACAACCAGCCTGACAAGCAGTTTGAGAACGGTCTGCCCCGCTTCCCGCTTGACGAATTCCTTGATGCCCTGGAACAGCATTACCGAAGATATGACAACGACAACAACCTGATATAAATGAATTTTTTCGAACATTTCCGATCACCTACGCAATCATTTTCCAGAGCATCCGGCCGAGCGTGACAAGACCGTTGATGAAACCCTGTTTTTGTTTTTTCCCCATGGAATATTCAGTATAGCGGGTACTGACCGCAACCTCCGTAAACCGGAGCCGGTTATTCTTGATCTCCCTGATCACCTTACTGTCATATTCATATTTATCGGCTTTCGTATCAATGATAAGAGCGGCATATTTTGAATATGCTCGAAATCCTGACTGGCTGTCCGAGACAAAAAGACCATAAAAAAGCCATGTTATAATGTTTCCGATATAGTTTGCAATCACCTTTGGCCATGGCATCTTCTCCCGGTTCAAAAGTCGCGAACCCAGCACCACATCGGCCGTTCCTTCCATGATAGGCCTGGCAAGGTTCATTATATCTGCCGGATCATGCTGACCGTCGCCATCCATTGTCACGATAACATCGGCCTCAAGGAGATTCGCCGCCATGATGCCGGTCTTGACGGCTGCACCTTTGCCCCTGTTTAACTTGTGGCGCAGGACCAGGGCTCCATGCGCAGAGGCATGCACAAAGCTGTCATCCGAGCTCCCGTCATCAACGACAATCAGAATATAATCCCCGTGCTTCCTGGTCTCCTCCAACACGCTGCCGATGACACTGGCCTCGTTAAAAATGGGAATCACGACAGCGATACGAACAGGCATCCGATTACTCGTTTTTTGTGTTTCGGGGAATAATGGCATAGGCCGTTAAGTTGCCGGCCAATTGAAAATCTTTCACCAGCCATTTATCCTCGGGAAGAGCCTTTATAGCATCTAAAATCCGGGCATTTATCTCGTATAGTTTTTCCTGCAGCACCAGTGTCGCTTTTACCATCGAGGGAGTCACCATGGCAAAAGCGCCCATTGTCTGACTTGTTTTTGAATCACCCTGTCTATCTATGATGGCAATATACTGCTTCCCGGGTTGAAACAAATCACCGGTCACCGCATTATCAACAACAATAACCTGCAGCTTACTTTTTCGCTGTAACACATTCGGGGTGATTTCACCCTGGTTATTCCAACCGGTAAATCGCCTCGTGATCAAGGTGGTTGGAAGATCATCGCGCATAAACTCGACAATCGCGCAATAATTCACGGGTTCCTCGCGACATTCCCTTGTCATTTCCTCGGGAGTTTGACCAAAAAAACGTATCGAGCGCACCAGTTGATCTTCTGCCCCCGTTTTGATTGCCCCGTGCCGGGGTGGATGCGTAAACGTCCACACAGCCGCTGATCCGAGCAAAACGACCAGTCCGCCCCTGGCAAGACGATAGCCCGGCAGGACCGCAAGCAGCCAGTCCCCGAGAACACCGCTCATACAGCAGGTGGCAATGAGCAGGCTCCATCCCTCGCGCTGATAGGAAGAAAACTGCAGTAATCCGGTTGCCGCCTGGACCGAGGTAATCGTGCCCCACAATCCCAATAGAATAAAGCTGAGTTCCCTGGCAAACAGACCATACAGGGAAAATCCCAGAAAAACAAAAAGCAGGGCAATTGCCAGCAGATTCAATCCACTATTCCCGAAGCCAAACCGCTTAATAGAAAAATAATCGGTGAACAAACCATAATAGGGGCTGGAGGTAAGGTATCTGATGATCTTATGGGCGGCACCATTATCCAGGGTGTCTGTTTTTTTAACAAATTCTACCACCTGTTGGACAGCAGATAACGGTTGGTTCTTCTCCTTGTACTTGATCAGCGCGTTCACCGTCTCCACCCGCTGGCCAGGTCCGACACCATTCATATGAAACAGGACCACCGCCAGCGGGATTGCAACGATGAGACAGATACCGATCGTTTTTAAAAACCATTGCTTCGACAGCCGACCCAGAGCAAGAAAGCGCTCTCAAGCAAAGATGATGAGGACATGCAGAAGCATCATCGGTACTACAGCAGCCAGCCCGGTCAGGGCAGCCGTCAGAGAAGCGGGGCGGAGGCGAAGTTTCTTTTTTTACCCGTCACAAAGCAGAAATAGAACAGAAAAATCACCGGCAGCAGCAACAGGCCGAACTGGTTTGCAAACGATCCGACACCGGTTTTCATCAGCAACATCATCGGCGGAAAACAGGCGGCGATAAAACTTGCCAGGTAAGCCGCCCGACGGGAGAACATCTGCTCCATCATGACAAAGACAGCCAAGACCAGAGCCGTACCGAAGAGCGCGCCGGAAAATCGCGCCACCCAATAGGGATCGATGGAAAAAATCAGTACCGGCAAAGCGAGAAGCCAGTGATACCCCGGCGGATATGCGGGATTGGAGAGAATTCCTTGCTCTACTATATCCTTGAGATATTGAAGATGCGTATAGGCATCCGATTGACCCAGGTAAGCAACTTCGAGCGGATGCAGACTCCTTACAACAAAGGCTATTACCAGGATTACTGCCAGCAGCAAATAATGACGGTTAGGTTCGAGATCGTCATACAAAATCCTCGCCCGGCTCTTTTTAAGAGACTTCAGACACCAATAGAGCAACACCGCCCAGATAGCTGCCAGTACTCCAATCTCCCCATAGGGCCACTCACCAACTAAGTGTGACCAGAGCAAACCCGCGGTGGCTTGAAGGCAGGTACCCGCAACCAAGGAGGTTAAAACGATATGGGGCCATTGCCTTTTGGGATAAAAAGCAAGAGCAACGGGAATGAATGGCAGGACAAACAGGATGGACAGGCCGGCTGTTACAGCAGCAAGGTGGAGAATGTCATTTCCCATTAAAAATGCAATCGATGAAATAAATCCGCGTACAGATCTCGTTTACCCGACAAGAAACGCATTAATCACCTAAGACCTCATGATTATTTAAATAATACTGACAAAACAAAAGCAGCCGGACAATTCAGTATGAGCGTCTTTATACACGAATTGGCCTTTTATTTAAAGAGTCCGAAAGCCCGATGAAAAAACTCAGGAACAAAAGAACATGCCAGTGCGCAGGATAGTTTTTCCTGTCCTTGTATTCTTTCAGGCGCAATCTGTGCCACAGCAGATACCGGGAGGGGTTGTATGCCCGGGTAAACAGCCGGCGCGTCATTTTTCTCAGCCAGCCACTCTCGTCCTTAGCCTTCTGCCAGAACAGTGCGGCTGAATAGCCCATCAGGTACACCCTCCTGGCAATGCCCTGTACCGACAGCATATGCCAATGGGCTCCCCGTGCCTTATCATTGTATATCAAGTGCATACCCTTATCGGCAAGCCGATAGCCGAGTTCCAGGTCTTCGTGGGATGCATAGCGGAATGATTCATCAAACCAGCCGCTTTTCTCGAGCTGTGCTGCTTTTACAGACACGTTACAGGTATAAAAAAACAGCGGGGCCGCCGTCTCGCCCGGCTTAAGATCACCATAGTTAAAGAAATATTTCCTGCCGCCGCTCTCCAGCCAGCGCATGAAAGCAGTTGGGCTCCAGCGCTTCCGGGAAATAGACCTGACCGAGCAGGGCGTACTGTTCACCAGGGTGAGTGTCATGAAAGACCAGATGCTCCTTGACCAGGGTAGCTTCCGGCACGACATCATCGCCTATAATCAAGTATCACCTTGCCTTTACATAACCTAAGGCCCGATGTTTCTGGCCCGCGCAGGCCCGCCGTTCTCCGCCAGGCTGGCATAATAAAAGCGGTATCTTGGTTGATTCAGAAAATTGTTCCAGGAACGTCTCTGTACCATCCTGTGATCCATCATCGATGACGATAACTTCATAGGCATCATTGGACGCATTCTGGTCTTCGAGTGCACGTAACGTCCGCTCAAGGGCGTCAACTCGTTTGTAGGTCGGCAGCAACACGGAAAGAGCCGGCTCATCCTCCTGTTTAAAAGAGTTACTGAGGCCTGAAAGCACTTTATGCTCATGTTATTTTCGTCGCTCATTACTGTTTCAGCTCAAACCTCCGCCAGCCAAATCTTAAAAAAGCAACAATCTGGCCGATCACATAGGACAGGTAGATCCGACTCTGCAAGGTATCTGCTTTTGACCGGGAAACCCCCAGGGCTTTAATACAGTTCTTCAGCAGCCTTCCAACCTGCGAACCTTTATTTCCGGGCTGCGCAATGTGCTCAAATGTTACTCCCTGGAGTGTTTTCGACATCAGGTAATCGGTGATCCCTCCCCAGTAGTATCTCCTGTAGAAGAATCCGGGTATCGTCCGCTCCCGTGGAACGAAATGAAAAATGCGTATGCCGGGATGGTAATAGAGTCTGCCGCCCATCGCTTTCAGCCGATGCTGGAACTGGGTTTCCTCACCTGAAAGTAAAAGATTCTTCTTCCTTCCCAGGCGAGTATCAAAACCCTGCATTTTCTCAAGCAGGGATCTGGGATAGAAACTGTTTCCCCCGCCGAGCCGTTCGCCGGATGCGGTCAGGAACCGCTCTTTCTCACCGCAATTTACATAACCAAGTGTTGTCCAGTGCTCTCTGGTGATCCAGTCCGGTGACTCAACTTCCCATTCCAGCTCTATGGGGCCTCCAACCCAGTCGGGGGATGGTTCCACCTTCTCAAAGCTCCACAATGCTTTCTCAAACCAGGTCTCATCGGCAACGGCGTCATCATCAAGATAGCCGACATACCTACCCCGGGCAATCTGCCAGCCGGTATTCCGGGCCGATGACAACCCGAGCACCGGTTCGAACACATAGCTGAAATTGGGGTGGTGCTTAAAAGCATCACAGATCTCCCTGGTCGCATCCGTCGAACCATTGTCCACAACGATTATTTCATAAAGCTCATCGTCCAGGGTTTGCTGCAGAAGGCTCTTGATGCAGCGCTCAAGAAAGCGCTCACGGTTATGGGTACAGATAACCCCTGATATTACTGGTGAAACGATCATGTCATTAATGGCTTGACGAGTTTACAATCCTGTTTTTGATTACAGACATGGCAAGTATGGCCATACGCTTGCTTTTTTCCGCATCATTTTGCGTAATCCGGCTCTTGGAAAAGCAGCGCACCACCTCAAATCCGAGCGGGGCCGCATGCATGCACAGGCGGAACCAGATAAGCGACAGAACCACCGTGAACGCCCCGATGTCGAAAATATCTTGATTCCGTATTAGCATTTTCCAGCCTTAACAGCCACTCTTCTCCCCGGCAGAGTTCATCGACACTGGCGGATACATAACTTTTCCCCCGGCCGATGTTTCGATGAAACAGCAGGTCGCCAGGCGAAACATGCAGGCCCAGCTTTTTCAACTGGTAATCAGCTATTTGCACCGCTTTACTATCCATCTCCTGCCAATCTGAGCAGGTCATGCTGTCAGCGTGGACCCTATAACGCAGGAGCACCTCTCCGATATTCGCACCGGGAAAAAATCTAAAGCACGAGCCCACAGTTCATAATCTTCTGTGGGATAGAAGCTGCCGTCATAGCGAAGCCCATAACGAACAAACAAATCCTTGCGAAACATGACCGATGGATGGGCAAAGGGACAGTCAAAGAGTGCATAGGCCTTAACCTGATCACTTGCGGTAAAGTATTTTTCAACACCTCCCCCGCCCGTTCCGAATCGTTTAATCCAGGTCCCGCAGAGCCCTATATGACCATTGGCATCAAGGAACTCCACCTGTTTCCCGAGACGGTCCGGCAAGGCGATATCGTCGGCATCCATCCGGGCAATGTACATCCCGGAAGACTCCTGGATGCCGCGATTCAAGGCTCCTGAGAGTTTCAGACGCTGAGGATTGGTGAGCACGCGGATGCGGGGGTCAGAAAAGCGCTTGATTATTTCCTGTGATTTATCTGTCGATCCGTCATCAACGATAAGCAGTTCATAGTCAGTGTACGTTTGCCCAAGTAGACTTTCTATCGTTACCTGCAGAAAAGATTCACCATTATAGACAGGCATCAGTACAGTGATTTTTGGTTTCACTATATCGTCCTATCTTCTAACCACGACCTTTGGAGACTAATGATAAAGCTCTCATAAAAATATTTGTTCCTTTTTTCTTCGGATCAAAAGAATAATTAAACATCTCAATGTCTCAGGCAGAATATTCCGTGACAATATCCCGGTACTTCCCATGCGGTCCAATTCTTTTTACGCTAACTCTCTGGAAAAGAGAGCTTCTGCCTTTGAAACTCCCGCACACTTGGGAATATAAATAAAAATAATTTGCTTAACCGGTTGTGCTTTCACGGCCATACCTATGAGTATCGCCTTGTAAGTATCATTTGATAATGCGTCTCAAGAGTTTCCGTACCTATTGGTTAAACTGTTGAGCAAAGTCAAAGTCGTTTTGTATATCTGTTAGTATCCTCCGGCTATGGCCAAGAACCCGACTGATCTGCTTTTTCATGACAAAGGAATAGATGGCATTCTGTACCCAGCCCTGGTTAATCGCACCTATTCCTGAATCACCAATATTCATCAGAACCCTTTTCCACCATATATTTCGGGCATTCCGAATATCGATCATGCAGTATGGGGTGCGAAATGCAGCACCATGATGATAGATCAACCCGCCATACACACCAAACCAGAGTGGGTGCAAATCACGAACGTTTGATCGATGTATAGGGAGCCATTTGATCTTTCTTTTCTTGAGATTTTCCCAGAGCAATGCACCGACATCTGTCCGCATCCGACCATCATGGGTGGTCCACTTCGGCCCCTGACCCCAATCACCCTTGATTTCCTGCCAAAACCGGACGGTAGTCGCGCAAAATGAAGGATGCGGCTGCGGATCTCCCTCATTTTCAAGGCGCTGAATGGCAACTAATTCAAACTGTTTCAAATTTTCAAGAACAAAGGTCTGAATATCACCGACGGGAAAGGCGTCTCCATCAATAAAGAAGATGATATCGTCCGGAGCGGCCTGTTTACAAATTTCCGCTGCCAGGATATTGAGCTTCGTAACATGCGGCTGGATGGGCTCCGTATTTATATAGTGTATGCTCTCGTTATATTTTGTGGGATCAATGCCGTTGAGAAAGGCATACACTCGATAAGAGTCTGGCTGGAGATATTTATCAAAGTATGCTAATTGGATATCAACCCAGGAATCATCCAGCCAGTGTACGGTTGCAATATGGATCATAACCATGAGGCGAACAGCCCCCTCTGCTTGATAAAAAGAGAATTCAAAACTTCATCATAAATGATTGTCATATGATGAAATAAGGGGTTAATTTCTCGACAATCGCTTACCACTTACTACCATTTTACTGCTGTCATTGCCAATGACTCCGACAATCTCCTACAACCTGATCAGCAAATACCGAACGGAATTGATGGGACTGGCAGTACTCTGGATCTTTCTGTTCCACTCCAAACTGTATTTTCCTGAATCAGTACTCTTTGGCCCCCTCAGGGTCCTTGTCTCAACCGGATACGGGGGAGTTGATATTTTCTTCTTCCTGTCCGGATACGGGTTAATGCATCATATGCTGGCCAAGAGCAGTTCTTGCCTATCTTTCTATAAAACCAGGCTGTTAAAAATCTATCCGTCTTACCTTATTGCATCAATTGTGGCCCTGGGCATCATTGCGATCGACAATACCGTTTCGATAAAAAAAGCGGTTCTTGTGTTGACAACCCTTGGTTTCTGGACCGCTGACTATATGATTTACTGGTTTATTCCGGCGATTATTTCGCTCTATGTTATGTATCCGTTCTTTTATACCTCTTACAGAAAACACGAATTATCACTTCTAGTAATGGTTGTATCAGTCTCAATCATTACCTGTGGTTTGCTGGTAGTGGCAGATGGCACGCACTTCATTAAGCTTTTGTCCAGGATACCGGTATTCGTCCTTGGTTCACATATCAGCTATCTCTGCGCAACAGGCAAAGGGGATTTATCAAAAAAGGAATTATTCTTCAACCTGCTGGCGTTTATCTTTTTTCTCATCCTCCTGCTTGTCTACCTGCTCACCAAACAGTATTGGTCCTCCCGAGACTATGGCCTCGCCTACTATCCCTTTATTCTTGGAACACTGCCGATCTGCCTGTTTACTGCTATCGTTTTAGAAAAGTTCTCCCTCGTCCTTGGCTCAAAGAAGTTCAAATGGCTGATGGCGTTTCTCCTTCTATGCGGGTCCGCAAGTCTTGAAATCTACCTCATACACAAACAAATCGTTTTTCAACTTGGAGACGCATTGCTTCGATTCGTTTCGAAGTCTGAACCGAAGTCAACTTGGTTTGAGTATGGCAATTATCTGGAGTATTTTCTCTATTTAATTGTCACGTTGCTGCTAGCACAGGTGTTAAAGAAAATTTCCGGGTTTATTCGTCTGCAACTCTCATGAGACGTTGCTGATAGAGGGCAATCGGTGCCGGAATGGGAAGAACGATCAGCCTACTGCCTGCTTGATTTCTTGTTCAAGTTCATCAATATTATCCGGAGTCTTGATGTCCTTTTTCGTCTCCCGGGATTCATTGACCTTGATCCGGGTACTCCGACTGAATCGAAGGCGGGTCAACCAACGGGGAAACAATAAAGACAGTCCCAGATCATCGGTCATCTTCTGCAACCCATCAAATGTCTTCAGGCCCGCGAGCGTGGTCTCGGTAATACGGGCGCCATTATCTCTGAATACCTGCGAATACTGGACTGCTCGTCTCTCTATTTCCAGACAATACCAGTAACAGAGCTGGTAATCATTGCATCGGTCCCAATCCGGGAGCTTGAGTACCCCCGTATCATCAGGAGACAGATAAAAACGGAGCCCCTTGTCGCTTCGGCCGGGAATAGTTCCCATTTTAAACATACTCAGGGCGACATCCCGGGGAGGACGGCGATGTATAATAAGGTCTGGTACGATACCAATTTCCAGCAGCGGTTCTAAAAATCCTTTACATGCCAGGTGGCTGGTCTCAATATAAATTTCCTCCGGTGACCGGAGGATGGCAGGTAGCTTTTGATCGAGAAGAAAGCGGTAGGCCAGCTCCGGCTCACGCTGAACCTGTCGCATGACATCGGCAAATTCCGGATGTGGCTCATGCACTGCGCGGGAATTTTGAACAAATCCCAGAATCGTGGAAAGATATGCCGTACCGCTTCTGCCGGTAGTTACGGTGAAAACCAGTCGCTTGCGTTTTGCTTTGTCTATGATTTCAATTTTTTCCATTACCATGCAGATTTCATTTACACACAGTTATCATCTTGTCATTCAGAGGGAAATTGCGGATTTTACAATATCGAACTGAACAATTCTCCATGACGATCCAGCCAGGGTTTAATATCGAATTGTTCAACGGCTCTTCTACGTGCGGCCTGCCTGTATGTATCATAAGAAGAAATGACAGCAAGCACAGCTTTAGCCAGCAGTTCCGGATCTGGAGGATGATCCTGCTCCCAATCAAGCGGGCCATCTGCTCCCACGCCCGCATTGCGGCCTACCAGTTCAGGAACACCCCCTGTTGCTGAATAAACCACCGGAATCCCGCAAGCCATCGCTTCGACAACTAATCGCGGACATGGGTCATTGTACTTGGTGTGCAGCAAAATGGAACTGCTTTGCAGCAGACGCACTGCCTCCTGCTGAGTATAGGGGCCCGTGTAATCTACCTTGTTCTCTACCCCAAGCTGCTGCGCATGTTCGCGCACCTGCCGCTCTGCCACCTCCGGAGACGTTGCCCAGCAGAACCGGCCGGCAATCTTAAGCCTGACATGCTCATCTTCTCTGGACACACGTCGTAAAACCTCAAGCGCCACTTGGGGACGATAGAGACTCCAATGACTGCCGGCAAGAAGCAAAGTCATTGTTTCAGATTCTTTTTTCTCCCCCTTAGATGGAAAAAAAACCTTCGTATCAACCGGATTGTAAAGAATTTCTGATGCATCCTTCCGGATTCCGAGAAACCTGTCTGCAGATTTTCTGCAGAATTCACTCTGGTAGATGACATAATCAGCAAGCTGGAGCAGCTCGCGCATCGGCCGGTTCTGTTTCTGCCACCCCTTCCCATACCACCCGGGATAAGCTACACCATTTTGATTAATAATAACCTTTGCCCCAGCATCTTTGGCCATTTTCGCCATTCTGACGGGAAAGTACGGCAATGCACTGCTCACCAGGTAGAGAAGGTTGGGCTGAGCTGACTCATTTGAAAAAGCAGACTGCAGGTCAAAGAGTTTAACCATCCCGCCAAAAACATATTCGTTAGATTTTGGCAAATCATCAAAGCCATAAAAAACGGCTGGATTTTGAGCGCGATTAACTCGGCGCCATCGCCTGCGCTCATGGAGATATGTTTTCAACCAGATATGGCAGAGATGTATTTTATCCAGGGCATTCATCAAGTTTGGGGAAAATGATCAAAAAAACGGTAACCGTGATTGATGCTCATTGTTTCACAAGTGATTTGATCAGAGAAATGTATTTACCTGCTATATCGGTCATTTTATTCGCCTGAACCAGCGCGTAGTATCGCTCATAATCATTGAGCAATTCATCAAGCTTTTCGAGTAAATCATTCTCATCATTAAAAGCAATACCTCCTTCTTTTACTAACTCAGGGTTCCCTCCTTCGTTACGGTATATCGCCGGTAATCCGCAGGACAATGCCTCCAACAAAGCGTTTGAGCAGGGCTCATGACGACTGGCTGAAATGAAGACATCATGCTGTCTGAGTAGAGCAGCCAGGTCTTCCGATTTCTGTGGCGGTATGTGATTAATATTTTCAAAAGTCTGCTTCACACGGCCAACAAACGTATATTCAAATCGATTCCAGTCCAGGTTTTCATCCAGCCATTTAAACAGCGGCCCCCCTTTGAGTGGATTATCAGACCAGGCTGCAGAGATCAGTTTAACCTTGCGACCTGGATTGTATTTCAACCGCCCTTTAGCGTGAAAAATATCTTCATCGACTGCATTACTTATAATGACAGGGTTTACCGCATCAAATCCCAACTCCCTGCTTTTATCTCTGCAATACTCAGACTGATAGACTGTTGCCGAGGCAAACTGAGCGTTAAGATTATGTATTTTTGTATCTTCTTCAAGTCCATCACCACGATACAAACTGACCGGTCCATCAATACGATGAATCATTTTCAGCGGAAACTTACGTGACAGTCTCTCAAAGAGATCAACGTCAAACCATGCTGAGTTGCAAATATGAATGTCAACAAGAGGGGAAAGAACATTTGTTACAACCATCAATCCTTGCTGTTCAAATGCTTTTTTCAACGCAATAAAGAACTGATTCCCTCCACCATATGGCGGTTTATGAAATTCGTGCCAGAGGCATACCGTGTAATTATCGGTTCTGCCAGACATTTTTTTCGCGTAAAACAGGCGCATTAGATCAAGAATTGGTGCAATACTGAATTTCATACGTATCATCCCTTATTTTTCATCACGAAGGTATCTAACTTAACGAATCCAATTTATTTAAATGGAAAAAACACATTACCCGGGATGGTGATGTGTCGTGTCGATAATATCTCGCATTGTTAGTGCTGCCTCGTCAAGAGAAGGCAGTGAAATTGCAGCCCTAAAGCATTCGCTGTTATCGCGCATCAGAACAATACTCTCGGAAAACTCGTCAGTAGACCCGAGTGCAAGCCCTGCCATTCCCACAACAGCCTGGATATCCGACCTGCTTTCACGATACAAACATGGCAACCCGCACGCGAGCAATTCTTCAATCAAGCCTGGTCTCATTATGGTCGACAACACGAGAGCAAAATCATGTTTATGAAGGACACCCACCTTATACTGGTCAGACTTCTCATTCCAGTCTGCTTCGAAATTGTTAATAAGCGTGAAAGAAACCCCTTCAACATGGGTTATCTCCTGAACCAACTTATCAGTCCAACGGTTGTGCGGATTACTGAAAACCACACATTGCACGTTGTCACAACTTTTTCTCTCCGGGGTATTATTTCCCCTGAAAACGGATGGATCGGGCGGGAACCTCACAACTACCGGATTTTTTGGTAAAAGCCCGGCATGGTTCAACCTGCTGAACCAAACATCACGAGTCACAATCGTCTGCTCAGCCTGGTCAAGATATAAATAGTTTTCTTTGTCATCCGATAGTATTGCCTCGCAGATCTCCCCATCGATTACGGCAATGATTCTTTTACCCTTGAGTTTATCGACATCAGCCGATAGCCCCCAAACCAGGATAAGATCCTGATCATAACAACCGTTCCATACGGGGCGAATACCCTCATTTTCAAGGCGACTAAAGAGCTGCGTTAATACATCTTTTTTCTTTCGGCTATCGGCAATTACGCCGATACTCCGAGGAAACAGTTTTTTCCTCAATCCTCCTACCCGGGTTTTATCATTGAGAAATGACCACGATTTACTGATCAAACCTGAACGTGGGGATTTAACTGTTGCATGGCCTTCGAAACCCTCCAGACAATTTCGCCGATCATAATCCTGGATTGAAGCATAGACCTTTTCCCATTGCTTCCCCACACCCTGAACAGAATGATCGATTGCAACCTTGGCCCGGCCTGGTGCAACATACGATCCCAGGTAACCCGAGTTCATGTCTCGTTCTATACGATCGACGCCCTGAGCAAGTGATCTGAAAATATTAGCAGGAGGTAAAATATCTGGTGCTATGCCAACAGGTGTTGAGATAATTTTTCTGCCACACTCCAGCACATCAAAAATCTGCCGGGGGGCTCCTTCCCAGCGAGTTGGAATTGTGTAGAGATCAAGAAGGTTGTAAAGCTTACACATTGTGGCTTTATCAAGAATGTTATCCGGATAATCCTCTCCATCGATATCTTTTCCAACAAATGTGTATGGGATACGTTCCCGCTCAAGTGCCGTCCGGATCCAGTGTCTGCGAGGCCCGCCAAGTAAAATGTGAAAACGCCTGCTCCCAACCCGTTTCTTGAGAAGCATCATGAGCCCCAGAAAAATATCCGGCCCTTTCTGCCGTTTGGGAACAGTGAGATCTCTCCCCTCGGAATCCCTCTGAAGCAAACCAATCAAGTAACAGTGATCAGGAATGCCAAGACTTTTCCGAAAGGACTGTAATTCCGGATCATCATCCTTGATGTGGAAATATGATTCCGCATCTGTGGCAATTCTCGATTTATCAATATATTGCAGGCCAAGTCGCTGCAT
The DNA here is from genome assembly GCA_963745765.1 of uncultured delta proteobacterium. GTDB lineage: Bacteria > Desulfobacterota > Desulfobulbia > Desulfobulbales > Desulfocapsaceae > Ww85. The sequence goes on along the minus strand of CAVUYQ010000003.1, from coordinate 18,255 downwards.
ATCCTGTGCGGCAATAGTAGATTGCGGCACAAGGTGCATATAACGATTAGCAACCTGGACAAATCCCGGCCACTCAATCAGGCGGGTGGGATGGTTATTGATTGCACCAACGATGGGTACATGAGGATGCAGTTCACCGCGATAAATCCTGGTGGCTGTGCTCTCAACATCTACGGTGTGCAGATAATCAGCTTCTTTGGAGGTCCCGGATATCTCAGCAAAGGTACTAAGGCACTCACGGGCCAAACGGTACTCAGTTCCCAGAGCCCAGTCATCTTGCCCTATGACATGTATTTTCATACCTCTTGATTTCATGTGGCCTCAATGTCATATCTGTCTGAAAGATCACTTATCCAACTAAAAAATCTTTTACACTCACCGTGACAAGATCACCACGCATATATTTTTCTTTCTTCCAGGACGATGTGTCCGCAATACCTAAGAACCGGTATATTGAAGATTTGATTCTATCCCAATAGTTCTCAGCCAGCTTATCAGCGATATTTTTTCGTATAAACAACTGACCAGATTTTCGCGAATCCTGACTGGTCCGTGGCAGAAAGCATAGATGCAAACACCGGAAATGAGATTCAGACCAGGAATAATCATCATGGAGATAATACCGCTTCTTGGAATCAAACCCTGCTTTAAATTCTACCTTTCCGCCATGCAGCCGTTCCGAACATGGCCCGGGCCATGCTTCAATGGCAGAAAAGTTGTAAAGTTTCGTCATGCTCCTGCAGGGCGGGGCAAGGTAGCCACTTGCTATGTTTGCTTTTAAATCGAGTTCCACACAATTAAGTGCATTACCCAATATCATCCAATATTCATCATAAATGTTGTTATTAATCCCGCTTTTCAATAGGGCCAATCCTTTCGGATCGTACAATTCATCACCATCTACGCCGAAAATCCAGACATTCTCGCCAGCATAGCTACTAATTAGATCGTGTGATTCTCGAGGATGCCGTATCGCATGGTACTCTAACTTGTCTCCATGCAGTTTCATCAGCGTGTGAACTCTTTCAGCAGTGAGATCAGTGGACTGATTGTCAGCAACAATAATCTTGTCGCAAAATCCAAGAATATTTCCCAAGACTTTTTCGATGTACGTTTCTTCATTACGAACAAGCATGATGCCTATGATTTTATGCTTATTCGAAACAACAGGATCAGAAATCATGTACTATCGCCCACTATAATCAACGGTAGTCATCAACGAGACGGGACATGTAGAGATGCTCTTTCAACCACCCTTTTTTCTGAGCCGATTGAAGTCTGCTTATAATTTGTGATTTAACAGCGGAGTCTGGAGATTTTTCAAGAAAACTCTTCACGAGGGGATAATTAAAAGCTATCGGCTTCACATCTTCCTTCCGGAAAAGCACGGTAAGCTCATCACTTGCCAGCCCCTTGGTCATCCGGAAATTCTGAAAAATAAAACAGGCGTAGAACAACCTGGAAACAGGATATGAAATCCACGTCCTGTTTTTAAAAGCACGTCGCAGGATCTCCTCGGGCAGGGAATAAAAACGACGAAAATCCTCAACGACCTCAAATCCGTTAAAATACAGGTTTGTTCTTAAAAAGCGATAGTCCCAAAATCGAATATGATGCCCTTCGCCATACGGTCTATTCCCGCTTATGGCAGAGTACAGTCGATACGCCAGAAAGTCGATATTAGGCGTATTTATCATTAACAAGCCGCCGGGTTTCAATACGGTATGGGCATAGCGCAATAGATTGTCAGAGTTAAAAACATGTTCGATAGTTGCCAGACTAACAACTAAATCAAACTTTCCCGTATGTTCCTCCGCAGCTCTGTCAACCGATGCCGCATCACCATCGAGATCAATCTCAATTGTTGAGAACCCATCCTTTCTAGCCTGCTGCAGATGAACGGGAACATAATCGGCACATGTCACCTCCATCTCATGTTCCTTTGCCAATATCTTTGAATATTCGCAATTTCCACTACAAAGATCGAGACAGGTGAGACCTTTAAGTTGTTTTTTACGTAACAGATCTGAACAACTCCTGTACCAGGGCTTTTCAAAAGTGCTCATCTGCTGACGCAGTTCAGCTGCAGCCGCATCATGCTCTAATTTACTCATGACTCAATTTTCCAACTTAGAGATTGCAAGCTAGACCAATCGCTCAACTAACTAAAATAATATACAATAGATATCGGAACCCCTTCGCTTTATGGTATATTGTTTCGCGAGAACATCAATAATATCATTAAGGAATGGCAGAAATGGATACTACCAAACTGCACTACGAGCAACAAGAGGCAAAACAACCACAGAGCAGAATCTCTTTGTTCATCTGCGACTACCAGTTTGCTCTCAGCGGTTTCAGGTAAGATACTGGCCGACCCACACCAAAAGAGGTATATATCGAATCATTAGATGCGGTTCACTATGCTGACAGTCGAACGCGCGGTGAAAGCTGTTACCGGTAATCTGAATTCTGATGAACCTGAAAACAAATATGCAGGCCCAAAACAGTACCGAATTAAAATTATAAGGGTACCTGGAATAATTCGATTATTAGATCGAGATCAAGGCATGCAAGAAATTTTACCGATAGGCGCCCTGAAAGAAGTGCCCTTGAAGTGCATAAAACTGATATTCGTAGAATAAAATTTCAAGCATAAAGAAGAGAGATCATGGGAAAAACCACTTATTCAAGATGGCCTTTATTATGCATAAATTTAGAGGGTCGGTCTTAGGTGCTCCAGATATCTTGAATGATGTTCAATTTGCAGGATATGACTCTACATAGAAGCAGTCCATCGAACTGCTGAAGAATTTTTGTAAAAGTGAACAAACTGAGTTTATTTTCGGACAGGTATAACCAGTGAGTTATGATTATTTAATAGTCGGAGCCGGGTTTGCCGGCAGTGTAACAGCCGAACGTCTGGCTCGTGCAGGTAATAAGGTTATTATTATTGACAAACGCCCCCACTTGGCTGGAAATGCGTACGATAAACAGGATGACAACGGGGTACTGATTCATCTGTATGGTCCCCATATCTTCCATACCCAATCCAAGGAGGTATTCGACTACCTGTCCCTGTTCACACAATGGCGGGTCTACGAGCATCGGGTCAGAGCCGTGGTGGATGGCAAACTTCTACCAGTCCCGATCAATCAGACGACGATCAATCAATTGTATGGCATGAATCTGGATGAAAAAGGTGTTGCAGATTTTTTAAAAAAAGTGAGTTTGAAACGAGCTGATATTACCACGAGTGAGGACGTTGCCCTCAATACCGTTGGGAGAGATCTCTACGAGAAATTTTTCAAGGGATATACATTGAAACAATGGGGTCTAGACCCTTCACAATTAAGCGCTAGCGTCCTATCGCGTATCCCGGTTCGAACCAACAAGGACGATCGCTACTTTACAGATACTTACCAGTTTATGCCTGCGGAAGGCTTTGCCGTGTTATTTCAAAACTTGCTTGATCATAAAAATATCGATATTGAGTTGGGAACCGATTTTCTCAGTGTGAAAGAACGTATCCGGACCAGGTCTATAATATACACAGGGCCAATTGATGAATATTATGGGTATCGACATGGTAAATTGCCCTACCGTTCCCTCCGCTTTGCGCATGTTCATCTGTCGGGTGTGGTTGAATACCAACCGGTGGCGGTTGTCAATTATCCGAACGAGCATTCGTTTACCCGAATAACAGAATTCAAACATCTTACTGGTCAGATTTGTCCTGGAACCTCCATTGTTCGGGAGTATCCCAAAGCAGACGGAGAACCCTATTATCCAATACCCAACCCGGTTAATCATGTTATTTACCAGAAATATAAACAGCTCGCCGACAGAGAGCGTACTATTCGATTCCTCGGCAGGTTGGGGGAGTATAAATACTTGAATATGGATCAAGTCGTTGCAGAAGGACTTAAGCTCGCCAATCAGATCATATAACCATTGAAAGCCGGTTATGGGAAATAATCACCTACGAATAGAATGGCTGGAAAAGGATGACCGTAATACCCTTTATGCCAAATACGCTCTGATGGAGCTAGCCCGGACGGGAGCTATCGATTTCGTGAGAATCAAGCCTTCGCGGCTCGTTGACCAAGTCATGTCGGAAAGCGCTTTGGGACAGCTCAACAGAAATCAATCCTTTCTTATCGCACATCGGGGACAGCAAAGCTGCCGAGTCATCCTTGATAGTACGGAGAGTTTTTTTTATCTTTCGCCATTGGTTGCCGATGTGAACCTGTATTTTTTCAGTGCTTTCAATGCGGACCTTTTCGAGAAGCATCGTTTTTTTTCCCCTTATCCATGGCAGGAACGTTGTGATCTTAGTTTTTATAAAAATATTTTTGAGAAATTAGAACTGCAACTGGGCTCACATTTTCATAAGATCGTCCGTTTTATACCCATTCCCATGGTAATGGATCTCCCCGTCCGCCGTTTCAGCTTGCCAACACAGACAGTTGTTGGATGTCATTTACTTGCCCATAGTGTTTTAAAAAGATTCCCAAAATATCGCGTAGACCGATTCGACCCGGAACTCCACCTCTTCAGAATGCGCTACCGACTCCTAGAAAGCTATCGGAATAATCCTTTGCGATATGACGTCGTGGCGCGTGATTCTCTTTTTGCATGGCCATGGCACAGGGCACTGCTGCATCGTGCACTGGAACAACTGGATAAATTTAATATCTATGAGTCACTGTCTTCTGAGGATACTGACAATGTGGAAGCCTGGTGGAGACGCGAAATACCTGAGAGTGAAATTGGCGATGTGATTCGGATGCTGAAGAAAAGAACTGATTTTCCGGAGGACTTTGAAGAGATGATAACCTCGTCACGCTTATCTGCTCTTGCCACTGGAAAACACTGGGGATGGCGGGCGCTCATGTATATTTGCATCCTTTGCGGCGGGCCTCTGTTGATGGACGCGCCCCTATTCGAGCCATACTTCCCCATGCAGGAATTTAAAATTTTTTATGATAAAAACGAGTGGACCGACCTGGAATCTCTGCTCCAGCAAATAGACTCGGAACAATGGCTATGTATTCGAAACCATAACCAGAAAGTTTTCGACAAATATATGGCTCCCCTGCCAGTGGCCCGTTATATCTGCCACACCATTGAACAGTGGATGGACAATCGGTAAGATGCTTGGTTAGTGCAACGAACGTATTGTAAATACAATGATTGATGAGATCATTGGGCAGCTGTTGAGTTCATTCAATTAATGAGGAGATTTCCCGGAAAAAAATAACGCTACGACGAGAGAAACCATCAGATTTCATTGCTCTCAGCCAACACCCGTTTGCAGGCGGCTTCCATACGTTCAGCAAACTGGCCGATACGTCCATGCTGCATTATGTATTTACGCCCCTCTACGCTCAATTTCTGCCACATATCAACGTTATCCTCGAGCGATTTGACAGAATTCACCAGGGTCTGTGCATTACCTGCTTCAACAAACAAAATATTTTCACCATGCTGCAATTCTTTATTTTCCCACAATCCCTTTGGTACGGGTCAATACGACAGGCGTCCCACACGCCATCGCCTGAAGGGTAACGCTCTGGCCAGAGGGTTGCAATAGATTCCGTCAGCGGCACAACTACGCAAAAGGCCCTGCGATATAATTCCCGTAACTCATCATCACCTATCTCCCGTGTATGCCAGGAACCGTTCAACACCTCGACATTATCAGGCAGATCTGTTGGCAGCTCACGTTGAGTCAGGAGTTTCACCTTCCTATCGATGCTGCCTGCTGCCTGCAATAAGTAAGCCATAATCTCGCCTGGAATCATTTCCAACAGCAAGGATATAATCATCCCGAACTCCATTTTTTAATGGAGCCCAAAACTTTTCATCAACACCAAAACAATTTATCTCGATTCGTTCAGCCGGTATCTGGAAACATTCCTTCATCGCTTCCAACTCTCCTTCGCCATACAATTGTGTTCTCATATGACGAAACAGTCGCCTCGAAAGAATCCGTCTCACACCATTCTGTGGATAATTAAACAAACCACAGTGAATTGCGATAAAAGTACGAGGCAAATCTACAATGCCCAAACATTTCCAGATGGCAAGGGAAAAGGCAATTCCGGGAACAGTAGCAACAACCACATCGGCTCCCTCCAGGGCGGGGAGAATCTTTTTCACACCAAAAAGCACTGAGAAATAGACTTTAGCAGGCAAGTATTTTTGTTTAAAGAGAAGTTCTGCGACTATTCGTGTTCTTTTAACTGCTGGAACATCATGCACATCGAGATATTCAACATCATGCCCATGGGCTTCCAACTCCGGCGCACCATAAAAAAATTCTGTAGGAATACTACCGGTTCGAAGATCCGGGAGTCGAGCCAGTCTGCCCGGCAGATAGAGGTAAACTATACGCATAACAAATTATTGAACATTCGATTAAAAACAAAACGCTAAAAAATTAATCTACATCACCACACGTTTAACCTTGCAGTACATTACGATTTCGATCTTCAAGAATGCCTGGCTACCGCAACAAGGTTTTTCCCGCACGGCGGCGAGAACAGCGATTCGATCATTTTCGTCAAAGGTATACCAACTTTGTCATAGAGCGATACGTTTGTTTTACTAAATGATCTCTTTAGCAGTACAAAGAAAACATACCATGGAATGATACCGAGAAAATCAAAATACTTAACTTTAACTACTTCAAAACCTGCTTGTTGCAAGCGGGTGACTAATTCTACTTCTGATATCGCCGATAGTGGCCTAACTTATTATCCATTTTGGAGTACAGAAATGGCAAGGCCGGAACAAATATCAATAGGTGACCTCCAGGCTTCAAAGAATCATGTGCTTTTATCATTTCGCCAAGATCATCATCAATGTGTTCAAAAACATTGCAATAAACAATCGCATCCAAATTTCCGTTCATCCCGGGGAAATAGCAGTTATGTGTTGACACCTTGTTTTCCAGGGAAAATTTTTCCGCGAGCATTGGATACATGTTTTGTGATGGTTCAAAAACGTCCAACACTTCAAGTGGTGTCTGAAGCAAGTGTTCTGAGAAATTACCAATACCAGCCCCTACTTCTACTACATGTCCTCTCAGGTAATTAGCAAATTCTTCCAATATCCACTGGTTGTAGTTCTTTGCAATTGCCATAGCTTCGAGGTCAGCACCATAGTAATTATGAGACCGTCCATTCATTAAAAACTCCCTTTATATCAATTATGAAGTTATGCACAATCGGCATGATATCAGATAGTAGCTGTGATCATCAAGTCAAGCTCCCGCACTTGTTGTCTCCTAGACATAATGGTTGTAGGTAGAAAAGAAGAGACCCGCCTCCTTGCCAACGTGGGTTATGTTGTGAGTAATGTCAATCACGACACAGAGCCATAATCAAGGAGGCAGGTCATGAAAAAGAATACCATATTTGTAGGTCTGGATGTGCATAAAGATTCTATTGAGGTAGCATTTGCCGATGACGGCAGAGATGGAGAAATACGATCCTATGGAAGTATCGGTGGCGACCTCGAGTCGTTACACAAGGTAGTCCGCAAGCTCCAAAGCAAAGGCGCGACGTTGCGATTTGTCTATGAAGCTGGACCTTGTGGCTATGAAATTTATCGTTTTTTAAAAAAGAAGGGGTTTGATTGTATCGTTGTTGCTCCTTCATTGATTCCACGAAAAAGCGGTGCTCAAATTAAAACTGATCGTCGTGATGCTCTGAATCTGGCTCGCCTGCATCGTTCCGGGGATCTTACCGCGGTGTATGTGCCCACTGTCGAAGATGAAGCCATGCGTGACCTGACTCGGGCTCGGGAGGATGCAGTCAAGGCTTATCGCATAGCCCGCCAAGTGCTATTAGCTTTTCTCCTTCGTCACGGAAAACGTTATAGTGGTGTAACATATTGGAGTAAGGCACATTGGAACTGGATCGGCAGTATCAAAATGGGGCATCGAGCGCAACAAATCGCCCTACAGGAATATGTGCATGCAATCCATGAACAGAAAGCCCGGGTAGAGCGCCTTACCGAGCAAATACGTGAAGAGATAAACCAGTGGCAACTTGCACCACTGGTTAGCGCGCTACAATCTTTCAGAGGGGTATCCATAATCGTGGCAGCAACGACGGTCGCTGAGCTCGGAGACTTGACCCGTTTCCAGTCGGCAAAACAACTGATGGCGTACTTGGGCCTGGTTCCGAGCGAGCACAGCAGCGGGAACACCGTCAAACGTGGTTCCATCACCAAAACCGGCAATAGTCATGTCCGGCGAGCGCTGACAGAAGCGGCTCATGCTTACCGCTATGAAGCTCGCGAAACTCGCGTTCTGCTGGCTCGGCTGGAAGGATTGCCCCAGGAGGTCCGGGATATTTCATGGAAGGCCCAGGTCCGTCTCTGTGGGCGATTCAGAAGGCTCATGGGCAGAGGGAAAAATCGCAACACGGTTATCACAGCAATTGCCAGGGAACTAGCCGCTTTCATGTGGGCTATGGCTCACGCACCCAGGCAGACATGCAAAACGACTTAGATTATGAAAATATCGAATGATAACCAGATCACTTCTGATTTCAAATGCGCTGGCGGTCCTGCTGCTGCTCCGACGAGCTTTTTTAGATGGCCCATTCTCGCAACAACAGAATCGCCAGCTACCTCCGAAGTAGCGGCAACTAATTAAGCTAACGAACAAAATTATCTTCAAAATCTGACAAGAGCTTGTATCTCTTCTGCAGGAGGTGAGCACGAAAAGAATACATAAGTTTCAGGTTGGAGACAGAGACGCGATCACGTTCAGGAGAACCCTCGTGGCTCCTATTCGAATAAGGCTTTGGCCGAACTTCAGACCCTAGAGAGAGGCAGCTCCGCGACGCAGCCAAGTCATGCGGTACCCAACCCGCGCATATCAGAGTGATCAACAGGAGTTTCGGAGATAAACGACGCGGCGGGCCGCAAACCCTTGATGGATAAGGATTTAGTCCGCAGCCCCCTGTAAGACCCCACTCTCGTCCACGTGGTAGCCGAAGGCCGATAGGACTTCACTCTGGGTCTTACTCGGAGTCTCGATCCGGCGCACAGGTGTGCGGCTACCCTTTTTTACGCTCAGTACATAGTGTAGGTCCCGCATGTCGTCCATAATCTCCTCAACAGAGCGTTTTCGCCCAGCAGCCTCCATCTTCAATTCTATCCGCCGCAAATAGGTCATGGCGACAACACAGGTGAAGAGATGGCACCTGATTTTGCTGTCCGTCCAATGTCGGACTGGGCTTGTTCCCACCAGATCGTCATTCTTGCTGAGACGGAATCGATCCTCAACCTGCCAGCGGGCAAGATTTGCTTCAAGAATATCGCCGGTCAACCAATCCGTATTATCGGTAATAATAATGTTTTTGCCGAACATAGCCTGTTTTCGGCTTACCAGATAAGCATCTTTTTTAAAACTCATCGACAGCCCATCGGGAGACTGGTCGAATTTCAGTTCAAAGAGTTGCGGTGCCATATGTATTTGTTCACAAAAACGAATATAACGCTCGCGAACCACATCCTCTTTTCGCCAGTGCGGGGCATTGTCTCGTACTTTCGCGCGCATTGCCAACAACTCCTGGCGCATGGACTCCAGCTTATCGTTAAAGGTATAGGCCTGCTTGCGGGCAGATGATGGAGTATAGGTGACGACCACGGCTCGCTCTTTGCCCCAGTATTCTCCCTTTGTTCGATATGCTAGCAAGCAATCCGCATCCTTGCCCTGATCCAGCAGACGACGGTTTTCCGCTGTATCGGCACATTCAAAACGATCCAGAGGTGTCGCCGCCAGTTCCCGGGAAAAATAGGTCGAGTAGGTGGTAATAAAATGCATCCGGGCGTGATCGTCAATCCAGGCATAATTGTCATCGGCGTTCATGCCCTTGTCGATGACCACGGTCAGCCGCTCCTTGGTTTTGTTCAGGCCGCAGACAATGCCGAACATTTCATCCATGATCGCTTCAAAATGCTTGCTGTCATGGATATTGCCGGGATAGACACTGTAATGCAAAGGAAGCCTGGAGTCCCGTGAAACCAGAAGTCCCAGACCAATCTGGCGCAGATGGTGTTTGCCGGCCTTGTTCTTCCCTCGTTGAGCCAGCTTCGATTCGGTCTGGCTGGCCATATAGGTGTAATAATTGGTGGTGTCGAAGAGCAGACAATCGGCAGCCGGCGACTCAGCCTGCCAGATACGCTCAAAGAATAAACGGGCAATGGCTTGCAGATCAGTTTCACTGACACGCTCCCATTTCTCCCAGTAGCGTTTGCTGGTAAGTTCATCCAGGTCAATTGGCCGGATGTGCTGGATGGCGGTTTTCCGATACCAGTCGGCGAGCTTGTTTTTACTGACGGCCTGCACCATCCGGTTAAGCACGCAATAAAGAAAATACTCACCCACCGAAGGCCCCGTTTCTCTTTTGGCCTTGGAAACAACGTTGTCGACGATGCTGCAAAGATCAATATCCCGATCAATCTGATGCGCCAGCCAGAGAGCGCCGAATTCTTCTACCTTTAAGCTCAGAGTCTCAGCCTCTTTGCCGCCAAGCAAATTGGCTACCTTCTCCGGAGACCCGATATAGATCTGCGAAATAACTTTGGGCCTACCGTCGACCCTGGCAATCTCTCGGACATAGAGGTAGGGTCTTCCTTTTTTCGTTTTTACGTGAAAGTGCGCCATGCGCGCATACTAAACAGTAGGGTCTTACGTGTCAAGAATAAATATGCGTTAAACCCAATAAAATTGAGGTTTTCTGAGGGAATTTCTAAACTTGACGGAGGGTCTTACGCGGCGGGATTACGCAAGTGGCTGTTATGAAAAGGGATTCGCGACGCGAAGCAGTTTATCTCGGAAACTCCTGATCAAACGTCGCCACAGGATCCCGTCTCTGTTTCTGCCCTGAAATACAAAAACAACAAAGAACCTAAAAAAAGGTAAGGGATGAGTCTTTCCTTCTTGACAATGACAACCATATCAGGAGCCTGTCGGATTATAACAATTTTTTCTCAGGTCGAGGCATTTTAAGAAAATCAAGCGGAGCCATATACCTAATATTGCGAGCATTGATTTTCAGAAAATAACGCAGAGATGGGGAAAAAGGGCATAATCCGACAGGCTCCTAGCTCCGCCACCCTAATTCAAAATATAAATACTATGGTACTTTCCCTTGAATACAAGCACCAATCCTTCCGTCTTTTCAGGGGCAGAATCATTCTTAACAATGGCCAGGGATGGTCTTGTCGGGAAAGACTTGGCAAGTATCTCGGCCAGGAACAGATTCTTGCCGTCAAGTGCAATTTCTTGTGGGTAAATCTTCTTAATAACAGCTTTTGCAGTTGGAGGGCTGCTGTAGTACGTCGGAAAGTTCAAAAAAGCATGGGACTTGTTAATATCTGCGTTTACGGTAATAAAGGGAATGTTTGCATAATTGTCCTGAATATAATTCTCAATTTCCCGACATGAATCACTGAAATCTTTACGCCATAAGACCGAGCTATATACCTGTGGAACTTGAAAAACAATAAGAAAGGCTATACTCGAGATTCCGACTCGTAATGCATTTTTTTTCGTACTATTACACCTGTAAAATTCCGCCCAGTACAAATATACGCCTAGTATCAATAAAAGAGATGCAGGTAACAAGTAGTACTGACGAAACATTTTCACGACAACGAGCCACTGCCCCAATGCAGCAAAACAAATTGCAATTAAAGAAACAATGGTCATGTTTTTATATAATCCTTTCCAGCCCTTTTGATAACCTGAAATGGCAGACTTGATAATTATGCCGACAAGAACAAAAAAAAGAATTATAAAAAGAGGATCACTTTTGAATGTTCTAAACGCGTTATTAATACTTTTTTGAAAATCCAAACCAGCACTTCCTTCTCCATACTCACCACTTCGTATTACTGCTTGCCATATCCAATTCCAGAACACGTCCAGATTGTAAACAAAAACAGCTAAAAGGAGGATCGACGTAAAAAACAAGATTGCCAGGTAGTAGATCCTTGATTTCCAGGAAGTCAGAATAATTAACGGAATTATCATTAGTGGCAGTACGGTAAATTTAGTCATAAGCATAAGACTTAACAATAAACCGAATATTAATGGCCATCTTAATTGAAGCATCTCAGTTTGGGATTTTTGTAAGTATAAAATCATTAAAGTCATCAGCAGAAATGTTAATGCGAGAAGCATGGCCATATCGGTAGCCCCCACGAGACGATAAATCATAAACCGTGATACCAGGACACTGCCTGTCTGGAGCATGACGGCCCCTACAATAGATCCATGAACTCTTAATGCGGTTATTCCAAGCAAGTAAAGTGAGAGGGCAACTAATCCCAATTGCACCCACCCAATTATAGCCAAATATGTTTCAGGCTGTATTACTACATCTTCCAGAATCGAATCACCTGTGCCTAAAAAGGTGTATGTCGTCCTGACAAGAATGGCACCCAAAACCTGAAATGGTATTCCGGGGTGTTGGTAAATGTGGGTCTTTTGGAGAGATGAAACATCCACAAATCCTGCCAAATATCTATAGGCAGGATCCTGATCCCCCATATAAAAAGGCATCCTTATAGTAAGCATCCATGACATTGCCAGAATGCAAATAACGGTAGATATAGACAACACTATTACCTTTAGCACATCATCAACCCCTTAAAAGTGTTATTGTTTTTAGAAGTATAAACCATGAAATTACGATCAATAATTTGCAATTCAAACGGATGTTCCCTTTTTTCAAAGTCGTGCAAGTGGTATTAACCGGCTTAAATTAAACGTTTTTACGGCGTGACGGCAGTTTTTTCTTTGTGTCTACCACGACCCTTGATTTGGGTAAGGCCGGCGGCAGGTTCACCTGCAATGCGTTCAGCAATTGTTTGGCCACCGGCGAGGGCTCTGGCAGGCGCATAACGGCATCCATGCTGGCCACCGATAGCTCCATGACGCAGATCCGATTGAGCTCGCCAAGGCCTTCTTTGACGGTCAGGTCAAAGTCTTTCCAAGCGCGCTTAAGTTCCCGCACTAACATATAGGCCAGCATTACCACCAGCACATGGCCCCGGGTACTGACTTCCGTGCGAACAAACACCGGCCGAACCTCAAGATGATTCGTCTTGCTCGTTCTGAACGCGGTTTCCACCATGGTCAGATCTTTGTAGCGGGCGTGTACCGCCTTCGCGTCTACGGCTTTTGCCGGCAGATCGGTTTTTAGCGCATAACAACCGTCGAGTTGGGCGATCTCGGCCATATACTCGGTGTCCACCGTTACCTGGATTCGCCGGTCGGCGGCTGTAACGGTCACCAGCGAATCTAACCCCAGGCGGCTTTCTTTCTCCGATACCTTTTTCCAGGCGACGTGCTGATCGGCCCGCGGGTGCTCGGCAAGGTAACGATTCTGGGCTTCGGCCAGCGCCATGAGCGTGGCCAGCTTGCCGGACCGCGTGGCCTTCATCTCTTCTGCCCGCACCGGATTGCGCCGCAGCACGTAGCGCACCTCGCCATCGATAACTTCACACAGCTGCTCCTCGAACAGGCCCAGCTGAAAGACTCCTTTTTGGATCATCGAGCGGATCTGCGCTTTGGTAATGGCCGTGATGTAATGGAACCCGGCAGCGGCAAGATCCTCGATCTGGGCGCTCTTGATCATGCCCCGGTCGCCGACGAAGCTCACCCGGCGACAGCCAAAACGCTCGGCCACCTTGTGGACCTGATCGCTGAACGTCTCAAGATCGCCGGTGTTGCCGACAAACACCTGGATCGAGACCGGCTCTCCGCTTTCGTCACACAAAAGCCCGATGACGATTTGCTTTTTACCGCGCTTCTTGTCCCGGTTGTAACCCCAGTCGGCAAGCACGTTGTGATCGCCTTCCAGATAGCTGGAGGTAACGTCGTAGAGAAAAAGCTGAGGTGGCATATCGCCCCGGCGAATCTTAAACAGCCGGTTTTCGATGGCCTCCTGATTTTCTGTGAGCCAGGTCAGGTTCTCGTACAGCTGGTCCTCGCAAAAGCCTTCTTTAAACCCAAGGATCTGGGCAGCGGCATGTGATTTCGCCTCCCGCACTGCTGAAAGCCGTGAGCCCTGAAAGAGTGCTCGCGCAATCACCTGCCAAAGAGCCAGTTTGCCGTTCTGGTGAGTGCCAAGAGCCTTTTCGATCCCGAGGCGCCTTGCCACCTGAACCAAGGCGAAGACGCCTCCGACGCTCTGGCCCTGCTGCATGCTGACTTCTTTAAGCGAGGTCAGTACCGAGAGGTCTTCTTTGTGTTTGAGTGCCAGTTCGATCGCTTGTATAATTTTCGGCTGGTACTTGGTCAGATTGAGCAAGGTGCGTTTTTTGACAGCCGAACGTTTGGTGCCCGGTTCACGATAGGACTCTCTGAGCAGGATCTGCTCGTAGGTTTTCGCGCCTCTTTTGTATCTGACTCGTTCGATATACATGATGACTACCATATATACCTATAAGTACAAAACATGTCAATATAAAAATTACATTTTGGTGGCTACCATATCTTGCTGTTTTTGCAGCAAAAAATAATCTTTCCAAATGGTTACATTGATTGGCAGCAGGAACATCCGTTGCATACGGCACTTTGGAGCCCTCGCGGATATTGAGAAAACGCGAGAAGGAATAGCGATCAAGAACTGGAACTCGATTCCTTCATCCGAGAGGTTGTACAAGGATTGGAGTATCAGGATTGAGCAGCAAAATGGAATCCTAGCCTGAAGTTATGCGCAATTGGCCTGGTATCAGATAGTAGTTGTGGTGCTTAAGTCAAGCTCCCGCAACTTGCTGTTTCTTAGCCCTGCCACCCTAATTCAAAATATAAATACTATTGTACTTTCCCTTGAATACAAGCACCAATCCTTCCGTATTTTCAGGGGCAGAATCATTCTTAACAATGGCCAAGGATGGTCTTATCGGGAAAGACTTGGCAAGTATCTCGGCCAGAAACAGATTCTTACCGTCAAGTGCAATTTCTTGTGGGTAAATCTTCTTGATAACAGCTTTTGCAGTTGGAGGGCTACTGTAGTACTTCGGAAAGGTCAGAAGAGCATGGGATTTGTTTATATATGCGTTTACGGTAATAAAGGGAATGTTTGCATAATTAAGCCGAATATAATTCTCAATTTCCCGACATGAATCACTGAAATCTTTACGCCATAAGACTGAGCTATATACCTGTGGAACTTGAAAAACAATAAGAAAAACTATACTTGAAATTCCGACTCTTACTGCATTTTTTTTCGTACTATTACACCTATAAAATTCGGCCCAGTACAGATATACGCCTAGCATCAGTAAAAGAGATGCAGGTAACAAGTAGTACTGACGAAACATTTTCACGACAACGAGCCACTGCCCCAGTGCAGCAAAACAAATTGCGATTAAAGAAACAATGGTCATGTTTTTATATATTCCTTTCCAGCTCTTTTGATAACCTGAAATGGCAGACTTAATAATTATACCGATAAGAACAAAAAAAATAATTATAAAAAGAGGATCACTTTTGAACGTTTTAAACGCATTATCAATACTTTTTTGAAAATCAAAACCAACACTTCCTCCTCCATAATCACCACTTCGTGTTACTGCTTTCCATATCCAATTCCAGAACACTTCCGGATTGTAAACAAAAACAGTTAAAAGGAGGATCGACATAAAAAGCAGAATTGTCAGGTAGTAAATCCTTGATTTCCATGAAGTCAGAATAATTAACGGAATTATCATTAGTGGCAGTACGGTAAATTTAGTCATAAGCATAAGACTTAACAATAAACCGAACATTATTGGCCATCTTATTTGAAGCATCACCGTTTGGGATTTTTTTTGTAAGTATAAAATCATTAAAGTCATCAGCAGAAATGTTAATGCGAGAAGCATGGCCATATCGGTAGCCCCCACGAGACGATAAATCATAAACCGTGATATCAGGACACTGCCTGTCTGGAGCATGACGGCCCCTACAATAGATCCATGAACTTTTAATGCGGTTATTCCAAGCAAGTAAAGTGAGAGGGCAACTAAATCCCAATTGCACCCACCCAATTATAGCCAAATATGTTTCAGGCTGTATTACTACATCTTCCAGAATCGAATCATCTGTGCCTAAAAAGGTGTATAGTCGTCCTGACAAGAATGGCATTCAAAACCTGAAATGGTATTCCAGGGTGATCGTAAAAGTGGGTCTTTTGGAAAGATGAAACATCCACAAATCCTGCCAAATATCTATAGGCAGGATCTTGATCCCCCATATAAAAAGGCATCCTTATAGTAAGCATCCATGACATTGCCAGAATGCAAATAACGGTAGATATAGACAACACTATTACCTTTAGCACATCATCAACCCCTTAAAAGTGTTATTGTCTTTAGAACGGATGTTCCTTTCTTAGACCGGCTTTGTCGGTCGGATAATGTTCTGTAATTATTTTAATTTTCTTCTGCTCGACAACTTTCGCTTAGTGTCTACACTACGCTTCCGTCGTGGCATCGTGACCGGCGGTGTTATTGCAAGTGACTCAAACAACCGGGCCATGCCCTTGCGAGGTTTCGGGATAGTAAGAAAACCAGACGGTGACCCGTCTATTTCATGCTCTACCGTACACAGGCTCGACAACTGTTTCAAACCTTCTTCGACTGTGCTATCTATTTCCCTCCAGGCAGAAGCCAGTCGGCGACGAAGAATATAGGCCAGCATGACGACAAAAACATGCCCCCGGGTACGGGATTCCTTGCGAACATAAATTGGACGAACTTCCAGGTGGCCGGTCTTCATGGTCCGAAAAGCGCTTTCAACAAGAGACAGATCCTTGTATTGGTTATGAATCGTTTCCATGCCGCTTCCGCCGGCAGATCTGTTTTTATCACATAACAACCATCAAGCTCCGCCACTTCTGATAGGTACTGCTCATCAACAACAACTTTAATGATACGATCATCACCGCACGTAATCTCCAGAAAGTTATCGACTCCAAGCTGTTTTTCCTTCTCCCATACCTTCTTGATCGCTATGAAGGAATCTGCCCGCGGATGCTCGGAAAGATAGCGAGTCTGTTCCATAGCGAATGTTTTGACGCTCCCGATGCGCCCTCTTCTTGATGCCGCCATCTCGGCTGCCCGCAGAGGATTGCGTCTGAGAATATACCTGCAGCCGTCACTTTCGATCTCGCAGAGCTCTGAATCGAACAGTCCGAGCTGGAAAACCCCCTTTTTCAGCATCGATCTGATCTGAGGTTTCGTGATTGCCGTTATATAGTGAAAACCGGCTGAGCCCAGTTCTTGTATCTGGGCGCTCTTGATCTACCGCGATCTCCAACCATCGTGACCTTCCTGCATCCGAACTCTTTGGCTGTCTTTTCGATCTGGGCGGAGAAGGTCTGTAAATCGGTGGTGTTTCCCTTGAACACCCTTACCGACACCGGAGAACCATTATCACCGCACAGCAAACCAATGACGATCTGTTTCTTGCCGCGTTTCTTATCCCGGTTATAGCCCCATTCCCCAGTTCGTTCTGCTCCCCCTCCAGGTAACTGGATGTGACATCGTAGAGATACATGGTTGGAATGGTATCGGCGTAGGTCTGCTTGAATAATCGTTTCTCTATGCGGTCCTGGTTCTCACTGAGCCAGTCGAGGGACTCGTACAGATCGTCTTCGCTGAAATCATCGATTCCCAGGAGCTCACACACCGCGTGCTCATCGGCAAGACGGACGGCACTTAGGCGAGATCCCTGGTCAATCAACCGGGCCATGACCATCCAGAGACAGAGCAGGCCGTTTCGGGATTTGCCCAAGGCTTTGCCTATCCCTGTTTCCTGGCTGATTCGCTGCAGGACCCAGAGGGCGCCGACAGCACGACCTTGTCTCTGGGTCACCTTGGAGTTGAGCAGCTTTTCCAACTCCGGAAGATCTTCTTTGTGCTTCAGCGCCAGTTCGATAGCTTTGATGACGTTTTCAGGGTATTTGCTAAGATTAAGAAGGGTCCGCTTTTTTACCTTTGACGTGCCGTCAACTGATTCGCGGTATGATTCCCTGAGCAGGATTTGCTCGTAGACTTTGCTGCCTTGTTTTGACTTGACGCGGTGGATATGCATGATGTCTACATATATATCATATATACACACTATGTCAATACATTAATTAATATTATTAGTGCCTACTATAAATTACAATATTTTGATTTTATAGTAATTGTTCCAGATCCTTAACTGGATCTCGAGCTGGAGGATCCGTT
>CAVUYQ010000002.1:0-118036 GCA_963745765.1 uncultured delta proteobacterium | reverse complement strand
CCCAGTAGACATTTCGCTTCAATTCGGTCAACTGTTTTTTCAAATCGCCTTCGATTTTGAGGCTGTCTTTGCTATCACAAATAAAAATCAAAAGATCGGATTTCGAAGGCTGGTATCTGCTGTTGCAAATCCTGTTCTTGATTTGAATGTGTGGTTTCGAAAGAGGATTCCCTCTTGGCAAGGAGGTCAGCCCAGCAAATTCGGACAATTTTCTTCGTATCCGATTGATAGGCATAGACCAATCAGTTTTTAGTGGTTTATCAAAATGCTCAAAATCTAGATTGTCAAACTCAAAAGAAAATAGATGGAGGTTAAATCGTCTTACTTCCCTCTGAATTTTTTTTATAATTGTAAGGATTTCACGAAGGAACTTTTCATTTGATCCAAGACCTTTTTCAATGCAGAGAATAACATTCGCATATCCCCTGACATCATCGCCACCTGATACCACCAATCCTGTCACTCTTCTCGACTCATTCCATGACCTGTTATCTTCCAAGAATGGAGCGTAGTGTTTAGCTTTCCTCTCGAAATCTGTTTTCCAATTCTTCATGGATTTATCCTTCTCTCAAGATTTAGTCGGTAGAGTGTGTGTTACTTCAACCCAGATTCAACTTGGTCCACACGAACAAAGCCATGCTGGAAATATGTCGTGTTTTGAATATCGCTGATTCATGGTCTCAAGACCATCATAATACTTGAAATTAAAATCATCATCGGGAATACCACCGACCAATAGAGATGCGATTTTGCGGGGTATGTCATTGAGATCAATGCCCTCACATCTGGGATGATAGAAGGTTATATTATCCTTCGCTTCTGCCTTCATCCCCTTGCCAGTAATTTTGTAGAAATGGCCAATTTGGAGTTCCTTGTTTACCTTTTCCCGTTTAGTTTCATCGGGGGCGAAACAGTAAAACAACTCTACGGGAAAAGGGTTTTGATCCAGACCTATTGATAACCCTTCTAGTTGAATTTCAACATTACCGGTACGATAGGATGATTTATTGATTATAAGAACGAGTATCGAATAGTTGAAACAAAGGTCCCCTGTCTCATTGGTCTCTGTTACATCAACTGATGACTGGATTGGCAATACCATTATATTCCTCAATGGCTGTGCTTTCTAGAACGATTTAAACCTAAAATGATCAGATATTTGTGCAAATCATCTTTTTGCTGTATGTCAGATTACCACAACAGGGGTATCACATGGATGCCAGACACCCTGCTCAAAATTTTTATCAAACGAGAACATTGATGCTTTATCTGACCACCTGCCAAATGTGTTCAGATCGGATCAGAGCAACAATAATTGAACACTCTGAAATTATGGGCAATCACTCTTTGAGTTCTTGACGAATTGAATCAGACATTCCAGTTGTTCGGCTTGGCTCAACGAGAAAAATGAGCCACATTAAGATCAAGCTCTTTTCGACGATACCGGTGGGGCCTTCAAGTCAAGAAGGGGGATACCCATGGATGCGTGGGAAATCCCCCGGTTTGGCTGGGCGTGGTTACTCATAGCACAATATCTGAGTAGTAAATGAGATACCTTTCTCTACAATTTCGGTTTTACTTAGAATCCTTGAGTCATTGGCAAGACTATATGGTATCTCTCGAGCATCTAAGAACGTTCTAGCAAATAAACCATTGATAGCAAAGTTAGCATTCTGTGGCACAGTGCCAATCTTCTCATAAAGGTACTTATCACTTACAGAGGAGACAATGACACCGACTATGTCACCATGTTCATCGAGCACTGCACACCACTATTTCCTTGGTTGTACCTGTGCAGATATCTGTATTCTGCTTGAGTCGTCATTAATACCTCTGAGAGCATTTACATATCCAAACGTTGCTGTGGCATCACTTGAGAGCAGCCCTTTGAGAGGGTAGCCAATAACGGTGATCTCTGCGCCTCTCTTCAAGCCCTTTCCTCCCCGGAATTGTGCGTAACTGTTTACCTTGAATGACGCTTTCAATACAGCCAGGTCATTAACGGGGTCGGTTGAAATCAGCACTAAGGTTTCCCTCTTTTCCCTCTTTCATTATAGCCAGAGCTGAGCACTCATCTACTACGTGATAATTGGTAAGTAAGTGCCCGTCTTTGTTAATATGGAACCCACTGCCACTTGTCTTGAGAACAAGCGCCTTTGGTTCAACAGCCTTCGTCGGAGTTGGTACTGGTTTATCTGGTTCAGGCTGAGATTCCTCACCCACCTTCGTTGGCTTGGGCTGATTCTCTTTTGTTACTTTTCGTTGTTGTGCTTCTATTTGATTGTTGAATTGTGCAGGGAACACACGGCGATCACCATATCCGACATACTTATCTTTATAGAAGTAAACCCAATTGACATACTCATATATATTTCCATCAATGGTTAATGTGTAATTACAACCCTCAAGTGGTTCATAGTTGTCACTTGAAATTGTTGCTATAGTTACACACTCAAACCCTCCAAAGGCGGAACTAACTGGCTCATCATTATATCTTTGGGGGTTCCGACAGCATTATTCCTTAGTGCTTGTGTATTTTGTTTCATAGCTGCAATCCCACAGCCACTCAGGGTAAAACATAAGTACGATAGGTAAATAGAAAAATAATGTTTTATTGTTCATGGTTCTCCCATTATTCCCTGTTTGATTTCACCATAGATCAGTTTATCCCCACCATCTCTGATCTCAATGTCAGGGCGTCCTTCTTCGACTGTGACCTGAGTTGATATGCTGATTGATTCAGACGTGGAAAAACAATCGTCTTCGTCAAAGCCACATAATTTCTTCAGGAAGTCCAGCCCGAAAACCTCATCCCGTTCAAGGATAAGTTTGATCAAAAAGACAAACGATTCCGTGAGGTAATTTTCCAATTCACGAGAACCGTATTTCGAGAGGGTGGTGAAATTGGTTCGGTGACTTCATCGTATTTTGCTGACGCTACTGGTTAGAATATACGTCTGTATCATGACTACATGTAGCCGACATGAAATACTTTTCTTATGCTATATCAATACTAAGACACTGGCAAGCTGTTTGCTTTTGTTCTTGCACGTCGTTCCTATTCTGACCGATTCAAGGACACACATAGGACCAGAATATTGAACACTTTTCCAGTTTAAACGTAGGACATCGTTGAAGTTAATCCGAGAATAATGTACTAGTATACGTCTGCATTTCACGCCAGAAAGGATTGACAGGGTCTCTACCTTTTTGGTATACCAGCCTGACTTTTACAGAGTGGTCCGGTAGCTCAGGGGATAGAGCACGAGATTCCTAATCTCGGTGTCGCAGGTTCGATTCCTGCCCGGATCACCACCTTCTTCTTTATCAAGCGCCGTTATTCTATTCCTGCAAGACGATAAAGAGACGTCGCCGAAGGTATTGCGATTTTTTTGTTTGGATTAAGACTATCAATCTTACGAACACGACGTACAAAGGCCTTCGCATTCTCGTTCTTTTTCAAGTGTGAATAGATTCTATCAACCATCACCGTATCAACATGACCCACAATTTCAGAAATCATTTTGGCTGGCATATCATAATTCACAATCCAGTTAGTGATTGCTGAATGCCTGAGGGAGTACATTGTCAATTCAGGATCAAGATCGCATTCTCTTATTGCGGACTTGAAAGCCACTCTGATATTTCCTACCTGTTTCCCGTTCTCATCCAGAAATACTTTATCTGACTTTTTAGGATTCCCTCCGACATCTTCATGCAATCTGTCCAGTATATTTTCCACTACAGGCAATATTGGGACCGCTGTGTCCAGAGATTCGGTTTGCTTGGTTTTTCTGTTCCGGAATATCATTAAACCTTCTTGGAGGTTAATGTCCCGCCATTCAAGCCGGTTGACTTCTGACGGATATCTGGCACCAGTGTAAAATACAAACGCTACCAAGTAGGCATAATACGCATTATGTCGATCAAGGAAGTATTCGGTTAGCTTACAAAGTTCCTCTTCATTAATAAAGGCTGTTCGAGATTTCTCTTGAAGTGGATTATCAATGGGTAAGTCTGATTCAGCGATACCAGATTTTAAGTTTTTCCATGCATGTCTGAGAACCATTGCCGCAAGACCGGTTGTCTTATTCAGGGCACGATTACCAATTTCCTTGTTGTACCTTCGTCCACTTTTTATCAGCTTACCATTCCTTGCATATGCTTTCTGTTTTGTTTTTCCGTGGATGATAGAGATAGTAACTTCTTCTCCATTCTCGTAACTTGATGATCAAGTCGGAACCAATTTCTGTAATAGGCATCTTTCCATCGTTGAAAAATTCCAGACAATATTTCCCCTGCCTCTTGTAGTCTTCGATAGTAAGCGGCGACTTACCTTGACTCTTTTTGGTCTCAAGAAAAGAGTCAAGAGCATCTCGAAAAGTAATCTTTCTCAGTATCCGGCCACTTGCTATTTCATCGTATTTTTTGTTTCCGACTAAAGACGCCAGCTTGATATCGGTTGTTTTGGTAGTGAACTTGTACCGCTTACCATTAAGGTGAAATCTCGCATAGATTGTCGGCGTTTTTGTCTCGTGCCGACAATAGTAGGTAATCCCGTTCAAATCTGTAAATGGAAATTCCATCGAACCTCCCCAATTCCGGAAATGGGACACTTTGGGACACATACCCAAAAAACGCCATTGCTATATGCTTGATATTACAATATTTTTGAGACACAAAAAAGACTTCTTTTTGTGTCATATATTTCTTTTAATATCAGTTACTTAAAAGTGCGTTCTCAGATTAGGAATCCTGTGCTCTATCCCCTGAGCTACGAGGGCTGTGTGGTAGACTGATAGGGTTTGGCTGCAGGTCTGCGCTGCCTTTACCAATCAGAGACACCCTTATATCACTGGAAGGGGCCTGTGTCAACGATCCTGTGTCGCCACTGGTCTTTGGGTTCGTGAACGGCGGCCAGGTTCCTACAAGGACTCTCCGTCCTGGAGAATCGAGCCGGAGAACATCTCCGGTGTTGCCTTGCATTTGACGATACAATTGCGCCCAACCTTCATTCCCTGAGGAACATGGGCGAATGCACCAACCAGAGTTATCCCGGTATAGAGATGTTTCGGGTAGAGCCTGTTGGTGATATCGTGATTGTCTCCGAGTCCGACTGTGGCACCTTTGCCGATCCTTACCCGTTTGTCAGTAATAACCAGGTCCACCTTTGCATCCCGTTCGATAACGCAATCCCTGAAAATAATGGAATCCTTGACAACGGCGCCCTCCTCGACCACGACACCGGGTGAAAGTACCGAATTGATCACCGTGCCCTTGATGATACAGCCGGCCGAGATCAGTGAGTTCTGCACCTTGGCGGTGTGGAAGTAACGGGCAGCAGGCCGGTCTGCCTGACGCTCCTCCGCCTCGACATTGGTGCGGATCTGCCATTTCTGCGGGGAGATATCCCCTTCCCGCTTCAGCAGATCCATATTGGCTTCCCAGTATGCCTGGATGGTGCCGACATCGCGCCAGTAGCCATAGAACGGATAGGCAAAGACATTGTCGTATTCGATGGCCCAGGGCAGGATATGCATGCCAAAGTCAACTTCCTCCCTGTTGCGGCCCAGGGCCCTGAGCAGATAGTTACGATCAAAGACGTAAATTCCCATCGAGGCAAGGTTTGTCCGGGGTTTTTGCGGCTTTTCCTCCCAGTCGACGATACGGTTGTCTTCGTTGGTTATTCCGGTACCGAACTGGTGGATCTCGCTCATCGGCACGACCATCATGCCGACCGTTACATCAGCCTTCTTGACACGATGGTAGGCCAGCATCGCCGCTAAATCCATCTGGTAGATATGATCGCCCGAGAGAATTAACACCTCCTGGGTCGGATTGCTCTCGATAAAATCGATATTCCTCCTGATGGCGTCCGCCGTCCCCTTATACCAGTCGGAATCCTTGTGGCCGGTTCGCGGCGGCAGGATCTTTACACCACGGCTGCGGCCCGAGAAATCCCAGGCTTCACCGGTACCGATATGGTTCATCAGGGAGAGTGGTTTATACTGTGTCAACACCCCGACTCTGGTCAGGCCGGAGTTCATGACATTGCTCAGGCTGAAATCGATGATCCGGTACAAGCCGCCGAAAGTCACGGCTGGCTTTGCCCGGGTTTCAACGAGCAGGTTCAGGCGACTGCCGACGCCGCCGGCAAGCAGCAGGACAAGAGCATCGTCAACCCTTCTCATCGCAGTACCCTCCCCGCTTCAACGACCCCAGGCCATTTCTTCTGATCGAGAAACGGCGAGATCGTCACGCCGCAGCCGATGCTTGACCCCGGCGGCACCTTGTTGTTCCAGCCGACAACGGTAATTTCGTTGTCACCCCCCCGGCAATCCTGTCCAAGTTCAACATTATCGCCATAGACAGTGTTGACATCGGAAATGAGCTTTTTCAGCATACAGTTTTTCCCGATCACGTTGCTGAAAAAAATCACCGAATCTTCTACCACCGATCCCGGTCCCACCTGGACACCAGGAAAGAGAATTGAATTCCTGACCGTACCCTCGACAATACAGCCGTTATAGATCTGTGCGTTTGAAACCCGGGCATCAGGACCGATCAGGGCCGGCTGGAAATCCCTGACACCGCGATGTTCAAGATTGGTTCGTACTCCCCAGCCTTCCAAATCAATCAACGGACTATCGCCAAGCAGCTCCATGTTGGCGTTCCAGTATTCCTGCACGGTGCGAGTATAACCCCAGTAGCCGTTAAACTTGTATCCATAAATTTTCCGGCCTTGGCGCATCAGTTTCGGGATGATATCCCGCCCGAACTCATAGGAGGAATCCGCCTGGTTTTCCTCAAGTGCCTGATAGAGTATTTCAGGTTTAAAACAGAGCACCGTCAGCGACGACCATTCACCTTCTGGATTCTCCGTTTTTTCCTCGTAGTGAACCAGCCTGCCTCCGCGCTCCCCGTCTTCATCGTCGATGGCCGCCATACCGAAGCGTGAGGCCCGTTTCCGCTCCATCCGTTTGCAGACGACGGTGAGGTCAGCCTGTTTTTCACGATGGTAGGCAATAACTTCACGATAATCCATCTGGTAGATATGGTCACCCGAAAGAATAAGAATCTCCTCGGGTTTGTGGTATTTGACAAAATCAAGATTACGGTAGACGGCATCGGCTGAGCCTCGATACCAGTCATTCTGTTCCGAGTCTATAAAAGGCGGCAGGATGGAGACACCCCGATATCTGCCGATCATGTCCCAGGCGGTTCCCGTGCCGATGTGGTTGATCAGGGAATAACTGCGATACTGGCTGAGAATGGCCGTCCGCTCGATACCGGAATTCATCAGGTTGGACAGGGCGAAATCAATAACTCTGGCAAACCCGCCAAAAGGCACGGCAGCCTTGGGACGGTAATAGGTGAGCACGTTCAGCTCATCAGCCCGGCCTCCTGCCAGAATCATAGCAAGGGTAGTGGGTCGTAACATGGTGTTTTCCCGCTCCTTTCAATTTTGTACTGGTTTCGGAAGTCAGGCTGAACCACTTGCAGCATGGAAAAACCGCATTATTTCAGATGGTGCATGATAAGGCGTTTCAATGTCTGCGTGTTGACCTGATGCTCGGCAAGGGCTAGTGTCTTCAACGGAATCTCCGCCCGGGCAGCCCCTTTGTGCCCGCCTGCCGATCCTATCTGCCCAAAAACACTGGTGGCAAGTTTTCCGGCACTTTTTCGATAACCGTCGCAACGAAAAATAACCACCAGTTTATCATTATGTATACCTGATACCATAACCCAGTCTATATCAGCCACGTGATTAAGAAAATCGGCGATAATCACGAGAACATCGGGACTTCTGACCTTGCCGATGTGGGAGTAGAATTTACCTTTCGTGTAGAGCAACTCGTTCAGGGCAATACTGAAATATTTCAGCTCGGAACGACGCAGGTCGGTCAGTTCAAATTTCCTGACCAGGTTCCGGTTGGCGATATCGAAGAGGTAGCGAAAAGAGATGCCGTCAGCAAGTCGGGCTTCTTTCTCAAAATCGCTGGTGTCTACCTTAATGCCGTAGAACAGGGCCGTTGCCAGCGCGGCCGAAGGTTTGAGGTTTGCCGCACGCAGATACTCCACCAGCATCGACGAGGCGGCACCATAGTCCGGCCTGATATCAATATAGGTGGCATCAAATTCCCTGGCAATGGGATGATGATCGATGATTACATCATATTTTATCTTTTCAAAGGCAGGCAGGTGGCTGGGCTGGGAATCAACCATAACCTTCTTGGTGTAATCTCCGGTCTTGACGGAATAGAGTCGTTCCAGCGGAATCCGCAAGCGCTCAACCATCTCGACATTGTTCAGCCGGCTGATCTCGTTCGGATGGGCTACCGTAATATTCTTGACGCGATAGCGCAACAGCCGCTTGATGGCCATGGCACATGCCAATGAATCGGGATCGGCATTGATTATAATCAGAACGGTATCATCCTTGTCGAATACGGCCCAGAATTCTTCCAGTCTGATTTTTGCCGATTTCCTGTAGGATTGTTCACAAAGATGAAATCCGTTTGTTTTACGTTTTCTTACCATTAATGGTAACCCTGACACGATATACCGACCGATGATGCCTGATAACCATCCCCCTCATCATCTGTTCCGACACCCAAATCCTGGATTGAGAGTATCGACAGAGATCCCTCCCCGGCGCAACCTCCCCTCTCCGGGTCTCTCTTCAATATGACCTGTCAGCAACCTCCAGCTGAGTTGTGTCTTACGTTCTGCCTGTTACGCCGTAAGACAGAAAAGCTGCCCAGCGCCGTGTAGTAACACCGAGGCGCAGGACAGCCCCACAAAATTGCTCTCATAATAATACAGACTACAATTTCAGGCAAGACAAAACAGTATATCTTTCTGTAATTATTATATTTAATAGACGTATCAACTTGTTAGGAATCCGGACAGTAAAACAGTTCAATCACCGGCCATATGCACCAAACAGGCCATTGCCGGAACAGCCCTCGTTCTTGACGGAACGCGCCACTAATGGTAGGTAGAGGTTCGATATAATTACGACGATCAGACAGCAGGTTGATCTGCGACAGAACTTCTCTACAGACAATTGATATGACAAAAATTATCGCAGTCGCTCTTGGCGGTGCCATAGGATCAGTGGGACGACATCTGACATCACTGGCTGTCGAGCGTTACTCCCGGTCGAATTTTCCCTTTGAGACCTTTACCGCCAATCTGCTCGGCTGTTTGCTCATCGGTCTGCTCTGGGGATATTTTGAGAAAATCTCGATCAGCAACGAGTTCAGGCTCTTTCTTTTTACCGGCCTGGTGGGCGGCTTTACCACGTTTTCAACCTTCGCCAGGGAGAACATCCAGTTATTTAAGGCCGGGGAATACCTGCATGCCATGATCTACCTGATCCTCAGTAATCTCTTCGGTCTTCTGCTCGTAGCCCTGGGTTTTTATATTTCGCACCACCTTCTTCGCAATATAAAGCTTTTCTGATCGATCATGACCCTCCTGACCCGATACATCCTGGCCCAGTTTAACCGCTATTTTCTGACGCTTACCGTCGGTTTTGCTGCACTCTACCTGTTAATCGATTTCTTCGAGAAATTCGACGAATTCACCGATGCCGGGAAACCAATGTCTCTCGTCATCAAATATTTTCTGCTCAATATTCCCTTTGTCGTCGACCAGCTCAGCCCGATTCTGATTCTGCTCTCGGGTGTAATCACCCTTGGTATACTCAATCACAACAATGAGCTGACAGCCTTGAAGGCTTCCGGAATCCCCTTGATCCGGATAGTAAAACCTATCATGCTGGGAGGCCTTCTGCTGACCACGGTTTTTATCGTCTTTGCCCAGGTGATTCTTCCCACCACCATATCAACGACCAACGATATCTGGTTCAAACAGATACGCGGCAAGGTACCGCTCGGCATCTTCCGCAACGGCCGTTATTATTACCAGGGCAGCGAAGGATTTTATTCGTTCCAGTGGCCCAACAAGGATGTCATTATGTTCAAGGATTTCTCCTACTCGACCTGGGATGATAATTACAACGTCAAGTCCATGACCGTGGCCGCTTTTGCTGACTGGATTCCCGAGGAATCGTCCTGGATATTAAAGCAGGGACAGATTATCGAACATGACGAACCGAATTCATTTGTGGCCAAACCGTTCAAGATCTGGAAAATGCAGTTTCCTGAATCTCCCGATAATTTTCTGATCCCTGAATATGAGTCCGCCGAGATGTCTCTTACCTCTCTTTATACTGATATCGGCAACAAGAACACCGAGAGCGATACCGTCAAGGCCCGGGCGGAATTCTACGCACGAGTTTCCTATCTTGTTCTCGGCATTCCACTGCTTCTCCTTGGTCTGCCGATCCTGATCATCACTTACCAGCGCTGGGGACGAGACCTCTCTATTGCCATCCCTATCAGCTGCTTCATGGCCTTTGGCGCCTGGGGAGTATGGGGAGCATTGCAGTCTTTTGCCAAGACCGGCTACGTGCCGCCCCTGCCCGCTGCCTTCAGCGTCCATATTGTTTTCGCCGTTCTGGGCATATACCTGCTGAACAGGCTGGATCGGTGAGGTTTCATGAAGAAGAAAAACGAAGGCGTCATCTGGTGCGCACCGGCCCGGCCACTTTACCAGTCGCTTGCACCCCTGCTTGATGCGGCCGGCCTCATCGACGCGCTGTCAGCCCACAAGCACAGTGGTGATCAAACCGAATCTGGTCGAGGCAATCGATCCCCCTATTACCACGCCGGTCACCATTGTTGAGGCCTTGATCGACTACCTTCTCGAACGTACGACCAAGATCAGAATCATCGTTGCCGATGGTACCGGCTCACGTGAATATGATACCTTCCACTGCTTTGAGCGTCTGGCCTACCTGCCTCTGGGTAAGAGGGAGCGTGTCGAATTGCGAGATCTCAATACAGAGCCATCCCGCGAACTCAGTGATGTATCCTGCAAACGATGGCCGCGGATGTATCTTCCCGAACTGCTTTTTGAAAGCTTTTTAATCTCAGTTCCGGTACTGAAAGCGCACTCGCTGGCGAGGGTGACGATTACCATGAAAAACATGATGGGCTGCGCCCCTCCGGCCCATTTCTGCGGCGGAGGCGGCTGGGGAAAATCATCTTTTCACCGGGAAATCCAGGAAGCGATCTTTGATCTGAACCGTTATAGAACACCCGATTTTACCGTCCTTGATGCTACAATCGGCATGGCCCGGGCTCACCTCTGGGGACCGACCTGCACGCCGCCGGTAAACAGGATTGCCCTCTCCTACGATCCAGTCGCTATCGATTCCTACGGCACATCGCTGCTGCATAAATCATGGCAGGATATCGGTCATATCAGGATGGCTCACCAGGTACTCGGTATTGCCGAGCCTCTTGATATCAGGGAACCTGTCATGGTGCCAACGAAATAAAAAAGGGGGACGGCGCCGAAGCGCATTCCCCCTTTTCTTTTCTATAGAGCCGGTTTTACTGGGCCGGTTTCTCAGCTTTCTCTGGAGTCTGCAGCTTTTTCCGGGGTCGCAGCTTTTTCCGGGGTCGCAGCTTTCTCCGGGGTCGCAGCCTCCTCCGGGGCCGCTGGTTTAGGCTCGATACCAAGCAGGTCTATTTCAAAGACCAGGACCGAGTTCGGCTGGATAACCGGCGGCACTCCAGCTTCCCCATAAGCCAGATCAGACGGAATTACCACCCGATATTTTGAGCCAACCTCCATCAACTGTACCGCTTCGCTCCAACCGGGGATCACCTGGCCTACCGGAAATACTGCCGGCTCTCCACGCTTGATGGAACTGTCAAATTCGGTACCATCGATCAGGCTGCCGACATAGTCGACCTTTACGGTATCTTCCGCTGTCGGTTTCGGTCCGCTACCCTTTTTCAGTTCCTGGTACTGTATGCCGCTGGCGGTAACCTTCACCCCATCCTTCTTCTTGTTCTCATCAAGAAAAGCCCGCCCGGCGGCAGCGTTTTTTTCCATCATCTCGGCCAACTGAAGTTCCTGTGTTTCTTTCATGATCCGGGCAAATTCTTCCTGAACAGCGGTAATGTCCTCCTTGCTCATCTTTGGTTCTGCACCGGTAATACCGTCGTCAAGTCCCTGTTTCAGGACATCAAGCTTGATCTTGTCCCCCATTGTTTTGAGGTATCCGCCAAGATCCAGGCCGATAGAGTAACTGAGTTTTTCCTCAAAAGTCTTGAATACAGCCTCATCTTTCGTGTCTGCTGCTTTGAGGCAGAGGGGCAACAGGAACAAACCGAGCGCAAGGCTCACGATAATTTTCTTCATTATGTCTCCTAAGTTTTAGTAGGTGTGGGTAATCCCTTAACTCCTCCGGAAATGACAGGAGGCGTTAACAAACCATTTGTTTATAACGCTTTCATCTGCAAAGGGCCAGGAAATTTCTGGTTATATGGTCTCTGATTGCATTACAATAATGCAATGGTAACACCCGGATTGTTGAATTCTGATCCGCATATTTGTTCAAGCTCCGGAAAACGTCGCAGCAGAGCCTTCCCCACCCCGGAGCGTTTATTGAAATCTTCACCATTGATGAACCCGTTCAGCTTTTTCTGCTGTACCATATAAGCCAATATTTTCCTGCATTCAAGCCTGATTCGCCCCCCTTTTCCCGATGATCCGTAACCGTGAATCAGGGACAGTACCCTCACTTTCTCGTTTCGTGCCCGGCCGATTTCGAGATCAAGTCGTTTCAGGGCCGTTTCAACCGTCGGGCGGCCCCGTTCCAGGTTTATCTTGCGGTGCAGTACAAAGGTTTCCGCGTCACCTCCTGTTGCTACCGGCAAGTTCACCGCCACAATATCTACAGGTGGAAACGTCCGTTTCCTCTTCATTTCCACATACCGAACAGAGCGTCATCTCCTCTTCCTGTCATCCTGCACCGGGTAAATCTGCTGCCTCAGCAACAGTCTTCCCTGTTTTTTTTAAAGGTGGCGCCACGATCTTCGGTACCTACAACCTCCGGGCAGATATAACCGACCCCATCTGGTGAAGATGCTTGAGCAGTACCTGAAGATGGTCAAGGTTTCTCACTTCAAGAGCAATAGTGAATTCAACGGTATTAACAGGGGTGGTATGCGCTGATATTTCAACAATCGATGCATCGTCTGAGCCGATGGCTGAACTTATATCGGCAAAGATTCCCTTGCTGTTCTCTGTAAACACCTGTATTTCGGCACGGTAGTGCTGCTGCTCCACACTGTTCCAGAACACTTCCAGCCAACGCTGGGGATCCGATCTCAGCAGGTTCGGACAGTCCGCCTTGTGAACCGTAACTCCCCGACCGGTGGTGATAAAACCAAGAATCGGGTCACCAGGAACCGGGTTGCAGCAGAGGCTGACCTTGGCCAGCATATCATCAACACCGTCTATATAAATTGCCGATCGGCTTTTGCTCTCCCCGGGATGCTGCTGGCGGCTTACCATGGCTGCAGCAAGCTCTGCCGGCGTCATCTCACCAGTCGTGATTTCATGCTCCTTCCTCAGTTCCGGCGGATCGAGTGCCTTGACCAGCGTCTGAACCGTAATATTCCCGCCACCGACCTTGGCCAGCATGTCATCCAGTGAGTTGCAGCGCAGTGTTTTAAGCAGCAGCTTGATATGACCGCTTTTAATCAATTTCTTGAGCGTTAGATCGTGTTTTTTTAACTCACGTTCACAGATTTCCCTACCAAGCTGTAATGCTTTTCCTGTCTCTTCACGCCGCAGCCAGGATCTGATGCGCGTTCTGGCCCGGCCGCTCTTTACCATGTCCAGCCAGCCGCGGCGCGGAACCTGGCTCGGAGAGGTTATGATCTCGACAATATCGCCGTTCTGCAACTGATATTTGAGGGGGACAAGTCGACCGTTTACCTTGGCTCCGGTACAGTGATCACCCACTTCCGTGTGGATGGCATAGGCAAAATCTATCGGACAGCTCTGAGCAGGGAATTCCTTCACTTCACCGTTTGGCGTTAGCGCATATACTTCCGGATCGTGCAACTCCCCACGCAGGCTTTCGAGAAATTCCCGGGAATCTTCAACATCCTGCAAAGAATTAACAAGATTTTTCAGTTCCTTGAAGACCTTGGCATCCTTCTTGTCTATCTTCTGACCTTCCTTGTAGGCCCAGTGGGCGGCAACCCCTTCCTGAGCGACCCGGTCCATTTCTTCAGTCCTGATCTGTATTTCGATGAAATGGTCATAGGGGCCAACAACAGTAGTATGCATCGACTGGTAGTTATTGGCCTTCGGGACAGAAATAAAATCCTTGATACGTCCGGGAACCGGGGACCAGTTGGCGTGGATGATGCCCAAAGCCTCGTAACAATCCTTTACCGAATCGACAATGATCCTGAAAGCAACCCGGTCATAGACACGCTCAAGGGGGATGTTCTGGGCAACAAGCTTCTTGTAGATGGAATAAAGATGCTTCGGTCTGCCAAGAATTCTGACGGGCGACACATCGCTTTCGTGCAGTTTTTCATAGAGAACCGCAATCATCTCGTCAACATAATTCTGACGCTCTTCGAGTGAATCCTCCAGCTTGTTGTTGAGATCTTCGTAATCTGCCGGGAAGAGAAACTTGAAGGAGAAATCCTCCAGCTTTCTCTTGATCCAGTCGATACCAAGTCTGCTTGCCAGCGGAGCATAGAGGTCGAGAGTTTCCCGGGCAACTTCCAGTTGTTTATCGCGGTCCACAAGATCAAGCAGAACCATATCCTGGAGACGATCGACAAGTCTCACCAGCAGTACCCTGATGTCCTTTGCCATGGCAAGAAGCATCATGCGCATGTTCTCGGCCTGATGCGCCATTCGGCTATTGTACGGGACACTGGTGATTCTTGTCGAGCCGCTGACAATATAGGCGACATCCTCTCCGAATTTTTCTTCCAGGTCCTGAAAGGACATGCCGTTTTTCAACGCACCATGCAGCAGGCCGGAAATAATAGTGTCCAGATCAAGATGCATGGAAGCGAGCGTAGAAGCAACCTCCATGGCATGAATCAGGTATGGCTCACCGGAAAAGTGCTTGCCGCCCCGGTATAGATCGACGGCAATCTCCCAGGCCCGATCTATCGGGGTAAGATCAACACCCTGCAGATAATTGGCAGCAAGTAATTTTAGACCGCCGGGATTTATGGCTGAATCATACTCCATAAAACCCCGTTACTGTTTTCCTGTCAGCTCTGCAAGCAGCCGCTGGATCAGATCGATGAGTCCTTCCACGGAGGCATCTTCGGTCCTGCCGTCACATCGTCTTCGAACCTCAATCACACCATTTTCCTGGAAGCGTTTACCAACAGTAACACGCAGCGGAAAACCGAGAAGGTCGGCATCCTTGAACTTGACACCCGGCCGTTCATCACGGTCATCAAGAAACACATCGATACCGGCTGCAGCGATTTTAGAGTAAATCATCTCCGCTGCAGCGCTGATGTCCGCATCCTTCATCCCGAGATTCAAGACCGTAACCTGAAAGGGGGCGAGCGGAACCGGGAAGACGATGCCGTTGTCATCATGATTCTGTTCGATAGCCGCAGCGACCACCCGGCTGACGCCTATGCCGTAACAACCCATAACCAGTGGTTTCCCGTTTCCTTCACTGTCCTGGAAAAAGGCATTCATGGACTCGGAATAGGCCGTCCCGAGTTTGAAGATATGGCCGACCTCGATACCCTGTACCAGCCGTAAGCCGCCGCCGCAGGACGGGCACGGATCGCTCTCACAAAGCTGCCTGAAATCGGCGACCTCACTTACCCGAAAATCACGGCCACCATTGACATTCTGCAGGTGATAATTCTTTTCATTGGCACCGACGGTGAAATTTGCAAGCTGCATGACTTCCTGGTCCGCCAGGAGCCTGACTGAAATACCAAGCGGCCCGAGGTAGCCGGTTGCTACACCGGTCGCATCAAACACCTCCTTGTCATCTGCCAGCCTGATATCAGTTACGCCGAGATAGTTTTTCAGCTTTATTTCCTCCACCTCGCGATCACCACGAATCAGTACAGCGACGGCTTCACCATCGGCAAGAAATACCAGGGTTTTTACCAGCCTGCTGGGAGCAATACCAAGAAATTCACAGACCTGAGCGACTTTTCTCTTGCCAGGGGTCTCTATCTTGACAAGCTCCAGCATTTCCTCTTCGTTCGCACTCTCGGCAAGTCTGACCACTGCTTTCTCAAGGTTAGCGGCCCAGTGACATTCGTCACACACGGCGATGGTGTCTTCACCGGTTTCAGCCAGGACCATGAACTCGTGTGAGAAACTGCCGCCGATGGTACCGGAATCTGCCTCAACGCACCGGTAATCAAGTCCGCATCGCTGAAAGATTGCATTATAGGCGTCGTACATTTTCCTGTAAGAAACCTCCGCCATCTCATCACTGACATCAAACGAGTAAGCGTCCTTCATGATGAACTCTCTACCGCGCATCAAGCCGAACCGCGGCCGTATTTCATCCCGGAATTTGGTTTGAATCTGATAGAGATTGATCGGCAGATCGCGGTAGGAGTGGACTTCCTTTCTGGCGATATCGGTGATAACTTCCTCATGGGTTGGTCCGAGGCAGGATTCCCGTTCGTGGCGATCGGTAAAGCGGAGCAATTCGGGACCATATTTTTCATGGCGGCCCGATTCCTTCCACAGGTCTGCCGGCTGAACCATCGGCATCATCAATTCCTGCGCTCCGGCACGGTTCATCTCCTCGCGGACAATGTTCTCCACCCGGCGAATTGCCGCCAGTCCATAGGGCAGATAAGTATATATCCCGGAGGTCAGTTTTCTGATAAAACCCGCACGGAGCATGAGTCGGTGGCTGATTACCTCGGCCTCTGCCGGAACCTCTTTCAACGT
The DNA here is from genome assembly GCA_963745765.1 of uncultured delta proteobacterium. Lineage (GTDB taxonomy): Bacteria > Desulfobacterota > Desulfobulbia > Desulfobulbales > Desulfocapsaceae > Ww85. The sequence continues at coordinate 101,182 of CAVUYQ010000002.1, read as the reverse complement.
TGGAATAAGTGTTTGTGAATAACGCATCTGTTTCCTGTATCTGAACGTATAGAAAGTATGGCTGTATAGCCAAACTCAGTTCTGCCGAATCAACGGCCTGAAAAATTGCAGACATTGGCCGTCCTGCCCCGGCTTAATACTGCCGCACCCTGTTGTTTCAAGCATTGCCGGCCGGAATGGTTTTACGAATCCTGAGCCTGCCTGCGCTCCTCTTCCATTATTTTCAATTCCTTCATGAACACTGGCAGCAACTCTTTTTCCGATACCTTCTTGAAAATTTCACCTTTCTTGAAAATGATACCGACCCCGCGACCACCGGCAACACCGATATCGGCCTCACGCGCCTCGCCAGGTCCATTGACGCAGCAGCCCATCACCGCCACCTTTATCGTCGACTGCATGGTCTGTATGAATTCCTCAACCTCTTCGACCAGAGCAAAGAGGTTTATTTTTGTCCGGCCGCAGCTTGGACAGGAAATGAGTTCAGGCCCACGCTCCCTGATTTTCAGGGCACGCAAAAGCTCAAAAGCAACCCGGAGTTCATCGAGGGGATCCCGGGTCAATGAAATTCTGAAGGTATCGCCGATACCTTCAGAAAGAAGGATCCCAAGCGCAACGCTTGATTTTACCGTTCCACCGATCAGCCCGCCCGCTTCGGTTACACCAAGATGCAGCGGATAGTCCGTTTTACCGGAAAGCTCCCGATAACCGTTAATCGTGGTCATAACATCCGATGATTTAATCGAAATCTTGATTTCTTCAAAGCCCAGTTCCTCGAGCATCCGGACATTGCGCAGGGCACTCTCGATAAGGGCATGCGGTTTTTCCGGGGTTGGGTAGCCATATTTCCTGAGCAAATCCTTTTCTATCGAGCCGCTGTTCACACCGACCCGAATCGGCACCCGGTGCTGTTTAGCCGCAGCAACTGTTATAGCCAGTTTTTTTGCACCCCCGAGATTACCGGGATTAATCCGGATGGCATGGGCTCCATGTTCCATCGCAGCAACCGCGAGTCGCCAGTCAAAATGAATGTCCGCAATAAGCGGGATACCAATCCGATCACGAATATCGCGAATAGCCGCGGCTGCAGCCATATCGGGCACGGCGACCCTGACAATCTCGCAGCCGCCTTTTTCCAGACGCTCTATCTGGGCCAGGGTCTCATCCACCCTGGCGGTATCGGTATTCGTCATTGACTGTACGGAAATCGGTGCATCTCCTCCCACCGGAGTGAGGCCGATCATGATCTGTCGGGTCTTCTTCCTTGTAATCATTTTTTTCTTTCCACAGCCGGTTCCGGCCTTTTACACGCCGGCGCTGCCGGTTTCACCAGGCTCAACTCGGCATCAGATGACCGCACATAGGCGGGCATAGAACCGGCCAGATCAAGAAACTGTCCGGCCAGATAGTGTTCATTCGCCAGGAAACCGATAATATCAGCAGCCGGGAAGCGATTCCGGGCGGGCGCTATTTCCAGCCTGTTTCCAAGCAGTTCAGACCAGACTCTATTATAAACATCGACTCCGTCTCCCGCCATAACCACCGGCTCGTTGATCTGCCTGGCCAGCACCTCCGGCGACAGGACCGCCGGCTCGGAACACCTTTCGGCATAGGCTTTTCCCCTGTTGCGATAAAAACAGCTGTAGACCTCTTTCTTACGTGCATCAAGAACAGCGCAGATAAGCTTGCCTGAGCTTACCGAAGCGCCAATCGCATCGAGTGATGAAATGCCAATCAGCGGTTTTGAGGTTCCATGACACAGCCCCTTGGCCGTAGCCATCCCTATTCTGAGACCGGTAAAACTTCCCGGCCCGAGCCCTACCGCAATAGCCGACACCTCCGAGAGCCTGATTGATGCATCACCAAGGAGCCGGTCGATCGAACTCAGTAATTTTCTGGAATGAGTGACACCGGAACTGAAATGAACAGAGGCAACAATTATCCCGTCTACGAATCCACCCCGGGTCAGGGCGATGGCACAATTATTTGTTGCAGTGTCAAATGACAGAATAGTGGCATCCGATGTCATTGCGTAAGCATTCTGATAATATCGTTGTAGAAAACAAAGATCATCAAGGAGCCGAGAAGAACCATACCAAACTGTTGAGCGATAATCTGGGCCTTCTCGTTCATCGGCTTGCGTCTGATGGCCTCAATGCTGAGAAAGACAAGATGTCCCCCATCCAGAACCGGAATCGGCAGCAAGTTGAGAATACCGAGATTTACACTGAGCAGCCCCATGAAATGTAGAAAATTGAGCCAGCCCGCCCGGGCCTGTTCTCCGGCAAGCTGCGCAATCAGGATAGGACCGCCAAGTTCGGAGGCCGGGACTACTCGCTGAAGTATCTTGATAATACCCATAAAGGTAAGATAGATGAACATCCAGGTCTGGGCAAATCCCGCCTTGATGGCTCCGAGGATTCCGACCGGGACATTTTCTATCAACTCCTCTTTGACAATACCGATCATGTAGCGCTGCTCGACTTCTTCACCAAAAATGTTTTTCACACTGTCGACAGCCGGGGTAACGGCTATACTTTTTTTCTGCCCGTCACGCAGCACGACAAAATGAAGCTCTTTCCCGCCGCTGTCCTTTACTGTTGAAAGGATATCGTTCCATTCATGGACGACCTGGTCATCGATGCCGATAATCACATCACCGGGTTTAAGTCCTGCCCGCGCGGCCGGAGAGTCGACGCTAACACTTCCTATGGTAGTACTGCGCAAATCTTTGTCCATGTTTTGAGGAACTCCCATGAACAGGAAGATAATGAAGAAAAGAAAGACCGAGAAGAGCAGGTTGAACAGCGGGCCGGCAAGAATGATAAAAAAACGATTCCACACCGGTTTGTCGGCAAAGGAACGGCCGGTTTCATCTGCGCTGTCCGCAGGTTCATCAGGGTTTTCTCCATACATCTTGACGTAACCGCCAAGCGGAAATGCGGAAAGAAGATATTCCGTTTCCCCGATTACTTTACCCACCACTTTCGGACCAAAGCCCAGGGAAAACTTCAGAACCTTTACCCCAAAAAGTTTCGCGGCCAGGAAATGACCAAGTTCATGGACAAAGATGAGGACACCGAGAACAACAACGAATGACACAAGAGTATTCATAATAATATGCGAAAGTCTATCAGGATGCGTTACCTGTAATTAGATGATAAGTCATCAGGCGGGCGGCCTTGTCGGCCTCAAGCAGATCGTTCAGATCCGTATCACTGCCACCTGCTATTCGTGCCATTGTCTTTTCAACAATAGCAGGAATACCGGGAAAAGATATTTGATTGTTTAAAAACGATTCCACTGCAACTTCGTTGGCAGCGTTGAGGACTGCCGCGCTGACACCGCCGCGCTCAAGCGCTTCAAAGGCAAGCCGCAGTGACGGGAAACGGTCGTAATCCGGTTTAAGGAATTCGAGGTTAGCGCACTGCCAGAGGTTGAGCGGCTTCAACTCGAGCGGCATGCGTTCCGGATAGGAGAGCGCATAGGCGATTGGAATTTTCATATCCGGAATGCCAAGTTGAGCCAGGACTGAACCGTCCCGGTACTCTACCAGCGAGTGCACAATCGACTGCGGGTGCACCACTACACTGATTGAGGCGGGATCCATGCCAAAGAGCCAGTGTGCCTCAATAACCTCAAGCCCCTTGTTCATCAGTGTTGCTGAATCGATACTGATTTTCCTGCCCATGCTCCAGTTCGGATGAGCCAGAGCCTGGTCCGGGGTAACCCGCTGGAGTTCCTCTTTCTTCCTGTTTAAAAAGGGTCCCCCAGAAGCCGTCAGGATGATTTTGGCAACATCCTCTTTCCGTCCGGCATCAAGCGCCTGAAGAATAGCGCTGTGCTCAGAATCGATGGGCAGAAACCTCACTTTGTTATCGCGAACTTTCTGCATGACCAGCCTGCCTGCAACAACAAGGGTTTCCTTGTTTGCCAGGCCGATATCCTTACCGGCTTCAATGGCCGCAATGGTGGGCAGGAGACCGGCCGCTCCGACAACGGCCATGATGGTCATTTCGGTCTTGTCGAGCGTGGCAGTATCCCGGTTACCATCGGCACCGTAAACAATTCGCTCCCGATATTCACCAGGAAGCAGACGGGCCAGTTTATCAGCATGCTCTTCATCAATTACCGAAATAAGCTCCGGATCAAAGGCCAGGACCTGTCCGGCAAGCAACGCAACATTTCTTCCGGCTGCAAGACCGGCGATACGAAAACGATCGGGAAACTGTTGAACAATATTGAGAACATTGACACCAATTGAACCCGTTGATCCGAGCAAAGAAAGGTATTTCATCAGAACCCCGGGTAGAGAAGCACGTAATAGAGAATCGGCGCGGTGAGCAGCAGGGAATCGACACGATCGAGGATACCGCCGTGGCCGCCCAGCAGAACTCCTGAATCCTTGGTCCCGGTACCTCTTTTGATAATAGACTCCAGCAGGTCACCGAGCATACCGACGACAGACAGCCCAAAGGCAAGAAGAACGATTGCCGGCAGCCCGGCAGATACCGGGTACAATTGTGCGAGCAGAACAGCTGCCAGTGTGCCGCCTGCAATACCGCCGAGCGCCCCTTCCACCGTTTTGTTCGGACTGATGTGCGGACAAAGCTTGCGACGCCCCCAGCGACTGCCGACATAATAGGCCAGGGTATCGGACCCGGCCGTTATCGCTGAAAGTATCACGAGCCAATGAGCGCCTTCGGGCAGGGCACGCAGCAACACCAGGTGTGAGCCAAGAAAACCGATGAAGACGATGCCGAGTGTACCGCTATTCAGGATTGCCAGCGGTGATTCGAAGCGGGTGTAATAATAGAGGAGATAAATGACCAGCGCGCAGAACGCGAGGACAATGCCAAAAGAGGCGGAAAACCCTTGGTGCTGGGCAAAAGCACTGGCCAGAATAGGCACGCTCAGGATAACAGAGAGGATCGTCCGATCAGACTCATAGAGGATATGGGCCAGGCTCATCCTGCAGTATTCCCTGGCCCCGATAATGCCGATCAGCAACACAACCGCCCAAAAAACCAAGAACGATCCCTTCGTGAGCAGCAGCAGCCAGCCGACCGCAAGAAGAATTCCCGGTACGGTTCTTTTCATGTACTATTGCTCCCGACCTGTTTACCCGTCAGGCCAAACCTTCTTTCCCGTCTCTGGTATTCCCGCAGTGCCAGCAAGTAGGCATCGCGCCTGAATTCAGGCCACATGGTTTCGGTAAAGTAGATCTCTGCATAGGACGCCTGCCAGAGGAGAAAGTTTGAAAGTCTCATTTCGCCACCCGTACGGATCAGCAGATCTGGATCAGGTTGTCCTGCTGTGTAGAGATGATCAGAAACAACCTGATGATCGATATCTTCCGGTTTCAGGTCTCCAGCACAGCATTTTTCAGCGATCTGCCTGATCCCGCCGCATATTTCGTCACGAGAGCCGTAGCTCAAGGCAAGATTAAGGGTGAGTTTGTCATTGCAGGAGGTTTTGTCAATCGAGGCCTGCAAAACATCCCGAACGGTACTCGGCAATTGTGAAATATTGCCTATGCAGCAGAGACGAATGTTGTTTTTTTCCATCTGCTCAAGTTCTGAAACAAGATAGGACTTGAGGATATTCATCAAACCAGAGATTTCCTGCTGAGGCCGGTTCCAATTTTCCGAAGAGAAGGCATACAGGGTCAGATATCTGATACCGATTTTCCGAGAGGTTTCAACAATTTCACGGACCGAGTCAGCCCCGACCTTGTGTCCGTAGAGTCTCGGCTTTCTTTGTTTCTGAGCCCATCGTCCGTTACCGTCCATGACAATGGCAACGTGGGTTGGGATACTACCGGGATCAAGAGGGTCGGAAGATGTCATTGATTGATTTGCGGATCTGGAAATGAACTCCTGCAACAGGCATCCCCTAAACGGCCATAACCTCTTTTTCCTTAGAGGCGGTTATCGTGTCTATCTGGCCGATATAACCATCCGTTTCTGATTGGGCCTCTTCCTGTAGTTTAAACAGATCATCTTCTGAGATATCCTTGTCCTTTTTTTGTTTTTTCAGGATATCAATTGCCTCGCGGCGAACATTTCTTATCGCCACGCGAAATTCTTCCGCAATCTTCTTGACCTGTTTAACCAGCTCTGTTCTACGTTCTTCCGTAAGCTGCGGAATGTTGAGCCGAATGATCTTGCCATCATTTGCCGGCGTCAGGCCGATATCTGATTTCAGGATCGCCTTCTCTATGGCCCCGATAACCTGGGGATCCCATGGCTGAATGGCGATCATCCTGCTTTCCGGAATGGTAATCGTACTGACCTGATTCAGCGGCATAGTGCTGCCGTATGAAGCTACCGAAATACCATCGAGAAGAGCAAGTGAAGCACGTCCGGTACGAACCTTGGACAGTTCGTATTTGAATGCCTCGACGCTTTTCTCCATTTTTTCAGACATCTCAAGTATCACATCGCTCATTTTCGTCACCTTTTCTATTTATGGACAATAGCTGCCTATCAAGGTACTGATAAGCGTGCCGACCTTCTCTCCGAGCACCGCTTTCCTGACATTGCCGGGTACGGTCATATTCATGACTAAAATTGGCTTACCATCTTCCTTTGCCAGCGCTATGCCGGCAGCATCCATCACCCGGAGGTCCTGTTTGAGAACCTGATCGTAACTGAGCTGATCAAATTTAACGGCATCCGGGTATATTACCGGATCCTTGTCATACACACCATCAACTTTGGTGGCCTTGATGATCAGATCGGCATCAATCTCGAGCGCTCTGAGAACAGCTGCGGAATCGGTCGTGAAGTATGGATTTCCGGTACCGGCCGCGAGGATTACGGTTCTGCCTTTTTCAAGATGCCTGGTCGCCCGCCTGCGTATATACGGTTCGCAGACAGACTGCATTGGGATAGCAGACTGGACCCTGGTATCGACCCCGGCGCGCTCGAGGGCATCCTGCATCGCCAGGCTGTTCATGACCGTTGCCAGCATTCCCATATAGTCTGCGGTGGCCCGGTCCATGCCCTTGCTTGCTCCGGCAACACCCCTGAAAATATTTCCGGCACCGATTACAATACCCGTCTGGACACCAAGACTGACGATTTCCTTGATTTCCGATGCAACAAAATCAAGGACACCGGTATTGATCCCATAGGAGTCTTCGCCCATCAGGGCCTCTCCACTGAGCTTCAGTAATATTCTATGGTATTTTAACTGCATACAGATACTCCCGGGCAAGGTAATGTTCGCTTAACGGCTCCGCACCGGCAGCCGTCCAAAATGTCCACCACTCCTGCATGCTTCCCATAAACTACCAGGCAATCGGACGGAAAAACTGGTGATTTATTCCATCCCGATCTGAAAACGGCAAAATCGCTTGATACTGATATTCTCGCCCATCTTACCGACACAGTCCGTTAAAAGGTCCCCAACGCTGAGATCCGGATTCTTCACAAATTTCTGTTCCAGCAGGCAGATCTCCGCAAGAAATTTATCTACTTTACCGGAAACAATTTTCTCTACAATGTTCTCAGGCTTACCTGATTCAAGCGCCTGCTGCACATAGATCGCTTTTTCGCGTGCCAGAACATCTTCGGGAACACTGTCGCGGTCGATTGAAACCGGGGAGGAGGCGGCGATGTGCATGGCCAGGTCCCTGGCAAGTTCTCTGAACTGATCTGTCTTGGCGACGAAATCAGTTTCGCAGTTCAATTCGATCATTACCCCGAGTTTTCCGCCGGCGTGAATGTAGGTCTCGATAACACCTTCGGAAGTCGCTCTGCCGGCTCGCTTGGCTGCCACGGCAAGTCCTTTTTTACGGAGCAGATCAACGGCTTTCTCCATATCGCCATCCGTTTCGGTAAGCGCTTTTTTGCAGTCCATCATTCCGGCACTGGTTTTATCCCGCAGATCCTTTACCATCTGGCTGGTAATTTTCATATTATTCCTCCATGGAAGACGTATCACTACGTTATTTCATTTTTTACTGCCACGACGATGCGCAGACACATCTGCAATTTTCCGTGGTCATTCTTTCTCTATGACACCACCTATAAAATGGTATCTGAAAATCGATCCGAGTGATAATGAAAAGGGGCCGTCATGCGACTGCCCCTTTTCACCATTGCCCTGTCACCAAGTCTGCCCGATTGGCTCGTCACCATTTAAGGCAATGGGTATTCTCTTGAGTCTCTCAACTTTTTCGGGTCTTATTCCCCGGCAGTTTTTGACTCAATCACCGTTTTCAACCGGCACCTCGACAGCTTCAGTTTTAACCGTCTCAACCATTTCTTCTTCGCTGACTGACATTGCAGCTTCAAGGGCCTCTTCGGAAGCCTCATCACCGTCTCTTTCAGCCTGGCCCTGGAGAACGGCTTCTGCCACATAACCGGTAATCAGCCTGATAGCCTTTATCGCATCATCATTTCCTGGAATCAGGTAATCGATACCGTCAGGATCACAGTTGGTATCAGTCATCGCAATAATCGGAATCTTGAGCTTCTGTGCTTCCTTAATGGCGATATTCTCGGCTTTGGGGTCAACGACAAATATAAGGGTCGGCAGTCCTCTCATATCTTTAATGCCACCAACGTTGCGGTCAAGTTTGATGCGTTCCTTCTGCATCTTCAAAATTTCCTTTTTGGGAAACTTATTGATGGAACCATCTTCCTGCATCGCTTCAATTGACTTCAGGCGATCAACACTGGTCTTGATTGTCTGGAAGTTGGTCATCATGCCGCCGAGCCAGCGATAATCGACATAGTATTGCTTGCAACGCTTTGCTTCCTCACGGATAATAGCCTGTGCCTGACGCTTGGTACCGACAAAAAGAACCGAGCCCCCACCGGCGATTTCCCTTGTTACGAAGTCACAGGCTTTGGCAAACAAGCGCCTGGTGATATCCAGGTTGATAATATAGATACCATTGCGAGGTCCGTAGATATACGGCTTCATCTTCGGGTTCCAGCGCCTGGTCTGATGTCCAAAGTGCAGGCCTGCCTGCAGCATCTCCTTTACGGTTGCATAGCTCATAGTACTTCTCCTTTTCTGGTTTAACCTCCATCTTCATATGATCAGCCAAGGTTTCAAAACTAACTGGTCTGACACCAGATCTGCTGAAGATGTGTGTTTTAGCGCCTCAAATTTTTCTCATTTTTCACAAAAGGAAAAATTATTGATGGCATTGTCCCCGGATATCGGGATTCGTTTACCTGCTTCTTTTTCAGCACACTAATGTGTACGCAAAACATATTCTATTACCACGCTGATCAATGTTTTGCAAGTTTCTCGTACCCTGGAAAACATTGCTTCGTTCACTATCGACGCCGAAGAGAGGAGACGCCGCCCAGAATCAATTTCAGCCAATCAAATCCGAATTTTAGCAGCTCTTCGTCTGAAACAATTATTCTCTTTTTCTGATCACGGTTGATGATATATTGCTCGATGATCTCATTTTTTTTTATAAACCGACGAAAACCGTCAATATCGTAACAGACCATAAAAGCAAGCTGCTGATTCGGTCCACCGCGTCCTTCACCCTGCCAAGGATTCCCGGCAAAAAAGGTATCGACTTCCGCCCACAGGTCATTCATCAGGTTAAACTCATCAAGGCGCTGGTTTCTCACCCACTGTTTCACGGTAAAATCGTTGGACTCTTGATGGCCGAGACAATATGAATGATTCGTCAGAAAATAAAAATCCCTGGAAGCCCCCTTCTTCGGTGAACGATCGACCGCGCGTTCCAGAGGATATGTTCGACAGGCAGTAGGTCGATCGGGATAGACCTTGCAACCGTTCTTCTCAAGAAAGGGACAAATCTGCTCGTCACCTGACTGTACTAGCTTGAGTTTGACTGTCGGGAAATAAGGATTACCCCCCGGTTTCAATTCAGTATGGGTGCGCATGAACATTTCCGAGTCCATGTCGATACTTTTCCTGAGACGGATAATATCGTACGGGTACAAATCAAGATCAACACCCTTGCAGCAAACGGTAAAACAGGAAACCCCGGGATGGCATAAAAAAGTAAAAACCTCTTTCCCCAGCGGTTGCATTCCATCAGGAAATTTCTTTTCTTGTGTCATAATTATTCGTTTTTGTTATACAAAAAAAAAGCTGGCATGAACCATGTTCATTGCCAGCTTTAATCGGGTACGACTGTAACTATCAGCTTTCTTTCGTGTCACCGCCGAGATCTTCTTCGTAGCCAACCAGTTCAATGATTGCCATCGCCGCGGCATCCCCGCGCCGGATACCGGTACGGATAATACGGGTATATCCCCCGTTCCGGTCGGCAAACTGGTCTTTGATAACATCAAAGAGCTTGGCTACAACATTTTTGCTGCGAATATAGTTCAGAGCCTGACGACGTGCATGCAGATCACCACGCTTGGCCAGGGTAATCATTTTCTCTGCAATCGGCCGCAACTCCTTTGCCTTTTGTTCCGTGGTGACAATACGCTCATGCTCGAACAGAGACGTTACCATATTCCTGAACATCGCATCTCTGTGTGAACCAGTGCGGCCTAGATTTCTGCCGGATTTTCCGTGTCTCATGTTCCTTTCCTCAAATCAATACAATACGGTATCCATAAACGGATACCCGAGGTTTCTCGATTCTAAAGCAGCATTTGCAAAAAAAAGCTGTTTACTCTCTCTTTTTCTCAGGAATTGCCGGGCGCATCCAGTTATCAAACTTCATACCGAGCGTCAGTCCCATTTCGGACAGTAGGGTCTTAATTTCATTCAGTGACTTTCGCCCGAAATTCTTAGTTTTCAGCATTTCCTGGTCAGATCTCTGGGCCAAGTCACCGATAAAATAAATCTCTGCGTTCTTCAAACAGTTCGCCGAACGAACTGACAATTCAAGATCATCTACCGGTTTATCAAGATAAGGATTAAGCGGTGCAACATCCTTTTCACCCTCTTCCTCCAACTCAGGTTCAGCCCGTTCCTCATTGAAATTAATGAATATATTCATTTGATTCTTGAGTATCTTTCCGGCATACGCAACAGCACTTTCAGGCGTCACAGACCCATCAGTCTCGATTTCCATGGTCAACTTATCATAGTCTGTCTGCTGACCGACCCGGGCCTTTGCGAAGACGAGCTGGACTCTCCTGATGGGAGAGAAAATGGCGTCGATCGGGATTTGCCCAATGGCAAGATCGTCCTTCTCCTGCTTCTCGGCAGGAAGATAGCCTTTTCCCCATTCAACCGTAAATTCAGCTTTGAATGTGGAAGTACCCGTCAAGGTACATATCTTCTGCCCCGGGTTCATAACCTCGACATAGACTGACGGCGTGATATCACCGGCCAAAACGTCTCCCGGTCCCTTCTTCTCTATGATGACTTTCCGGGACTCTTCGCAATTAAGTTTCAGCCTTATCTGCTTGATATTGAGGATGATTTCGTTCACATCCTCCATCACGTCCTTCAACGTGGTAAACTCATGCAGCGCACCTTCAATCTTGATAGTGGTGATTGCTGCTCCCTGAATTGACGAGAGAAGAATCCTTCTGAGGGAATTTCCGATCGTCGTTGCAAATCCACGCTCAAGAGGCTGACAGACTATCTTGGCATATGAAGCGGTATGGCTGTCCTTATCTATCTCAAGCTTTTCAGGCTTAATAAGCTCGTGCCAGTTCCGGTAAAAAGGTATATTCTCGTCGGCAGCGTGAGTCATATCATCCCTTTCTCTATGTTTTGAAAAGCAAAAACCCTTAAGCAGATCATTGATACGGATATCGGTTATTCCGAGTTTCCTGCTCCTTAAAGGTGCTTCGTAGTAATAGCGGCAGACCGCCCAAAGTGATAGAAATCACCGGTCGGTCTGTCGTCAATTTCCTGTTATTGTTTACTTGGAGTAAAGCTCAACAATCAGTTGTTCCTGGATAGGCATGGTCAATTCTTCTCTATTCGGCATCGCTTTAATTGTCGATTTAAACATGTTCTTATCAAGTTCAATCCAGCTTGGGACACCACGGCGATCAACGGCCTCAAGGCTCTCATTGATCAGGGTATTTGCCCGGCTTTTTTCTTTGATTTCAACAATATCACCAACGGATACCTGGAAAGAAGGTACATTTACCTTTTTGCCATTAACGAAAATATGTTTATGCCTGATCAATTGACGGGACTGATTCCGTGAAGAAGCAAATCCCATACGAAAGACGGCATTATCAAGTCTTCTCTCCAGCAGCATAAGCAGGTTTTCACCGGTGATGCCCTTCTGCAGATCAGCTTTTTTAAAATATTGCCTGAACTGTCCTTCCAGCATACCGTACATGCTCTTGACTTTCTGCTTCTCTCTCAACTGAACTGCATAATCGGATAGTTTTTTGAATCGCGCCTGTCCGTGCTGGCCGGGAGCGAATGCCCGACGCTCGAAAGAACACTTGTCAGAATAACAACGATCTCCCTTCAGAAACAGTTTCAATCCTTCACGTCTACAGCGGCGACATGCTGCGCCAGTATCTCTTGCCAACTTGAACCTCCGTTGATTAAGCTATTACGACTCGATGGATGTTCCTACGCATTATACGCGACGACGCTTCGGCGGTTTACATCCATTATGAGGAATAGGGGTAACATCTATGATACGCGTTACTTCCAGTCCGGCTGTGATAAGAGCACGCAATGCGGCTTCGCGGCCAGGCCCGGGTCCTTTCACATTAACCTCAACTTTACGCATACCCTGGTCTGCAGCTTTTTTGGTCGCATCAGTGACAGCGTTCTGCGCGGCAAACGGGGTACTCTTACGAGACCCCTTAAAGCCAAGCACTCCTGAACTACACCAGGAAATAACGTTTCCCTGTTTGTCAGATATCGTTACTATGGTGTTGTTGAAGGTAGAATAGATATGAACAATACCTTCAGGTACATTCTTTTTGATTTTGCGTTTAGACCGTACTTCTGTCTTTTTTGCAGCTGCCATTCTGATTTCCTGTATGCTTATCTTAATTATTTACGGCGAGAGGCGCCGCGACGAGGGCCTTTTCTGGTCCTGGCATTCGTTTTGGTCTTCTGCCCTCGCACCGGCAGTCCCATACGATGGCGCCTGCCCCTGTAGCAACCAAGATCCGTCAGGCGCTTGATATCCATTGATACTTCACGACGACGGTCACCCTCGACAGTATACTCGTCCTCAATGATCTTACGGATACGATTTACGTCTTCACCGCTCAGATCATCACTGTTCATAGTGTATGGAAGATCAACGGCGTTCAGAATAGTTCGCGCTGTCGTCAGGCCGATACCAAAAATGTAGGTAAGCGCCCGATCCATATGCTTGTTTTTGGGAAGGTCAACCCCTGCTATACGTGCCAAGATGCGTCTCCTTTAGAATGTTTAACTGGGTATCGCCGTTAGCCCTGCTTCTGCTTGTGCTTTTTGATCTTACAGGAAACCCGGACAATACCATGCCGCTTAAAAATCTTGCAGTCACTGCAGATTTTTTTGACAGATGATCTTACTTTCATGGTGTAACTCCTATCTCTTGTTGGCGTTCTTTGCTCTGAACGTGACTCTTCCACGCGTCAGATCATAAGGAGAGAGCTCAACCGTCACTCTGTCTCCCGGCAATATTTTGATGAAATGCATCCTCATCTTGCCTGAGATATGAGCGAGTACTTTATGCCCATTGTCCAGTTCAACCCTGAACATGGCATTGGGTAAGGGTTCAATAATTGTCCCTTCTACTTCTATAGCTTCTTCCTTGGCCATAAATATACCTAATTCTCAGTGAACGTCCAAAAACATATCAATATAATATACTAATCAATAAAAGAGAAGTACTATTTCCCGTCACCATCAAAATCAGCACGAGAGCTCAGAACCAGTGGTCCATCCTTGGTTACCGCCACCGAGTGCTCGAAGTGTGCAGATGATTTCTTGTCATTCGTAATTACCGTCCAGCCGTCCCGTAGTACTTTCACCTTGTGGGTACCGATATTCACCATCGGTTCGATGGCAAGTACCATGCCTTCAAGCAGCCGTGGGTGAAGGCCCTTCCTGCACAAAATTTGGGATTTCCGGTCCTTCATGGAGAAGCGTTCCTATTCCATGACCAACGAATTGTCTGACGATGGAAAATCCATTCTTCTCTACATGCTCCTGAACCGCGGCTGAAATATCAGATATCCTGTTGCCGATCCTGACATTATCGATGGCCTTACTCAGTGATTCTTCCGTTACTTTCAACAGCTTCTCTTTTTCACCATCAATTCTGCCAACGGGAATTGTTACGGCAGAATCACCGTAATATCCCTGGTAGAGCGTGCCGAAATCAATGGAAATAATATCGCCTTTCTTCAGCTTCCGTTTTCTTGAAGGAATACCGTGTACCACTTCTTCGTTGATCGACACACATAAACTCCCGGGGAATCCCCGATATCCCTTAAAAGCCGGTAAGGCGTTGCGCTTATGGCACAAATCTTCAGCCATTTGATCGAGCTCGAAGGTTGTGATTCCATGCTCAACTGTCTTTTCCAGCATAACAAGAACTTCTGCAACAATCCGGTTTGCTTCTTCCATCAGCAGGATTTCATCACGACTTTTAATCGTGATCGCTTTCCCCGCCGAAGCACTGGCTGAACCGGCCACTTACTATCTCCTTCCTTTGATTCTTCCCTGCTTCATGAAACCTTCATAGTTTCTCATAACCAGGTGAGACTCAATCTGGGAAATTGTATCGATGGCAACACCAACAACGATCAGAAGTGCCGTGCCGCCGAAATAAAACGGCAGGTTCAGCTTGGCAATCAGAATCGTCGGCAGCACACATACGGCACTGAGATAGATCGCGCCAATTACGGTAAGTCGGGTAAGGGCCTTGTCAATAAATTCCGCGGTTTTCTTGCCGGGTCTGATTCCCGGTATAAAACCGCCATTTTTCCTGAGATTTTCAGCGACATCTTCAGGCTTGAACTGTACCGCGGCATAAAAGAAACAGAAGAAAACAATCATGCCGATAAAACAGATATAGTAGTAAATGGTTCCAGGATGCATAGCCGCCGATACCCTTTGTACCCAGTCTATCTGTATAAAACTGCCAATCGTTGCCGGAAACATCATGATGGAGGAGGCAAAGATCGGCGGAATGACACCGGAGACATTTATTTTCAGCGGAAGATGAGATGCCTGTCCGCCGTAAACACGTCGTCCGACGACCCGTTTGGCATATTGTATCGGGATTCTTCTCTGGGCCGTTTCAAAAAAGACAATGAAACCGATCACGCCAAGCATCAGCGCGATGATGAACGGTATAAAAAAAACCTGGATTTCCCCAGCCTTGACCAACTCGAAAAAGTTGACAAGAGCAGCCGGGCCGCGGGCAACAATACCGGCAAAAATGATCATCGAGATACCATTGCCAACCCCCCGTTCCGTCATCTGCTCACCAAGCCACATCAAAAATGCGGTGCCGGATGTGAGGGTGATCATGGTCATGAGTTTAAACTGCATACCAGGATCAAGAACTATCATCTCTCCGCCGGGACCAGACATACCTTCAAGTCCGACAGCAATAAATGAGCCCTGAATAACACTCAGAACGACCGTTCCATATCTCGTATACTGAGTAATTTTTCGCCGTCCCGCCTCGCCTTCCTTTTTCAGTGTTTCAAGTTGTGGAATGACAACCGTCAGCAGCTGTATGATAATCGACGCGCTGATATAGGGCATGATGCCAAGAGCGAGAATAGAGAAATTCTGTAGTGCTCCGCCGGAAAACATGTTGAACATGCCAAATAATGTTCCCGCGTTCTGTTGAAAAAAAGCGGTAAGAGCCTCACTGTTGATACCGGGCGTCGGTACCTGGACCCCAATGCGGTAAACTGCCAGCATTATGAGGGTAAACAGGATTCTCTTACGTAGTTCGGGAATCTGCGCTGCGCTCTGAAGTCCGCTCATGAAATAAACCTTTGAACGATAAAAGAAGACGAGCCTTCTGCAAAGCCGGCCGTCTTACATGATATATCAATGCTATTGAGCAGTAGTGACGTTTTCAACAACACTTCCGCCTGCTTTCTCAATCAGCTCTTTTGCCTGGCCGCTTACCTTGTCGACCTTAACAGTCAAACCCTTGGTGATTTCGCCATTGGCGAGAACCTTGACAAGGTTTCCTTTTTTAACCATGCCGGCCAGCACCAGCGACTGTGTGGTAACTTCCTGACCCGCGTCAAACGAGTCAAGCTGGCTTAAGCTGACAAGTTCATACTCAATTCTGAACTTGTTGGTGAAACCACGCTTGGGCAATCGGCGCTGAAGAGGCATCTGGCCGCCTTCAAAACCAGGTTTGGACTTGTAGCCGGAACGCGCCCTGGCACCCTTGTGACCTTTGCCGGAAGTTTTTCCGTGCCCGGTACCGGGCCCACGACCAAGACGTTTCTTTTCCCTATTGGATCCTTTCTTGGGCGAAAGGTTTGCAAGCGTTAACATCTAAACCTCCTCCACACGAACAAGATGCGCGACCTTGGCAAGCATGCCGCGAATTTCCGGAGTATCCTTGCGTGTCATCGTTTTATGCATTTTGGTTAGCCCAAGCCCGGTCAGGGTTGCTCGAATTTTTTGAACACTTCCAATCCCGCTTTTGACCAAAGTATAGGTAATTGTATCAGCCATTTGACTACACCGTTCTTAGAGTAATAATTGTACGTATCGTTGACGCGGATAGAATATCGAACCGGAATCAGCCCAACAGCTCTTCTACTGTCTTTCCACGCAATTCAGCAATTTTGTTGGCAGTTCTCAATTTTCTCAGGCCATCAAGCGTCGCTTTGACCATATTATGAGGATTATGAGATCCCAGACACTTTGTCAGGATATTGTTCACACCTGCCGCTTCAAGTACTGCCCTGACCGGACCACCGGCAATAACGCCGGTACCGTCAGAAGCAGGTTTCAGCATAACGCGGCCGGCACCATAATTCCCGATGATATGATGCGGAATCGACACATCTGTCAATGACACGGGGGACATATCCTTGCGGGCTCTTTCAATGCCCTTGCGTATAGCATCAGGAACCTGATTGGCTTTACCAAGACCATACCCCACTTTTCCTTTTCCATCCCCAACAACCACAATTGCACTGAAGCTGAATCGGCGACCGCCTTTTACAACTTTTGCAACTCTGTTTATAAACACAATCTTTTCAATAAGTTCCTCAGCCACTTCACCTCTGGAACGCTTAAATTCTGACAAGGGACACCCCCAAAACTGTTACGAGTTAAAATTCCAATCCGCCTTCCCGGGCTCCATCAGACAGCGCCTTGACACGACCGTGATAGATGTAGCCGCCGCGATCAAACACAACCTGATTGATTCCGGCAGCCTTGGCTCTTTCGGCAATCATCACGCCAACCTTCTTGGCAGTTGCAGTTTTTCCTTTTTCGTCGACTTTCTCAAAAGATTTATCAATCGTTGACATGGACACGAGCGTATTTCCGGAGCTGTCATCTATGATCTGGGCATAGATATGTTTGCTGCTCTTGAAAACTCTCAAACGAGGTCGCTCACTCGTGCCGGCCACTTTTTTGCGGATACGTTTCACCCGCTTAGCCCTTGCAATACTTGAAGGATTTGTTTTAGCCATCGTCTTATCTCTACCAGTAAAATATCGTCAGTTAGTTACGAAACTATTATTTCCCTGCGCCGGACTTGCCTGCTTTGCGCACGATATGTTCATCTTCGTATCTGATGCCTTTGCCTTTATAAGGTTCGGGTTTACGAATAGCCCGAATCTTGGCAGCAGCCAAACCAAGTGCTTCCTTATCAACCGACTCAAGAACAATCTTGGTGTTGTTTTCGACATTCCCGGTAACACCTTCCGGCAGAGCAAACTCAACCGGATTAGAGTAACCGACGCTAAGTGACAGAGCATTCCCTGCAACACTTGCGCGATAACCAATGCCTTCAACAATCAGAACTTTCTTGAACCCCTCATCAACGCCGACTACCATGTTGCTTAAGAGAGATCTCATGAGTCCCTGGAAAGAGCTTCCCTTCTTATCATTAGCGTCGCAGGTCACAATAATCTGGCCGTCATCCAGCGCGATACCTACCTGCTGATGGATGGTACGGCTGAGCGTACCCCTTTTTCCTGTTATCGTTATATCCTGGCCCTTGATATCAATCTTGACACCACCGGGTACCGGTATGGGCATTTTTCCAACTCGAGACATGTTTTCCTCCGTTACAAACCGGTGTTACCAAACGTGACAGATAATCTCTCCGCCAGTATTTTCTTTCCTGGCGGCATGATCTGCCACAATGCCCTTAGACGTTGAGACAATAGCGATGCCGAGGCCGTTAAGAACAACGGGGATATCATCCGCCTTTGCAAACTTTCTCAGCCCGGGTTTACTGATCCGCTTCAAATCCGTGATCACAGATTCGCCATGGGGTCCGTATTTCAGCTTTATGGTCAACGTTCCTTGCGGACCATTATCATCAACCTCGTAGCCGTTGATGTAACCCTCTTCCTGCAGGACCTTCGCAACATTTATTTTTACCTTCGACTTCGGCATCTGCACCGAATCGAATTTAACCATTACTGCATTTCGTATCCTGGTCAGCATGTCTGCCAGGGGGTCGCTCATTGACATAGCGAACACTCCTTCTATAAAATCAAAAGTTCGACTTGATCAGCGGTACTTGTTTAGTTACCAGCTTGACTTGGTAACACCTGTTACTTCACCTCTGGACGCCATAGACCTGAAGCATATTCGACAAATACCAAATTTCCTGATAAATGCCCGTGGTCGTCCACAGAGTGGGCAACGGTTGTATTTACGCACCGAAAATTTCGGCTCCCGCTGCGCTCTTGCAATTATTGATTTCTTAGCCAAACCAACCTCCAAATAAGTCGATATGAATACGCTCTTGAGTTTACTTCTTGAACGGCATTCCCATTAATCGTAACAGTGACCGCCCCTCTTCGTTAGTCGAAGCCGAGGTCACGATAGAAATATTCAATCCCTTGAGTTTATCGATCTTGTCGTAATCTATTTCCGGGAATATTATCTGTTCCGTGACGCCGAGAGAGTAGTTGCCGCGACCATCAAATCCTTTCGGAGAGACTCCCCTGAAGTCCCTGACACGTGGCAGGGCGATATTGACAAGTTTGCTGAAAAAATCGTACATCTTGTCGCCCCTGAGTGTCACCCTGCAACCGATCGGCATTCCTTCTCTGAGTTTGAAGGTGGCGATTGATTTTTTCGCCTTGGTCACAACAGCTTTCTGACCGGCAATCATGCTCAACTCCTGTGCCGCACTGTCAACGATCTTTGGATTCTGAACCGCTTCACCAAGTCCCATGTTGAGAACAATTTTCTCAAGCTTCGGAACCTGCATGAGATTGGTATACCCAAACTCCTCTTTCAATGCAGAAACACACTCTTTATCATAATAATCTTTAAGAGCACCCATGTATAACTCCTGACGTCACGCTGATTCGTGAACTGTTATTTACTTTCTATTGATTCCCCACACTTTTTACAAAAGCGGGCTTTCGTGCCATCTTCAAGTATATTTCTTGCCGATCCGACCGGTCTGTGTGCATTCCGGACAGATCAACTGAAGATTGGATACATGGATCGGAGCCTCACGTTCGACTATCGCCCCCTGCTGACTTGCATCACGGGGCTTGGTGTGCCTCTTGATCATGTTTATGCGCTCTACGGTTGCCTTGCTTTCGCTCGGGAAAACCTTCAGCACCTTGCCGACCCGCCCCTTGTCTTTCCCGGAGATCACCTCTACCTGATCATCCGCTTTCAGGTATGTTCTTCCTTTCCTCATCATTCTAACCTATCGTTGCTGTACCTTGTCTGGTGACAAAATTGTTAAAGAACTTCGGGAGCAAGAGAAATAATTTTCATAAATCCCCCGTTCCTCAGCTCACGGGCTACCGGTCCAAAGATACGAGTACCAACCGGTTCACCGGCCGGTGTGAGTAAAACCGCTGCATTCTCGTCAAATTTCACCCAGGTATCATCCATCCGCTTCAGTTCTTTTTTCGTGCGAACAATAACTGCAGTCATAACATCCCCTTTTTTCACTTTCGCGTGGGGAATGGCTTCCTTCACTGTCACGACAATGACATCGCCTATACGGGCGTATCTCTTTCTTGTGCCGCCGAGAACTCTGATACAGAGCACTTTCCGTGCTCCGGAGTTATCAGCAACATTCAACATTGTTTCAGTCTGTATCATAATGTCACCTGACCTTTATCAGTCTACACAGCTCCATGAGAACCGGCTGTAAACGTGGACGCTATACCGCCTGCACCAGGATGGACTTAACCCGCCAGCGCTTCGTTTTGCTTAATGGACGGCACTCTTCAATCAGAACAGTGTCTCCGATATTACATCTGTTCTCAGGATCATCCGCGAGGTACTTAACACTCGTCTTGACGAATTTGCCATAAAATTTATGGCGAAACTGCCGTTCAACCCGGACAACCACACTCTTTTCCATTCTGTTGCTGACGACAGAACCGGTCCTTGTCTTTCTCGATTTTTTATTTTCGCTCATAATGTAATTTCAGATGTTGGGGCGCATATTTTATCTTCGTTAATACGTTCATGAAGATGCCTAGTTCACCGCTTTTTGATTAGCGATAGTCCTTAGTCGCGCGATATCTTTTTTAATTTTTCTCAGACGTGAAGTATCTTCCAACGGCCTTATTTTATGTTGAAAATACAGATTACCGAGTTCTTCACGCAATTCTTTCTCTTTTTTACTGAGGTCCTCTTCGGACAATTTCCGGATTTCCTCGGCTTTCATAATGTACTCCTTTTTGAAATCACCTTGGTACGAAAAGGAAGTTTGTTTCCGGCAAGCGTGAGCGCACGAATTGCAAGCTCCTCATCGACCCCCCCCAGTTCATAAAGAATTTTCCCGGGTTTCACGGGACAAACCCAGTATTCCGGACTTCCCTTACCTTTACCCATCCTGGTCTCTGCCGGTTTTTTTGTAACCGGTTTGGCCGGGAAAACCCTGATCCAGACCGCTCCACCACGCTTGATTTTTCTGTTAATGGCAATACGGGCGGCTTCGATCTGCTGAGCAGTCATATTACCTCTTGTCGTGGCCTTGAGGGCATATTCTCCAAAGGCAATCGTCGACCCGCGCTGGGCTGTTCCTCTGAGCTTTCCCTTAAAAACCTTACGATGTTTTACCTTTTTGGGACTTAACATGTCATACTCCGAAAATTATCTGCTCCGTCAGAGCACCACTGATAGCAGGTTCAGTTCAAACCATCCTGTTCGTCGAGAATTTCGCCATTAAAGATCCACACCTTCACACCGATAATACCAAATGTCGTATTAGCCTCAGCCAGGGCATAATCGACGTCCGCCCGCAGGGTATGCAGCGGAACTCGTCCCTCGCGAACCCATTCGCTCCGTGACATTTCAGCACCTCCCAGACGACCGGAACAGGTGATCTTGATCCCCTGTACACCAAACCGCTGGGCAGAACTGACTGCTTTTTTCATGGCCCGGCGAAAAGCAACCCGGCGAACGAGTTGTGAGGCAACGCTCTCTGCAACCAGCTGGGCATCAGCCTCAGGCCTGCGAACTTCCTGGATGTCAAGAGTTACCGGACGGTTAACTAAACGCTCCAGTTCCTGCTTGAGAATCTCGATTTCCGCTCCCTTTTTGCCAATGACAATGCCGGGTCGGGCCGTGAAAAGTTTCACCCGGATCTTGTCTCCGGTACGTTCAATCTTTACTTTGGACAGACCGGCGTGATAGAGACGTTTTTTTAAATACTTACGAATCTTCTGATCTTCGATGAGATAGGTAGAAAAATCCTTATCCGCATACCAGATCGAATCCCATGTCCGGGTAATATTCAGTCTTAATCCTATTGGATTTACCTTCTGGCCCAAAATAATCCTCCAACTGAGTAGGTAATTAAGTGATAGTAAACGTTACAACGAGTTTACAAATCCAAGCGCAAAAAATGTTACGCTTCATCCAGAATCACAGTTATATGACTCGTCCGTTTGATAATCTTTGTCGCCCTGCCCATAGCTCGCGGCATGATGCGTTTAAGAGACGGACCGCCATCAATAATAATCTTCTTTATAAACAGGTGATCGACATCGACCTGGTCATTCTGGGTTGCATTAGCAACAGCAGACTCTACGACCTTTCGTAAAATGACTGCTCCCTTCTTTGGCATGAATTTCAGTGCTGAAAGTGCCTTATCAACATTCATGCCTCTCACCACGTCTGCAACCAACCTCGCTTTCTGAGGTGATATCCGGATATATTTTCCAACGGCTCGTGCTTCCATCTTATGTGCTCCCAATGCGTAGTGTCGCGAACAGGTTCGTTACTTTCTCTTCCTATCCGATGCGTGGCCGAAGAAGGTTCTGGTCGGGGAAAATTCTCCAAGCTTATGACCTACCATGTTCTCGGTGACAAACACCGGGAAAAACTTCTTGCCGTTGTGTACGGCAAAAGTTATTCCAACCATCTCCGGCGTAATGTCGGATCGTCGTGACCAGGTCTTAATCACTTTCCGGGATCCGCTCTCAGTGGCGTGCACTACCTTTTTTAACAAATGATCGTCGACAAACGGTCCTTTTTTCACTGAACGAGACATTTTCTACTCCTTATTATGATCTTCGCTTGACAATGACCTTGTCAGACGCTTTCTTTGTCCTCGTCTTGTAACCTTTGGTCGGTTGCCCCCACGGTGTGCAAGGGTGACGACCACCTGAACTCTTACCTTCACCACCGCCCATCGGATGATCAACCGGGTTCATGGCAACACCACGAACACTCGGTCTCTTGCCGAGCCAGCGGGTACGGCCGGCTTTACCAAGCTTGCGGCTTTCGTGTTCACGGTTCCCAACCTGGCCGATACAGGCCCGGCAGAGATGGTGAAACTTACGAACCTCGCCGGAAGGCAGCCTAACAAGAACATCGCTCCCCTCTTTGGCCATCAACTGGGCTGAAGCACCGGCACTTCGCACGAGTTGTGCGCCCTTGCCGATTTTCATTTCAATATTATGGATAACCGTACCGAGCGGAATATTTGCCATAGGCAGGCAGTTCCCGGGCTGGATATCTACAGCATCTCCCGCAACGACCTGATTTCCAACAGCTATCCCTTCCGGAGCAAGGATATACTTTTTATCTCCGTCCAGGTAGCTGAGCAGGGCGATATTAGCAGAACGGTTCGGGTCGTACTCAATTGACACAACCTTTGCCGCAACACCAATCTTGTTTCGCTTAAAGTCAATGATACGATATTTTCTTTTGTGACCACCGCCCCGGTGTCTTGAGGTGATACGGCCGTTATTATTGCGGCCGCCACTCTGCGACAGACTTGTTACCAGGCTTCTTTCAGGGCCGTTGGCAGACAAGTCCGGGTTTATTGTCGACACATGGTGTCGTTTTCCGGCTGACGTTGGTTTATAAGTCTTTATTGCCATGATTTCACAATCGCTCCATCATTTTTGAGTTGGATAGCTCAATTACAAAGGTTTTTCACAAGACCGTGGTTGCACTGTTACAGCTCATCAACAAAGCTTATTTCACCTTCAGACAAGGTGACATATGCTTTTTTCCAGTCCTGAGTATAACCTATGTGACGCCCAACTCGCTTCTGCTTGCCTTTCATGGAAGTTGTTCTCACGTCTCTGACCTTCACTTTGAACATCGACTCGACGGCTTCCTTGATCTCAATCTTATTAGCAGCAGGATGCACCCTGAACACTGCCTTGTTGCCTGTTTCCTGCTGCAAGCTTGCCTTTTCCGTAAGGCATGGCCCTTTCAGTACACTATGTATGTCTTTCATGCCGTTAACCTCTCTTCCAGGCTCGGGATGGCGGGCTGTAACAATACGAGCTTCTCGTGCAGAAGAATATCGTAAACATTCAATCCTTCTGAGTTGAGAACTTTATATCCCGGCGCATTGCGTGATGATTTGCTCAGGGTCTCGTCATCAGACGCTACCACGATCAACGCACTGTTAAGTTCCAGAACATTCATGATTCCGACGAAATCTTTGGTCTTTATCTGTTCCATCGCAAACCTATCAAGGACGACCAGATTCCCTTCCTGGAGCCGTGCAGACAGTGCCATCGATACTGCTTGCTGCTTAACTTTGCGATTCAATTTAAAACTGAAATCACGCGGTTTCGGACCAAATGCGGTTCCACCACTTCGCCACAGAGGTGACTTTTTTGACCCTGCCCGTGCACGGCCGGTGCCTTTCTGGCGCCACGGCTTTGCACCGCTACCCTTCACTTCGGCACGGGTCTTGGTACTGGCGGTACCTGCTCTTCTTGCAGCACGCTGCATGCGCACTACGTCGTGGAGCAGATATTCTTTCACTTTACGATTGAAGATCTGATCGTTAAGTTCTATCTCGCCGACCTTCTCGTTTTTTATATTCTTTACTTCTACAGTTGACATTATCTTCTCCTTCGGACGGTACCTGTCGAACTATTATTTTGAGAAAATTTTCAACAGACCGTTCTTGGCTCCGGGAACAGAACCCTTTAAGAGGACAACATTGTCTTCAGACCGAACATCTATTACGATGACATTCTTTTTAAGAACTGTTTCATTGCCCATCTGGCCAGGCATTTTCTTTCCTTTTACAACTCGAGACGGCCAGGCGCTGGTGCCAATGGAACCAGGTCTGCGTTTAAAACCGGATCCATGGCCTGCGGGACCGCCCTTGAAACCGTGGCGTTTCATGACGCCCTGGAAACCACACCCCTTGCTTTTGCCTTGAACAAGCACGGTATCTCCGGTTTTCAGGACCGAATCAAGAGAAACTTCCTGGCCTATCTTAAAGCTATCCGGATTTTCTACCCAAAATTCCCGGATAAAATAAAACCCGTCAACACCCGCCTTCTTAAAATGACCGGATGCCGGTTTATTTACCCGACTTTCTTTTTTAGGATCAAAACCAACCTGGATAGCGTTATAACCTTCCTTGGCAGCGGTTTTAACCTGCAGCACTGTGCAGGGACCGGCTTGAACGACTGTGACTGGAATAGAAAATCCCAGATCGTCGTATACACGAGTCATTCCTATTTTCTTGCCTAATATACCCATTGTCTTTGGCATAATCGTACCCGATGCTTCAGTTTACTTTATGTTTACCGCTGATTAAGGAAGTTTAATCTCAACATCTACGCCGGCTGAGAGTTCAAGCTTCATCAACAGATCAATAGTCTGCTGGGTTGGTTCGAGTATGTCGAGGAGCCGCCTGTGCGTCCTCATCTCGAATTGTTCCCGGGATTTCTTGTCTACATGCGGCGAACGCAGGACACAAAACTTCTTCACCGAAGTCGGCAGAGGAATTGGCCCCACGACAGCGGACCCGGTCCGGCGAGCAGTGTCAACGATCTCATGTGTAGACTGATCAAGCAGTTTGTGATCGTACGCTTTGAGGCGTATACGAATTTTCTCTGTAGGTATCATTGCTGTGCACCCTTATCTTAGGCAACTATTTCGCTGATAACGCCTGCTCCGACGGTACGCCCGCCCTCACGAATCGCAAAGCGCAGTCCAACGTCCATCGCTATCGGGGTGATAAGCTCGGCGTCTACTGATACATTGTCGCCGGGCATTACCATCTCAACTCCTTCATGGAGTGTTACCACTCCCGTTACATCCGTTGTGCGGAAGTAAAACTGCGGACGATAGCCGTTGAAAAACGGCGTATGACGACCACCTTCATCCTTGCTCAGAATATAACACTCTGCCTTGAACTTCGTATGCGGCGTAATCGAACCCGGCTTGGCCAGAACCTGACCACGCTCGACCTCTTCACGTTTCACGCCCCGAAGCAGTGCGCCGATGTTATCCCCCGCCTGACCCTGGTCCAGCAGCTTGCGGAACATCTCAACTCCCGTCACTACCGTCTTCACCGTCTTGCGGATTCCGACGATCTCTACCTCTTCGCCTACCTTGATGACGCCGCGCTCCACTCGACCCGTCGCTACCGTACCACGACCCGAAATGGAAAATACATCCTCCACCGGCATCAAAAACGGCTTCGCGATATCACGCTCCGGCTCCGGTATATAATCATCTACCGCTTCCATCAACTCCCAGATACACTTCGTATGCCCCTCGTCTTCCGGGTTCTCAAGCGCCAGAAGCGCTGAACCCTTCACAAAAGGAATATCGTCTCCAGGAAATTCATACTTGTCCAGAAGCTCTCGCAGTTCCAGCTCGACAAGCTCGATCAACTCTTCGTCGTCAACCATGTCGCATTTGTTCAGAAACACCACCATCGCAGGCACACCTACCTGACGGGCAAGAAGAATATGCTCCCGGGTCTGCGGCATTGCTCCGTCCGTCGCCGCTACCACCAGGATCGCTCCGTCCATCTGGGCGGCACCGGTGATCATGTTCTTTATATAGTCGGCATGACCCGGACAGTCCACGTGCGCATAGTGACGCTTGGTTGTCTCGTATTCCACATGGGCAGTGGCGATGGTAATGCCACGCTCTTTTTCTTCAGGCGCCTTGTCTATCTCACCAAAATCAATGAACTTGGCCTGACCTTTCAAAGACAAGACTCGAGTGATTGCGGCCGTTAATGTCGTCTTACCATGATCAATGTGCCCAATTGTTCCTACGTTGACATGCGGCTTTGTCCTTTCAAATTTCTGCTTTGACATCGTCTTTCCTCAATATGGTTGGATCTAAATCCCTCTAATTTTTTTAATGATCATTTCTGCCTTGGCCGCGGGTACCACGTCAAATTCCCTAAACAACATGGTGAAATGTGCCCGCCCCTGTGTTGCCGATCTCAGCGATGTCGAGTAACCGAACATCTCTGCCAGCGGTACATGGGCCCGGATGACCTGGATATCCTTTCCCGCTTCTATGCCAGCTATCCTGCCCCGCTTCGTGTTGATGTCCGCTATTGCCTCACCAACATATTCCTCGGGAGTAACCACCTCAAGGTCCATGATCGGCTCAAGCAACACCGGCCGTGCTTGCGATACCGCTTTTCTGAGAGCCGTTGCCGAGGCTATCCCGAAAGCCATCTCGGTTGAATTATCCTCGTCATAAGAACCGCCCGTCAATGCCACATGCACGTCGGTGAGCGGATATCCAACCAGAGGTCCGGAATCCAGGGTGTCTTTTATTCCTCTTTCTATCGCAGCAAGGAAGGTTGATGGAATCGTTTTCTCGTCAACCTCGTTGCTGAAGGTAAATCCACTTCCCCTATCCCGCGGCTCAACCCGAATAAGCACATGACCATACTGCCCCATTCCGGTCATCTGCTCAAATTTCCCTTCACCCCTGGTGATAGTTGTAATTGCCTCTTTATAGGCAACCTGGGGCGTGCCGACGTTAGCCGACACTTTAAATTCGTTGAGCAGCCTGTCGATGATGATCTCCAGGTGAAGTTCACCCATACCCGAGATTATCATCTGTCCCGTATCTTCGCTTATGCTGACTGAAAACGAGGGATCTTCAAGCGCAATTTTATCAAGGGTCTCAATCAGCTTTTTCTCATCCGCTTTGCTTCGTGGTTCGATAGCAACCCCGATGACCGGATCCGGGAAATCCATGCTTTCCAGAACCACAAAATCTCCGTTCTCACAAAGCGTATCGCCGGTTGTCGTAAACTTCAGTCCAACGATTGCCCCGATATCCCCGGCTCTGATCTCCTTAACCTCTTCCCGCTTATTGGCATGAAGTCTTAAAAGCTTGGAGATTTTTTCCTTTTTCTTCTTTACCGGGTTGAAGATCTTATCACCAATGGCGAGCACACCTGAGTATATCCTGACAAACGCAAGGTTCTCGACAAACGAGTCACTCATCAGCTTAAATACAAGGCCGCAGAATTTTTCTCCGGGGCCTGTTTTTCGCTGAACCGTTTCACCGTGGCGATCAATCCCCTCGATAACCGAGATATCCTCCGGGGACGGTAAAAACCTGACCACACTGTCCAACAAAGGCTGTATTCCTTTGTTCTTAAAGGCGCTGCCACAAAGTACCGGGACAATCTCAAGCGCCAGCGTGGCCTTTCTCAGTGCACGGTAAATCTCTTCAACCGAAACCGGTTTGTCGTCAAGATATTTTTCCATGACTCCCTCATCGAAGTCGGCCAACTTCTCGAGGAGCGCCATTCGTGCGGCCGTGAATTCTTCTTTTATGTTGTCGGGAATGGCTGATGTAACCACTTCCTGTCCGAGAGACTGCTCATCAAAAGAGAGCATCTTCTCTTCCACCAGGTCGATGACCCCTTCAAACGCTGCCTCACTGCCAACCGGAATCTGCAAAGGCAGGGGATTTGCACCCAACCGTTTGGACATCATGCGCAGACATCTTTTAAAGTCGGCCCCAACCCTGTCCATCTTGTTAATGAAGGCCAACCGCGGGATGGCATACTTATCGGCCTGCCTCCAGACGGTTTCAGACTGGGGTTCTACCCCGCCTACCGCGCAGAAGACAGCTATTACACCATCCAGCACCCTGAGACAGCGCTCGACCTCAATGGTGAAGTCGACATGACCCGGGGTGTCAATAATATTAATTTTATGTTCATGCCAGGTGCAGGTTGTTGCTGCGGAAGTAATCGTTATCCCGCGCTCCTGCTCCTGTTCCATCCAATCCATGACGGCATTGCCGTCATGAACCTCACCCATTTTATAAGAACGACCGGTATAATAAAGTATCCGTTCGGTTGTTGTCGTCTTGCCGGCATCTATATGCGCCATGATGCCGATGTTTCGCACGGGCAGTAACTCTTTCTGAACTGACACCAACAAACCTCATATCGTCTTTTCCGCTGACATCAGCCTCAAAACATCGCAAAAACCGCCGCACCATCCTACCAGCGATAATGAGCGAACGCCTTGTTGGCATCTGCCATGCGGTGCGTATCGTCTTTCTTTTTGACGGCGGCACCACGCTGGTTATAGGCATCCATCAACTCTGCGGCCAGTTTTTCAGACATTGACTTGCCCGACCTGGATTGTGCGAAGCTGATTATCCAGCGAATCGCCAGAGCATTCCTTCGTGTCTGTCGTACTTCCATCGGAACCTGATAGGTGGCACCACCGACGCGCCTGGACTTGACCTCAACGCGGGGACGGACATTATCTATCGCCTGCTCGAAGACAACCATCGGCTCTTCATCCTGAACCCTGGTATCAATAATATCCATCGCATCGTAGAAGATCCGCCGGGCCACACTTTTCTTTCCACGCTCCATAAGGCCGTTTGTAAACTTTGTTACAAGTACGCTGCTAAAGCGTGGATCCGGATCTACGACTCGTTTTTCTGCAGTTTTTCTACGGGACATACCTTTTATCTCCTGTATGAGACATTATCAAGACGGTTTCTTCGCGCCATACTTCGAACGTCCCTGTCGACGATCAGACACACCGAGCGTATCAAGGGTTCCACGAATAATATGGTAGCGAACACCTGGAAGATCCTTTACCCTGCCGCCTCTGATAAGTACTACTGAATGCTCCTGCAGATTGTGCCCAATTCCCGGAATATACGAAGTTACTTCAATACCGTTCGTCAACCGCACCCTTGCAACCTTTCTCAAAGCAGAGTTCGGTTTTTTGGGAGTCGTCGTGTAAACCCTGACGCACACACCTCGTTTCTGAGGGGAACCTTTCAAAGCAGGAGTATTGGTCTTTTTAACAATCTTTTTCCTGCCCTGGCGTACCAGTTGGTTAATTGTTGGCATTGCGTCTTGCGCTCCTCATCATTTTATCTTTATCATTCATTCACGCGGCAACACAGCCTTACTACCTAAAGTGCTACGGCGAAAGAGAAGATATTTACCTTAGTGTCGTAATAGTGTCAAGATTAAAAGTCTTCCATCATATCTTTTATTACATCACGTCACTTCTAATTCCAGTTCCCGCCGAAATCAAGCGGCCCATGATAACGTTTTCCTTGAGCCCCTTGAGTTCATCAACCTTGCCGGCCATTGCCGCATTGGTGAGGACCTTGGTCGTTTCCTGGAAGGATGCCGCCGAAATAAAACTCTCTGTGGACAGGGACGCCTTGGTGACGCCGAGTAACAGTGGTTCCGCCACCGGCGGCTGCTTTCCTTCGGCAAAGAGCTTGTCGCGCTCGGCCTCGAATACCCACCACTCGACCTGCTCCCCGATCATGAATCGCGAATCACCAGCAGCGGTAATCAGAACCCGGCGCAGCATCTGCCGGACAATGACCTCAATATGCTTGTCATTGATCTTGACACCCTGCAGTCGATAAACCTCCTGGATTTCATTCACCAGGAACTTGGCCAGTTCCTTGACACCGAGAACGCGCAGGATATCGTTGGGGACAATGGTACCCTCCATCAGCCGTTCGCCGGCCTGGACATAGTCACCCTCATGCACGATGATATGCTTTGACTTCGGAACCAGATACTCCTGCGGCTCACCGTACTCCGGAACGATAACAACTCTTCGTTTACCCTTGAGTTCCTTGCCGAAACTGACACGTCCGTCAATTTCCGAAATGATTGCCGGCTCCTTAGGCTTGCGCACCTCAAACAGTTCGGCAACACGGGGCAGACCGCCGGTAATATCCTTGGTCTTGGAAGTTTCACGAGGAATCTTGCCGACAATAGTACCCGGCTTGATAACGTCCCCTTCCTCAACCGATATGATGGAATTGACCGGCAGCGTGTAACGGGCAAATATCTCTGAATTAGGCAGTTTCTGGGTCTTGCCCTTATCGCTCTTTACCGATACACGGGGGTTAAGCTGCACGCCACCGGCAGAGTGAACGATAACCTTTGAAGACTTCCCGGTGACAGGGTCAACCTTCTCCTGCATGGTTATTCCTTCCAGAATATCACCATATTTTATGATACCGGCAACTTCTGCAACAATGGGAATGGTATAGGCATCCCAGTCCGCCAGGATGCTTCCAGGCTTGACTTCCGCTCCCTCGGGCACCAGAATCTGTGCTCCGTAGTTTACCTTGAACCTCTCACGCTCCCGGCCAAGTTCATCCTGAACGATAACCTCGGCGTTCCGGTTCATGACGATCTTGGTTCCTTCGGCATTTTCGACAAAATGCAGGTTCTTGAACCCGACCGTACCGCCGCGCTGTGTTCTCAACTCAGCCTGTTCAACCGATCTGCTCGCCGTTCCACCGATATGGAAGGTACGCATGGTCAACTGGGTTCCCGGTTCACCGATGGACTGGGCAGCAATGACGCCGACAGCCTCCCCGCGGTTAACCATATGACCGCGTCCGAGGTCGCGCCCATAACATTTGGCACAGACACCTCGTTGTGAGCGACAGGTAAGCACCGAACGAATATGCACACGGTCGATTCCGGCCGCCTCAATTTTCTCGACCCTGCTCTCGGTGATTTCCTGTCCCATCTCCATGATAATCTCATGGGAAAACGGATCAATTACATCTTCAAGGGCAACCCTGCCGAGAATTCTCTCACCGATAGGAACAATGATTTCACCGCCGTCAACCAGCGGCTCTGCAATAATTCCATCAAGGGTCTGGCAGTCATCTTCGATGATGGTCGATTCCTGGGCGACATCAACAAGCCGCCGGGTCAGGTAACCGGAGTTAGCTGTTTTCAACGCCGTATCGGCAAGTCCCTTACGCGCACCATGGGTCGAGATAAAGTATTCAAGGACACCAAGTCCCTCACGGAAATTGGCCTTGATCGGTGTTTCAATAATTTCACCGGATGGTTTGGCCATCAGTCCGCGCATGCCTGCCAGCTGCCTGATCTGATCCCGTGACCCCCTGGCCCCGGAGTCGGCCATGATGAAAATCGAATTGAAGCTCGGTGAATCGACAAGTTTGTTGTCCCGATCCCGGATATAATCAACCTTGATCTCACTCATCATGGCGTTGGCCACATCGTCGGTCGCCTTTGACCAGATATCAACGATCTTGTTGTATTTCTCGCCGGAAGTGATCAGACCATCGGAATACTGACGCTCGACGTCAAACACCTCTTTTTCCGCCTGCTCGACAGTATCGTCCTTGGCCAGCGGAATTTTCATGTCATTAATACAGATGGAGATGCCCGCACGGGTGGCGTACTCGTAGCCGATATCCTTGAGCCGGTCGGCGAGAATTACCGTATCCTTTGTACCTGCAAAGCGGTAGCAATAATCGATAAGCTGGGCAAGCGCCTTTTTAGTGAGCACTTTATTGACCGCAGAAAAGGGAAGTTTTTTCGGCAACAGTTCGCCGACGATTACCCGCCCGATGGTGGTCTCAACGAGGGCACCGTCCATACGTACCTTTATTTTCGCCTGCAGGTCGACCTGGCCATGATCATAGGCAATCCTCGCTTCATGGATATCGGAAAACGACTTCCCTTCACCGGCCACATTTATCCGTTCCCGTGTCATGTAATAGAGCCCGAGAACAATGTCCTGCGACGGAATGATAACCGGCTCACCATTTGCCGGAGAGAGAATATTATTTGTCGACATCATCAGCACGCGGGCTTCAACCTGCGCTTCAACCGAGAGCGGAACATGCACCGCCATCTGGTCACCGTCAAAATCGGCATTAAACGCTGAACAAACAAGCGGATGGAGCTGGATCGCTTTACCTTCGATCAGAACGGCCTCAAAAGCCTGCATACCGAGACGATGCAGCGTCGGAGCACGGTTCAGTATGACCGGATATTCCGTAACCACCTCATCCAGGACATCCCAAACCTCCTTCACGCCTTTTTCCACCATCTTGCGTGCGCTTTTGATGGTCGTCACATACCCACGACGCTCAAGCTTGTTGTAGATGAAAGGTTTGAAGAGCTCAAGTGCCATTTTTTTCGGCAGACCGCATTGGTGCAGCCGCAGGGTGGGACCGACGACGATAACAGACCGTCCCGAGTAGTCGACACGTTTACCCAGCAGGTTCTGACGAAACCGTCCCTGCTTGCCCTTGAGCATATCCGCCAGGGATTTCAGCGGTCGTTTATTGGCACCGGTGATCACCCTGCCGCGGCGGCCATTGTCAAACAGCACATCGACAGCCTCCTGGAGCATACGCTTTTCATTACGAATAATGATGTCCGGTGCATCAAGCTCAAGCAGTCGCTTGAGCCGGTTGTTGCGGTTAATCACCCGGCGGTAGAGATCATTGAGATCGGACGTGGCAAAACGGCCGCCTTCAAGCGGCACCAGAGGACGCAGATCGGGAGGAAGTACCGGAATAACTTCAAGAATCATCCACTCTGGCTTATTACCTGAATCAATGAAGGCCTCGATAACCTGCAGCCTTTTCCCGAGTTTCAGACGTTTTGTCTGCGATCCGGTGGTAGAGCATTTCCTCTCGTAATTCTTTCGAGAGAGCGGGAAGATCCTGAGATGCCAGAAGTTCACGGATCGCCTCCGCGCCGATGCCAACCTGAAACTGACCGGGATATTCTTCGCGAGCCTGGCGATACTTCTCTTCGGTAAGCAGCGTGCAGGCCGGTATTGCATCGGTTTCTGACGAGATTACCGCATATTGCTCAAAATAGAGGATTCTCTCCAGCTGCTTCAAGGTCATGTCCAGTACTGCACCGATCTTACTTGGCAGACTTTTTAAAAACCAGATATGGGCAACCGGTGCCGCCAGATTAATATGGCCCAGCCGCTCTCGACGCACCTTGGACTGAATGACCTCAACCCCGCATTTCTCACAGACGACACCGCGGTGCTTCATGCGCTTGTACTTGCCGCAATTACATTCAAAATCCTTGACCGGACCGAAAATCTTGGCACAGAAAAGACCATCTCTTTCAGGTTTAAATGTCCGGTAATTGATAGTTTCCGGCTTCTTGACTTCGCCATGTGACCAATCCAGTATCTTCTCGGGAGAAGCCAGCGATATTTTCACCGCTTTAAACTTGGCAGGTGCTTTTGGTTTTTGAAAAAAATTGAATAACTCTTCCACGAGATCACCTCTGATTCATGATTTTGATAACCCGGCAAATTTCCCGGGTTTTGAAGAGATATAAATCGAGTTCCCGGCCGGAATCACTACTGTATAAAACAGCAGTGATTCCGCCTGAACCTTTATTCCTCTATAAGCTCCATGTTGAGACAGAGTCCCTGCAGTTCCTTGACAAGAACATGGAAGGATTCAGGCAAACCGGTCGACAGGAAGTTATCTCCCTTGACGATACGCTCATACATCATCGTTCGACCCTCAACATCATCAGACTTGGCTGTCAGGAACTCTTTCAGCGTATAGGCGGCGCCATATGCCTCCATCGCCCAGACCTCCATTTCGCCAAGCCTCTGCCCACCGAACTGGGCCTTGCCACCAAGCGGCTGCTGGGTAACAAGGGAGTAGGGTCCGGTGGATCTGGCATGGATTTTATTGTCTACCAGGTGATGCAGTTTCAGCATATACATGACGCCGACGGTAACATGGTTCGCGAAAGGTTCACCGGTCAAGCCATCATAGAGCTGGACCTGACCAACCTCTTCGACATTCGCCTCCACGAGCAGCTGACGAATCTCACCCTCCTCGGCACCATCGAAAACCGGGGTAGCCATATGCAGCCCCATCTTCTGGTCGCGGGCCCACTCGATTATTTCATCATCGCTGCGCTCGCTGACGAGCTCCTTGCATTCCTCTTTGGAATAGATCTTCGCAAGTTTTTTCTTGATTTCATCAACCGCAAGGGTTTTGCCCATAACCTCAAGCTGCTCACCCAGCTTTTTCGCGGCATAGCCAAGATGCGTTTCAAGAACCTGCCCGACATTCATACGTGATGGTACGCCCAGCGGATTAAGAACGATATCAACGGTCGTCCCGTCAGCAAAGTAGGGCATATCCTCCTCAGGCAGAAGGCAGGAAACGACACCTTTGTTTCCGTGCCTGCCGGCCATCTTGTCACCCACAGAAAGCTTTCTCTTGGTGGCCACATAGACCTTGACCATCTTGACGACACCGGGAGGCAGATCATCGCCTTTTCTGAGCCGGTCTATAATGCCATCGTAGCGTTCACTGATTAACTTTCCCTGCCGCTCGTAGCGGCCATAGATATCTTCTATCCTGTCAAGATGTTTTGAACGCTGCGAGAATTCCAGCGTGCGCAAGTCGTGAAACCCTACCTGCTCGGCCATTGCCGCCTCGAATCTTTTGCCGAGCTTGACAAGAACGGTACCGTCTTTTAAGACCACGTCCTCTTTCATGGTCTTGCCGTCAATCACCTTGCCAACATCCCGGCACACGACACGTTTGAGACTGGCGAGTTCATCGAGCTTATCCTGGTTGAGTTTTTCAATCTCAAGATCCTCAATCATCAGTGAACGTTCATCTTTGTCGACTCCTTTCCGGGAAAAAACCTTGGCATCAATGACGACACCTTCAATTCCAGGGGGAACTCGAAGCGATGAGTCTTTGACATCCTGTGCCTTCTCGCCGAATATTGCGCGCAACAGCTTTTCCTCGGGCGAAAGAACGGTCTCTCCTTTCGGAGTGACCTTGCCGACCAGCGTGTCCCCGGCTTTAACCTCGGCACCGATACGCACGATTCCGGATTCATCAAGGTTGCGAAGGGTCTCTTCACTGACGTTAGGAATATCACGGGTAATTTCCTCTTTGCCGAGCTTGGTGTCACGGGCCATGGTCTCGAACACTTCGATATGCAATGAGGTAAAGTAATCCTCTTTCAGAAGCCGTTCGTTGATCAGAATGGAATCCTCATAGTTGAAGCCCCGCCATGGCATGAAGGCTATGACGACGTTCTTGCCGAGGGCAAGCTCTCCATGGTCGCAGGAAGGACCATCGGCCAGCACCGTTCCTTTTTCAACACGGGTACCCGGTGTTACCAGAGGTTTCTGGGTGAAGCAGGTATTCTGATTTGATTTCTTGTATTTTTCCAGACGATAGACCGCCACGCCGGTGGCGTAACCGTCCATCCCCGGCTCGTCATAACAAATGACGATACGATCCGCATCAACCTCTTCAACAACTCCCCGGCCACCGGCCAGAAGACAGGCCCCTGAATCACGCGCAACATACCTCTCCATGCCGGTTCCAACCAATGGAGCGGCTGTTCTCATCAGCGGTACGGCCTGACGCTGCATGTTTGAACCCATCAAGGCGCGGTTGGCGTCATCATTTTCAAGAAAAGGGATGAGCGAGGCGGCGACGCTGACCAGCTGGTTGGGCGCTATATCCATATAGGTCACATTTTCAGCCTGCGTCGTTATAACCTCTCCATCCTCCCTGACAATAAGCTGATCGGGAATGATGCGATTGTTCTCATCAACGGGAACCAGGGCGGGAGCTATGAAATTGTTATGCTCCTGCAGAGCGCTGAGATACTTGATTTTATCATCATAAACGATGCGGTTTTCAACCTTTCGATAGGGGGTCTCGATAAACCCGTACGGATTGACCTTGGCATAAGTCGCCAGCGAGACAATGAGACCGATATTGGGTCCCTCAGGCGTTTCGACCGGACAGATCCTGCCATAGTGGGTCGGATGAACGTCACGCACTTCGAAACCAGCTCTTTCCCGGGAAAGACCTCCGGGTCCAAGAGCACTGAGACGCCTCTTGTGGGTCACTTCCGAGAGCGGGTTGGTCTGGTCCATAAACTGGGATAACTGGGACGTCCCGAAAAACTCCTTAATCGCCGCAGAAATCGGTTTAGGATTCACCAGATCGTGCGGCATCAGAGTCTCTACATCCTGCAGAGTCATGCGCTCCTTGATGGCTCGCTCCATCCGCACCAGTCCCATGCGATACTGGTTTTCAACCAGCTCGCCGACAGTACGTACCCGCCGATTGCCCAGATGATCAATATCATCGACGGTCCCCTGGCTGTCCTTGAGACGCACCAGATATTTGACGGATTCAATGATGTCTTCGTTGGTCAACGCACGCACACTCATATCGACGTCCAAACCGAGCTTGGCATTGATTTTATATCGACCTACTTCAGAGAGATCATAAAGCTCCGGATTAAAAAAGAGGTTGTTAAAGAACGTCTTTGCTACCTCAGGTGTTGGCGGACTTGAAGGGCGTAGTCTCCGATATATTTCGAGTAGCGCTTCCTCGCTGGTGACCACCTTATCAAGAGCCAGTGTCTTTCTAAACGACTCTGAATATTTAACACCGTCAATAGCAAGGACATGGAACTCGGAAATAGCTGATTCAGCAAGCGTTTCCAGGAGCGATTCGGTAATCTCGGTATTATGCAGAACAATCAGTTCGTCGGACCCCGGATCAGCAATGTCATGGGAAATAACCTTGCCAACCAGCGCCTCAGCAGAAATCTGCAAATGCTCAATGCCTGCCTCAGAAATCCTCTTGCAGAGTGCCTTTGAAATTTTTCTCCCTTTTTTGCTGATCACACTGCCATCAGCCGGGTCGACCAGGTCAAATTCAAGGCGCGAGCCAAGTGCGGTTTCTTCTTTGAAATCGACGAAATACTTATTCTTGACCTTCCTGATTTTATTGACCGGGTAGAACATTTCCAGAAGCTCTGCGCCGTTATAACCGAGAGCTTTAAGCAGAGAGGTTACCGGAAACTTCCGACGCCGATCAATCCGGACATGCAGAATATCTTTAATATCAAATTCAAGATCAATCCAGGAGCCTCGAACCGGAATGATTCGGGCAGAATACAGCAGTTTCCCGCTCGCATGGCTTTTACCCTGATCGTGGGTGTAAAAAAGACCCGGAGATCTTTGCAACTGGGAGACGATAACCCGTTCAGTCCCGTTTATCACGTAAACACCGTCTGCGGTCATCAGCGGCAAAGAGCCAAAGAAAACCTCCTGTTCCTTGATATCCCGGATGGACTGCACACCCGTCTCGGCGTCTACGTCAAAGGTTATCAAGCGAACCACAATTTTCAACGGTACTTCATAGGTCATACCGCGCTGCTGACACTCCTGTACCGTATATTTCGGTTCTCCAAACTGATAACGGACAAATTCCAGAGAACAGACACCGTTAAAATCCTTGATCGGGAAAATTTCTTTCAGGATAGCCTGTAGACCTATATCTTCACGCTCATCAGGCGCCCGGTTAATCTGCAGGAAGTCCTCGTATGACGCACGCTGCATTGAGATCAGGTGGGGTGGTTCAAGGATGCTGGATACGCTGGCAAATTGCTTTCTGACTCTTTCCATAATTGTCCTCAAGTTGTCTAAAGACACTGACTTAGCAAAAATAATGAGCAGAGGGGTTTCTGCACGATCCCGTAAAAACCTATATCAATCTATAAAAGGAACTGTAGGAGACAATGTTTTTATGCTGCATTCGAAGGATATGGTTAATACTACCCCCTGTAAAAGGGACAAATGCCTTCACCAGATTTCTTCGTAAAAGCAAATGAGAAAAAGGTACTGGCACTCATGAGAAAACCGGCACAAATCTGAAATGAACAGACTACTAGTAAGCATCGTCGCCTCCTCCGTCAATTGTCCATCCAGTTTTAACGCAGACAAAGGCGTTTTCGTTAACATACTGTTATTATATAATATATTTATCAACAAAAATGAATTGCCTGAAACAAGACACGCCGCGCATCAAAGTGCGCGGCGCGTCTTGTTCAAAACAACGTCGCATAGACCGACGCCTGGTATTTGAAACGGTTACTTAATTTCGACCGAGCCACCAACTGCTTCGATCTTCGCCTTGATTTCTGCGGCTTCATCCTTGGTGACGCCTTCCTTGAGCGGCTGGGGTGCACCTTCAACGAGTTCTTTTGCTTCTTTCAGACCAAGGCTGGTGATCGCACGAACTTCCTTGATTACCTTGATTTTCTGATCACCGACACCCGCCAGAATAACATCAAACTCAGTCTGTTCCTCAGCAACTGCAGCACCAGCATCTCCGGCAGGTCCGGCAGCAGCAACAGCAACCGGGGCAGCGGCGGAAACACCAAATTTTTCTTCAAGCTCTTTTATCATCTGTGAAAGCTCGAGAACACTCATATTAGCGATAAATTCAATTACATCGTCCTTTGTAACAGCCATTTCTTTTTCCTCTTTTATCTTGTTGTTAAAGAAAAGGTTTCAAGCACAACCACGTAAAAGCGCTATGCCTGCTCCTTTTGATCCTTGATAGCCTGCAGACCAAACAGAAATGTTCGAGGTACTCCCGAGAGCACACGAACAAGAGCTGTGGGCACGCCATTCATCACAGACAGCAGCTGTCCAAGCAAAATCTCCCTGGACGGCAGCTTGGACAAGGCGATAATATTGTCCACAGTGATTTTCTCTCCCTCCAGAACAGCTGAGCGCAATTCGAATTTCCCGAAGGCTTCAGCACTCTTGGCCAGAATTTTGGCCGGGGCTACCGGATCGTCATAGGCCATAACTATGGCTGTTGTCCCTGTAAAATCATCTGCGAGGGACTCACAGGACGTGTCGGCAACTGCTCTTTTCAGAAGAGTATTTTTGGCAATGCGAATCTCAGACTTGCAATCACGGAGATCTTTGCGGATCTTCTCAAGGTCCGAGACTTTTAAACCACAATAGTCTGCAACGACAGAAAACTTCGCACGACTGAACATCGAGTTCAATTCGTCGACTATTGCTGCTTTATCATCACGATTCAAATTACCCTCCTACCACTTTAAAATTAAACGGTTTTCGAAACAGCAGCTACCCAAACGATGGGTTTATCACTTATTGCCTGAATCCAGGCTCCATCCTTCTATTGGTCTCGGCAGGTCGGTATTACCGATTAAACAAACGTACCTGCTGTCTTCGACTGATCAAACGCACTGCCGAGGCCGTGCGTTCTTACTCCTGCAAAACACCCGTACTCTTATTTTACACGGACCCGAACATCCAGGGTGTCGACCTTGAATCCGGGACCCATGGTTGATGATATCCCTATGGATCGCAAATAAATGCCCTTGCTGGTCGAAGGCTTCAAGGCAATGAGGCGTTCAATGAAAGCAAGTGCGTTCTCGTAAATCTTATCCTGCCCGAAAGATACTTTACCGATACCGGCATGAACAATTCCGGCTTTATCCACCCGAAAATCCACCTTGCCGCCTTTAATATCCCTTATGACATTACCGACATCAAAAGTTACCGTACCAAGTTTGGCATTAGGCATCAGGTTGCGCGGACCAAGAATCCGTCCGATTTTTCCAACGGTACCCATCATGTCCGGAGTGGCCACGGTTTTATCAAACTCCAGCCAGCCGCCCTGAATCTTTTCAACCAGATCGTCTGAGCCGACATAGTCCGCCCCCGCCTCTTTCGCCTCAGCTTCTTTGTCCCCCTTGGCAAAAACAAGCACTCGTGTAACTTTTCCTGTCCCATGCGGCAGGACAACGGAAGACCGAACCATCTGGTCGGCATGACGCGGGTCTACGCCAAGCTTTACCGCAACATCGACTGATTCATCAAACTTCGCGTAGGATGAGGCAAGGACATTCTTGATGGCCTCATCGATGGTTACCACCTGCGTTCTGTCAATGTCCTTGATTTTATTCCTGTAATTTTTCCCGTGTTTCGGCATGTCAGCCTCCTACTGCGCATATCCCGTAGCCTGCGACGAGACAGAGGCACGTAGTAAAATTAAAACATTACATCAATCTATAACAGTGAGTCCCGCACTCCTGGCAGAACCCTCGATGATGCGCATCGCACTTTCAACGTCGTAAGCATTCAGGTCCGGCATTTTTATTTCAGCGATTTCCCTGATTTTATCCCTGCTGATTTCAGCCACACGCTCGGTTTTCGGATTACCGGAACCCTTTGCCACGTTTGCCGCCTTCAGCAGCAGAACAGAAGCGGGCGGCGTCTTGGTAATGAAGGTGAAAGAGCGGTCCTGATACACCGTGATAACAACCGGTATGATGGTATCACCTACCGATTGTGTTTTGGCGTTAAAAGCTTTACAGAACTCCATGATGTTCACCCCGTGCTGTCCAAGGGCAGGTCCAACAGGAGGCGAGGGGTTGGCCTTTCCGGCCGGAATCTGAAGCTTGATGTATGCCGTTATCTTCTTGGCCATTTTTCTACTCCAACAATAGTGATATCCTCACAGGAATAAGCTTCCGCAAGGTTCTCTTTGTTTTAAAATCAAGTATTCGATACTTGAACAAATTCAAGTTCAACGGGAGTTTCTCTACCGAAAATAGAAACCATTACCCGCACACGACCTTTCTCTGGGAAAACTTCATCAACAACACCCTGGAAATTGGCAAACGGTCCGTCAGTAACACGTACAACCTCGCCAATATCGAAGACTACTTTTGGCCGCGGCCGCTCGGATCCATCCTGGATTCTGCCGATAATCTTGCCGGCGTCTTCATCCGATAGAGGAACAGGGTCCAGATCATCGCCGACAAAACCGACAACCCTCGGCATATCCTGATGTACGATATGCCAGGTTGTGTCATTAAGCTCCATACTGACCAGCATATAACCGGGGAAAAAACGCCTTGACGACGTTTTACGTGTCCCCTTGATCATTTCCACGACCTGTTCGGTAGGAACGAGGATTTCACCAAAAAGCTCCTCAAGTCCCTCTTTAGCAATACGGTCCTGGAGCGTGGCCTTTACTTTTTCCTCATATCCTGAGTGAACCTGCAGTATGTACCATTGTCTAGCCATTTATCTACCGTCTTTCTTTTGGGGACAGGAAAAGGTCGGAATTGCTAAACGAAAGTCCCTTACGTTTCGTAATCCTTGCTATTTCTCCTGGAAAAGGAATCAATGCAAAATTGCCGAAATCAGTTTACCCAGGATAACATCAACGGTGCCGAGATAGACGGATAAAACAATGGCCAGCAAGGCAACCATCCCGGTCAGCCCAAAAGTGATTTTTTTATCCGGCCAGGCAATCTTGGAAAATTCCGACTGCACCTCACCGACAAATTTTTTGATTTCCCTGGGCGAGAAGGGCGAAGGCGCTGATTTGACTTCTGCCACGCTCTTTTTTTCTTTTCCTTTACCAGCCATCGCTACACCGTTTCTATTTTATTGCCCGTACGTCAAAAATGGCAGGCCAGGAGGGACTCGAACCCCCAGCCCTCGGATTTGGAGTCCGATGCTCTACCAATTAGAGCTACTGGCCTGCCCAACCATCAACAATTACTTGGTCTCTTTGTGGGGTGTGTGAACACGACAAAAAGAACAATACTTGCTGAACTCGAGCTTGCCTGGTGTATTCTTTTTATTTTTCGTCGTCGTATAATTACGACGCTTGCAAGTACCACATGCAAGGATGATTATATCTCTCATGGCAACTAACCTTAATACAGAAAAGATAACCCTGCTCCTTTACGGAGCAGGGTTATCTCCCTGTTTAACAGAATCTTAGGCAACTATTTCGCTGATAACGCCTGCTCCGACGGTACGCCCGCCCTCACGAATCGCAAAGCGCAGTCCAACGTCCATCGCTATCGGGGTGATAAGCTCGGCGTCTACCGATACATTGTCGCCGGGCATTACCATCTCAACTCCTTCATGGAGTGTTACCACTCCCGTTACATCCGTTGTGCGGAAGTAAAACTGCGGACGATAGCCGTTGAAAAACGGCGTATGACGACCACCTTCATCCTTGCTCAGAATATAACACTCTGCCTTGAACTTCGTATGCGGCGTAATCGAACCCGGCTTGGCCAGAACCTGACCACGCTCGACCTCTTCACGTTTCACGCCCCGAAGCAGTGCGCCGATGTTATCCCCCGCCTGACCCTGGTCCAGCAGCTTGCGGAACATCTCAACTCCCGTCACTACCGTCTTCACCGTCTTGCGGATTCCGACGATCTCTACCTCTTCGCCTACCTTGATGACGCCACGCTCCACTCGACCCGTCGCTACCGTACCACGACCCGAAATGGAAAATACATCCTCCACCGGCATCAAAAACGGCTTCGCGATATCACGCTCCGGCTCAGGTATATAATCATCTACCGCTTCCATCAACTCCCAGATACACTTCGTATGACCCTCGTCTTCCGGGTTCTCAAGCGCCAGAAGCGCTGAACCCTTCACAAAAGGAATATCGTCTCCAGGAAATTCATACTTGTCCAGAAGCTCTCGCAGTTCCAGCTCGACAAGCTCGATCAACTCTTCGTCGTCAACCATGTCGCATTTGTTCAGAAACACCACCATCGCAGGCACACCTACCTGACGGGCAAGAAGAATATGCTCCCGGGTCTGCGGCATTGCTCCGTCCGTCGCCGCTACCACCAGGATCGCTCCGTCCATCTGGGCGGCACCGGTGATCATGTTCTTTATATAGTCGGCATGACCCGGACAGTCCACGTGCGCATAGTGACGCTTGGTTGTCTCGTATTCCACATGGGCAGTGGCGATGGTAATGCCACGCTCTTTTTCTTCAGGCGCCTTGTCTATCTCACCAAAATCAATGAACTTGGCCTGACCTTTCAAAGACAAGACTCGAGTGATTGCGGCCGTTAATGTCGTCTTACCATGATCAATGTGCCCAATTGTTCCTACGTTGACATGCGGCTTTGTCCTTTCAAATTTCTGCTTTGACATTTTTCTGTCTCCTCAGGCCATTATAATTTTAAATGGAATTATGCGTACCTTCTTGCTCATGGAGCTCACGACCGGAATCGAACCGGTGACCTCATCCTTACCAAGGATGCGCTCTACCATCTGAGCTACGTGAGCGTAAAAACCAACCCTTGGAGCGGGAAACGAGACTCGAACTCGCAACCCTCAGCTTGGAAGGCTGATGCTCTACCAATTGAGCTATTCCCGCTTATCATTCAATTAGTCAGTGTATTGTCCCATAAAAAAAAGGGACAAGTACCTTCACCAAATTT
This sequence comes from uncultured delta proteobacterium, assembly GCA_963745765.1. GTDB lineage: Bacteria > Desulfobacterota > Desulfobulbia > Desulfobulbales > Desulfocapsaceae > Ww85. The sequence continues at coordinate 57,453 of CAVUYQ010000002.1, read as the reverse complement.
TCCATAAAAACAATTTGGTGAAGGTACTAAAGGCTGGTGGAGGGGGGAGGATTCGAACCTCCGAAGGCTCCGCCGACAGATTTACAGTCTGTTCCCTTTGGCCGCTCGGGAACCCCTCCAATGAACCAAAAAATAGGCCCAACACCTTTATACTCTAAACAATACTTTGTAAAGTATTTTTCGCGATGGAGCTGGCGATGGGACTTGAACCCGCAACCTGCTGATTACAAATCAGCTGCTCTGCCAATTGAGCTACGCCAGCTTACAAAGCCTTCTACCATACTTCTTCATTATTTTTAAAGCAATATATTTTTTGCCATAAAAATAATTCCGCTCAGTACGGCAAAGGCATTGGAAAGTGACGGGAATACCCTAACACCCAAAACATCAAAGCGCTTTCTTTTTAAAAAAAAGAGAAGAGGCTGGTCCGGTTAGACCGGACCAGCCTCTTCTCAGGACGAATGTAATTAATAGATTGCTGAAATTTTCCTGCTACTCAACGGCCGGCTTCAAGAAAGCACTTTCGCGGTACTTTTCAAAGGACATCGCGGTTGTACGATAAGCAATATGCGCCAGCTTGGTGTAGGGCAGATAGAGAAACAGCATCATAACGGCAACAAGATGCAGGAAATAAACGATATAGCCCACAGAAGGCATACCCAACCACCGGAGAAGTTCAGATCCGAAACCGGTAATGCCGACAGCAGCGATTTCCCAAAGCAGAAACCAATCGTAGAAGGTCCGGCTGGTTGTTCCCTCGGACTCGGATTTGGTACGATTGTTCCAGAGCACAAAGACACCAAAAAGAAGAGCGATGGCTGAGACGTTGGCCATGACCTTGAAGGGATCCCATATCAGCATGGGTCCATGCCATGAGGGCAGAAAGAGCCCGATAATATCATTTTTCAGCAGCGACCAGCAGGTGACGATGAACAGGCCGATAAAAGCCAGCATAAGCGGCAGATGCCCTGTTACCCGGTTACTATTGGTACCACACTCTCTGAAACGATTATGCTTGACAATCTCAACCAGTGACGGCCACAGGAACTCGCTGACAAATTGCGGGACTGACGGCCGGTATGCCGGGTTAACACCGGTATTGAGAACCATCTGTTTCCACAGTCTGGTCAGTGCCTTATAGAGGGAAAAAATGGCCAGTCCAAGCGAGGGCACCATGAACATGACAATAAAAAAGATATTCTTGGCATACCATTTAAAGTCCCAGACGCCGAAAAACTGCTGGTAGCCATGGGTCGCAAAGTGTTCTTTATCCGGAATATGCATGCCGCCGGAAATCAGCCAGAAAACAAAGATGACAACGGCTGGGATACCGATAAGCACCGGCAGTCCCTTGGCTGAAGATGCAAGCTTCGCCAGCCCTGAAGGCCAGCCGTAAACCGTGTAGGCGTATGCCCGGATGGCTCCGAGGACATCTCCCGGCTTGGCGCCTCGGGGACAATAGGTGGTGCAGTCGCCGCACTGGTGGCAGAGAAATATATCAGGGTCGGCCAGCAGATTATCCCTCATACCCCATTGTGACCAGATCATTTCCTTTCGCGGAAATGGCTTTTCGTCGGATGACAACGGACATGTCACGGAACAGGTAGCACACTGATAACATTTTTTCAGCGTGTCACCACCTGCTCCTTTCAGATATTTTATAAATTCCAAATCAGGTGTGACGTTCATCATTTCCCTCCTGTTATCTTATCGGGTAGATGCCTGTATAGCAGACTGGTTCATAGTAGTGTAGCGGACCGCGCCTTACAGCGCAGCCCGCTATGATAAAACACAGGTTAGAAGCCTTTAAACGGATTCGGTCCCATCTCAACGATTTCTTCGACGAAGTCGTTTACGATCTGCGGAATCTTGTCATAGTCTGTAATGGCAACCTGCACTGCAGCACACCGTTCCGACTCGAGTCCGAGAGTAGAAAGCGTGTCGCCTATGTTTTCCATACGCTTGTTGGCAATTTCTGAGCCCTTGACAAAATGGCACTGATAATCGTCACCATAGGTACAGCCAAGCAGCATCGCTCCGTCCATACCGGCGGACAGGGCATCACGGATCCAGGCCATGTTCATCGATCCAAGACAACGGACCGGTATGAAACGGATCATATGATTGAGGCCGTTACGCCTCATACCGGCCATATCAAGTGCCGGATAAGCATCATTCTCGCAGACAAAAATGAGAATCCTCAGCCGCTCATCATCATCTTCAGGAACCTCGACCGCCTTGATCATTGAACCAATAAGGTCGATGTTGTAGTCCCTGAAACCAATAATTCGCTCCGGACAGGCACCCATGCAGGTCCCGCAGCGCCGGCAGCGGGTGTTGTTCGGCAGAGGCGTTCCTTTTTCATCATCGTCAAGAGCACCGAACGGACATTCTTCCGTGCAGCGTTTACACTGGGTGCAGCGCTGCATGAAAAACTCCGGATAGGTAGCATCACCGGAACGAGGATGAACAGAGACACCACGGTCGGTAGACTCCAGGCACTGAATCGCCTTCAAGGCCGCACCGGTCGCATCATCAATGGTTTCCTCGATGGTTTCAGCCTTTCGCACACCACCACAGGTGTAAACACCGGTTCTTCTGGTTTCGTAAGGAAAGCAGATAAAATGAGAGTCAGCATAACCGTCGAACAGATCAAGATCTGAAAAAGCAGGCCCCTGACGATAGGCCAGGTTTATGCTGTACTCGTCTTTAGTTGTCGGAACCATACCGGCAGCAAGAACAACCATATCAACTTCAAGGGCCAGATCTGAACCAAGCAGGGTATCCTCGGCAATGACTCTCAGTTTGCCGCCAGCCTCCTCTACCTTCGTCACACTGGCCTTGGTCAGGAAAATACCATCGGTCTGTTGAGCACTCTTATAGTAGAGTTCCTGACTACCGGGCGTACGCATGTGCTGATAAAGGATAAAGGCATTACCGTCTTCATTGTCCTGACAGACATACTGGGCCTGCTTCAAGGCTACCATCGAGGTTACCGAGTTGCAGTACGGAAAATCCTGGTCATGCTCTTTACCGCCGGGACTTTGGATAAAAGCTACTTTGGCAGGGACTTTGCCCTCCTTGGCCATCTTTTCAAATTCAGCATTGGTGACCACGTTCTTGATGGCACCATAACCAAGGTGTGCATATTCCGATACATCTGCCGGTACCCAGCCGGTTGCAAGAACAACCGCACCATGCATTTCAGCCGCTTCGTCAACGGCCATATAGTTCTTCAACCCCTCGTTGGGATTTTCCATTGTTCCCTTGCTGATCTTATCGGCGTCTTCAGTCGTCACCTTGGCAGGGGCATCCCATTCAGTCTCTGTACCGGCGGCCTTCAGGGAAACCCGGAAGGTACCGGGAGCTCCGGCAATACGAGCAACCTCTGTGCCTAACTTAACCGATATTCTGGCATCTGCCTGCACGGCGTCAACAAGTGCTGCAACCGGGCTTTCTTCAAGATCAGTCCACGGCGATTTGGTCGGGAATGACTTGCGCCAGTTAGCAGCCTTGCCGCCAAGAGCCGCTTCTTTCTCGACAAGCGTCACCTCGTACCCTGCCGCGGCAGCCTCTTTGGCAGCAGTCATACCGGCAATACCACCACCCATGACCAATATCTTCTTGTTCATTGTTTCAAGCTTGAACGGTTCCGGGAGCGCGGTCTTTTTGGCACGGGTGCAGGCCATACGCATATAATCACCTGCTGCTTCCATCAGGAATTCAGCAGCTTCCGCGTGAGGCTCGGCCCCTTCGGCCGGTTTGACCTCCGACCAGACAACCTGTTCCCGAAGATTGGCGCGCACGGTAATCTTGTCCTCGCCAAAATAAAATTCATTCTGCATGACCCGCGGTGAACAGGCACCGATCACAACGGTATTCACCCCGTTGTCAGCGATATCCTTTTCTATCAGCGCGCGTCCCTCGGACCCGCAGAGGCACTCACTTGTCTTGCATTCCATAGACATCTCGCCGGTCACAACCCCGGTAAGCGCTTCCATGTCGAGAGCGTCACCGATACCGCAACCGGAACACAAATAGGCGCAATATTTTTTATCCATTTTTCATTACCTCCTGGAAACCTGAATTGCCTTCAAGGCAGCGGCAGTAGATGATTGAGCGCTAGTAACGACGTCGGCAGCTTTTTTCGCACAACCGGCGCCAATCATCCCTTTCTCGTAATCGGAAAGAACGAAGCCATTTTCGTCAAGCCTCAGGCCTGCCGGAGTGTCAGTGCCGATAGTAGACGGCTGCATGCCGGTAGCCAGAACAGCCAGATCAACTTTCTGATGGACCTTGGCGCCGCTTACCGCATCTTCAGCAACAACCGTCACACCGCCGTCAGCCTCTGCGATAATATCGGCAACCTTGCCCTTGATAAAGGATGCATTCTTATCGGTCATCAGTTTCGCACGGAATTTCTCATATTTGCCAGGAGTTCTCAGGTCAATGTAAAAGACATAAATCTTTGCCTCCGGATATTGTTCCCGAATGTAATTCATCTGCTTGAATGTGGCCATGCAGCAGATGTAGGAGCAATACTCCAGGTGGTTTTCATCCCGGGACCCGGCACATTGCACAAAAGCGATTGATTCCGGCTCCTTGTTGGAGCCCGGTACGACAATTTTACCACCGGTCGGTCCGTTTGGAGCGGCCATGCGCTCGATCATCATATTAGTGACAATCGCCTCGGATTCATCAAACTTGAGGGTGTCAATTTTGACAGGATCATAAGGATCCCAGCCGGTGGCCCAGATGATTGCGCCAACATTGAGGGTTACCGTTTCAGTTTTCATATCAAGATCAACGGCATTGTACTTGCATGAGGCCTTAACCGCCTCGGCACCAGCTGCCGACAGCCCATCCTTGGCTATTACATAGCGGCGCGGGAAGGCCATTTCATGAGGCAGATAGGCGGCCTTACTTTTGTTCATGTTAAAGTTAAATGCGTTGTCAATCTCATCTGGGCAGGCAGCTGCGCAATCGCCACAAGCGGTACAATTGCTGTTGACATAGCGCGGAGCGATCTCAAGACTCACCTGGTAATTCCCCGGGCCGCCGCTGACACCACTGACCGTCGCCATCGTGTAGGTACGAATTCGGCGATTGTTCCGAATTCGTTTAAAATTGATTTCAAGCCCGCAACTGGGCGGACACATCTTGGGAAAGTATTCGTTGAGTTGTGCGACACGTCCACCGAAATAGGGGTTTTTGTCGATAATAAATACATCGTTCCCGACTTCGGCGGCTTCAAGTGCTGCTGTCAGCCCACTTATTCCTCCGCCTACGACCAAAATTGCACCAGAGGTGCCTTGCTCGTCAGTCATACCATTCCTCCATTGTTGCTCTTATAAAAGTTTCCTTGTGATATTTTTTAAAGCGGTAAACCATAAAAAAATATCAGGTATTCGGCAAACTCTTACAAAACCTAAACCTGCTTTTCAATCGGGAAAACGTCAAGAATCTTGCAGTTTTCCCCAGTGAAAAGCACCAGCCACCATTAAAAAATCTCCAGGGGCCATCGGCCCCTGGAGATTTTCCTTACATCATGGCCTTCAAGCTGCCATCAGTTGCTTACAACCACGGATCGGTCTCAAAAATATTAACACATTCGACCTTCTCACACTTCCATTCCTTACTTTCAGGATTGAAGGTGGAGTTAACGAAACACTTCCAGTTTTCGTCATCAACGGACGGGAAGTCTGAACGATAATAGAAGCCCGGATAACGGGATTCTTTCCTGAACTCAATGTGACGAATATGAGCCTCGACACACCAGATGCGATGGTAGTTCTCCCAGCAGCGAAGCAGTTCGTGCAAATCGCCTGCCGCCATCAAATCGGCGTCCTCACGCAACAGCCTGAGAAGATCAAGGCAGATATTCAGAAGTTTACCGGAGGTCATGTAGTAGGTTGCGACACCACCACCGTACTCGTCGGTAGCCTTCATCAGACGCATCATCAGTCCCGCGGGCTTGCAGTAATTCGGATTGACATCTGCAGCCGTTGAAGCACCGACAAATTCCTTGTAGCGCCTTACCGGTGCGTATATCTCGTCGGCAATTTCCTGAGCGGTCTGCTTCAGTTCCGGTTTGAAGTCGGCATTGTCGCGACAGAATTTAACCATCTGCTTGGCGGCGATACGTCCTTCAGCATGGGAACCGGAAGAGAACTTGTGACCGGAAGCACCAACACCGTCACCGGCAGTGAACAGGCCGTCGACCGTGGTCATACGGTTGTAGCCCCACTTGTACTTGTGCACGCGGGATTCATTCTGGATATCCGGTACCCAGGATTCTTCCGGACCGGAAGTCCAGATGCCGCAACAGCCGGAGTGTGAACCAAGCATATACGGTTCGGTCGGCATAATTTCTGAACCAACCTTCTCAGGCTCAACATTCATGCCGGCCCAGAGACCAGCCTGACCTACGGACATATCCAGGAAGTCTTCCCACGCCTCAGTCTCGAGGTGTTTCCAGAATTTCTTCAGGGCTTTTTCATCCATTCCGGCTGCTTTACGATCATCTAGGAAGGCATTCAGGGCAACGTCGGTGGCCATGTAGAGCGGACCACGACCAGCTCTGAGCTCTTCGATCATCAGGTGGTTACGCAGACAAGTCGGGGTAACCGCAGAAGCGCCGTAAGGCATGAATTTCTTAAGCTCTTCCTTAGCTGCATCGCCGTTTGCATAGAACTCGCCAAGACCGTTGGATACTTTGGCCTTGAACAGAAGGAACCAGGCACCGACAGGGCCGTAACCATCTTTGAAACGAGCCGGGGTGAACCTGTTTTCCATCATGGTCAGGGTAGCGCCAACCTGGGCACACATGGTGTAGGTGGAACCAGCATTCCATACCGGATACCAGGCACGTCCTTTACCTTCACCCGTTGAACGGGGACGGAAAATATTGACCGCACCACCACAGGCAACAACAGCGGTTTTACACTTGATGACGTATACCTTGTTCTCACGAGTCGAGAAACCGGCAGCGCCGGCAATCTGGTTTGGCTTATTCTTGTCAAGCAGCATTTTCACGATAAAAACACGTTCAAGAACGTTCTCATCGCCAAGAGCAGATTTGGCCGGTTCGGCGACGATGCATTTATAGGATTCACCGTTGATCATGATCTGCCATTTGCCGGTACGTACCGGAGTTCCGCCTTCACGCAGGCTCGGAGCCGGTTTGGCACCGTCAAGGTTCTCGCCGTCCGCATCTTTTTTCCAGACCGGCAGACCCCACTCTTCGAACAGCTTGACAGACTCATCTACGTGACGACCGCAATCGTAGATAAGATCTTCGCGTACAACACCCATCAGGTCATTACGTACCATTTTTACGTAATCTTTGATGGGATTTGAACCGATGTAGGTATTGATGGCGGAAAGGCCCTGGGCAACAGCACCAGAACGCTCAAGGGCAGCTTTGTCCACGAGCAGGAGTTTCATGCCTTCCGGGGCCCATTTCTTGATCTCAAACGCGGCACCGCAGGCAGCCATACCGCCACCTACGATCAGCGCATCCACTTCCATTTCGACGATCTCAGGATTGACAACAGCCGTGAGTTCACCTTTTGGTTTATTTGGTAATGCCATATTCAAATCTCCTTTTGAATAAAAGATTTTAAGATTTCACATAATCCAGCTTAATCAGGGCGTAGGAAGGTCGGCTTCAAGAAGCAGACATTCATCATCGAGGCTTGCACCTTTCTGGCCCGCATAAGCATTGGCAGCACCCTCAGCCGTGGTACGGATCGGGAACTTGAAGCGTTTCATGTTTCCATTACGAAACTTTACCGTCCACATGATGGAATCGGAAGAGCGCATCGGATGAACCTGTCCGCCCATTGGTACAAAGTCATCGTAACCACGAACAAAAATAGCGCCCTGCGGACAAATCTTAACGCAGGAATAACACTCCCAGCAAGCATCGGGCTCTTGATTGTAAGCCTTCATCTCCTCAACGTTCAGAACCATCAGATCGTTGGGGCAGATGTACATGCATGCAGTCTTGTCACCGCCTTTGCAGCCATCACACTTTTCAGGATCTACATAACTTGGCATTAAACTACCTCCTCAGTTTGTTTTAACTGTTGTGGCCCTGAACCGACAGGACCCACTAAAACCGGAGTAAAATCGTTTACTACTTAAAGCAAATCTCAGCAGCCCACCCGAAACTATCGAGCGAGACAACCGACTGATTTCACTACAACATTTATTCAATACAGAGCTATCCAGGTAACAACAAAAAAATGAACGCTCACTCATTTTCCCAAGAGTTTGACTTATAAATTGTTGACTGGAAATTGTCAAGAAAATTAATTACTCAAAAGGCTTGATTACTCATAGGAATGACGTGTCAGAACCTCACGGGGTTTCGCCCCGTCTGCCGGCCCGATGATGGACTCTTTTTCCATCATCTCAATGATGCGCGCAGCTCTATTGTAGCCTATTCTCAAGCGTCTCTGGATCATAGAAATGGAGGCCTGTCCGGACTCACAGACAAGAGCGACGGCCTCATCATAGCGTTCATCATAGTCAGGATCGCTCCCCGATCCTGCCAGGTCACCATCTTCATGGACCTGTTGGATCACCGAATCGTCATAAACGGCAGCCCCCTGCTTCTTCAGAAAGGTGACAAGTTCAGTCGTTTCCTGTTCTGAAATATAAGCACCATGCACACGCTGGATTGCAGAGCTGCCCGGCGGCATGTAGAGCATATCTCCCATACCAAGAAGGTGTTCGGCTCCCGAGGTATCAATTATGGTGCGCGAATCAACTTTAGATGACACCTTGAAGGCAATCCGTGTCGGGAAGTTTGCCTTTATCAGGCCGGTAAGGACATCGACCGAGGGGCGCTGGGTGGCAATGATCAGATGAATGCCGGCAGCTCTCGCCATCTGTGCCAACCGGGCAATCGCCGTCTCCACATCCTTGGAGGCAACCATCATCAAATCGGCAAGTTCATCGACAATAACAACAATATATGGCAGTTTTTCAGATGCACTCTCATTGTAGGAATCAAAGCCTTTGACCTTCGCCTCTTCCATTAACCGATAGCGCCTCTCCATCTCGCGAACGGCCCAGAGCAGGGCCCTGCTGGCCAGTTTTGGTTCAACGACCACGGGATGAAGCAGATGAGGAATACCTTCATAACCGGAAAGCTCTATTCGTTTGGGATCGATCATCAGAAAGCGAACCTCTTCCGGTGTGGCATTAAAAAGGATAGAAGCAATAATAGCATTAATCGCAACGCTTTTCCCTGCTCCCGTCGCCCCGGCAATCAGGAGGTGGGGCATCCGGGCCAGATCAGCGATGGTCGGATGGCCGATAACATCAAGTCCGAGAACAATGCCGAGTTTCGCCTTGTTGTTATGAAAATGTTCTGAGGCGAGCAGATCCCGAATATAAACAACCTGCCGCACTTCGTTGGGTATCTCGATGCCGAGTGCGGACTTTCCGGGAACCGAACCGACCACCCTTACCGACTGTGCCCGGAGTCCAAGGGCAAGATCATCTGCCAGGCTGACAATCTTGTTGATTTTTATACCCGGGGCCGGAGAATATTCATAGGTGGTCACCACCGGGCCGGGCGAGATGCCGACAACCTTGCCGGACACCCCGAAGTTTTTCAACTTCTGCTCGAGTTGTTTGGATATCTTAAGGTAGACATCTTTGTCTATCTTCTCCGTAACCTGGTTGTTCTGGGTCAGAATTGCAAGAGGCGGCAGTTTCCAGTCACCCTTCGCCACGGGAGCGGCGTTGAAATTCGTGCTGTCATCGCGCGCAAATACCGGTCCAAGCGCCTCCTTTACCAACGGCTGACCTCCCGCCGGGGAAAACTCTGCGTCAGGTTCGACAACCGGCGCAGCCCTTTTCTTCAATGCCGGCCGGCGGTTACTGCTGTCATTGCTGCGGGTAAACAGGTTCTTTATCCCCCGCATAAGCGCCTTCATCATCCGCCAGAAAAACAGGATGAGCTGATACGGGGAAAACTGGGTAGAGAGCATCATTGACGCGAGCAAGACAAGAACAAGCAGTAATATGGTACCGGTACTCCCGACTACCAGGTGGGTCAGGTTGAAAACCGTTGTTCCGAGAAAACCGCCAAGCTCAATCAACCCAGGTCTCAGCAGCGATAAAGAAGATAAAAGAGCACAGCAGGAAATGACCGCTCCCGTCAACCCGAGGGTGACCTGCGGAAGACGATCAAAAGACATGCGCGGATTAAAAAACAGAAGAGAAGCCAGACTCATCAAGCCAACGAGCAGGTAGGCACCCCAGCCGATAAAACCGCCCAAAAACTGTGCGATAAAACGCCCGGCCTCGCCGCACCAGTTGCCTGAACCGCCAACCTGGGCAGACAGCAGGCTGAGAAAGACAAAAGCGGAAACAAAGAGTCCGAGCACTGCAAAAAACTCCTGCTTTAACGGTGGTCTTGTTTTTGTTTGAGATTGTGCCATACCCTGCATTACCCCTTTGAAATGCTGATCAAAAACTATGCTTCACAGCCAAGATTTACTCGCAATCTCCTGAAATTGCAAGGCAGTACGAAACCCGGCAGAGAAACGAATGACCGCAAACCGATTCGCTCATCTCCGGCAGCTATCGGTCTCTGTCAATGGATTTCCTTCTTGAGCCGAGCAACGAAAAGCAGACGTGGCGGAAAAAATGAAGGGAAAAAGGGGCTGCGCTCAGCAGTCGGTTTCGGAGTTCTCCTGAACCCCTTTCGGCATTGCGCTCTGCTGAACCGCATCAAGGATACCGTTGATAAAGGCCGGTGATTCCTCACTGCCGAAACGCTTGGCAATCTCAATGGCCTCGTTGATTGCAACCTGAGCAGGGACATCGGTTGCGTAAAGCAGTTCGTAGATACTGAGACGAAGCAGATTCCGGTCCATACCGGCGAGTCTCTCCAATCGCCAATTGGTGGCATGAGTACTGATAGTACGGTCAATCGCTTTGCATTTCGTCCGTATACCCTGCAGCAACTCAATAGCATAAGGACGTGCCTTATGACTTATCTGGTACAAGCGGCAAAACTGGTCGAAACGCTCCTCGAAGAGCTGCTTGTCAACATCACTTTCCCCGATGAAATCATCCTGAAACAGAAACTGCAATGCTGTTTCCCGGGCTTTGCGCCTTGTACCCATAAAACTGACCTGGCCTATAAATGAAAAAGCCGTATCAAAAACAGCAGGGATACGGCTCCTCTGGAAAAATTATCGTAAGGTCCTTCGTTTCTGCCCATAACTATCTTATATGAGCTCTAGTTCAGTGCATCCATGAGATTAGCCATCTCGATTGCAGCGACGGCCACATCACTGCCCTTGTTTCCCGCCTTGGTTCCGGCCCGTTCTATGGCCTGCTCGATCGTCTCGGTTGTTAATACACCAAAAAGCACCGGAATACCGGAATCTAGACTAACCTGGGCTGTACCCTTGGAAACCTCGTTTACGACAACATCAAAATGGGGTGTTGCACCGCGTATGACAACACCAAGACAGATGACTGCGTCATATTTCTTTGATCTGGCAAGTTTCTGGGCAACAAGGGGTATCTCCAGGGCCCCGGGCACGCGGGCCACATCAATATCAGCTTCGGCAACACCTGAACGGATAAGGCTGTCCAGTGCTCCTTCCAGGAGCTTTTCCGAGACGAAGGAGTTGAATCGAGACACAACGATACCGATTTTTTTCCCATCTGCGCGCAGATTGCCTTCAATGTATTGTATCATTTTTTTTCTGCCTTTTCCCTTTAGGTTATCTTCTCATCGACGCCAATCGGATCATTTGACCTGGATCAAGTGTCCCATTCGATCACGTTTACACATCAGGTAGCCCTTGTTTTCCTCGCCGGCCTCCATCTCGATGGCTATTCGATCAACAACCTCAATACCATATCCTTCGAGGCCAACTATCTTTTTCGGGTTATTGGTTAACATGGCCATCTTGGTGATACCAAGGTCCCGGAGAATCTGTGCTCCGATACCATAATCACGCAAATCCGCCTTGAACCCGAGCTTCAGATTGGCATCAACCGTATCAAATCCTTCCTCATCCTGCAACTTATAGGCCCTGATCTTGTTCACCAGTCCAATACCGCGCCCCTCCTGCCGCATATACAGCACGACGCCGCTGCCTTGCTGATCTATCATTCTCATGGCAGCATGGAGCTGCTCGCCGCAGTCGCAGCGGGAAGACCCGAACACATCCCCGGTCAAACATTCGGAATGAACACGTACCAGGACCTCGGAATCAGGATCGATTTCATTCTTGACCAAGGCAATATGTTCAAGATCATCAACATCGTTGGTATAGACGATAGCGGTAAATTCACCCGCGTGGCCAGTCGGAATCCGGGCTTCAGCCGCACGATGCACCAGCACATCCCGGCGCAGGCGATAGGCCACAAGATCGGCAATGGTAGCAATCTTCAGGCCGTGCTTTACGGCAAACAATTCGAGATCAGGCATCCGGGCCATGCTGCCATCGTCTTTCATGATCTCACAAATGACCCCGGCCGTCCGCATACCGGCAAGACGGGCAAGATCAACCGACCCTTCTGTCTGGCCGGTCCTCACCAGAACACCGCCATCTCTTGCCCGCAGCGGGAAAATATGCCCCGGGCTGATGATATCGTATGGCTTGGCGTCAGGCGCAACAGCCGCCTCTACGGTCCGGGAACGATCCGCTGCGGAAATCCCCGTGGAAACCCCGGTCCTCGCCTCGATACTGATGGTAAATCCGGTACCAAAGGGAGACTGGTTATTTGATACCATCATCGGCAACTGCAACTGGTTAACGATGTCACTGCTTAAAGTCAGACAGATCAGTCCCCGGCCGTGGGTGGCCATGAAATTGATCGCATCGGGGGTAATCAACTCTGCTGCCATGCAGAGATCACCTTCATTTTCCCGGTCCTCATCGTCAACGAGGATTACCATTTTCCCGGCCTTGATATCTTTAACTACTTCTTCGATTGGACTGACTGCCATAATAATCTCACTCAATAAAACAGCTAGATAGTTTCCATCCTGAAACAGCGCTTTTCCCCTAACTCGTCGTTACTCTCAAAATTTAATCCTCGGAATATCAATTATATGCCTGCGGTTAAATTTATCGAGCGCCTAGATTTAGGTAGAAATCGCTCATTTCCGGACGAAAACTAGATATTTGGCCACCTTGAATAATTCGATTATTCATGATACCCATTTATTTTAGTAAAAACCATTTTCTGCCAGAAATGCTGAATTGATGCGTGATTCAGCCTGTTCACCACGTTCTTTGGCAAAAAGAAGCTTCTCCACATACTTACCGATGATATCTACCTCGATATTGACACTGCTGCCGGTTCTCAGCTGTCCGAGCGTCGTTGTCTGCATGGTATGTGGAATAATCGACACGGAAAAGTTCCCCTTCGCACAGGTGTTTACCGTCAAGCTGATGCCGTCGACGGTAATTGATCCTTTCTCGATTATATACCGATCCTCTTGTGCGGGCACTGAAAAACTCAGGACGGTGAACTCACCTTCCTGTCTGATTCCGCGCGCTATTCCGAGGCAGTCAACATGGCCCGAGACGAGGTGACCGCCAAGACGGTCGGATAGACGCAGGGCCCGCTCAAGATTTACCTTTCCCCCGACAGGAAGCTTCCCCAGCGTTGTCCGGGACAGACTTTCCGGCGACACATCGACGGTGAAACGATTCGAACGTATGTTGTAGGCCGTCAGACAGGCTCCATTCACCGCTATCGATTCCCCTTCTTCGGGATCCGTAAGCTGAAAGCCGGCCTCCAGATCAAAGGACATACCGCCCCCGGCCGATTTGCGGCTCAACAATTTTCCTGTCCCCTGAACGATGCCGGTAAACATTTCCCTTTCAATCCATCTCTTTTTTCAGTTTCTTCAGCGAAGCCGCTTTCTGCCGAAATGACTCGGCTGTGGCCTCATGCTTGAAATTGGCGTGTATTGAAGCGGCTGTCAGATAGGCGTCTGCCGCTTTTTCATGCTCGCCTGAATCAATATACACCTGAGCCATCAGCTCAAGTGTCTTGACAGTACCCTCGGGATCATTATTTCTCTGATGATTGTCCAGCAGATAAAGACAGAGATCAATCGCCTTGCGATATTCGCCGAGCCCCTTGTGTGTCTCAACAAGCTTCCGGGCCAGTGCCAGAAGGCTCATCGGGTCGTCCAGAGCCTCACAGATATCCCAGGCCCGACGATAATGCAGCAGTGCCTTGTCATACTCTTTTCTAGCCAGGCAGGCGTGGCCGAGTTGATTTGAGGCATTGGCGATGCCCTGCCGGTCATCCTTTTCTTCGAACCCGCGCAGCGCATTATGCAGGGCTACCGCAGCAAGCGCCGTTTCTCCCCGTTCCAGGTAACCGCGGCCTTCTTCATAATCAGTTGCAGCCTGGCTGAGTTCCTTGTCCTTGCCTGCCGCATCTGCTGCCGGCCCAATCGCATCTATATTCTGAAGTGGTGTACTCATCTGTTCTTGTTATCCTGTATAAGTTTAACCGCTCGGGCGGCCTGCTCGGCAACCGTGGTCTGCAGGGGTATTCCCTGCTCCCAGATAATGAGCTGTTCCTTGTCTTCATGCAACCCCATAAGCTGAAGTGAAGCCTCTGCAGCCGAGATCCTGCCGAGTAAACGTGCCATCTGCCCCCGCACCTCGGCCTGGGGATGTCCGAGGAACTGGAACATGGAATAAAAGGGCGTGTTACGAACCAGATCCGGACGCTTTTCGGCAATCTCGGCCAGGGCCCATATGGTCTGTACCCTGGTAGAATCAGCAGCAACATAATTAAGCAGATAGTGCGTGAAGCCGCCAAAAATATCGGGCCGCCCGGCTACGATCGCCCCAATAGTTTCAATCATGCCCCATGGTGTTGACGCTGAATCGGAACACGCTTCGAAGAGCCGATGAACCAGCTCCGCTACCTGGCCGGGATCTCTTGTGGCAACACGTGCGGTCACTTTACCCATTAAGCAGGCCACGCGCCAGCGCTTTTCTTCAACGGGATCATAGAGTAGCCGCTGCATCAGCCGCAGGGTTTTCCGGTCATCCAGACAAAGCGCCACCAGCTCGTCCTCGGCATCAGCTGCAGCCAGTTCTTGTACCAGGCGTTTGTTGGCCTTTTTCCTGGGCCGGTTTTCTGCCGCTGTCGGTTCCACCGCTGGTGGACGGAAACCACTCCTGAGAGACACCTTTTCAGCGGCCTGTTCTTTCTTCTGCCGCAGTCGCGTGGCGATTTCCGAGATTTCAGTATGCAGACGCACAAAGTAAAGAACGCCGCGCACCATGCGCCCGTCAACATTTCTTTTCTCGACTATCTGATGCGTCTGCTCGTCATAATCCTCGATTCGGCCGGTCAGATAATCATCTTCCGGGATCAGTTCCCAGGCCAGATCGGCATTGTCACCGCAGGCCTGGACGAGAGTCTCGACCATCGCCGCTCCGACATTATGACCAGTCGGGTCACAGGAATAGACCGCCCCGCATGAACACCTTCCCACCGTGAACTCGCTCATTTTCCGGTTAGGGACGTCCTCGGCCTTCTTGACCTTCTGCCCGCAGAATGGACACCATGGCCGCTTGATAATAACGTTCTGTTTCATAACTGGTTCATGAAGTTGCTCGACGGCGGAGCAGCGATTCAGGCAAGTTTTTCCTCAAGGCCGGCGACAAAATTGGGATCAACGGAATATCCCATCTGCCTTGCTTTTTCCATATGCTTTCGTGCCTCATTGAATTGCTCGCTGAAATAAAGCGCTACCGCCAGATTATTGTGAGCAAGCGGGGAGTCGCCGTCCAGTTCCACCCCTTTCCGCGCTGCCGCCAGAGCCCGCTCATCTTCACCTTTCATGGTAAGAACTGAAGTGAGGTTTATCCAGACCGTTGGCAGGTTTGCATCAATCCCGATGGCCTTTTCATAATAGACTATAGCCGTCTCGATATCGTTGTTCTGCTGACAAATAAGACCAAGATTAACGTAGGCCTGGGCCGCTTTAGGGTTAACTGAAATGGCCTGCTTGTTCAGCTCTTCAGCCCGGGCCAGATTCCCCTGGCCGAAATAAATGGCTCCCAGGTTGATCATGCTCTCCACGGAATGCGCATCAAGCGCAATCGCCTGAGTCAGCGATTCGATCGCGTCATTTACCCTGCCCGCCTTCATATATACCAGTCCCAAATGATGGCGCGCCATGACATTATCAGGAAACTCCTCACACGTCTTCTCCATCTCGGCGATGACCGCCGGCAAATCTTCCTTCAACTGCTCTGACATTTTGCACCTCTGTAATCATTATAGAAAAACCCAGCCAGCTTGGCAGGCTGCGATGGTGGTATGGCGACAGCTCCAACCGCAAACCGGTCAATCCCGAGGTTTTTCCTTCGTATTTAATACTTCAGGTCTTCCTCATCATTTTGCGCCGTACAGTATAGACACCCGACAAACACTTACAAGCATAAAAATCAAATCGTTTGCGAATCCTTTCGCCACCTTGTGTCATCCCCCCTCGGCTATGCAGGAGAGAAGTAACTCTCGATGACTGGCTTCAAGGACCTTTTTTGCTTCAATGACATCATTGCTGATCTGCTCGGCCAGTTCGCGGATTCCGGGATATTTTCTTTCATCGCGGAGAAACTTGAGAAGATTGAGCTTTATCGGTTTTCCATAGACATCTTTGTTGAAATCAAAAATATGGGTTTCTGCGACCAGCCGCTGTTCACCAAATGTCGGGTTATACCCGACATTGAGCACTCCCCCGTGGCACTTTCCTTCACAGATCACCTGCGTCGCATAGACACCGATGCGGGGCACAAGGTCTTCCTCGTTTACCTGCAGGTTCGCCGTGGGAAAGCCAATTTCTTTTCCTCCTCGTTTTTTGCCCATCTGCACCTGACCTCTAATCTGATAAGGTCTTCCGAGGAGTCTTCTGGCATCCACCATACGACCGGCATGAACAAGTTCCCTGATCCTGGTTGAACTGACCAGTATGTCATTTTCGTAAAACGGTTCGATGATGTGAACCGGGAACCCTCTCTGACGTCCCTGCTCTTTCAGGAAGGCAGTATCACCGCTCCGACCTTTGCCGAATGCATAATCGTAACCGACCACCAGTTCCGTCATACCGATGCAGTCAATAAGAATCTCCTTAACAAAGCGCTCGGCACTCGTCGCGGCAAAGGCGAGATCAAATGGAATGATCACCAGGTAGTCAATCCCCGCCTTCTCGATCTGTTCGATTTTCTGCTCAATCGTGGAAATAAGTTTGATCCCGCCCGGCCTCAATACCCGCAGTGGGTGAGGATCAAAAGTAACCACGGTACTCTTACCTCGGTTGGCAGCGGCACGCAACACCACCTCGGAGAAAATTTTCTGGTGCCCGCGGTGAACGCCGTCGAAATTGCCGATGGTCACACAGGAGCGGTCAAACGGAGTCGTTATTTCATTCAGGTTCCAAAATAGTTTCATTTTCTCTTTTTCAGCGATTCTTTTTCGTAACCGGTCAAGAAAATCTTGACAAAACGAGGTTTGGAAATCATATTCACACACACTAATGCCGAAGTGGCGGAATTGGTAGACGCGCTAGGTTCAGGGTCTAGTGGGGGTTTCCTCGTGGAAGTTCGAGTCTTCTCTTCGGCACCAATGCCAATAAAAGCTTGTAATCTTAATTGATTACAAGCTTTTTTTGTGTCCCGGCAACCTGCCGTCATCTGCAACTATAATACAAAACCGACAGGTGTTAACCCCCCTTCGCTTGCAGGTCGCCTGCTCAACCACAGAATCTGCCCGGTCTGAGCCTATAGCATGAATGGTAAAAAGAGGCAATCATCTCATCATTGATACTCCCGCAGCAACTCCCTGACACCTCAAAGGTATTCTGGAATTATATGAGAATTATGGTAAGGTATCCGAACCAAAACACCAGTCAACTGCTCTTGACTGGCAGTAGAAAAGCTCTTATGATTTCCGCGTTCATTTGTGGCAAGCGGTGAGAAGCAATCATTTCCTGGTCACTTTCACGATCCCCCTCAATAGGAGTAACGTATGCTTGAGCTAAATCAAGGACCTGATATTCTGGCAACAATCGGCGGGATAGCTTCCCCGGTGAAGGCACAGGAGGTACTGAAAAAAAATCTGGACAGTACCAACCTCGACAAACTTTCCCCCATCACCAATAGTGATGCCCTGATCAAAATTGCCAATGCCATCCAGATCTGCAAGCCGGATTCTGTTTTTATTAACAGTGGCAGCAGCGAAGACATCAAGAAGATTAAGGAAATTGCTCTGACTAAGGGTGAAGAGAAAAAACTGGCAAAGGACGGCCACACCATCCATTTCGATCTGCCCCAGGATCAGGCCCGCCTGGTTAATCAGACCTTTTATATTATCAATGAAGGCGAAAAGATGAGTTCTCTTGCCAAATCCATCCTGCGTTCAGAGGGAACCCAGTACGTCAGGAAATACATGGATGGCATCATGCGGGGCATGACGATGATGATCGGATTCTACAGCCGCGGACCGGTTGGTGCGGAGGCAGCTGTTCCGGCCATCGAGATTTCCTCATCCGCCTATGTACTTCATTCGGCCGAAATCCTCTACCGGAACTGCTATGACCAGTTTGATGCGGAAGCAGCACGTATGGGAATTTTCTTTACCAATGTTCACTCAGAAGGCAAGAACCGGCCCGAAGACGTGCCAAATGCCCGGATCCTGATGGATCGGAGCTGGCTGACCACCTTCTCCAGCTATTGCACCTACGCCGGCAACACCCTGCTGATGAAAAAGGGAAATCATCGTTTCTGCGTTGATTATGCCACCTATTTCAAGAAAGAGGAACAGCTCTCCGAGCATATGTTCATCACCGGTCTCACCGGTCTCAACGGGCGTAAAACCTTTATGGCAGGAGCTGCCCCATCCGGCTGCGGCAAAACGACAACGGCCATGGTCGGTTCCGATTTTATCGGCGATGACCTGGCTCAGCTCTGGATCGCAGCCGACGGCACGATCAGGGCTATCAACCCGGAGAAAGGGATTTTCGGTATCGTTGAAGATGTCAATCGTGAAGGCGACCCTTACCTGATGGACTGTCTGCGCGGTGATGGTACCGAGGTTATCTGGTCTAATGTTCTTATTGATGAGAATAATGTCCCGCAATGGGTCGGCAACGGTGAAACGGCACCGAAAAAAGGCATCAATTTCCAAGGCGAATGGTGGGAAGGAAAAACTGACGCCGGTGGCAATCTTATACCGATGTCCCACAAGAATTCCCGCTGCACTCTGCTCGCTTCGGCAATCGCTAATCATAATACAGAAGCCTCCGAGGATCCGGCCGGCGTGCCGATCAAAGTAATCACCTATTCAGGCCGTGACAGCGATACGATGCCGCCGGTCTGGGCTGCCAAAAGCATGGATGAGGGTGTCGTCATCGGTGCCTCGATTGTCTCCCAGGCGACAGCCACGGAAATCGGCGTAAGCGGTGTCAGACGTCAGCCGTGGGCCAATGCCCCGTTTATTCCCGGGGCCCTGGCCGATTACATGGATGCCCAGTTCGTCTTCTTTAACTCTGCCAAGATAACCGCCGCCGGCAGACCCGTTATGGCAGGCCTCAACTACTTCCTGACCCATGCCAACAGGGGCGGGTCCGGTAGCGGGCTGCTGGGTGAAAAACGTGATGTAAAGGTCTGGCTTGGCTGGCTTGAACTCTTTGCCAATGGAGACGTGCAGGCGATTGAGACACCGATCGGTTTTATTCCCCGCTACGATGACCTGAAAAAGCTGTTTGCCGGGATTGATAAAGAGTATCCCAAGTCCCTGTATGACATGCAGTTTGCCCTCTACCTGGACAATATCCTGGACAGGATCGCGCTCCAGACCGAAGCGTACAAAAAAGAAGAGGGAATCCCGGACAAGATCTATGAGGTATATGAGAAGCAAAAAGCTGAACTGCTTGCCCTGAAAGCAAAGCAGGGCGCCATAGTCACTCCTGACAATCTCGCCAGATAACCCGCTCCCCTGCTCACCCGGGCTGCGTTTCATAATGCAGCCCGGGTCAGCAGCCACTGTGTCCGGCCTTACGGTCCTTTTGAATTTCTTCTCTTCTATTTTATTCTGGGGTACCTTGAATAATTAGATTATTCGGTCGAGATCAAGACATGCAAGTAATTTTACCGAAGGCATATAACTGATATTCCGAGGATAAAATTTCGAACATAACGAAGAGATCGGGCGAAAAGGCAATTATTCAAGGTGGCCTCTAGGGTTATGGACCATTCCATCGAGCAGCAAGAAGAGGAGTCAGCGGTTTTTAATTCTACCAGCAGCAGTGCTATTGACAGCTGCTCACTGGTCCTTTCCGCCAAGAACATCGGGCACCGGATCAGCCGCCGGCAAGACGGAAGCACAACAATCCTTGTTCCTGCCGCAGCGAAAGAAGCAGCAGCCTACCAACTGGATTGCTACTTCCGCGAAAACAGGAACTGGCCGCCAAGAGATCAGCCGGTCGCTATTTCTCCCATATCCTCAACACCGCCGACATTCTGGCTCATCGCGTTACTGGCCCTGTTCTATACGGTTACCGGCCCCTGGGACTATCGTTCAACGTGGTTTTCCGGCGGTGCCGGCGACGCAACGGCTGTCCTGTCCCAGGGACAATATTACCGGCTTGTTACCGCTCTCACTCTACACGCCGATCTTTCCCATCTGCTGGGAAACTGCCTGATCGGAGGAATATTGCTGCATTTCTTCCTGCAAATCAATGGCACCGGTGTCGGTCTGCTGGCACTGCTCATTTCGGCAACACTGGGTAATTATGTCAATGTTCTGGTCCATGGCGGCAATCATCTGTTCGTCGGGTTTTCCACCGCCGTATTCAGTATTATCGGTATGCTTTCAATCTATCAGCTCATCGAAAAGCGCAAATCCTTTGGTATCAGAATGTTCATTCCGCTGATGGCCGGTGCCGCACTGCTTGCCATGCTCGGCAGCAGCGGAGTCCGTACAGACCTGGGCGGTCACCTCTTCGGTCTTCTTAGCGGGATGGCATGCGGGCTGCTCCTTGAACTTAAACCGTTGCGCCGGATGAAACAATCATCTCTCGTGCAGACCTGCTGTGCGCTCATTGCTCTTGCCATTCTGCTCTTATCCTGGAACATGGCCTTGTCTCCCATCTCCAGCTTGGAGTCTGTCGGATAATGCTCTTTTTCCCCATCTCTGCGTTATTGTCAGAAAATCAATTCTCGCAATATCAACCATATGGCTGCGCCTGATTTCCTGAAAATGTTTTGATCTGAGAAAAAAAATGCCTATTATCCGATAGACTCCCAGGGTTGTGTATTTCGTTTTTTTCGATTAGTCTCTGCACTTGATTTGCAGGTGACAATACTTACCCTGTAAAAAATTTCCATCACTGATAACGAAGCAACAGACGGTCACTGCTGACTGCTGCTCCTTCAGACCTCAACAATTTCAAGTTTAGACAGGAGAACGGTTCATGTCCAATCAAGATCAACAGCCTCCCTGGGGAAGAAAGAATCGTCCTCTATCGCCCGAGGAGATTGTCGCTCAAATCATCAAAAAGGTGCAGGATTTTTTCTCTGATTCCAAGAAGCCGACTCCGGATGGCGGCCAGCCCTCGCCGCCGGCCGGACAGAAAGGACCATTTGCGGTGATCAGCAAGGTGCTGATTCTGGTTCTGATCGTTATCGTCTTTCAAGGGGTCTATCAATCTTTCTACAAGATCGCCCCGAGCGAGGTTGGTGTCATCCTGCGTTTCGGCAAGTATAACAGAACCACCGAGCCGGGCCTGCACCTGAAAATCCCCTATGTGGAGAGCTTGACGAAAGTGAATGTCAGGCAGATTCAAAAGCAGGAATTCGGCTTTCGAACCCGCAATCCCGGCCAGAAAACCTCGACCGACAGCCGCGGCTATGAATTGGAATCCCTGATGCTGACCGCCGACAAAAACGTCATCAGTGTCGCCTGGATCGTTCAGTACCGTATAAAGAATCCTTTTGACTACCTGTACAAGGTTCAGGATGTCAAACAGGCCGTGCACGACCTTTCAGAGGCGGTGACCCGGCGGATCGTCGGCAACATGGATTTCGACTATGTCCTCAGCAACCGCGACCTTTTTGCGGCCTCGGTGAAACAGGAGCTGCAGACGCAGCTTAACTTTCTCGAGGTGGGTATTGAACTGGTAGCCGTACAGTTTCAGGACATCAACCCTCCCGAGCAGGTCAAGCCAGCTTTCAACGAGGTAAACGAGGCGGACCAGGATATGAAACGGCTGGTGAACGAGGCGGAAGAAACGTACAACCGGCTTATTCCTGCCGCCAAAGGCAACGCCCAGAAAATTATTGAAGAATCCTATGGCTACGCCAAGGAGCGCATCAACAACGCCGAAGGTGAAACCCTGCGCTTCCTCGATATCCTGAAGGAATACCGCAACAGCCCGGATGTCACCCGGCAGCGCATGTATCTGGAGACGATGCAGGCCGTCCTGCCCAAGGTTGAGTCAATCTATGTGATGGATGAGTCACAGCAGGGACCATTGCCGTTGCTCAACCTTCGAACAAATCAGACTCCTGCCAAACAGGGACAATAATCATATCACTCTATGAAAGGATCACCAATGAAACAGATAGCAAATTTTCTTCTGATCGGTCTTGTCCTGCTTGGCATCATTGTCGTGTATGACGGTTTCTTTATCGTCGATGAAGGCAAGCAGGTGATGATCACCCAGTTCGGCAAACCGATCGGTAAACCGATAACCGAAGCCGGTCTCTATTTCAAGATGCCGTTTCTGCAGCAGGTTAATGAATTCGACAAGCGAATCTTTATCTGGAACGGCGAGCCGAACCAGATTCCGACCAATGACAAGACCTTTGTCTACCTGGATGTCACCGCACGATGGAGAATCAACGATGCCCTGAAGTTCATGCAGGCCGTACGCACCGAGGCGCGGGCGCAATCGCTGCTCGATGATATCATCGGCGGCACGGTACGGGATATGGTGAACAAGAACGACCTGATTGAAATCATCCGCAGCTCAGACTGGTCCCTTGCTACCATGACCCCGTCAAACCAGGAGCCAGGCACCGCGCCGAAACTGGGCCGCGACAAGATATCGGACCTGATTCTTGAGTCTGCGTCCAAGCTCATGTCACAATACGGCATCCAACTGCGTGACGTGATGCTCAAACGGGTAAACTATATTGAATCCGTACGATTGAAAGTCTACGACCGCATGATCTCGGAACGCAAGAGGATTGCTGCGGAAAAACGTTCGATGGGTGAAGGCCAGAAAGCCAGAATCCTCGGTACCGTTGACCGGCAGCTCAAGGAGATTACTTCTACCGCCAACAGGGAGGCCCTTGGCATCAAGGGCAAGGCGGATGCCGAGGCAACCCAGATCTATGGCGACGCCTATAACCAGGATCCTGATTTTTATGCCTTCCTGAAAACTCTGGAAAGCTATGGCAGCATCATCGGTAAGAACACGTCCCTGGTACTCTCGTCGGACTCTGATCTTTACAAGTATCTGAAAAGAGTCAAACAGAACTAAGCTGTACAATTCGAAAAATTACAGCCCGGTTGCGCTGTTCAGTGCAGCCGGGCTGTTTATTCAGCACAGCCTGCTTCAAACAATTACGGATCATCAACGGAATCGCCGAAAGGTCGATCGGTACCATCAGTCGGGTAGGCCGGATTCTGTTCGGGCATAAAGACAATTCTCCCCTGCTCCTTCAGCAGCTCTTCAAAGCGATCCAGCAGTATTTCATCCTCGATCACCTCGACGCCAAGCTGTTCAAATCGACAATGACAGTGGTTGAGTTGCGCCTCGCACCAGGGGCATTGCTCAATCGGGCACCCCAGTATATGCGTCTCACCAATACCGACACCGCAGGCCACGCAGGTCGGCGCGATTGTCCCATCTTCGTTGCTGGCAAGAGAGGGCAGTTCGTCATAGGTTCCCGGCATGCGTGCATTGAACTCGTCGTTGCCGGCATAGCCGAAGAAGCTCAGCACAGTGCTGTCCACTACTGTTTTCTCTGTCTCACCAAGATAAACGGCTTCCTCGGCGGAACAGAGGTAGAAATAACGATGTGCCGTCGTTTGCAGGGCGAAGAGGAAATTTCCCTGTTTCTGCGCCACCACCCTGATATCCGCCGCCATCTCCTCCCGGGCTTCAGGCAGGCTCAGATAGTAATGGCGCAGCAGTTGTGAAGCGGCCCGGTGCTTACTGAATTTTTTCACCACCGCAACTGCTGCTTGCCGCTCATTTTCGCTGACAGCATAGTGCGCCAGCTCCTCGGTTGTCACTCTATCAAGTTCCGATTTCAGTCCTGTCATGATCGTTTTTTCCTTTTCCTGCTGTCAATTAAACACCATTTCACACTGTTCTGATGGCAAACCCGCTCAGGGCAGCCCCATCCAAGCCTGTTTACAAAAAGAAGAATTGAAAAAATAGTACTTCCAGGCTATATTTGCACATAATTTACGTTTTCTGAGCAGTTATTCCAAACGACAGACATTCAGCTGCAGGACCTGCCTAAATAGCAACCCCGCATCAAACGAGAACAGCAGTTTCGAGTTGTTTGATTTTCTAACAATACATTCGTTCCGGGTACACCAGGGTTTTGTCCCCCTGCCACAAGCAGCGACCTTTAACCGTCGGCAGTCATGAGTATTTCCGGATACACGACAACTAATTAATTTCAGAGAGGACTATCTATGTCGAAACAGACAGCACAACTACATCTCGGTGGCCAGATCTATGAACTACCGATTGTCGAGAGTACCACCGGGGAGAAGTCCATCGATATTCGCTCCCTGCTGCGGCAGACCGACTATACAACCTACGACAGCGGTTTTATGAATACCGCTTCCTGTGAATCCGGCATCACCTATCTTGACGGCAAGAACGGCATACTCCGCTACCGGGGGTATGACATCGAGGATCTGGCAAAAAACTGTGTGTTCATCGAAGTTGCCTACCTCCTTATTAACGGGAAATTGCCGAATCATGAAGAACTCGAGAGGTTCAAGTACGACATGATCCGCTATGCCCTGATTCATGAGGATATGATCCACTTCTTTGATCATTTCCCGCCAAATGCCTCACCGATGTCCATTCTCTCCACCATGGTCGGGTCGCTGCACGATTTTTACCCGGAAATGGATCTTGATGAGGACCCGTATGGCGGCATGACAACGACCACAGCCCGTCTGCTCTCGAAAATAAGGACGATTGCGGCATTCTCCTACAAGAAAAGTATGGGACTTCCTCTCGTCTACCCCCGGGCTGACCTGAACTACTGCAGCAACTTCCTGAACATGATGTTCGACCGGCCCAATATGCCCTACAAAATTGAACCGCTGATGGTTTCAGCCCTGAACAAGCTCCTGATCCTGCATGCGGACCATGAACAGAATTGTTCTACCTCGACCGTGCGACTGGTCGGCAGTGCCGGGGTGCGTCTGTATCCGTCAATATCAGCCGGTATCAGCGCTCTCTGGGGGCCTCTGCACGGCGGCGCCAATGCTGCCGTCATCAGAATGCTCGAGCTGATTTATGCAGATGACCGTGATTTCGACAAGTACATTGCAATGGCTAAAGATCCGGACAACCCTTACCGGCTTACCGGGTTTGGTCATCGGGTTTATAAAACATACGATCCCCGCGCTAAGATAATAAAGGAAGCCACCCACGATATTCTCAGCCAATTAAATATATCCGACCCGCTTCTTGATGTCGCCCAGGAGCTTGAATATCGCGTGCAAAAAGACGATTATTTCGTTTCACGTAATCTCTATCCCAATGTTGATTTCTACTCCGGAATAATCTACCGGGCCATCGGAATTCCAACGAATATGTTTACCGTGATGTTTGCGCTCGGCCGATTGCCGGGCTGGATAGCTCACTGGCAGGAATTGCATACGGATAAGGAAAGCAGCAGGATAGGCCGCCCGCGTCAGGTCTATAACGGAATCGTCAAGCGACCCTTTGTGCCGATGGACGAGCGAGAATGATACAAGCAGTAAGTACGATAAAAGCGATGCAAGGCCGTTTGAAGAAACAGGCCTTGCATCAACCGCTATTTCAGCAGGCTTTTTCCCGTCTCCATATTTACCACCAGGGGGACATCAAGAACAAGCGCCTGCTCCATTGCCTGACAAATAGGACCCTTCACGGCGTCGCATTCCTCTTCAGGCAACTCAAATACCAGTTCATCGTGAATCTGCAGCAGCATGGTGCAGGAGTTCCCGCTCTGCTTAAGGAGGGTACTCACCTTCAGCATGGCAAGTTTTATGATATCTGCAGCCGTTCCCTGTATGGGGGTATTGATCGCGGCCCGCTCGGCAAACTCCCTGCGGCCCTTGTCGGAAGAGGTAATTTCAGGCAGATAGCGCCGTCTGTTCAGGATGGTGCTGACATAACCATCCGCCCTGGCCTTTTCCACGATGTCGTTCATGAACTGCTTTACACCACGATAGAGTTTAAAGTAGCGGTCGATAAATTTTGACGCCTCATTCCTGCTTATCTTCAGCTGATTGGAGAGTCCGAAACTGCTCATGCCGTAGACAATGCCGAAGTTTATGCTTTTTGCCACCCGTCTCATTTCCGCTGTCACAAAAAGCGGCGATACGCCGAACACCTCGGCCGCGGTACGGGTATGGATATCATCACCCTGCCGGAAGGCTGCCAGTAAGGCCGGATCCTGCGAGTAGTGGGCCAGCACGCGTAGATCGATCTGTGAGTAGTCGGCACAAAGAAAGATGTTCCCCGGTTCCGGAACAAAGGCCTCCCGTATCCGGCTGCCCTCTTCTCCCCTGATCGGAATATTCTGCAGGTTCGGATTACTGCTCGACAATCTGCCCGTCGTTGTAACCGTCTGGTTGAAAGAGGTGTGAACCCTCCCGGTATCAGGAGCAATCAACTTGCTCAGCCTGTCAACATAGGTCGAAAGCAATTTCGCCAGCATCCGGTATTCTATTATCAAGGCCGGAACCTCATGTACGGCAGCAAGTTTTTCAAGAACTGCGGCGTCTGTTGAATAGCCTGTTTTGGTTTTTCTGCCATGCGGCAAACCGAGTTCATCAAAGAGGATCGTTCCGAGCTGCTGGGGAGAACTGATATTAAAAGTCCTGCCGGCCAGTTCGTAAATCCTGCTTTCCAATACGTCCAGTTTTTCATGGAAATCTGCCGCCAACCTGTCGAGCTGAGCAGGATCAACCCTGATGCCGGCACTTTCCATATCAGAGAGGATCGCAACAAGGGGCATCTCCACGTCTGAAAACAGCTTGCTCATGTTCTTTTCTTCAAGCTGCGGCCCATAATGCTCCCACAAAACAAGCGCCGCATAGACATCTTCACAGGAATAGGCGCAGGCATTCTCCGGTGAGACGTAGGCAAAGGCATCGGCACGTTTATCACCACCGGTGACCGCAGCAAATGAGGTGAGTTTAAGATCAAGATCCAGGCAGAGGTCGTCAAGTTTAAACGAACGCCGTAGCGGTTCAACAAGGTGTGCCGCGACCATGGTATCAATCAGAGGGCCGTCAAGTTCTATATCAAGACCGTGCTTGAGCACCGCGTAATCAAATTTGAGATTATGGCCGAGTTTTGCCAGCTTCTTCGATCGCAGAAACGGTGCCAGGACGTTCTTTACCAATTCCGCAGGAAGGTGCGGGCTGACAGGCGCTCCACTCTCATCGAGGTGTCCGAGCGGGATATACCAGCACCGCTCCCGCCCCGTACCCAGGGATATACCAACAACACCGGTGGTCCTGCTGTCCAGGGAAGTTGTTTCGGTATCGATGGCCAGTATCTCTGCTGAACTGAGTTCTTCTTCCAGTTTTTTCAGGGACGCTTCATCAGTTACAAGAACAAACCCGTCGACAGGAACGCGTTCAGCACTCGATACTTCCTTGAGCAGACGGCTGAAGCCAAGCTCTGAATACAGTGTTTTCAGCCGTTCATTATCTGCGTCTCCAATTCTATAACCATCGAGGTCTGCCGGGACGTCGACGTCAAGCTTCAAGCGGATCAGATCACGTGACAAAAAAGCAAGCTCCCTGTTCTCAATCAGATTCTGCTTCATTTTTGATTTTTTAAGTGCGTCTACCTGCTCATACAGGTTCTCCAGCGAACCATATTCGCCAATCAGTTTTGCCGAGGTTTTTGGGCCAATTCCCGGAACTCCCGGTATATTATCTGAACTGTCTCCCGTCAGGGCGAAACAGTCAAGGAGCTGCTCCGGATCAACCTGGTATTTTTTCTCGATTGCCTGACGATCCATCAGGCGATCATTCATCGGGTCCCACATGTGAACATCATCAGTTACCAGCTGCAGAAGATCCTTGTCTCCTGAAACGATGATCACCCGGTGTCCGCAATCAGTCAGCCGCCTGACGGCACTGCCGATAATATCATCAGCTTCGATACCCTGTTCCTCGTAACTTTTAATACCGAGCGCGCCAACCGCCTCCTTGATATAGGGAATCTGCCCGGCAAGTTCTTCAGGCATCGACGGCCGGTTAGCCTTGTAATCTCCATACATCGCGTGCCGGAAGACCGGACCCCTGCTGTCAAAAGCAACCGCGATAAACTCCGGGGAGCGCTCGTTTATCAGGCGTTTGAGCATATTCACAAAACCAAGGACGGCATTTGTCTGAAAGCCGCTGCTGTTGGTTAACGGGGCGATAGCATGGAACGCCCGGTAAATAAAGGCACTGCCATCGATGAGATATATTTCACTCGTCACTGACTATCTCCTTTGTCTTGAAGAAGGGTTACCGCTATTAAACACAAATTATCGTTCTTTTCATTGGCACGTTTCTCGTGCCAATGAAAAAGGGAGAGGCATGGCCTCTCCCTTTTCAGCTCCGGGCCAGTGCCCGGAATTTTCTGGTTCCTGTCTCTTCTAATGGTGGCTCAAATGCTTTTCAACGCGTTTCCGCAAACGTCTCGCAATATCTCCTCCCCGATAGGAAATAATCGGCACCGGGCATCTTCTGAACATCCCGTCCGCAACCGAACCGAAAAACAGATGTTTAATATCTCTGTTCCTGACACCCATAACAACCATATCGATATCTGATTCTACGACAAAGCGCAACAGTTCTTCCGTCGGATCGCCGATAAGAAAAGAAAAAGAAACCTGGTCATCGGGAAGCGTCAGGTGCTCGGACATTTCAGCAATCCCTTCCCTTCGTTCTTTTTTTACTGTCTCTAGATACTTGTCACTATCAACCTTGTAACCGAAAGCGGTAATCTTGTTCACCGCCTCCAGATCCCGATTATTAATGACATTGACGATACAGAGTTCAGCACCGTTCGACAAGGCTTGCTCCGCGGCATAATCGAGTATCCCCCGGGAATATTCGGAGAACGCCATCGGCACCATTATCTTTTTAATCATTACAGCCACCTCCAGACACTTTACGGTGATAACCTTCTGTTCCTGCTGTATCACCCAATTAAAAGACAGACGCTCTTTTTCATCTATACCGACGCTTCCCCTTCTTCACCCCTTCAAGCGGCAGCGACCGCGAGCTGCTTTTGTAATCTTTTTCGCTGTCTAAACCAGATAAAGCCAAGCAGGAGCATGGCCGGAATAAACATCAACTGTTTCGGCGGCCGGTCATTGAGCAGCTGAACGGCGAGAATCTCCTGGTCGAAATCGATGTTTGCTTTCTCTGCAGCACTGGCAAAGACGATATTATCAATAAGAACTTTACCATCTTCATTCCTTGTTTCAAAACCGATTCCCTGCAATCGTTCAGCACCTGTTGCTTCATCACCGACAGGCACCATTACCGTCATGACATACCCGGTGCCATTCATTTTTTCTCCTTTGACCGTCAAACGCAGCTGCTTCCCGGGATCAAGTTTTTCAACGACCTGAATCAGGTTGGCAGCCGGTTCCTCTATCAGTTCAGGATAGAGCTCGTCCCAGAAAAATCCCGGACGAAACAGTGTAAAAGCGGCCAGGAGCAGGGCAATGGTTTCCCACCACCTGCATTTTGTCAGGAAATAACCCTGGGTACCGGCAGCAAAAGCCAGCATGGCAATAATGGCGGCTGTCACCACCACGATGAAATGCAACGGCGAACCGATACCGATCATCAATAATTCAGTATTGAAAATGAAGATGAACGGCAATATTGCCGTTCTGATATCATAGGTGAATCCCTGGATGCCGGTTCGAATGGGATCACCCCCCGAGATGCCGGCCGCCGCAAATGCCGCCAGGCCCACCGGCGGTGTGTCATCCGCCAGGATACCGAAATAAAAGACGAACAAATGAACCGCTATCAGCGGAACAATGAGGCCGTTCTGGGCGCCCAGGCTGACGATAACCGGGGCCATCAGGGTTGAAACGACAATATAGTTTGCCGTTGTCGGCAGCCCCATACCGAGCAGCAGACTGATGACCGCAGTAAAGAGAAGAATAAGCACGAGATTTCCGCCGGAAATGAATTCGACAAATTCAGTCATTACCAGTCCAATGCCGGTCAGTGTCACCGTTCCCACGATAATTCCGGCAGCAGCGGTCGCAACACCGATGCCGATCATATTTTTCGCACCGGATACCATGCCGGTGATCAGGTCCTGCCAACCTCGCCGGAAGGTAAACAGCTCACCTGTGCTTTTTCTCATCCAGCCTTTCAGCGGACGCTGTGTCATGACAATGACTATCAGCAGAATAGTGGCCCAGAATGCCGAAAGTGATGGTGAAAGGCGTTCAACCGTCAGGCACCACATCAAAACGACGACGGGAAGCAGAAAATATAATCCCGACCGTGCCGTCGGGCCGAGCAGCGGCAATTCCGGAATATCGGTCGAAGTGTCCAGTTCAGGTACCATGCAGGCAACCTTCAGCAACAGCATATAGGCGGCGAAGAGCAGAACCGAAACAATATAGATGGTCGCCTCGCCGGCCGCAACCTTGATCCAACCGAGCCCGTAATAGGTGGCACCGCAGATAACAATGAGTAACAACACGATCATCACAAACGTCATCAGTGACTGAGCAAATGTTTTTGTATGCCGCTTCGGCAGACCCTTCAGCCCCATCTTGCAGGCCTCAAGGTGGACGATATAGACAAGGGCTATATAGGAAATGGCAGCTGGCAGGAAGGCATGTTTGATGACTTCGATATAAGAGATCCCGACATATTCCACCATCAGAAAGGCTGCCGCCCCCATGACCGGCGGCATCAACTGGCCGTTAGTAGATGAAGCCACCTCGATCGCACCCGCCTTTTCAGCCGAAAATCCGACTTTTTTCATCAGTGGTATGGTAAAGGTTCCCGTTGTCACCACATTGGCGATGGAGGAGCCGGAAACAAGACCAGTCAGGGCTGATGAAATAACGGCGGCCTTGGCTGGCCCTCCACGCATGTGTCCGAGACCGGCAAAAGCTGTTCTTATGAAATAGTTCCCGGCACCGGCCGATTCGAGCAGGGAACCGAACAACACAAACATGAAAACCATGCCGGTCGATACACCCAGCGCCACGCCGAAGACCCCCTCCGTCGTCAGCCAGTAATGGGTCATGCCCTTGACCAGGCTAGCGCCCTTGTGAGCGATGACATCAGGCATATACTGCCCGGCAAAGGTGTAAATTATAAAGACCGAAGCAACAACCATCAGAGGCGGGCCCAGAGCCCGCCGGGTCGCCTCGAGCAGGAAGACAAGACCGGCGACGGCTACAACGAGATCAAGGGTTGTCGGGTCTCCGGGCCGACTGGAAAGCGCTTCATAAAAAATGAATATATAGGCAGAACTGAACGAGGCAAGCAGGGCAAGAATCCAGTCCTGGCTGGGAATATAGCTTTTCGGCGAAGATTTGAATGTCGGAAATGCCGTGTAAGCGAGAAACATCGCAAAGGCCAGGTGGATAGCACGTGCTTCGGTGGAGTTGAGGACGAAAAAATTAAACAAGTATGGTAACGGAGAGGCATACCATAACTGAAACAAGGTCCAGGCCAGCGGCACAAAAAATAACACTTTTTTAGGTATCGACCCCGTGGGATTACGGCCACCGGTTTCCACCTCGGCAACCAGGTCCTGCACGTTATCATTGGGCAATGACTTCTCGGCGGGCTTTGTCATGCTGACTACTCCTCCTCGGCAATCATGCGCCACGGCGCAACAGTATACTGCTGCCAATCCGGCAGCAGTTCAAAAACAGAGAAGGGGCTCGGCTAGCGTTCGTATAAGACACCATTTATAGCGATAACGAACGTTATTTTCTCCCCTCAAGGTAACGGTTTTGCAGAGGTAACATCATTTGGTGAAGAAAAAAAACTGTGCGCAACCACGAGGGTCGCGCACAGAGACAACATCTCAGCACTAAAGAAAAAATTGCCTTATTTGATCAGACCAACTTCTTTGTAGTACTTGGCGGCACCGTCATGCAGCGGTGCTGACAGACCATCTTTTACCATTTCTTCCTTTTTCAGGTTGGCAAAAGCGGGATGCAGTTTTTTGAAATCGTCAAAATTCTCGAAGACAGCCTTGGTCACCACGTAAATGACCTTCTCGGGAACCTTGGAAGAGCTGACGAATGTCGCCCCGACACCGAAGGTGACGGTGTCGTCAGGGTTGCCGCGATACATACCGCCGGGAATAACAGCTTTACGATAGTAATCGTATTGCTTGACCAGATCATCAATCTCGGGTCCTTGGACATTTACCAGAACGGCATCACAGGCAGTGGTGGCTTCCTGAATGGATCCGTTCGGATGACCAACGGTGTAGATAATGGCATCCACCTTGTTATCACAAAGGGCCCCAGACTGCTCAGCCGGCTTCAATTCAGCAGCGAGCTTGAAATCGTCCTTGGTCCAGCCCATCTTGTCCATCACCACTTCCATGGTGGCACGCTGGCCGGATCCAGGATTACCGATATTCACCCGCTTGCCCTTCAGATCCTGGAAATTCTTGATGCCGGAATCGGCCCGGGCAACAACAGTAAAAGGCTCCGGGTGCACGGAAAATACGGCTCGCAAATCTTTGTTCGGGCCTTTTTCCTCAAATTTGCCGACACCGTTGTAGGCTTGATACTGCATGTCGGACTGGGCCACACCCATCTCAAGTTCACCTGCGGCAATAGCATTGAGATTGTAGACCGACCCCCCGGTACTCTCAACAGAGGCACGGATGCCATGCTCTTTTTTGCCTTTATTGACAAGACGGGCAATTGCTCCTCCCGTCGGATAATAAACACCGGTGACACCACCGGTTCCAATGGTTACAAAAATTGTGTCATCAGCAGCGACTGCCGCCGAGCTGAATGCCATCACCAACCCCAGTCCCAAGGCCGCTATCAACGATTTTCTCATTTTCATTCTTTTACTCCCTCTTGTTTTCTTTTGTTAACAATCTCTCTGACAGGAATAATACTCCAAAGAGACACGTAACAGCCAGTCATGTCTCAAACCAGCTATCTTTAGATATCGGAAAATAAAGAGAAGGTTAACTTCCACAGAATACGATGCAAACCTCCAAACTGAAATACAAGCACGCCCGTTGCAGGAAATCATTCCCCCCCATCGGTACCGCTACCAAACAAAAAATTCTCAACAAACTGCTAACGCATAAATATCAATCACAAAATTTTAATGATATGTCAAGTCAATTCCCAACTTCTCAATCAGGTTGCCAAATCATGATCATCAACCGAATTGATAATCAATCTGGAAAGATCAGTAAATATTAATAGGTTATCCTCTCGATGCATGGCATGTACCGTGCAGGCCCCCCCTTGACAAAGGCGGTGCATGGTTGTAAGGAAAACCATATATCAGGGAGGTGAAGCAACTGATTGAACATTGCCGGGTGTCCTCTCCTCACCGCCATCAATGAAGAACAAAGAGAGAACATGACCACCACCGCGATGTCTGTTCCTTCCAGGCCGTTTCCAAACGCAGACGTAAACAGACATGAGGCGCACTCCAATGGTCCCTGAAGACGATGAAATCCTGTTTACCAATTTCACCTATAATCCGGATTATTACTATTTTTTGTATGTGGGTGAACTCAAGGCCTACAGCCTGAACTATTTCGTCCAGGAAACACTGGGCCGACGAATCACCACTCGGCCGATCCGGTTCATCGCCATCATACCTGATATCTGTATACAGTATAATTACACAAATATAATTGTAGTCAATCCCCGTGGAGAGGAAGAATTTATTTCCGATCATGCCTTCGTTCAGAAGGGTAAGGCTCCGCGCAAGAGCTGGCGAATCAGTACCGACAAGTTTATGAGTGCCGTCTCAAACAACAATGCCATCAGGACACTGATCGACAGGATTCTTGAGCGGCAAAACCAGCTCTATATCAATCTCTACGAAAGTGTCCTGGAGATGACCCTCGACCAGATAGAGCATGTTTCCATTCTCGGCCCGGACAAATTTATTGCCCGGCATTTTAACAATAAAATCACCCAGTACAAGGCGCTTGAAGCACTTGTACCTCTCGCCGAGCACCGTATCTGTGAAGACAAAAACTGCCTCCTGCAGACAACGGCCGGACTGCGAGACAGCTGGACCGACGGGATCTTTGTCAGTGGCGCCTATTCCGCCGCCGGCATCAATTCGGCGGTAACCTACAGCCAGGAACAGGTTGAAAATCGATTTGGCAGTTCCAACGATATCTATCTTATTTCCCGTTTTATCCCGCATCAGCTCGATCCGACGGTTCTTGCCGTCGTTGCCAACGAGAATGATGTCTATATTGCCGGCATTGCGGATCAAGTGATTGTTGACGGTAACCGCTTTATCGGCTCGAAATATCCGACGACGGCGAACACCCGGCAACAGCAGAAACTTTATGAATACACCGTGATTGTCGGCAAAATGCTCGGGAAAAACGGCTATCGCGGTATCTTTGGCTGCGACTATCTGATCGACGAAGACGGCGAAGTAATCTTCCTTGAAATTAACGCACGCAAGCAGGGCACAACTCTGGAGTTCTGCTTCACGCTTGAACAAAGCCTGCCCGAAGGTGCACCGATGCTTCCGGAGCTTGAATATTTTGCCGTGCTGGAGAACCGTTTTCCACACAACACCGTTGAGCTGAAAAACAATAAACACAGCATCCACTGGGGTACCTATAATTACAAAACCCAGTCTAGAAAGCTTACTACGGGATACATTCCGCAAAACCCGTACGAACGTGAAACCTTTAGAAAAATCGCCAATGGAGAGCTGATCAAAGATTTTGTTATTCTCGAACATCCCGGCACCAATTTTCTCGTCATGCCGGGTAGCTTTCTGGCCAGAGTTGTTTCAGTTGCACGAAACATGGATGATGTGAATGAGGGACTTTGCCAGGGCGTCGGCTTTATCCAGCAAACAATAAAGGAGACTTAGCATATGGATACCCTAACATGTCCCGATTCCTCAACTCCTGCTCAATTTGACTCGTTTACCAGTGATTTACTGACACAATTAGGGACAACCGTTCCTGCCACGACCGACACGCCGGATGAAAAGAGTCGTAAAGAAGCTTCGGCACTGCTCGATCACGCCCAAAGCAGCGAACTCACCGGGCCAATCCTTTCTTTGTTCACCTTCCTTGTCGAGCAGAAAAAAACACACAGGTATCCTCCCGACGTTTTTGGCATCAGCAGACAGACACTGGCAGATCTTGCCCTGAAACATCAGCAGATAGATGAACACATGGTGAGTGTCGGTGGTCGCCTGACCCAGGCACGACCCATTGCGGCTGATGCCAATGCGCGAGTCGATGAATACCTGAAAGAGAAGGACGCCTCACCCAGCGGCATCGAAAAGTGGGACCAGATCCTCGAGAACCAGGCCCGCATCAAGAAAGAACTGTCAATGACAGATAGTGACTGGAACTCGTTTCAGGGACAGATTCGTCATGCAGTCGATTCTATTGAGACCCTGGCAAAACTTGTCGATCTGCCAAAATCAGCCGTTGCATCCATTACCAGGGTCACCAGAGCGTATCGCATGCGACTGACACCTTACTACACAAGCCTGATCCTGCCGGGGAGCATCAACGATCCCATCATGCTGCAGTCGATACCCACCGGAGAAATGATAGATAACGCCGGAATAGAGATTCCGCCGGTCGCCGCCGACCATTCACCGGCACGCCTGATTGACCAGTTCTACCCACGAGTCGTTTCGATCAAGGCTACCAATATGTGCGCCATGTACTGCACACACTGTCTGCGGCTGGCCCATATCGGCAGGAAGGATCATGTCTATTCACGAGAGGCGTATGGCGAAGCCCTTGATTATATCAGGGCAAACAACAGGATTAGAGATGTCCTCATTACCGGCGGTGATGCCTTTGTCCTGCCCAACTCACTCCTGCGCTGGCTGCTCGGAGAACTGGACGGGATCGAGCATGTGACCGTCAAGCGGCTTGGAACCCGGGTACCCGTCACCGTACCGATGCGAGTTGATGAAGAACTCCTCGATATTATCGAAGAAAGTAACGATAAAAAGCCTATCAGGGTTGTTACTCAGGTCAATACCGCCCAGGAAATCACCCCGGTGTCGCGTGACACCTTCCGGCGAATTTCAAAACGCTGCTTTACCATTCTCAACCAGGCGGTCCTGCTCAAAGGCATCAACGACAGCCGGGTGAAAATGTGGAAGCTCTGTGAGACAATTCAGGAAGCCTATATCCGCCCCTACTATATTTTCAACTGCAGCTATCGTAATCCCCAATTCGCTCATTTCCGGGTCCCGCTTGATGTCGGGCGTGATATAGTGGAATCAATGTATGGAAATATTTCCGGAGATGCTATTCCCCGATACATCGCCACTGCCGGCGGCAAAATTCCGCTGCACCGCAGCAATGTTGTTAGTACCGAAGGCAATGCATATATCCTGAAAAAACCATGGAACGGGCAACAGGTGGTATATCCCGATGTTGATCCGTCAACCTATGAAAACAGTGACTTCTCCTTTGCCCGATACCGGGATGAGTGAACTTATCATGCGTGAAACATGTAGTAAGTTTCTATGACAAGGGTGATAAGCCGGCCTCGTCAGCGGTTTTACCGGTATATGGTTAAACCGCTGCGAACATGAGAACGGGTATTAAAAAAAAAGCCTCGGACATTATATCCGAGGCCCTGTTGTCTCTAGCGAATTTTCTTATTATTTGGCAACACGTACCCAGGAGGCCTGGGGACCCTTGTCACCTATCGTTTCTCCGTACAGGACACTGTCCCCTTCCATCAAGTCGTCAATATTACCGTTCTTTAACGCATTTTCATGAAAATAGATTTCCCTCTGGTCAATGGTGGTAATGAAACCGTAGGATTCATGGGGCGAGACCTTGTGAATAATACCGACACGATCTCCATCCACTGCCGCCTCGGCATTTTTTTCCACCTTTCGCTTCTTTCTCAGAATCTCCTTGAGCTGCAGCGAAAGCTTATCAAACGCTTCAATGAGCAAGGGGCGAACCAATTCGCCTTTTCTGCTTACAACTACCGTGTCGTTCGGCACTGAAGCCACGATCTTGACTTCGTAACCGCCCTCTTTATGATGAGTCGTGGCCTCGATGGCAACCCTGAGATGAAGGAGAAATCCTGCATAATGCCTGAGAAGTTTCTCCTTCTCAGCATCTATTTTCATCTGCCAGCCTTTTTTCAACTCTACATTACGGGATTCGACTTTCAGTTCCATATAACTCCTCCATATTGTGTGTCAGCGACGCCAGGGCGCCGCCAAAATCTTGCATCCTAGTGGGATGCGCCACAATGAAAAACTGCTCGCACCGACGATGCGCCAGGTGGTCGTGAGTATTTGCCGAACACTTGACAGCAAAATACTGGAGCAGCAGAACAAAAACGAATAGGTAGGTGATTTTGAGGTGTTAGGTTTAGTGAAAACGGGTTGCATCAGCAATAGTTTCTTTTTTCCGCCTGTGGGAATTGCACTCATGCGTTCCCTTATTCTTATATTATAAAGTATGAAATGTCATAATCAAGTATGATAGATAAAAATGGTGAGACTCTCACTTCTTTTTCAGAGGATGGGAAGCATAAAACAAATCTCTTCTTCTCTGATATGTCAGAATATGGTAGAGGTGAGGAACTATGCGATACACTTTTCTGAGGGTGCGCCATGAAGAAAACTAAAATCGGTGTAGTTCTTCTGAATATGGGGGGCCCTGAGAAGCTCGAGGACGTTCGTCCTTTTCTTTACAATATCTTCTCAGACCGGGAAATTATCCGACTGGGCCCCACTTTCCTGCAAAAACCACTGGCCTGGTATCTTGCCAGAAAACGTGCGCCCGGAAGTATGGAGACCTATGCCAGGATCGGCGGCGGCTCACCCATCACCGCCATCACCCGCGCCCAGCAGATGGCTCTCCAGCAAGCATTGCGAAATGACGGCGATTTTGTTGTGACCACTGCCATGCGCTACTGGCATCCGGACACTGAAACAGCACTCAAACTCATGTTTTACCAGCAGGTTGAGACTATCATCGCACTGAGTCTTTATCCGCATTATTCTTGCGCCACCGCTGGTTCATCCCTATCGGAGCTGAAGCGCCGTCTTTTTGATATCGTTGATGATTTCCCACTCCTGGAGATACCATCCTGGCCGGATAATCCCGGATATATCGCCTGTCTTGCCGAAAAAATCAAAGCGGGCCTTGAGCTTTTTGAAAACAAAGAGGTAACGCTTCTTTATAGCGCTCACAGCCTGCCGGTATCGTTTGTTGCCGAAGGCGATCCGTATGTCGACCATCTTAAAAAAAGTACTGCAGCGCTGGAAGCGATTACCGGCAAACCAGGTATACTCTGTTATCAAAGCAGAAGCGGTCCTGTCGAGTGGCTATCTCCATCCACGCCAGAGACAATCGTCGATTTGGGCAGCAAAGGCTGTCGTAATATTTTACTGGTTCCCATCAGCTTTGTCTCCGATCACCTTGAGACCCTTTATGAAATCAGAATACAGTATTCGGATCTCGCCGCGGAACACGGCATCCGCCTTGAAACAACAGAGTCCCTGAACACCGATCCATCCTTCATCCTAGCCTTGAGAGATCTCGTTCTCCAGGCCCTTGCCGACTATCAAAAAAAAGCAGACGAATCCCCTGTTCACAAGTTGTCCTGCCCCGTCTGAAAACGGCGCATCCGGACATTGAGCAAGATGCCGAGCCCCATCATGGTGGTCAGCAGGGATGAACCGCCGTATGAAACAAGCGGCAGAGGAATACCGACTACAGGCAGAAACCCGAGAATCATCAGCAGGTTGATAACCGCCTGCCCGAAAATAAGCATGACGACGCCAAAAGAGAGCAGCATACCGAAGCGATCCCGGGCAAACATGGAGGTGTAAAGAGCCCAGATCAGCATGAAAAAATACATCCCGAGGAAAAAAAGACTGCCGAAAAAGCCCCACTCCTCACCCCATACGGCAAAGGCAAAATCAGTATGCCGTTCCGGCAGAAAGTGCAGATGCCCCTGGGTCCCCTCGAGATACCCTTTACCAAATTTACCACCGCTGCCCACAGCAATCTTTGACTGCATGATCTGGTAACCATGCCCCATGGGGTCTTTTTCCGGGTCGAGAAAAGTCTGTACACGCTGCTTCTGATATGGTTTCAAAAGCTTTTCCCAGGCAAAAAGCACCGCACCTATGGCACTGCCGCCAAGGATGGCATAGGTCGAGAACCGCAGCTTCACAAATACCGTCATCGACACGAAAATAAAACCAAGCATCAGGGCGGTACCGAGATCAGGCTGCAGCATGATCAGAAGAAACGGGACTGCCGTCAGCAGTATGGGTACCACCAGTTGCCTGAGAGTATAGCCGTCGGTAACTTCCTTGCGTGAATAATAGCTTGCCAGTGATATTACCAGCATCAGCTTGGCGAGTTCCGAGGGCTGCAGATTAAATAACCCAAGGTTGATCCAGCGTTGAGCGCCACCGGCCGTTCGCCCGATAATCAGGATAGCCACAAGAAGACAAGTGACAAAACCATAGAAAAAATAATTCCAGAAGTGCAGTTCCTGATAGTCAAAGGCGAGAATAAAAAGAACCAGGGCGAAACCGATGAGAAAGAAATATAATTGTTTCAGATAAGGCGGTATACCATAGGCGTGCGGAGGATAGGAGGCGCTGTAGAGATTA
The DNA here is from genome assembly GCA_963745765.1 of uncultured delta proteobacterium. Taxonomy (GTDB): domain Bacteria; phylum Desulfobacterota; class Desulfobulbia; order Desulfobulbales; family Desulfocapsaceae; genus Ww85. Next base: position 17,289 of record CAVUYQ010000002.1, on the reverse strand, counting down.
AAAAGTGCCATCCCGCAGATAATCAGCAGCAGGAGCAGCAGAGCCCAGTCAAAATGGGCAAGAAGTCTTCTGTCAAAACGGATCATTATTTACTCGCCTCGGAACAAAACCTGGCCGGCACGCTGCCGGTAAATCTCATCCTTTACTCTCGTTGTTTTGCTGTGCTGCCAGTTCAGCCTGTTTCCTGAGGTAATCTTCAAAATAGGTTTTCAGCACAATCCGGGCAATAGGCCCTGCACTGGAACCGCCGTGCAGCCCATGTTCCACCAGTACCGTGACGGCTATCTGGGGGTTATCGGCAGGCGCATAACAGGTAAACCAGGCGTGATCTCTATACTTGTAGGGAATGTCCGCATCCTTCAGGCCTTTATACTGTGCCACCCGGACCACCTGCGCCGTACCCGTTTTTCCGCCCACCGTCAATCCTTCTATCCTTACATCACGCGCCGTTCCATGCTTGCCCTGGACAACACCAAAAAGGCCATCCCTGATAATTGAAAGATAGGAGCGCTCCCGGGAAGACAGTTCACTGGCCAGTTCCGGTGTGAATTTCTGAATCTCCTGGCCATCCGGCGTGGTGACTGACTCTATCAGCTTCGGCTTATAGAGTTTCCCGTCGTTTGCCACTACTGAAGTCATCAGGGCTATCTGCAGCGGGGTCATGTTATTAAACCCCTGGCCGATGGCAACGGAGAGCGTTTCTCCCTCATGCCACTTTTCATTATAACGTTTTCTTTTCCACTCCTTGGTCGGCGTCAGTCCCGATTTCTCATGCTCCATCTCAATCCCGGAAACAACGCCAAGACCGAGTTTACGGGCATATTCGGCCAGCTTGTCAACCCCGACACGCAGGCCGACCTGATAAAAGAAAACATCACAGGACTCAGTAATCGCCCGCCTGATATCAACCTGCCCATGTCCGCTATGTTTCCAGCAGCGATACACCCTGTTGCCAAAACGATAATATCCCGGACAATAGAGGAGCGTATTTTCATCAATCACACCCTCGGCAAGGCCTGCCAGTGCGGTAACCATCTTATAGGTCGATCCGGGCGGATAGGTTGCCTGGACGACCTTGTTGATGAGCGGGTGTTTCGGGTTCTGCAGCAAAGCATCCCAGTTCTTCTGGGAAATACCGCCGATAAAGGCCTCAAGGTTTATTGAAGGAGCGCTCACTGCGGCAAGTACTCGACCGGTATTAACCTCAATGGCAACAACGGCTCCGGACTTGTCTCCGATTTTCATGAACTGTTCAGCTGCCTGCTGGAGATCGGTATCAATGGTGAGCCGGATATCGTTACCGGGAAGCGGATCCATGTTGACGAGCTGCTGCTGCTCGAACCCCCGCGCATTCACCTCTGAGGAGCTGGTGCCCTTTTCACCTCTCAGATCCTCTTCCCGAAGCAGCTCGATTCCCCTTTTGCCGATAAGATCGCCGCCTTCATAAACGCCCTGTTCATCCGCCTGCAGCTGTTTACGGTTTATGGAACCGACATAACCGATAATATTGGCCGCCAGGTCACCGTAGTGAAAGGTCCTGACCGGCTGCACCTCAATGCGGATACCGGAAAATTTAAACTTGTTGTTCTCCAGATGAGCCAGGGTCTCCCAGTCGATATCCTCCTTCAGGATAATAGGGATATGGTGCGGGGTTCCCTCTGCTTCCCTGATTTTTTCCCATAGCAGTTCGACATCTTCATTCAGTACAACCGAAAGCCTTTTCAGGACATTATCAATATCAAAAGAATCTTCCCGTATCATCACCACATTAAAGGACGGCCTGTTGGTGACGATTTCTCGTCCGTGACGATCAAGAATATGCCCGCGCGGTGGAGGTACTGAGCGAATTCTTACCCGATTCGTTTCTGCCAGCCCCTGGTAATCATCACCTCTGTTGATCTGTAAATACCAGAATCGTGCCATAATAATGAAGAACAGAAAAAAGACCAGGGCGAGAGCGAACATGGTCCGCACTCTCAGCATACCGATAGCAGCTTCATCGCGCTCGGCTATCTCTTCAAGTTCATCAAGAAACAGTTTTCCCTGCATAGATCTACCTGAATCGGTTACCCACTTTTCTGCGGGTAACACGTGATACTGTTTTACGTTTCTGCAAATACTCATACAGACTGTTGAACAAAATAAAACACGGTATTGTTGCAACAGTAAGGATAATCGCTTCCCTGAGCATTTTGCTCCATGACCACGGGGCCTGTGGTTCCCCCACCATCATCGTCAAGCCGGCATATAAGAAAAGCTGGGCAAAGAAATAACTTAAACCCACAAGCGGTACCTGGTAAGCGGACTCCTTTATCGGGCTGTTTTTCGTCAGGGTGTTGATGACGACAAAAACGAGCAGATATTCAATGACATATACCCCCATATAGAGCCCCGTCACAACATCCATTATCCAGCCGAACAGGAAGGCAAGGAAGAATCCTCTCAGACTGTCAAAACGATAGGCGATAAATACGATGAGAATAAACAGCAAGTCCGGTGAACCAAACCAGGAGGGCAGTGTCAGGAGGATCGTTGTCTGGTAGACGATCAGCAAGATACCCACTATCAGAAAAACGGTGGTCTTCATGCAAATTATCTCCTTTCAGGATCGATTCTCTCCTGAGTAACCGACTGCTGAAGCGAGAGATTGAGCTGGACAAACTCCAGGTGCTGGAAATGCACAGAGGGCTCGACCTTTACGTCCAAAAACATGCCCCGCTTCTTCCGGCGCACCTCAGAAACCGTACCAACCGGTATCCCCGAGGCAAAGAGACCGCCAATACCCGCCGTTACAATCTGATCGCCCTTGGCAACATCGGCATTCTTCAAAACATAATTAAGAACATAACCTTCTTCCCCGGCACCTTTAATAATACCACGCACCCGATTTTTCTGGACGTACACATCAATAGCACTGCTTGGTGCAATGGCCAGCAGGATCTTGCAGTAGTTGCTCGAAACATGAATAACCTGTCCCACGATACCCTGGGAGGTCAGGGCTGCCATACCTTCAACGACACCATCATTTTCGCCCCGATCAACAATGACCGTATGAAACCAGAAAGTGGGATCTTTGCCGATTACGCGGGCCGTGAGAGGAGGAAAATCGGTTCCTTTCCTGAAATCCAGTTCCTCTTGAAGCCTGAGGTAGGTAGTATAGGCTTCCCGGTACCTGGCCAGTTCCTCTTCCGAGGAATCGAGTAGCTTTTTCAGACGTCGGTTTTCGTCCCGAACCTGAAGAAGATTGATATAATCGTCCCAGACATTGCGAACACCGGAGGCTGTCCTGGTGAAAGCAACCTGCAGAGGTCCCAGTGTTTCCAGGGTCAACTGGTGGAAAACACCGAATCGTCCGCCAAATGTCGAGGCAAAGAGGAGTAGACACAGGGAGAGCAGGAAGACAACAAGTAGCAAGGCACGAAACCGCAACGGTTTTGTCCTGCTTTTCCTGTCCTTGGTTTGTTTATTCACAACAGCGTGCTAACTGCTTTATGGCCCGGGGAAAGATACCTGTATCCTATCAGTCAATGCATACTTCTTTAAGAATATTGATGTTGTCAAGCGCCTTACCTGATCCCAGGACAACGGACGAGAGCGGGTCATCCGCCACGATAATCGGCATCCCGGTTTCTTCCTTCAGACACTTGTCCAGGTTTTTCAGAAGCGCGCCGCCTCCGGTCAGGACAATGCCCTGGTCGACAATATCAGCAGCGAGTTCAGGGGGTGTGAGTTCCAGAGCAACCCGAACGGCCTCAACGATTACATCAACCTGTTCAGCTATGGCGGACTGAATTTCATCGGCCCCGACAGATATGGTCTTGGGTACACCGGATACCAGATCCCGTCCCTTTATATCCATATATTCATAGGGTTCTTCCGGCATCACATTGCCAATGGTGGTTTTAATCAGCTCGGCGGTTCTCTCGCCAATTGCCAGGTTATGCTTGCGCTTGATATATTGCAGGATCGCCTCATCCATTTTGTCACCGGCAACCCGCACCGATTTGGCATAAACGATGCCCGAAAGCGATATCACCGCAACCTCTGTCGTACCGCCGCCGATGTCGATGATCATATTGGCGGTTGGCTCGGTTATAGGAAGATTCGCACCAATTGCCGCAGCCATCGGCTCTTCAATAAGATACACCTCACGCGCCCCGGCGGACTCCGCAGACTCCTTTACCGCACGTTTTTCAACCTGGGTGATTCCGGAAGGAACCGAAATAATAATCCTCGGGTGAACCAGTGTCCGGCGATTGTGTACCTTTTTAATGAAGTAGCGCAGCATGGCTTCGGTTACTTCAAAATCAGCGATAACACCATCCTTAATAGGCCTGATCGCCGTTATATTACCGGGAGTTTTTCCCAGCATCAGCTTGGCTTCATGCCCAACGGCCAGAACCCTGCTTCACCCGTCCGTCCTGACGAACCGCAACGACAGAGGGCTCACGCAGGACAATGCCTTTCCCTTTAACATAAAGTACGGTATTGGCCGTTCCCAGGTCGATGGCCAAGTCGTTTGAGAGCCAGCCGAATAAAAAGTTAAATGGCGAGAACATAAAATCTTCCTTATCATTGTATAGTGAACGTCGTACCGGATTCTCAGCTGTTCCACCTGCCATTTTCATCGCTTGAAAAGTACAGATAAAAAACCTGAAACCTTAAGAAAAGGAAAGATACCAGAGCATCTGCGCATTAGCAAGATTAATGGAAAGTCGCTGCCAGATTACCTGTTTTTTGTTGACACTCCAGCTAAACCCTGTTATACGAAACACCTCAATTGACTGACCACAAGTGGGGCTATAGCTCAGCTGGGAGAGCGCTTGAATGGCATTCAAGAGGTCGGCGGTTCGATCCCGCCTAGCTCCACCATCAATATCAAGGGGGTATCCTGCTAGACAGGATAACCCCTTAGTTGTTCATGTGGAAGAAATGTGGAATATTTGCTCAATTCCAATCCTCATTTTAAGCCAGTTACCTCTATTTTTATTTTCCCCCACTCCTTTTCTAAAACTACATTACGCCAGTGTCATGTCACGTTTCAAATATCGCAATGGAGCGCTGGGATTCTGGTTTCCAGTGAGGCGCGCATGAAGGAGCGTAGCAGCATTTCTCGTAGAATATCTCTGCACCATTCGTCATTAGCTCCACTCTTGCTAACTCATTCCTGGACAGACACTAACTCATAATCTGGATAATGAGCTGGGGAAGCAGCAACGGTTAGAGCAGGCATTGGAGCTTATCAAGCCGTTGGCAACGGCCTATTACAGGAAAGAGGGTTTACGACAGTTGTGCAATTGGGAAGGTGACAAAAGTTCGGCTGAATGGCATTTGACAAGGTGGATGGAAATGGCCGGGAACTCCGGCATAGGAATGTTGAAGAACTTTGCTAATACATTGGATAGACACTTTGAGGGTATATTAGCCTATTTCGATTTTGATTCGCTTTCCACTGGTCCTCTTGAGGGCACCAATAGTGGTATGAGTTATATATCCCTGGTATCGTTACACGTTTTGTTTATCATTTCCGACCACACAGATACCAGTACCGCAGTCAAACTATTCCGCTGCTCGCCAATAAAACTCCTGGGTGCAGGGACCGCCCATGAAAACGGTCCGACGATCCGTGAGCCTGCTGCTGCCCACGGATCGTCGGGAGGTACTGATGGTGCGCTACCGAACTCTATCCAGCCGGCTGATCCCTATTCCGGATGAATTGCTCCATTACCCAGCCATAATTGCCAGTGCCGGTTCTGATATAGAGCCAGCCAGGTGCTGTACCAATCACATCAAGCACTTCGCCGCTCCTAACCTGACCGAGAATGTTGGCGTTGAGATCCGGATTGTTCCTGACATTTAATAGGGTCGGAATGGGTATTACCTGACGGAGAACCACGTTCGGCGCAGGTGTGGTAGTTGTCTGCTGAACGACCACGGCAGGTGCCGGCTGATAGACAACCGCGGGCGCCGTTTTGTAGACCACCGTTGCGGGTCTGGGAGGCGGCGGTGCCACGGCAGCGCTCAGGAATGCACCGGTCAGTAGTCCGATTCCGAAATAACCCCAGCTGTATCCGGGATAATATCCTGGGCCCCCAAGTGGTGGGCGAGGGCCATAATGCGGTCCTGCAGGGCCAAACGGCGCCGGGCCCGCAAGCGGTGGGCGAGGGCCATAATGCGGTCCTGCAGGGCCAAACGGCGCCGGGCCCGCAAGCGGTGGGCGAGGGCCATAATGCGGTCCTGGAGGGCCCGGTGACGCCAGGCTGGCTGAAGCTGAAGAAATCAGAAACAAGATACAGGCCATAAGGCTAGCGATCAATTTTCCCATGGTATCCTCCTTGATACTGGAACACAGTCGTGCAGAGACTGCAAATATTACCTGATCCAACTCTAATACAGAACCTGGAGGAGATCAACAACGTTCAGGGGCAGGCAGAGTGACCGATGATTATCGCGCACCGATTTCCGAACTATCGGGAACGGGGTTTCGGGAAAGAAACGTTCTGCGCGATGGAAGTTACAATCCAGGCCCTGTCTAATAGGCAAGGGTGCTCAGACTGAACGAACGGGTTTGTATGCGAACGTGTTCATGAAAGCGTGAGGATAATGCAAGAAGGGAAAGGAGATGACACACAAGGTGGCAAACTACCGGCCCGGTGAGTATGTTGAAAAACCTTTTTCCCACGCAAATAGAGCGGCTAACATCAATATTGTTCGCCGTTGTTTTGATTCCTGCCCCTAAACAGCCAGGAATCAACTACGCTGTTGTTCATTTCAAAAGAGCCAGGCAAGACCGAAGGATAGTATCTGCAAGCGCTGCTCGTCGGAGCCGGTCATGGAGTAATCGGCGTACAGCGTCAGACTCGTGCCGTACTCAGCTGACAATCCGAGACTGAGCAGGACCTGGTTTTTCGCCGGGTCAGCACCCGAAACGCTGAATGAGGCTGATGGATATCCGGCAAAGTCGGCGGTAAGCTCAACAGGGTCGGCCTTGAATTGATACAGCCAGCTCAACTCGCCTCGCGGCAAAAAACGCCAGTCACCACCCTCGATCAGACCACCCAGACGCAGGCCCAGGCGAGACATGAGCGATTCCGCATCACAGCTGTCAAGCATCACCGAAAAATCCGTCGTACCGCTTTCGCTGAAGCCGTCCTGGTCAAGACGCTGATAGCCGATAGAGGCTACCGGCCCGGCCCGCAATCCGCCCGGTTTGAAATCATACCCTGCTGTCAGCGAGCCGCTCCAGACATTGGCATCAAAACTGGCACGGCTGCTGCCGGAAACAACCGGGGCCGAAATCCGGCGATCAGCGCTGTTGTCAAGGCTGGTATAGCCTGCCGTGGCGTCAAGGTAAAAATCATTATAGCTCGTGCTGCCGTAGATCCCAAGAAATTTACCGGTGATCTGGCCGCTGTTGCCGTTTACGTCCCAATCAAGATCACTGTCGCTATAACCCAGCATAAAGCCGGCCCGTGAGACCGAACCAAATCTCCGGTCGGCTCCGAAGGCAGTACCGCCGGTTTCAAGGTTGTAGCCCGTCAGGTCATCTCCGCTATCACGATCAAATCGACCGCCTAAAGCCCGAAACCAACCGTTCCACAGAGAAGCCTTCCTGCCCTCAGCCGGAAAAGCGGACGCCAGCCGTGCTTCCTGCTGGTGCTGGCTGGCGGTCTGGCTGAAGATAGCAGCTGTTTCTAAACCCGAGGAGGGAAACGCCGTATACATCTCCGGGTTCAATCCGGCCAGAGTAGCACTTATCTGGTTCGGGTTCATGTCGAAATCCATCGTGGTAAGCAGCTCGGCCATCGTACCGCGGGCCGACGGCAGCAGCGCATCAAGCCCCGTGCCTACTGCCGCGTCGTTCGGGGTTGCTCCGAAACTCGAGTACGGTTTCCGGTCTATGACCAGTTTCAGGGAATCGTTCCGGTTTGACTGACGCAGGTCAATGGTGGAGGAAGTAAAGTTTGTGCTGATACTGGAGAACGTTCCGCTAACACCACCACTCGCCTTGATAATCGTCCAGTTGTAACCATCGGTATAAAGCGCCCGCGGCAGGGAGGTCCGTAGCGTGCCGCCGGAGATAGATACTGGGCCGCTGACCTTGATCAGGTCGCTTCCTCCATTGGAGGAAAGCTCCACCACGTAGGTACTGCCCGCCATAAAACTGAGCGAACCGACAATATTCATGATGCCGATGGAGTTACCCGGCGAGATCGTGCCGTAATTGACGACCTTGGCGGTAATCGTGCTGTTACCGCTCAGGAAACCACCCGATCCTATGGTAAAACTGCTGCCAGTAAGGCTGCCGTTGAGGTTCATGGTGCCGTCCAGCAACGTTGTACCACTGTTTACCGTGCCCGGGATATTCATGAAGCCGGAACCGCCTACCAGCAGGCTGTCTGTCGTCAGGAGACCGCCCACATCCATGCTGCCGTCAACCGTCGTCGCGCCACTGTTTACCGTGCCCGGGATACTCATGGACGCCCCGCTGTTGACCAAGAGATCGGTAGTCAGCAGCGTACCGTTTACCGTAAGATCGCCGGCATGAACCGTTGTCGTGCCACCCGAGAAATCCCAGGTGCCGGTCAGGGTGTTGCTTCCGCCGTAGATACCGAAGTTCTCGAAGTTCAGGTAGACAGTACCAAGCAGGCTGCCGTCCACCGTTCCCATATTGTTAAAACCCAGCGTGTCGCTGTCCTCGCCGCCATCCGCCACACCGCCCAGGCTCGAGCCGCCGACCAGGATAACCGTATCGTCACCGTCGGCGCCGTAGATGGAGCCCATTACCGTGCCGCTGTTGATGATGGTGTCGTTGCCGCCGCCACTGCCGGCGCCGTTGTTCATGCTGCCCCAGATGTCCCCGCCGACCGTACCGGAGTTGCTGATCCTGTTGCCCGTGGAGGTCGAATTGACGCCCCCGTTAACGCTACCGAAGATATATTCTTCAACCGTGCCGGAATTGCTGATGGTGTTGGAGCCGCCACTGCTATTGTTACCGTTATTGACGCTGCCATAAAGTAAGTGGCTCGTACCGGAGTTGCTGATCGTGTTGGAACCGCCCGCACTGTTTTCACCTTCATTATAGCTGCCGAAGATCACATTAGTTGTACCGGAGTTGCTGATGGAGTTGGAGCCGCCTGAACTGTTAGCAGCAAAATTTGTACTGCCAGCAATAACGACAGCCCCCGAGCCGGTATTCGTAATAGTATTCGAACCGCCGCTGCTATTGGCACCCGCATTCCAACTACCAATAATTTCATCGGCAATACCCGTGTTGCTGATGGTATTTGAACCGCCGGAGCTGTTGTCGCCATCATTAAAACTGCCGGAGATAAAAAAGCGGTATCTCCAGAGTTATTGACCGTGTTGGAACCGCCGCTGCTGCCGGTGCCATCATTAAAGCTGCCATAAATTTCAAAAACATCACCCGAGTTACTGACCGTGTTGGCACCGCCACTGCTGTTTTGTCCGCTATTCCAGCTGCCTTCGATCCAATCATTTGTCGTGCCCGAGTTTGTAACGGTATTGGAACCGCCGGAACTGCTGGCAGCCCAATTCCTGCTGCCGGAGATAGCGCCGTCTACCGTGCCGGCGTTGCTGATTATGTTACCGTTCCCGCTGCTGTTGTCGCCACTGTTGTTGCTGCCGATGACATCACCGGTGACCGAACCGCTGCCGGTAACGGTGAGGGTATTGGAGCCGCCGCTGCTGCCGGGAGCGCTGTTATCGTCGCCGATTACGTCTCCGACAAAAGGGGCATTGATGGTCTGATCGGCTGACATCCCCTGTTCTGCACGAAAGCAGAAAGCGACCAGAAGAAATAATGTAACAGCCCACCACTTAACCATTCCCGGAACCTTCGGATCTTTAGGCACGTGATGACTCCTCATGTTATTCTGACCGGAATCAGCGGTGCACCGGCGTCATTATAACCACACAAGCAAGACAAGCTTGTGCGGGAATCTTCCACTTGTCAGTGGATTTTTCCTTTCCGCAGACCTGCTTTTCCATCACACTGCAGACTGACACGGGTGATGCGTAAGCTCACCATCCAGCTATTAAACCTGAATGGTCTGTTTTAAATTGTATTGAACGGATGTTACTTGTTGGGCTTCTCCCCTCTCCACCAGACCTGTCAATCACATCATACTATTGAATGGAGCAGAAATGCCAGGACATAATGGCTTGAACGCATTGATTACATGAATTATCATGCCTCTTGTGGTACTTGTCAGGTCCTTTCTCTCATAACCAGAGGAAAAAGACTTTTGCAGCTTGAAAAGATGATAACCAACAGGGCGGGCCAGACTCGTTTTGCAGCCTAATGTGAAGATATCTTAAGATCTGAATAACCATGGCGTAACGATGCGACAAGAGCGGGTAAATCGGTAAACTTGTCAAGAATATAGTCACCTTGAACAGTATCATCGTCACGGTTATAAGCAACGGTTGTCATGCCCAGAGCCTTGGCCCCATCAATTTCTTTTTGGGCATGGGCGACAAAAATAGTTTCAAGTGGGCTTCCAGCAAATGGTTCAAGGGCTGCGAGATATATTTCCGGGGAGGGTTTTATTGCATTGATCTCACAGGATGTTGCAAATGAATCCCAGATGGTGTCAATACCAATGGTGCTAAACCATGTCATTTTTTCTTTGGTTGGATTATAGGTGTTTGTGACTATTCCCAGCTTTAAACCATCTTTTTTCAAAGTGTGCAGTACATCGGCAACACCATCAGTGAAATCAAAATCCAGCATGGCCTCGCGGAATGCCTTTTTACCAGCATCAAAATCAATTTGCTGCGTAATGCCACCACGTCGCATCACCTCTTCATAGTATGCATCTTCAGATATCAGTCCTTCATGCGAGTCTAGTTTCAACCGTCTGAATTCCGGTGTTTTCATATCCACATCCGGAAGGCCGCGGGATGTGAAAAAATCAGTGTAGACACGTGCGCGACGTGGCCTTGAATAAAGTATATCTCCGGCGTCGAACAAGACTGCGCTAATGGTCATAGGTAAATCTCCATGCGGATTATTTTTAGTGCATTGTGAAGAGCTCCCGGGCGATGATGCCACAGGGGACGTCACCACCCGGGGAGGGCTGTTTTGAAAATTATTACTTCAAATACAGATACAAGGTCAGAAACGCGTATTTGGTGTCGTACACTTCAGAAGGATCAATGCTCCATAACTTGAGAGAGTCAAACGCTGGAATGTTGAACTCGGCGACCTGGGTTTCAGCAAGGTCCTTGCGTGCAGCATAATCACCAATAACATTCCAGGGTCCGAAACTATCCCCCATCATTTCCCTGATCAACACTTTAGCTGCGTTTGGATGAGGCGCTCCATCTGCAATGACAAGGATCGACGGATAGGCAACCCCGAATGCGGGTTCAACGTTATAAGCAGGTTCAGCTTCAAATTCGCCCGGCTTGTTACTACGGAGTTTGCTGAAGGTGGTAAAGCCAACAGGTGGGTTATCCTGTTTTACGTCCCCAACATTCTTGAAGATCTGCGTCGTCGAACTGATAAATACAGGTTTGTTTTTGAGGAGACGGTACAGCCATTCAATGGCGGCATCCGGTTTGTCAATCAACGGGTGCTTCTTGATCGCCTTCTCGACAGCCTTGGAGTAAACGAGTTTTTCTCCAAATTCCTTTTCATAGGCTTTTTCCATCTCGTCCGGGTGTTGAAGTATCGTCTGGAGAACATTGGACTGGTTGCTGTCTTCTGATGGGTTAGGCATCTGTACACGCCCTTTCCACTCGGGTTTCGTCAGGTCCCAGAGATTATCAAAGGGAGCGCCTTGCGGATTTTTTACCTTGTTGTAAACGAGAATTCGACTGCTCCAGCGTTGAATCAACAACGGTTCCATCTCATCTTTATCAAGCTGACTGGCAGAATCATCAGGAATGAAGTTATGGATTAATTTTTTATCAAGGTATTCGTTGAGCAGCATCGGTGCGTCCTGGTTGAACAGGACATCCACATTAAAAATACCCGCCTTGTGTTCACGTCGAAACTTCTCCAATTGCACATCTGAAGACAGATCGTAACTTACGATTTCTACGCCGTACTTTTCCTTGAACGAATCAACGAGTTCGGGAACCCTCGAGGAGACGGAATAGATAACTACTTTGCCTTCTTTGCGTGCGGCGGCCTCAATAGCACCCCAATCCTGGCTGGCGCAGGACAGGGATGGCCAAAGAATGGCACTGCTGGTGAGTATTGCTAGAGACCATAGTTTTAACTGTTTACCTTTGTTCATGACCGTCCTCCTCACTGGTTATTGGAAGAAATTTTGATGGATGACTGTTGAAATCATCCGCAGGCCGCCTTGACGGGTACGACGGGGGTCGTAGGTGAAATCAGTCTGCCGGTTGAGGCATCAAAAATGTTGATTGCATCTGGTAAAAAGGAAACCTTCACGATTTGGTCAACGTCGATGATGGCTTCGTGAGACATGCGAGTTGTCAGTTTCAGGCCGCCATGGTGGAGCTGCAGCAGCAGATCCGGTCCGTTTGGCAGGACTGAATAGACAGTAAAATCGGTACCGGGTGCAGATCTATCTGTTGAGACGGTGATATCCTCCGGCCTTGCCCCGATGATTACCTTCTCAGCGGTCGGTTTCCAGCGTATGGGGATATCAAAATCCTGGACCCGTAGTTTTGGACTGCCATTGTCGAGATAGATGCCCTCGAACATATTAATGCGCGGCATTCCCATAAAATCGGCAACGAAAGTGTTTGCCGGTTGTCGATAAACATCGACGGGTGGAGCAACTTGCTGGATTTTGCCATCCTTCATGACGACAACCTTTGAGGACATGGTCATGGCTTCAGTCTGATCATGAGTCACATAAGCCGTTGTTGCCCCGGCAGCGCGATGCAGACGTTTTAACTCGATTCGCATGTCCATCCGAAGCCGGGCATCAAGGTTAGAGAGCGGTTCATCCATCAGAAAGACAGGCGGACGCTGGGCCAACAGACGGGCCAAGGCAACACGCTGTTGCTGGCCTCCGGACAGTTCAGAAGGGTACCGGCCCTCCATACCCTGCATGGATAGATCCTCAAGCACCTGAGAAATTCTGGTGTCGATTTCGGCGGCTGCCATTTTCTGGATTTTCAATCCGAAGCTGATGTTGTTTTTTACCGTCATGTGCGGCCAAAGGGCATAGCTCTGGAATACCATGCCAATATCGCGCTTACCGGCCGGAATGTTGATCTGTTTTGCGGAATGGAAAACGGCTTTGCCGTCAATCAGGATTACTCCTTCATTCGGTTCTTCAAGCCCGGCAATACAACGTAACAAGGTCGTTTTTCCGCATCCTGAAGGGCCAAGCAAGACAAGGAAATCTCCTGAGTCGATATGCAGGCTGACGTTGTCCAGTGCACGGACAGAGCCATAATACTTGGTGAGGTTCTTGATTTGGATTTCAGACATGGTTTTTCATTATCCCTTGTTAGACAGCGGTATTATTGCGCAATTTTGAAAGTTTTCCTGACCCGAGTTTCCACATTACCAGTTCACCGGCAAGTGTCAGGACCGTAACGATAAGGACAAGAGCATTGCTCAACTGTGTTTGATCTTCTTCTGCATAGCGGAAACCAACGGTCATAAGAACACGCGTCGATGGTGTGATGAGAAGGATGATGAGCGTTAATTCACGCATGATGCCAACAAAGCTGACCATCATACCGGACACGGCACCGGCGCTTGCCAGAGGGGCAATTATGTGCACAAACCTGCGGAACCAGGATGCTCCCTGTAATTCGGCAGCTTCCTCCATCTCTGCACCTATCTGGGTGATCGCGCTTGACCCGGTTCGCACTGAATAGGGAAGTCGTTTTACAACTGAGATGATGACCAGAAGGGTGAATGTGCCATAGAGAGCAGGAACAGGGCCATGCGACTCCGCAAACATCGAAATGTACATTGCCCCCATGGCGATTGACGGAAACAGCAGAGGGATGAATGATATCTGGTCCAGCAAGTGGGCAATTTTCGTCTCACTTCTGCGAACGACAATATAGCCAATGACAAGACCTGCAATGGCTGCGATCGCAGAACTGATCAAAGCCAGTTTCAGCGTTATCCACGTGGCGCCGAGAATCACATTATTATGTAATACGCCGGGTTCACCGAAGGCGATATTCGGATCCGAACCTCCTGTCCAGTAGTGCATCGTCAGGTTGTCAAGACCTAAACGTCCATCAACAAGCTGGAAGGTCTGAAATGCAAGCAATGCAAGGGGCATGATCGCGGCAACGAGTGCCACACTCCAGACGGCAGCACAGATAGGCCAGCGCCAGGGCCCAAGCTTTGTCAGATTACTGCGAAATCCTTTTCCGCTGATGGTCTCGAATCGTTTTGCATTCTTTCCAACCAGTTTGTGCGAGAAATAGATCATCACTACGGTGATGGCGATCAAGATCAGTGCCAGTACAAAGCTCAGCGCCTCAAATCCAAGGGAAAGGCTTGAGAAAATCATCGTTGCAACCGTATTGTAATCGGATGACAAACCTAACAGGTAAGGAAGGGCAAAGGTTCCCAGTGTTTTCCCGAACGTCAATACCAGCGCAGAAACCATGGCCGGAGCCACAACAGGGAGGGTGATTTTCCGCAGAATAGTAAATCGTGAGGCTCCCTGTATCTCGGCACACTCTTCAAGTTGAGAATCAATTGTTGCGAGGGCTCCTGCAACGAGCAGGAAAGCAAACGGGAAGTAGTGTATGGCCATTGTTATAATGATCGGAACCGGGCCGGAGGACAACCATACGGGAGGGGCTGAGCCGAACAGTGCGTTCCATAATCCGGGTTGACCGCCAAGCAGTGGAGACTTGAATACCGTCACCCAGGCGAGAGCAATCGCGAAAGACGGAATGACATAGGGGATTGTCAGGATCGAACGAAGGACTTTTTTGCCGGGAAGGTCGGTTCTCACCACGGCCCAGGCGAGCAACGAGCCGAGAATAAGGGCCAGAATGGCACTTGAAACACCGGTAACCATTGTGTTGAGCAGTGGTTCATAGAGCATTTTAGCAGATAGCCCACCGTTCAAGGCCTCATTCCAATGGAACAGGGTGAATTGTCCTTCGACAGCCTCCTTTGAAATTCGCCGATCCCCCACTCCCCAGACAAATGTTCTGATAGTGAGCTGGACAAGCGGAAGTATAATCAGGTAGCCGAGCACAACCAGCAAGGCAGAACCAACAAGGTTTACCGGTGACAACAGGTTTCTGGCAATGGTTTTCGGATAGAGATTAAGTGCTCGAGTTGTCATGTTGATTTATCGATCGTTTTCAAATGTATTTCGCAATTCATTCAGGGCTTTCAGGTTTTCAATCGATTTGCCTTCGTCAATTTTCATCATCGTTAACGCGATGGCGTCGCAGATCAGCATTGGAGCGGTAATGGTAACGAATTCTTCATCTTCACCGCGTGATGCATGGAACGTGACGTCAGGGCGGGGACGGAAGGTTGCGCCGAATGCATCACTCATCAGAATTGTTTTCGCACCCAGTTTTTTTGCATGATCAAAGAGAACAGACAGACTTACAGGTGCGGACTCTTTGGAACGGAAAGCAAAAGAAAAAACGACATCATTTCGGGAGAGCGCCAGAAATCTTTCCGCAGCCTCGCGCTTTTGCAGCCCTGAAACTGAGACGATACGCTTGCCGGCCCGGCGTAGTCTTCTTTCGAGCAGACTAACCAGCGGCATTGAGCTGCCGCGGCCGTAAAGATAGACGGTCTCCGCTTCAATTAACAGCTTTGCAGCTTTTTCAACCCGCTCCTGCGGGATTGAAGTGACCAGCTGTTTTAATGTCGATATTTCTGTCTCAACGAGTCCTTGCAGCACCGATTCTGATCCGAGATGCTCCAGGCGTCGACGCATGCGGATGTCTGGCGTTGACCGGTGGGTGACCTCTTCCCGTATTTTGTTTCGAAGTTCCGGATACCCTGAAAATCCAAGCTTATGCGCAAGTCGAACCGTTGCGGACGGATGCACACCCACCCGTTTTGACAGATCTGCTCCCGATAAAAATGCACTTACCGTCGGTTGCCCCAGAATCATATTCAGCAGGCGTTGGTCAACACTTGTGAGTTTGCCACTGAATGTTTCGATAATATGCTGCAGACTCGATTCAGCTTTCACCTCATTCCTCCACGTCAGCTTTATGCAAAATATATTGCATATATTTATTTTCTGCAATATTTATTTTAATAATTCTAAATATCTACTATTATATCATACGATATAGATTAATGTGGCTGCGAAGAAGTAGTTATAGCCCCTTTGTCTGTTGAAAAAAAATCGTTTGCACAAATACATCAAAACCTTACCTTGCTTTACGTTGTACCTTTTATGAATTGCTAACCCTCTCTTTTCATGAAATCTTCTATGACGACGTGACATCTTTCCGGAACTGCTGCTCATTTTGCACCTGGGTATCAGGTAAAACAGAGGAATAAACCATGTAAATGATCGGAATCGAGGCCAATTCTGATTGATTAGCCCAATACGGGCAACAGCAAGGTCCGACGATCTCCTTGCCGGAAATGATTTAAGGAGGCATTATAAAGAACACAACAGGTAGATGACACTCCGTAGCCTCACAGGGAGACCGATGCGAATCCTTCTGGTAGAAGACGAACAAAAGGTTGCAAGCTTCATAAAAAAAGGCCTTGAAGAGGAAGGCTATGCCGTGGATCATGCCGCTGACGGGGAAACCGGAGTGGCAATGGGACTTGACGGCTTTCACGATCTTTTTATCCTCGACATCAACCTGCCGAAGCTGGACGGTCTCGGCATCCTGCGGGAACTGCGCCGAAAAAAGATAACGGCCCCGGTTCTGCTGCTTACCGTTCGCGCCACCATCGAGGACAGGGTTATCGGGTTGGACACCGGCGCCGATGATTATCTGCCGAAACCTTTTTCCTTCCAGGAACTCCTGGCGCGGGTGCGAGCCCTGCTCAGGCGACACACTGATACACAACTGCCCATTCTCACGGTGGCTGACCTCAGCCTCGATCCGGCAACCCGCCTGGTCTATCGCGGCGTGGAAAAAATCGAACTCACCTCAAAAGAGTTCACCCTGCTCGATTATTTCATGCGCAACCAGGGACGTGTCCTGACCCGAACAATGATAGCGGAACATGCCTGGGATTACGGTTTCGAGACGACAACCAATGTCATCGATGTTTACGTCAACTACCTCAGAAAAAAAATAGATGGTAACCGCGAGCCAAAACTGCTGCACACCGTCACAGGGGTCGGTTACGTCCTC
>CAVUYQ010000001.1:0-155488 GCA_963745765.1 uncultured delta proteobacterium | reverse complement strand
GATGAATTGCTCCAACTCCTTTAAAATTTTCACTTTTATTGGAATGAAATATCCAATTTGAGTATCTCCTGCTAAACTCGGACCACCCTTGGGAAAATTCTTTTCATATGTTTCTATTTAATATTCTTAATTGTTTCCTTTATACATTCAGATTTTTCGCAGAATATAACTTACACTTTTAATCAGCTTGGTATTTCGTTTTTCAACGATAATTGAATTTCGGAGAGTCATGTAAACTTTTAAGCTTAGATTTTCTCTTTTTAAATCTTTAAGATAAACAGATATAGACATAATTCGACACTACTCTTCTCTCTGGTCTACCCTCGTTTAAGTGTCCACCGGATATTCTGTTTTCAATCTCTTTCCAAGAATAGATACTCCCAGGGGATCGAATTATATCTGCTAATGTAAGCTCAGTGCCTGTTGCATTTTCAATCTGTTTGTTTCTAAGAATGTCCTGCAACTGGCAACAAAATCAAGATTAATAATTGAATACAGAGGAATTTCATTTTATTCTTCTTATTTTGTTGCATAACTTTTTATACACAGACATCTGTTACTTTTTGGGGTGAGTTTGCCTATTTTTTTCTTTTTTTAGATTTCTACTTTCCTGGAAGCGATGCATTGCTGAGAACATGGTTGTGATTGACATGTCTTTGTATGTACTAGAAATATGGACACTATTAATAATAGACTTAAAAAACATGCTCTGCAAGGAAAAATGTTTAGGCTTGCAGGTGTTGCAAAAGCGGCGAATATTCCTGATAGCCATCTGTTGTATATTAGGGAAAGGTAATATTTTTTTCCTGAAAAAGAGCGAAAGATCCACTCTGTCGGTAGGGGTTTGTGTTGCCTTTGAGGGATATTCGCCTGTTATACAACTGTTATGATAAGTCATAGATATTACACGATCTACTTGCTTACTAAATAGTATCAATTAGTTGAATGTTCTTTCAGAAACATTTTTTTATACGTCAGGAAAAACAATTGCTGATCATTTATTTCAGGGAATGCTTTGAGATGTGAGGGCAGGGAAGTGCCATGAACCAAAGGCTAAAAAAAAGCGACCTTGAAAATTGTCATTTTATTATAACTCTGCGTATTACTTTAAATATTTTATCATCGGAATACCAAACATATGTTTGCGGAAAAATTGTCACATGCACATTGATTTTGAACCAAAGGTACTCTGGAACGGTGCAACTGGCCGACAGCGTCAGACGAGACCTGAGAAATATTCAGGAAGGAGTTTTTTTCAGGAAATGTCAAACAACGGGGTGGGAAGGTTTTGGCCGGCAATATCAAGGGCCGACAATTCCAGCCTTCCCTCCAGCACCTTCGCTGCTTCCCGGTAGGCTATTTCAGGCAGGTTATTGGTTTCACTGAGATGGGCCAGGACAATTTGTTGCAACTTCGTATGCACAAGGCTATCCAGCAGACCGGCGGCATCGTTGTTTGAGAGATGTCCGTGACTTGAGCGAACCCGCTGTTTCACGGATTGCGGATAGGGACCGTTTTTCAACAATTCCAGATCGTGATTGAATTCCAGGATGAGACTGTCGCAGGCTTTCAGGCGCTGGGCTATGAGGCGGGAGGCAATGCCGGTATCAGTGCAGCAGCCGATGGTGTACTCACCGTCACCGACTACAAAGCCAACCGGATCACCAGTATCATGTGAAACGGCAAAGGAACGGATGGTAAGATCCCTGAAGGTAATGCTCTCGCCGGTCTGAAATTCACATCGCTGTGACAGATTGCTCAGGGTTTTGCCGCCGCCCAGAAAGGTGTGCTCGTTGGCGAAGACCGGGATTTTACAGCGGCGCGATAAGACACCAACACCGCTGATATGGTCATAATGCTCATGGGTGACGAAGATTGCATCCAGTACGTCAATATCCCTGTCAATCCGGGCAAGTCGTGCCGCTGTCTCCTTACCGGAGAAACCGTTGTCAATGAGAATAGCCGTTTTTCCGCTTTCAATGAAGAAGGCGTTACCCTTGCTGCCGCTTCCGAGAACGGAAAACCTCATTATCACACCCCGGTATGACCGAAACCGCCACTACCGCGCAGGGTTTCGTCAAGTCCGTCAACGACCTGCAGGGTTGCTCTTATGACAGGGGCGACAACCAGTTGGGCGATCCGGTCACCGCGGCGGATGGTGAATGTTTTATCTCCAAGATTGACGAGGCCGATTTTAACCTCACCACGGTAGTCCGAATCAATAGTTCCGGGTGCATTGATAACGCTTACCCCATGCTTGACGGCAAGACCGCTGCGAGGCCGGACCTGTATTTCATAGCCGACAGGTATTGCCACTGCAAAGCCGGTCGGTATCAGGACGCGCTCTTTTGGCAGTAGAGGAAGGTCCGCCTCTATCGCGGCACAGACATCCATGCCGGAAGAACCGGTTGTTTCGTAGGCCGGCAGTAATATATCACGGCTCATTTCGGGATGAAGCCATCTGATGCTGATGGCTAAGGGCGTTGAATCGCGCTTCTCCATTTTCCCTGCTCCACTATAAAGGGCCGGATGTCAATGACAACCGGCCCGGGCACAAGCTCGAAAATCAGCTCAGATCTACAATAAAACCTTGCGACTCAGCCGTATACGTCCACGGTTATCAATTTCAAGAACCTTGACCTCCATCTCGTCGCCTTCAGAGACGACGTCGGTCACCTTGTTGACCCGCTCTTTTGCCAGTTCTGATATATGAACAAGTCCGTCAGTACCGGGCATGATTTCGACAAAAGCACCGAAATCTTTAATGGTCTTGACAATACCCTTGTAAACAGCACCTACTTCCGGTTCGGCAGTAATAGCCTTTATGCGGTTCAGCAGTTTTTCGAGATTCTGGCCGTTGGAGGTAAACACCTTGACCAGACCGCTGTCGTCGACTTCAATCTTGGCATCATACTCTGCTGAAAGCTCCTTGATGATTTTTCCACCAGGACCGATGATGTCCCTGATCTTGTCAGGATTGATCTGGTGCGCCACATACTTGGGTGCATATTCGGACATCTCGGTTCGAACCGTGCTGATGCCCTTTAACATCTCGCCGAGAATATGCAGTCTCCCCTTTTGGCCTGCGCAAGCGCCCTGCCCATGATATCCCGGTCAACACCGTCTATCTTGATATCCATCTGCAGGGAAGTAATACCATCGGCAGTGCCGACGACTTTGAAATCCATATCACCAAGATGGTCCTCATCACCGAGGATATCAGAAAGGATAACGACCTTGTCATCCTCTTTTATCAGCCCCATGGCAATACCCGACACCGGGCTTGAGATCGCTACACCGGCATCCATCAGTGCCATGCTGCCGCCGCATACGGTTGCCATTGAGGACGATCCGTTTGACTCGAGTACTTCCGAAACCACCCTGATTGAATAAGGAAAATCCGCTTCAGCCGGCAGAACAGCCTCCATGCCGCGACGTGCCAGGTTTCCGTGGCCAATGTCCCGCCGGGATGGGCCGCTCAGCCGTCGAACTTCGCCAACGCAGAACGGAGGAAAATTGTAGTGCAGCATAAAGCGTCTGTTTTCCTCACCGCCCAGGGTTTCAATACGCTGCTGATCACGTTCACTGCCAAGTGTCGCCGTAACCAGAGCCTGGGTTTCGCCACGGGTGAACAGCGCAGAACCATGAGTTCTCGGGAGATAGCCAACCTCGCAGCTGATAGGACGAACCTCGTCGATTGAGCGTCCGTCTATTCTTATTAATTCGTTTACAATTTTGCCTCGCATGACTTTCTTGCGAAACTTCGACAACAGCTCCTTGATTTCGCCTGCCCGCTCACCTTCACTATCAAGTTCTTCAACGATCGTCGTTTTCAGCTCATCATATTTTTTAGCGCGTTCGAGCTTGTCCGAGGTGGAAATAACATTTTCCATCTGAGCGGCGGCACTTTCCATGACACGCTGATAGAGATCCTCATCAATCTTCGGGGCCTCAACCGCTCTTTTTTCTTTGCCGTTGCTTGCCTGCAGGGTTTTCTGCAAGGTAATCAGCGACTGCAGTTCGGTAAAGGCAAAGAAAATTGCATCAAGGATCTCGTCCTCGCTCTTGGAAGCAACGCTCCCTTCAACCATAACGACTGCTTTTTCCGTACAGGCAACGACAATATCCATGGCCGACTCTTTCAACTGGGAAACAGTCGGATTCATAACATAGTTCCCGTCAATATATCCGACCCGGCCGCCGGCCACCGGTCCCGCAAAGGGAATGTCGGAAAGCATCATGGCACAGCTGGCTCCGGTCAGGGCCAGCATATCGGGAGAATTTTCCAGGTCTGCCGATAATACCGAGGCAATAACCTGGGTCTCGGCGCAGTAGCCGTGTGCAAACAGCGGACGCAGGGGACGGTCAATAATCCTGCAGGTCAAGACTTCCTGATCGCTTGGCCTGCCGATTTCACGCCCGGAAATAATTACCGGGAATCCTGCCGACCGAGGCCATTTTTTCCTGGTATTCGATGGTTAACGGTAAAAAACCCGATCAGCTTTTTACCTTATCACCGACGGCGGTTACGAGTACTACCGTTTCGCCACACGTACGACGACTGATCCGGATGCCTGCTTCGCAAGCTTTCCGGTCTCGATGGAAATGGTGTGCGCTCCGAGTGTGGCTTCAACTTTGTTGTACATAATTTCTCCATTTTTCAAACCACTTCTTCTGGTCTGATTCATCTCTGACCGGATTATCCACCGGTCATTATTTTCTGAAAATTAACGTCGCAATACGTTGCGATACGCTTCTTCTGTTCCACCCTATTGCGGAACAGTCTGATTCTATAGGTCATCAACAGCTAGAGGAGAGAAAGCGGATCCGGACGACCATGGCAAAGATACGCGATCTAGGCTGGTGTCCGGATTAAAGGAGTCTGTCTCTTCACTACAGGACGATGCGACCGCCGAGTTATCCGCAGCTCCTCTGTAACGAGAGACATCATAGACTGTCAGGCAAGATTACTTCCGAATACCCAGATCCTGAATTAACGCCCGGTACTTGTTGATATCTTTATTTTTAGATAGTCCAGCAGACTTCGTCTCTGACCAACAAGTTTCAGCAGTCCCTGGCGGGAATGGTGATCTTTTTTGTGCGTCTTGAAATGCTCTGTCAGGTACTGGATTCTGTCTGTCAAAAGAGCGATCTGGACTTCAGAAGATCCGGTATCTGACGGATGGATCTTGTATTTCTCGATTATTTCGTTTTTTCTTACCGCTGACTGTGCCACTGCCAACCTCCTGTATCTTTCAAAATGTCATTTCATTGTGTAATAAGTATGCACTCTAACGGTCACTGGCAAATAAAACAAGAAATTCACGCCGTGTAACCATTGAAAAAGCAGCAATTCTCAACTCCAACCGTTGTATATTATCCATTCCATCATCTTTTTGCAAGAGTTTCCGTACGTGCTCAACACTTAACAGCCTGGTCTGAACAAGAGCCGCCGCATTATCGTTATAAAGTTCACTACCCGGCAGACTGTCTTTAACGGAAAAGAAACCACTCCGGATCCTGCGAAGCGCCGTGAGATAAGCGCCGCACCCAAGCGCCTGCCCGATATCTTCGGCCAGAGCCCTGATATATGTTCCCTTACTGCAGCGCACTCTGAGGTGCAGTTCCGGTTGGGTATTGTCAACGCAGCCCCTGGGGTCAAGCCATTCAAGCTGATGGATAGTGACCGCTCTCGGGCTCTTTTCTATGCTGATGCCCTGGCGGGCATAGTGGTATAGCGGCCGGCCTTTATGTTTCAGTGCGGAAAAGGCGGGAGGCTTCTGGCTGATATTGCCCCGGAAACGGTCGAGAACCGCTTCTATCACCTCAGCCGGATAATCAGGCTGCGCAGCTCCGCAGCTGATATCACCTTCAGGGTCCTGAGTCGTCGACACGCTGCCTAGTTGCAGGGTGGCCAGGTATTCCTTTTCGCCAACCATGAAGTCCGCTATCATCTTCGTTGCTGATCGTTCCAGACAGACTACCAGCAGGCCGGTAGCAAAAGGATCAAGCGTTCCGGCATGACCGATTTTCCTGATACCGGTAAGCCGCCGAAGTACTTTTATCATGGCAAAGGAGGTCTTGCCCGCCGGCTTATCAACCAGCAGTACACCGGCTTCAAACATTTCAGTCATAACGCCGTTTTTCTATCGCCGCTCTGCCTTTTATTGATCACGTCGCCGGACCACCGCATAGGACAGTCTTTATCTCCCGGCACAAGATATCCCGGACCGTTTCGCGAGAATGGCCGATAAAAATGCACCCGGCAGCATTGCGGTGCCCGCCGCCGCCATATAATTTGGCAATTGCCGCGACGTCACATTTTCCTTTTGCCCGCAGGCTTACGGAGAGGTGATCGCCCATGCCTTCTTTCAGAAAAACGGCAACCTGTACTGTCTTGATTGAGCGTGGATAATCAATAAAACCCTCAACATCCTGCGTCTCCGCCCCACTCCTGTCGAACATTTCCCGAGTAACGTGGATGAAGGCGATCTTATCTTCAGCAGAGAGTTCAAGCGTTCCCAGAACCAGCTGCATCAGTTGCAGGCGTGCGGGAGTATAGTTGTCGTAGATATGGCCGGCTACTTCTTCCGGGTGTACGCCGAGTGCGACAAGTTTGGCTGCGATCTCCAGCGTCCTGACGCTGGTGCATGAGTACCTGAAAGACCCGGTATCAGTCGCGATGGCCACAAACAGATTAAAAGCACAACGATAGGAAGGCTCTATGCCGAGAGCGATGCAGATTTCATAGATCATTTCGCCAGTGGAACTGCGGCCCGGATCAACCCAGCGTAACTTACCGTAGGTTCGGTGGGAAAGGTGATGATCAATCGCCAGAAACGGATGGATATTCAAAAGCTGGTTCTTCTGGTCGCCAAGCCGGTCAGCTTCTCCGCAGTCAAGGGCAATGGCACCGACATCGGCCCCGGCCTCGTCAAGAAACTGGCGCAAGTCGTCAAGGTTGCTGCATGCACGGTCACAACCCGGCATGAATTCATAGAGATGAGAGACCGGTTCATCGACATAGGCAAAAACCCGCTTACCCATATGCTCCAGAACGTCTGCAAACCCAAGCAGGGAACCGATTGCATCCCCGTCCGGATGGATATGCGTCAGCAGAACGAAATTGTCCTTCTGCTTAATGACTTTAAGAACTTCTTCAGGAACCTTTCTCTTGATCATCTCTTTGTCTGGCGAGGTCGTTCAGCAAATTTTCAATCTCCTGCACCTTTTCCGCTTGCTCGTCATACCAGAATCGAAGATCCGGCGTAAATCGCAGATTGAGCGTTTTGGCAAGATGGGAGCGCATGAAGCCGGCGGCTTTTTCCAGGCCGGTCTGTATACGCGCCCTCTGTTCCGTCTCGCCAAACACCGTATAAAAAATCTTTGCATGACGCAGGTCGTCGGTAATTTCGACTCTGCTGATGCTGACGTTACTGAGCCGCGGGTCACGGACACGCTGCAGGAGCAGAACAGACAGTTCATTCCTGATTGCATCGGCAACGCGATCAGCCCGTTTAGGCAAGCGGGGCTTGCTGCCGCCAATCGCCTCAAGGTCCTGTTTAGGATGCCATTCTACTGCCATGATCGTTTCCGCAATTACAGAGTCGCCTCAACTTCCTTCATAACAAAGGCCTCAAGAGTATCGCCAACTTTTATATCGTTGAAGTTCTCGACCCCCATTCCACATTCGTACCCGGCCAGCACCTCTTTTGCATCATCTTTGAAACGTTTCAGGGAGCCTATCTTACCGGTATAAACGACAACACCGTCCCGCACCACACGAATTCTGGCATTCCTTCTGATAGCCCCATCCGTGACAAAACAGCCGGCAATCCGGCCAATTTTCGGAACAGTAAACGTTTCACGAACCTCGGCACTGCCGATCACCTCTTCCACGAAAGTCGGGGCTAACATACCAACCATGGCATTTCTGATATCATCAAGCGCGTGGTAAATTACATCGTAGGAGCGCAGATCGACACTTTCCCGTTCTGCCAAGCTTTTGACCTTGCCTGACGGTCTGACATTAAAACCGATGATGATTGCATCGGAGGCAGAGGCCAGAAGAATATCAGACTCAGTGATCGTACCCGTCCCTTCATGCAGGACCCGAACTTTTATGGCAGTTGTTGACAATTCCTGGGCAGCCGTGGCAAAGGCTTCCAGGGTTCCCTGCACATCGGCTCTGATGATTACCCTGAGTTCAAGAACCTCTCCTTCACCCATTTTCTCGAAGAGCTTATCCAGTGATATCTTGCTCCCCGCGGCAAGTTCAGACTCACGTGCCTTCATCGATCGTACCTGGCTGACATTCTTGGCCATTTTATCATCGCTGACGACGATAAACTCATCACCTGCCTGCGGTACACCGGTCAGCCCCTGCACTTCAACAGGAATCGACGGCCCGGCACTCTGCAGGTCCCTGCCCTTGTCATCTCGAAGCGCCCGAACTTTACCACTGAACTGACCGACCACGAAACTGTCGCCATGATTCAGTGTCCCGTCCTGAACCAGGACAGTGGCCACCGGGCCACGACCCTTGTCAAGCTTGGCTTCAACAACACGTCCCTTGGCCTTCCGGGTAGCATCCGCCTTCAGTTCAAGAATCTCTGACATGAGCTGAATATTTTCCAGCAGTTCATCAATACCGATATTCTTTTTAGCAGAGGTGTGACAGTAAATGGTCTGACCGCCCCAATCTTCAGGACTGAGATCCAACTCGGCAAGTTCACGTTTGACCCGATCCGGGTCAGCGTTATCTTTATCAATCTTATTGACTGCCACCAGGATTGGCACCCCGGCAGCCTGTGCGTGGCTGATCGCCTCTCTGGTCTGATCCATGACGCCATCGTCAGCAGCAACAACAAGAACAACAAGATCGGTAATCTGTGCCCCGCGCGAGCGCATCTCGGTAAAAGCGGCATGCCCGGGAGTATCGACAAAGGTCACGTCACCTGCTTTTGAGCGGACATGATAGGCACCGATATGCTGGGTGATGCCACCGGCTTCCCCTTCTGCCACATCGGTTTTCCTGATGGCATCGAGAATGGAAGTTTTACCGTGATCGACATGGCCCATTACGGTGACAACCGGCGGCCTGAAGCCTGCTTCACCACCCTCTTCCTGTGCATCGAAAAGCTGGACCCCTATTTCCTCCGTTATCCCCTGTTCGATCTCATAACCGAAGTCGGTGGCGATCAGGGTTGCCGTGTCGATATCAACGGCCTGGTTCATCGTCGCCATCACCCCCAGTCCCATCAGCTTGCTGATAACCTCGCTCGCCTTAAGCTTCATTTTAGAGGCAAGATCTCCGACGGAAATAGTTTCGAATACCGTGATCTTTTTCTTGCTCGCCTTCATCTCTATCGTTGAGGGTGAGGCTTTTCTCTCAAGCCTCCCTTTACCGCGCTTTCCTCGTTTGGTACCTCGCTGATAGTCCGCATCAAAATGAGTAAACTTTACGCTTTGCTTGGCTTTGCGGGCACCTTTTGCACGTCGATCACTTTCTTCGGTATCATTGAAAACTCGTTTCCCTTTTTTCCGGTTACGATCCGGGGTTTCAGCAGTCACGTCCTTCACAAGAGAGACATCAGCTTTGGGCCGTCCTGAGATTCTTGCGGTTGAAGGCTTTCCTGCTTTTTTAGGACGTCCCCTCTCCGGACTGGAAGAAGCAGGCTCCTGTATCGGCAGCTCGATGCTGCCGACAACACGGGCGATCTTCTTTCGGGCTGGTTTTTTGTCTTTCTTGACAGCCTCAGTCTCGACTTGCTGTTTCGCATCATCTCCATCAGGTTCCGGGGATGCGTCTTTTCCCGTTGCGGCCGACTCTTCACTTTGAGCCTCTACCGGAGTTATTTCTTCTGTTTTTTTGACTTCCGCTTCGTCCCCTGCAGTAACGACCGATGCAGCCTCAGCAGCCGGCTCAAGGGCAGTTGCTGCCTCATCATTTTCCGGTCCTTTTACCGCAACGGTATCATCGACTGCAGCCGACACATCTTTTTCTGATGTTTCTTCTGTCGGTTCGACATCTTCAACTTTTGGACGTCGCCGGATAATTGTCGATCGCCTCCTGATAACCGTGCCGCCCTCGGATGCGTCGATACGCTTTTCAACCAGCTCGGTATCAGATTTCCTGAAGTATGGTATTCCTGATCTTCTCGGCAGTTTCCACATCAACGGTCGAACTATGTCCTCTGACGTCAAAACCTTCAGCAAGCAGCTTGTCAGCCAGATCCTTACCACTCATTCCGACTTCTTTCGCCAGCTCGTAAACCCTCACTCTGCTCATACCTAACTCCTGCAAGACCGCTTTCTGAAATCTTCAACCGGTAACGCTTCAGTTATTTCCAGCTTCAAGATCCCGATTATGAAAAAACATCAGCTAAGACGAAACGACCGTCTCCACCTTTTTCTTTCTTTAAAAAACAATTCCATGCAACGCTTATTTCTACAACTGTATGCACCCCGTCCGCAGGCCCGCTGTTCCGGATCAGCAACAGGCTGATTGACCCGCCAGACATAACGAATCAGTTCGCTCTTTGGAAATATCCCCGAGCAGCTGACGCATGTGCGCATGGCGAATTTGCATACAGGATTCACTCTTTTTCTTCATTTCCCGAAGTCTGAGGCGCGTCCGCTTATTTGCCGGCTTCCGGAACTTCACCCACCTCAGTATTCTCATCTCCATCTACCGCATTTTCTTCGGACTTACCTTCAGATTCTGCGCTGACACCATTTTCACCATTCTTTTGCTCGGGTTTTTCAGCAGCCACCTGGGCTGCCACCTTCCCGGCCACTTCAATGAGCTTCAGGGCAAAGTCATCATCGATGGAGCGGATAATGGTCAGATCTTCCAACACAGCACAAGACAGTTCAGCAGCCGATTTAATATCCTTGCTGAAAAACTGGTCGGCTAGACCCTCATCAACGCCGGGTACGCGCAGAAGCGTCTGGTACCCCTCGTTTTCCAGATTGGCCCAGCGCTG
This sequence comes from uncultured delta proteobacterium, assembly GCA_963745765.1. Taxonomy (GTDB): domain Bacteria; phylum Desulfobacterota; class Desulfobulbia; order Desulfobulbales; family Desulfocapsaceae; genus Ww85. Next base: position 144,500 of record CAVUYQ010000001.1, on the reverse strand, counting down.
CTCACTTTTCACATCAATACGCCAGCCCATGAGCTTTGAGGCAAGCCGTACATTCTGGCCCTGGCGTCCTATAGCAAGAGATAATTGATCATTTGGCACCACAACGAGCAGCGAGTTTGCATCCTCGTCCACCATAACCATGCTGACGTGCGCAGGTGCCAGCGCGTTATAAACATATTTTGCCGGATCAGGACTCCAGGTTACGATATCGATTCGCTCGCCCTGGAGTTCCTGGACAACGTTCTGTACCCGGGAACCTTTCATGCCGACACAGGCGCCTACCGGATCAACATCCGATTCTGATGAACTGACGGCGATTTTCGCCCTAAACCCGGGCTCGCGGCTGATGCCCATAATTCGAACGATACCTTCCGCAATTTCAGGTACCTCCATCTGGAAAAGTTTTCCCAGGAATTCATCCGCGGTGCGGGACAGAATAAGCTGGGAATCACGGCTGCTCTGCCGAACTTCCAGCAAATAGGCCCTGATCCGGTCCCCCTGTTTAAAAGAACGCTTCGGAATCTGATGATCTTTGGGCAGTATGGCATCTGTCCGACCGAGGTTGATAATCATGTTGCCCCGCTCAAATCGCTGGACAATACCACTGACAACCTCTCCCTGCCGGTCCCGAAACATCTCATAGATGACTTCCCGTTCTGCATCCTTCATGCGATGGATAATCACCTGCTTGGCTGACTGCGCCGCAATCCGGCCAAGATCGGTGATATTTTCCATCTTTTCACCGAGTTCATCTCCCAACTGCACCTCAGGATCAAGCGATTGGGCGCGCTCAAACGAGATTTCGGTCTGTTCATCTTCCGCTTCCTCGACAACACTGCGAAACTGGAATACTTCAACCTCACCGAGTTCTTCATTATAATGCACTTCAATATCACGCCTGCTGCCATACTTTTTCCGAGCGGCAGATGCAACGGCCTCTTCAATAGCCTCTATGAGGAGCTTTTTGTCGAAGCCGCGATCTCTGCTGATCTGGTCAATAATCCGTTTCAAATCCGATAACATATACCCTACCTCGTATTAAGCACGTACAGACTCAACGTTTTTATCTATGCCCTCTTAGCATCTTTACATCCAACGTTCCGACGCTAGAGCGTCAACCGGGCTCTCTTTATCTCTTGCCAGGAAAAAGTGTAATTTCCAGTCTCTTCAGTCACTATCGTTACACGATCCCCATCGATTTCCGTCAACTTACCGACAAAGACCTTCTGGCCGCCCCTTTCACTATGCAGCTTGATGCGAATCTTCTCGTTCACAAAACGCCTGCATTCCTCCACTGAACGAAGTGCTCGTTCAACTCCGGGAGAAGAAACCTCCAGATGATACGGCTGATCAATGAAATCTTCTACATCGAGAAAAGTACTTGTCTCCCGACTAACGCGGGAACAATCATCAAGTGATATTCCGTCACGCTTATCGATGATCAGACGCAGTACCCACCCATGCCCTTCTCTGCGGAAGTGCACGTCATAAAGCTCAAGGCCCAGGGTCGGCAAAAGCGAATGGGCAAATTCGCGAACTCTTTCTGATACCGGATCATCCATTTCTTCGAAGGTCTTTGATCATTTATTTTATTATTCGTTTATCCATAAAAAAAAGCGGGCAGAGCCCACTTTCTTACTTCTGTATGTGCCGGAGACACACCAGATATAAGTGACTGATTCCACGTGAGCAACCTGAAAAAAAGGTGACAACTATTACCGTGGAGCGGGCAACGAGGTTCGAACTCGCGACCTCAAGCTTGGGAAGCTCGCGCTCTACCAACTGAGCTATGCCCGCTTGTATCCAGCCTAAACCCATACAAATAACCACAACTCTCCCTCATTGTCAAGAAGTAGCACTCGTCTGGTCATGACCGGCATGCAGAGATTTGGCCGGAAACGATACCAAAAGCCTCATTGAAGCCTGATAGTTCCGGGCTTTTTCCCGAAATATCGGCAACTCAGAGGGCACAGAAACAAAAGAAAATCAGAAAACGACTCTAAAGATATTGTAACTATTTATTATTACGGTCTATTAATCAATACTCCGAGCGGAGAAGAAGAAAATAAAATTGACAAACAGCAATGGTGTTAATACAACGTCTGACAACTTGACCCTAACATTGCTCCTGTATGAGCCTTGATGGCGTCGTAAAAACTTCGATCTACTGCGTCGTGGAACTTTTTCCGGCACCCGGCATACTGCCTGTATGCCTTCGCACCGGAAAAACTACCACTCCTTGCTTATCTGTGTTTTTACTTAGCCATCTTTTGGAGTGCAATAGACTTTTTACGGGTATGTCAGCCTTGATAACCAGCCTTTTTTATGATCTCCATTCCGACTGGCAAACGGACTTGATACTGCCATAACCCGGGATCATTGCAATGGGCCTGATCCGATGTAAAAGTACAACTATATGACCGATAAAACATTAATCATAGCGGAAAAACCGAGCGTGGCGAACGATCTGACCAAGGTCCTGCCCGGTACATTCAAGAAAAGCCGCACGCACTACGAGAGTGAACGCTACATCGTATCCTATGCCATCGGCCACCTGATATCAATCTGCTATCCCGAAGAGATTGATTCCCGCTATCAGAAATGGAATAGTGCTGATCTGCCCATTCTGCCGGAAAGCTTTCCTCTCAAAGTGCTTGACGGAACAAAGACCCAATTTAACGCCCTGCAGAAACTTATTAAGCGAAAAGATGTGACAATTATCATCAACGCATGCGATGCCGGTCGCGAGGGCGAGCTTATTTTCAAGTACATTATGTCCTATGTCTGGAATCGGACAGTCGCTCAGAAAGCACTGAAAAGACTCTGGCTCCAGTCCATGACCGACGAGGCCATCAGGAAAGGGTTCTCTTCATTGCGTGAAAACGAGGAGATGATTCCTCTGGAAGATACCGCATTATGCCGCTCCGAGTCCGACTGGCTCATCGGCATCAATGCGACCCGCGCCCTTACCGCCTATAAATCCCGTTTCGGTGGCTTTTTCAAGACCCCCTGCGGCAGGGTGCAGACACCGACACTGTCTCTTCTTGTTAAAAGAGAACGAGCCAGGCTCGACTTTGTCCCGATACCCTACTCTTTATTGATGGCCACGTTCGCCTGCAACGGGCACCGTTACACCGGCAAGTGGATCGACGCTCAATTTATACCGGAAAAAGCCCCTTCGGACAAACGGGCTGACAGAATCTGGGAGCCGGCCGAGGCACGTGCCATCATAGAGAAGTGCACAGGGAAGACGGCACTTGTCGAAGACAGCGTCAAGGAATCGACACAAGCCGCGCCGCAGCTTTACGATCTCACCGCCCTGCAGCGGGAAGCCAATTCCCGCTTCGGGTTTTCTGCAAAAAACACTTTGAGTATTGCCCAGGCTCTGTATGAACGCCATAAATTGCTCACCTATCCAAGAACGGATTCCCGCTATTTACCGCAGGACTATCAGCAAACCGTAACGACGGTTGTCACAAACCAGCAAAAATGGACCTACGCTCAGTTTGCCTCGACCATACTTGAGAAAAACTATATCCGGTCAAATCCGCGTATTTTCAATAATGCCAAAGTCTCGGATCACCACGCCATCATTCCCACCAATAAGCTCGCCGGTGATCTCAGTGAGGCGGAACTTAAGATATACCGCATGGTGGTTCAGCGTTTTCTGGCGGTCTTTTTTCCACCGGCACGTTACCTCAACACCAAGAGACTATCGGTTGTAGAAAAGGAACATTTCCTTACCGAAGGAAAAATACTGCAGGATGCCGGCTGGAAAGCCATATACCTGCAGGGCTCGTCCGAAAAAGGTGAAGGCCTCCTCGAACCCCTGCCGCACGGGGCAATGGTAGTCTGTGCCGAGTTGGAGCAGGAGGACACCGAGACAAAACCGCCTCCCCGTTTCAGCGAAGCAACACTGCTGTCGGCCATGGAAAATTCCGGCAAGATGATTGAAGACGAGGATCTTGCCGATGCCATGAAAGAGCGTGGTCTGGGTACGCCGGCTACCAGGGCCTCAATCATAGAAAAACTGATTACCGACAAGTACCTGGTTCGGGAAGGCAAGGAACTTGCTCCTACGGGAAAAGCCTTCGAACTCCTGTCGCTGCTTGAAGCAATGCACGTCGATGTCCTTGCCTCGCCGGAAATGACCGGGGAGTGGGAATATAAACTGAATCAAATTTTAAAAGGCAGCCTGACCAGATCGGAATTCATGCAGCAGATACGTGATCTTACGCAACAGATTACCGATCGCATCAATGGTTACGAAGATGCAAAGGAGCAAAAGCCTGCTTCGTTTAGTCCGATAGACGGAAAGGTCTTCTTTGAAACACCAACCACCTACATCAGTGCGGATCAGACGATAATTATCCGGAAAATCCTTGGCGGCAGGATGATGAAAGAAGCCGATGTTGTGGATCTTATAATGGGCAAGATAATCGGTCCATTCAGTGACTTCAGGTCCAAGAAAGGGAAACCGTTCACCGCCTCAATCCAGTTAAAGAACAACAAGGTGGATTTTCTCTTTGCCGATACCACCGACAGCCTTGACATTAGCGCCATAAAACAAAGTGTATCACTAGGCTTGTCACCGATAGATCAGACACCGGTCTATGAAACACCGGTCGGTTATATGTCCGAATCAGCACTGAACAATGACACTAAAAACGGGCTGAGAATCAGCAAGGTCATTCTGTCGAAATCGATCTCAGCCGATGACGTACGACACTTGCTTGAGGCAGGGAAGACCCCGCTGATTCAAGGTTTCATCTCAAAGAAACGAAGACCTTTCGATGCTTACCTTCTCCTTGATAAAAAAGGTACTATCAGTTTTGAATTTCCACCGCGGAATTCAAACGGTAAAACAAAAAAGCGTTGACACCTGCATCCATTAACGGCACTAAGGGACTATGAATCGTTTAAAAGAAGAGTACCGCTCGGCAGATGCCGCGGAAATCGCCCAGATCTGCTCCCGCATCGCATCCGATGCAAAAGCCGAAGACATTGTTATTTTAGACTTACGTGGAATCTCTTCATTCACGGACTATTTCGTCATTATGAGCGGCCGTTCTACACGGCATGTTCAAGCACTTGTCGAATCCCTCGAAAACGAATTGCGCTCCAAACGCATCAACTCTTCACGAGCGGAGGGGCTCAAGGAAGGCAAGTGGGTGTTGCTCGATTTTGATGACGTAATCGTCCATGTGTTTTATCATGAACAACGGAAGTTTTTCGATCTGGAAGGACTCTGGCATGATGCTCCTCGTATTGACATTGCGCTCTGAGCAAGAAGGGCGGATTCCGGCGTGGAATATGAAACATTGGCAATGTCTGATGCAGAATAAATCGACAAGACATCTGTTCCATCAACGACATGCAATATATTAGTTCTCGAGGCGGGATTTCCGCTATTGGTTTTTCCAAGGCAGTCTTGTCCGGCCTTGCCGAAGACGGCGGTCTGCTGCTGCCACGGGCAATACCCCGGATAGACAGGGAAACGTTTGATACCTGGCAGGGGCTTTCCTATCAGGAACTGGCCTTTCAAATCATGTCACGGTTTATCGACGATATCCCCGTCTCTGATCTGAAAGGGCTGATCAACAAATCCTACGCGGAGTTCGATCACCGGGATATTGTACCCATTGTCCATCAGGGCGACTATCATATCCTTGAACTCTTTCACGGTCCGACCCTGGCCTTCAAGGACATAGCGCTCCAGTTTCTCGGCAACATCTTTGACTATCTGCTGAAAAAAAATGATTCTTACATGAATATCATCGGGGCTACTTCCGGTGATACCGGCAGCGCCGCGATCTATGGCATCTGCGGCAAAAAACGAATCAATATTTTTATTCTGCACCCCCACAATCGAATCAGCCCGGTCCAGGAAAAGCAGATGACCACGGTCGTCGATGACAATGTCTTCAATATTGCCATCAAAGGCACCTTTGATGACGGGCAGGCCATCGTCAAAGATATTTTCGGTGATATCGATTTCAAGCGTGCCCACCGACTGGGGGCCATCAACTCAATAAACTGGGTCCGAATCCTTGCTCAGGTTGTCTATTATATCTACTGTTGCCTGCATATCGCCGCGCATGAAAAGGACAGTTCTGCAGCTTTTTCAGTGCCCACCGGTAATTTCGGGGATATCTTTGCCGGGTTTATCGCCAAGAGAATGCTGCCGGAAGGGTGTATCAGCAAGCTCATCCTCGCTACCAACGCTAACGATATCCTCTCTCGATTTGTGGCAAACGGCGACTATTCACTCAAAAAAGTCATCAGGACCTCCAGCCCGTCGATGGATATACAGGCTGCCTCTAATTTTGAACGCTACCTGTTCTATCTTTTCGACAAGGAGCCTGATCGTGTTAAAGAGGCCATGCGGACGTTAAGGGCTGAAGGACGTCTCGACCTTTCGGACTATCAGGGGCACATTAAACGTGATTTCGTTACGACTTCCGTTTCGGATGATGAGGTGCTTGAAACCATAGCGTCTTTCTACAAAAAGCATGAATATATTCTTGATCCCCATACCGCCGTCGCTATCCGCGCCGCCATGAATCATCGCACACAGGGAGTGCCGATGATCTGCCTTGCCACGGCACACCCGGCAAAATTCGGGGAAACAGTAGAGAAGGCTATCGGTCGGCCGCTGACTCTTCCGCCCGTTCTCGCTGATGTCATGGCCAGAGAAGGACGCTGCAAGGTGATGGAAGCCAATCAACAAGAAATTATGGCCTATCTCAACAAACATGCCATCAAAGAATAATGGCTACCTTGAAAAATTGTCTTTTGGCCCCAACTCTGCGTTGCGTGCTAATATTTTATCCTCGGAATATCAAACATATGCCTGCGGTAAAATTTTCACACGCGCCTTGACTTTGAACCAAAGTCCTAATTTTGCAAGGTACCCTAATGGGCCTCGATACCGCCTATGTCAAGCAGGCACAGGAAAGTGCTGCAGCACTCAGGAATTGTTTTATCAGCCGGCCGCAGATCGCCATCCAACTCGGCACCGGCTTGGGAAGTATCACCGATAGTATAGACATTGAATACAGCATCGCCTACCAAGATATCCCGTTTTTCCCGCAATCCACAGTAGAGAGCCATCAAGGCAGGCTCATCATCGGCCGCATCGGCGGGCAGCCGATTGTTGCCCTTTCCGGCAGGTTCCATTATTACGAAGGATATTCGACCAGACAGGTTACTTTTGCCATCAGGGTTCTTCAACTGCTCGGCATCAAAACTATAATAATTACCAACGCGGCAGGTGGGCTGAACCCCACATTCACCCCCGGCACCATCATGCTTATTCGGGATCATCTTAACTTTCTTGGAGAAAACCCTCTGCGAGGCCCTAATGTTGATGAATGGGGTCCACGTTTCCCCGACATGTCGGTGCCTTATCATCCTGCACTGCTCAGGGTTGCACTGGACAGCACCAGGCGCTGCGGTTTGAAAAAGGTGGTAACCGGCGTCTACGTCTGTGTTCCGGGACCAAGTCTGGAGACACCTGCAGAGACCCGCTGGCTCAGGCAGTGCGGCGCAGATGCGGTCGGGATGTCTTCTGTGCCGGAGGTAATTGTCGCCCGACACGGCAATATGCAGGTCCTCGGGCTTTCCGTCATTGCAAACGTCAATGATGCGGATAATTTTCAGCCGATCTCCCTGGATGACATCATTGCCACGGCAGCTCGGACAGGGCCTGAACTTGAGAAACTTGTTATCGATATTATCAGCAATCTCGCCCCCTAACGGAGCTTTCATGTCAAACGCCCCCACGCCCGAAGAACTGCTGGTTTCAGGCAGACATCTGTTGCTGGACAGTCGGCAGCGGGATGGTATCAAAAATGGCGGGTTGGTAATCTCCGGAGATACAATTATCGCTACTGGTACGCGAAAAGAACTTCGGGAGCGCTACCCGGCAGCCGATGAGCTCCATGAACCGCATGGCCTTATCATGCCGGGTCTCGTGAACACACACACCCACGCATCCCTGACCTGTTTCCGCGGGCTGGCCGATGACGCGGAGGCCATGAGACGATTCGAGGAAAAACTGCTGCTCCCTGAGTCAATGGTTCAGCATGAAATGGCCTATCAGGGCGCACAGCTGGCCATCGCCGAAATGATAAAATCGGGCACCACCAGTTTTTGCGACATGTCCTCTTTCAGCCGGGAAGTTGCACGAGCCGCTGATGAAGCAGGGATAAGAAGCTGGGTCGGAGAGGCCTTGTACGAATTGCCGACTCATTCCCCCGCTGAAGGGGAAGACGCCTTTCACTGTGCCCGGGAACTGCTGGAAAACTACCATGGTCATCCGCTGGTCACCATTACCGTTGCTCCCTTCAGCGTCAGCTGCTGTGGTCCTCATCTGCTAAAAAAAAGCAAGGCGATCGCTGAGGCAAACAACACCTTAATGGTCATTCATCTCCCGGAAAAAGGAGACGAGGCGGAGGCGTGTCGGCGACGCTACGGCAGGACGGTGGTGCAGCATCTGGACGACCTTGGACTTCTCAATGAAAGAACACTTGCTGTGCACGCTCTGCACCTGAAACCGGGAGATTTCGAACTGCTGGCCAGGCAGGGCGTCAGGGTGAGTCACTGCCAGGAGGCAAATATGAAACATGCCTCAGGTACGGCAGACGTCAGCAGACTTTTGAGCCGCGGGGTCATCGTTTCTATCGGCACTGACGCCTGCACCGCAAATAATGACGCCGACATGTTTTCGGAGTTGAGCTGCCTGGCCAAAGCCCAGAAAGCAGCAGCAATGGACCCGACCGTCATGGATGCCGAAACGACGCTGCGTCTGGCCACCGAGAACGGTGCTTCAGCTCTGGGAGCAGCCGATCGCATCGGAACGCTGGCTATCGGTAAAAAAGCTGATCTCATTATTCTTGATTTGCAGCAGCCTCACCTGACCCCTCTTTATAACATTCCGTCGCATCTGGTATACGCCGCTCGCGGTGCTGACGTCCTTCATTCCATCATAAACGGTCGAATCGTGATGAAAGGCAGACATCTGCTGACGCTCAATGAATCAGAGATTATCACCGCCATGAAAGACTTAGCCGGCAGGATTCTGAATTTCAACAAAATGAATTATCCGGGAGCATTTCAATATTTCAAATAGAGCACTAGGCAAAAGATACAGCCGATTTAAACAGCACGCCATGTCCAACTTGACTTTCTGGTGAGACTGCTCTACATTCAGCTTGAAACGCATCATGTTTCCACTGATACCGATACATCGGCTATCAATAACACAGCTTTAAATCGAGGTACAATATGTTCGGACTGGGAATGCCGGAGCTTATCGTTATACTGGTCATTATAGTCATCATTTTCGGAGCGGGAAAACTTCCCGAAATCGGCTCAGGAATTGGCAAGGGAATCAAAAACTTCAAGGAAGCTACAAGCGGTGAAAAAAAGTCCCTGGATGGTGACAAGAAAGATAAGGACGACAGCACGAAAGCCTGATTATCCTCCCCCGAACCCTCATCATTAGGAGCCCGTATGTTTGGTCTTGGCACCCCTGAACTTATTGTTATACTTGGTATTGCCTTTCTGGTTTTTGGCGGCAAGAAACTTCCGGAGATTGGTTCCGGCCTCGGCAAGGCGATCAGCTCATTCAAAAAGGGCATTAACGATGTCGAAGATAGCGGCAAGACAATTATCGATGATCTGCCCGGTGTAAAAGAGGTTGCCGAAGTCAAAGAGCAGGTTGACAAGGTAAAAAATATCGGCAGGATCCTCAAATAAGAAAAGCAGATCGACCCCTTTCTCCCTGCTATCCACTACACGAGGTCTTCTGTCCGACAGCGTGATAGCGGCGGGCGTTTACAGTTAATTTATTATTTATCTTGAATTGAGTATATCCACAGTCAAGCTGGTAGTCCTTGAAAGAATACTCACATTTCTTCTTATCATATGCGTAAATCATCTTTTTTGAGAATCACTCCCACCGGCCTGACGATCCCGCGAAAACCTCCGTCCTCTTGACTTCAAGTCATTTTTTGTGTAAACGTGCGCGTTCGTTTTAAATAATTTATCAGCGACTGACTGGCAGGAAATATCCCGACTGCGGGTTCACTTTCCACCACGACATAGCGCCGCAGCAAGCTGGCGCAACTACCTACCAGGAGACAGATTGATGTGTCGATTAGCCTTAAAAACCGCCCTTGAACCCTTCTCGCCCTTTGAGGTTCTCGAAGCAATGGAAGCCATGCAGGAAGGTTATGACGGCTCCGGACTCGGCCTTCTCCTGCGTGGAATGGAGTTTGAGGATTTCAAGTACAATCCGAGATTTCCGATCCTTTCCGGGATCGCAGAAAACGATAAATCCTGGCGCCGGCTGGACAATTTCATGGAAGAGCGCGGCTACGAACTGAAATACGACCATAAATTCACCATGAAAAGGAAATTCATGGAAGGCAAGGATCGTTATCGCTACTTTGTCCGTGCCTATCGTATGCCGGAACGGTTTTCCGAGGCGTCCAAAGAAGAGCGAGAGATGGAACTCCTGCTGACCCGCCTCGCCCTGCGCGAAGATGGAGAGAGGCACAACGGCGACCTCTCCGTTTTTTCCTTCTGGCCCGATGTCGCCATGATCAAGGAAGTCGGCTGGCCGCTGCAGGTAGGCGATGCCCTGAGCCTTAACGACGGTCGGATCAAAGCCCGGGTCTGTCATGGCGCAGGGCCGGCAGAATACGAATTACGGTATCAACCTCTATGCCTGCCATCCCTTTTTTATCCAGGGTATCGCCACCATGACCAACGGCGAAAATACCGCCTTTGTGCCGATCAAGGATTGGCTGACCGGCAGGAATTTTCCCGGCTATATCGGCTACCAGAGCGACTCCGAGGTATTCACCCACATTCTGCACTATACCCTGAAAAAGCTTAAACTTCCGCTTGAGACCTATAAGCATATTATTACCCCTCTGAAAACCGAGGAACTGAACCCATCCCCAGGGCGATTTTCTCAAGGGGCTGCGCAACGTCTGCCGCCGGCTCATTATTGATGGCCCGAATGCGTTATCGGTACCCTGCCCGATGAAACCTGCCTGCTGGTTATGGATCAGAAAAAATTGCGCCCGGCAACCGTTGGCGGCAGAGAAGGCGAATGGGCCATTGCCTCAGAAATGTGCGGCGTTGACGCCATGATTCCGGACCGTGACCGTTCACTCGATTTCCAGCCCATGCGTGAAAATACAGTTATTATTCCTCCAGACCGAAAGGAGATGAAGATATGGTCTCAATTCGATCCATTCCCGCTACCCCAAGCAGCCTGACCTACCTGATCTGCAGTGGATCATTCAAGCACCGTGAAGACAGGTGCACCCTCTGCGGCAGATGCACCTCTGTCTGCCCCAAGGAGTGCCTCTACCTGACCTACCGGCGGCAGCGCATGCCGAATCTTGATATCCTCAAGCAACAAGCGGGGCAATGACTATCGAACCTTTTCGGCATCCGGCAGCGAACTGATATGAGCAAAGCTGTATCGGCTGCGGCATGTGTGCCATGGTCTGTCCGAACGAGGCCATCGGACCGACACCAATACCATGGAAAACAGGACACTGTTCTTCAACAACCAGAAGGGAGAAGCCTGCTAAGCGCGGCGGCCGCAGAAATTCCTCCGGCCCGACCCTGCTTGACCGTATCATCTTTGATCGTATCTCCATGCTTACCGACCCGGCCCTTGACGCCGGTAGGCATGAGTTCAGTGTAACGACGACTATCTGGCAGGATCCTCTCCCCGGAGGAATACCTGAAACGGAAAGTGAACGGCGGCTGGATTCCTCCGACCAGGGAAGTCTTCCCGTTCATCATCGGCTCGATGTCATTCGGGGCACTCTCGCCAAACATGTGGCTCGGCCTGCTTCAGGGTGTTGCCTATTGCAATGAGGTTCTTGACATTCCGGTGGTGATGTGCACCGGTGAGGGCGGGTGCCCTCCCTGGGTACTGCGAAGTCCCTACCTGAAGTATATCGTTTTACAGATTGCCTCCGGTTATTTCGGCTGGGACGAGATAATACGGGCTATACCGGAGATGCAGTGCTACCCGGCGGCCATCGAGATAAAATATGGACAGGGCGCCAAGCCCGGCGACGGCGGCCTGCTCATGTGGTACAAGGTCTCCAAGCTGATCGCCCGGCTGCGCGGTGTTCCCGAAGGGGTCGACCTGCCTTCCCCGCCGGTCCATCAGACACTGTATTCAATTGAAGAAAGCGTCATGAAAATGATCCAGACCCTGTCCATGGCATTTAACCACCAGGTTCCGGTCTATCCGAAAATTTCCGCCTCCACATCAGCCAAAGCTGTTCTCAACAATCTGGTGCGTAACCCCTATGCCGGAGGACTCTTGATAGACGGTATCGATGGTGGTACGGGTGCGGCCTACAGTGTATCATTGGACGCTACCGGTCACCCGATCGCCTCCAACGTTCGCGAATGTTACCTGGACCTTTGCGCACAGGGTATGCAGAACGAGGTGCCGATCTATGCTGCAGGCGGTATCGGCAAAAACGGCAACGTCGCGCAGAACGGTATGGCCATGATCATGCTTGGCGCCAGTGCTGTGCACATCGGAAAATATATTATGCAGTCGACTGCCGGATGCCTCGGAAACGAGCAGAACCGCTGCAACGTCTGTAATCTCGGCATCTGCCCGAAAGGAATTACCAGTCAAAACCCAAAACTCTACCGTCGCCTCGATCCTGACAAGGTTGCTGAGCGAGTCGCCCATACCTTTATGGCAATCCGGACAGAGGTGAAAAAGATCATGGCTCCGCTGGGCCGCTCACAGAGCCTGCCCATTGGCATGTCCGACGCACTCGGTATCAATGATAAAGATGCGGCGGAACGTCTGGCTATCAAATATGTCTGTTAATCTGTACCCGGCTATCTGTTATTTTTAGATAAGGAGTTTTTTCTGTGACACTACAGATTGTAAAAGGTCTTGATGAAAACGGCCAGCGCATCAAGTCAATGGACTTCGAGAAGATGGTTCATGCGGCTGTCGCTGAATCCTCCCGGGTTTTGCTGGAAACCTATGGTCAGCACAATATCGGTATCCGCTTGCAGCGGCCTGGCGGTCTGCACCTGGACATAAAAGGACCATGCGGCCAGCGACTTGGCGCCATGGGCATGCCGGGAACCTCCATTTTGTGCGACGGCGCCGTCTCGGATGATGTCGGCTATCTCAATATCGGCGCTGAAATAACGGTACTCGGCGATGCCACCAACGGTGCCTGCAACGCCATGGCGGCTGGAAAGGTATTCATAAAAGGTTCCATTGGCGCCAGAGGGTTGACCATGACCAAATGGAACCCGGAATATGCCAGGCCGGAGCTCTGGGTCCTTGGTTCAACCGGTGATTCTTTTGCGGAATTCAACTGCGGTGGTGTTGCTGTCGTCTGTGGAATCAATCCCAAGAACCCTGAAAACATTCTCGGCTATCGTCCCTGCGTCGGTATGGTCGGCGGCATCATCTATTTCCGCGGCAAAGATGATGGTTCTTACTCAAAGACCAATGCCACGCCGAACAGAACCTGACGACCAGCAATGGCAGTGGCTCATTGACAACATGCCGCTCTATCTTGAAAAGATAGGCAGATCCGACCTGCTCGATAATCTGACGGTCAGGGAGGAATGGCTGATTCTGGCCACGGTGACTCCGCAGGAACGAGCGCTGATGTGGTCCGGCCCGATGCCGATGGCTGAATATCGGGAACAGGTCTGGAAACATGCCTTCGGCGGCGGCGATCCCCTGCGAGATCTCTCTCCCGGTCTGGACCGTTCTGCAATCGGTAGCATCGTTACCGGAGACCTCAGGCGTCGCGCGCCCTGGTGGGCCAACAACGAATCGGCCGCACCCTGCACCTATTATTGCCCGATCCATATTCCCACCGTGGACCGTCTTCGCTTGATTCGAGACGGCAAAATAGACGAGGCATACGAGCTTGTCCTAAGCTACACCCCCCTCCCCGCCTCGGTTTGCGGTGCCGTCTGCCCGAACCTCTGCATGGAGAATTGTACGCGCACCGGCGTAGACGGATCCATTGAAATGCAGGTACTCGGACGTGCCGTTGCCCATTTTGCACCACCCCCCGTTGCTCCATCACTTGGCAAGAAGGTCGCTATTATCGGCGGCGGTCCTGCCGGTATAAACGCTGCATGGCAGCTTGCCATCGCCGGTATCGAGGCTCATATCTTCGAGAAAGATACACAGCTTGGCGGAAAGCTGGCACAGGTCGTGCCTTGGGAGCGTCTACCCCAGGCCATCTGGCACGAGGAGATAAAACGATTCCTGTCCATGCCCAATATATCGGTTCATTACGAAATCGACATGGATACGAGGAAATTCCAGGAACTCAGGGATGAATTTGATTATGTCGTGATAGCTGTCGGCACCCATCAACCTCGTCGTCTCACCTTTCCCGGCCATGAACGGGTTGTCCCCGCTCTTGATTTCCTGAAGGAGGCAAAGGGAAAAACATCGATGAAAATAGGACGGGAGGTCGTTGTTATCGGAGCCGGAAACGTCGGCTGCGATGTGGCCTGCGAGGCTTATCGCCTGGGAGCCGCCAAGGTCACCCTCGTTGACATCCAAAAACCACTGGCCTTTGGTAAAGAAAAAGTGGCGGCGGAAGCGCTTGGTGCCCAGTTCCGCTGGCCGGTATTCACCAAGGAAGTTAGCGGTGAAGGACTGGTTACCGATTCGGGAGATGTAATCCCTGCCCAGACCGTCTTCATCTCAATCGGCGATGTTCCTTCCCTGCCATTCTTGACTGATTCGATAGAGACACTTAAGGTCGGCGGAGCGAGCTGGATAAAAACAGACCGCGGTCACAAGACTTCCGATGCAAAAGTACTGGCAATAGGTGACGTAGAAAAACCGGGCCTTGCCACCGACGCACTCGGTGCCGGCAAAAATGCCGCCGAGTGTATCATTGCGGAAATAAAAGGAGAGGTCTGGCAACCGTTCAGTAAGCAGCTTATTCCGCAACAGGCCCTGACCATCACCCACTACAATCCCGATGCCAAAGGAACAACGGAGGAGGAGCAGGCCGCCCGCTGTCTGTCCTGCGCCACCTGCCGGGACTGTCACCTGTGTGAGACAATGTGCCCGACAGGTGCCATCAGCCGCAGGGAATTCAGCGTTGAAGGCCATAGTAGTTACGAGTATGTATCGGAAGATGACAAATGCATTGGCTGCGGGTTCTGCGCTGATACCTGCCCATGCGGCATCTGGCAGATGAATCCGCTGTAAAGGTACAAGCATACCGGCACCCCTGTGTATCCATCCTCATAAAAAGACCCCGACTGTCACCTGATAGTGCGGGGTCTTTAGCTTTCATCAGCTGGAGAAGACAAGGCCTACCTGTAGTCCGGGAAAGATTCCCCTTTTCAGATGCCTCCGGCGGATTTGGCAATCCATGCTGAAAGCCGCCGTAACGGGCCGTTCGGATGTTGTTTTTGCGCCGTAAGTCCCGCACATGACCGGTGTTTCTGTCAGACTCTGATTTACAACGGAAAAAACAAATGATACTCATTAATTCTGATATAGGAAATAACTACGAAGATGGTGTCTCCAGCAGGACAAAAGTGTGCATTCTGCATGAATTTTCATGAAAAATCGTCTGTATAAAATACTCAAGCCTATCAGGGAGACACAAAGCATTCGTGGGGTTGAACTTCCGGTAGGGCTTGAATTCAGACAACTCGTGGTTACCGGTCCGCCCGGTGCCGGCAAAACCTATTACATTAATCAAATCCGTGGATGGCCCAATGAAGGCTACCTTGATCTGATGAAGCGTGGATGGTGGAAGGATCAGTCCCTCATATACCGTCCCCGCGAAATTCATCTCGGTATTCCTTATAAAGGATTTGCAGAATCACTTACCGTGTTCGACCAGGAGTGGCTTGATGCGCCACCCGAAAGCCTGGAAATTGACTACTCGAGAATCAGGATTCCACCCCAGGCCGGATCACTTTTTGGAACAAACTGGCGGGACCGGTATATCTTTGAGTTCATAATCCCCGATGCCGAGCTTATCTATGAACGTCGCCGCAACAGGCAGAAAGACGGTTATTTTCC
This sequence comes from uncultured delta proteobacterium, assembly GCA_963745765.1. Taxonomy (GTDB): domain Bacteria; phylum Desulfobacterota; class Desulfobulbia; order Desulfobulbales; family Desulfocapsaceae; genus Ww85. Next base: position 128,398 of record CAVUYQ010000001.1, on the reverse strand, counting down.
CGTTGACGCTAATCTTTCAATGGCAATCGTCTCCAGGCAGATCGAGGAATACAGTGCCGTAGCGCTCTACCTGCATCGTGCCGGCTTAAATGTCTATATACGGAAAACCCTTGAACAGCCCCCGATGCTTATCAGCGAAAAAGGCACCGGAGCCCTTCCGCCCTGGGCCGTGGCAGATATCATTCCACGGACCAACCTGAAGAGCCTGGAAGGCTGGAAAGAACTTTTTTCAAAACAGGGGAAAGTACCATGGTTCTCGGTAAATTCAAAAATTCAAATACTTACTGAGGCCGGACGGATTTCCCATGACGGCAAAAGCTTCGATATGATTATCGGCCGCTGCCACCTGCGAATTGCTCCGGAAATACCCCTCGGTGCCAGCAAGCGCTATCTGCGCCATCATAAAAACTGGATTATCAGGAAACCGGAGACCTGTTCGGACAGGAAGCTTCGCGGGTTTGTCCGGTTAAATAAGGGAGAAACCATCCTGCTTGGACGCGCAAACAAGGATTACGACAACCTGTTTGACTTCAAAAAAGATGTTGCCAAACGACATGTCTCCATCACCAACCTCAAGGGCGATCTTTTCATCAAACCCCTTGACCCTGACAAACCGGTAAGGATCGTCAGGCTCGACAACGAGGACAACAGGGAGCAGATTGACGCCACCAGGATAGCGTCAATGTTGGAGGCCCTTTCTCTGCTTGGCGGATCCGTCTCAATGCTCGACAAAAGAAGCGCCCTGGCTCTTATCCTTGAAGTCAATGAGATCCTGGCTGAAGAGCCATACCGTCCGCGTGATGCAGGCGGCCTCCCCGGCGGCCTGCTGGAAATACCCGATGAACCGACACCGATAATCGTTGGCGACCTGCACGGCATGGTTGATAATCTTTTAAAGATACTGACGGAAAACTGCCTCATTCAGGCCCTGCAGGATAAAAGTGTCATTCTCTGCATTCTGGGCGACGCAGTACATTCAGAAAATGCTCAGGAAATGGAAAACATGGACAGTTCTATCCTGATGATGGACCTGATCCTGTCCCTGAAGCGGAGATTTCCCGCCAATGTTTTTTATCTGCGCGGCAATCATGACGATTTTGATCCGGAACTCTCAAAAAACGGCATTCCCCAGGGACTCCTGATGAAACGCGCTCTTGAGAAGTACCGGGGCAAAGCTTTTGTAGAAGCCATGCAGACCTTTTACGACCGGCTCCCCGTCATGATAGTCAGTCCCTCCCTGATCGCGATCCATGCCAGTCCCCCACGGGTCGGGACGACCAGGGAGCAGATAATCAATATAAGGGAAAACAAGACAATTGCCGATGAACTCCTGAAAAACCGGTTAAAGCGCCCGCATTACCTTTCCGGTTATGGAAAGAAGGAAATCAAAGCCTTGCGGCAGATACTGGATGCTGAAAAATCGACTCCGGTGATTGTCGGACATACACCGCTCGACCCGTTCGGCACCATTTGGCAGAATGTCGGTTCCATAAAAAACCACCATATCATTTACAGCTCCCACCAGAACGGTCCGGGGCTTTTCGTCAGGATCAGAGGAAAAATGATCCCGCTGAGCTATCCATATGAACCACTGGTCAGGCTGATTAACAAGATGAAACGCTCGCCGTAAAGCGTTCCTTAGCCGAGGAGAACAGAAGATAGATATTCGGCTTGTCTAATCCTTCAGGCTTCAGTAAATTTTACTCGAGTTCTCAGTTGAAAAGCTGACAATTCATTCTGTGAAAAGCGAATGAACCGTATATTCTTCTTGTATTTTACCCCGATCATCTGCTAACTAATCCCTAATCATTTTCTAATGATTGCTCTCTTTACGGCACAACATTAAAACACTCCCAATCAAAGCATCGTTTTTTCTCAGGGGTATGCCATGGATATAAAATCAACAACTCCGCTCTCCAGTCTTTTCAGGACCTCTCCATTCAAACCGATGCAGCAGCATATGCGCACGGTCTTTTCCTGTATCTGTTTCCTCCCTCCTCTTATTGACGCTCTTTATCGAAAGGATTACGAACAATTACAGGATTTTGCCGAAGAAATAATCAAACTCGAATCTGAGGCCGACGAGATCAAGCACGTATTTCGTCTCAATATGCCAAGCACGCTGCTGCTTCCCGTTGATCGGAAAGATCTGTTAAGCCTGATCAGCGACCAGGACAGCCTCGCCGATACAACCGAGGAAATCGCCAAAATCCTGCTATATAGAGACATGGAGGTGCCGGACGCACTCAAGGAAATCATTGATGAATTGCTTGAGGCAACCATGGATATCAGCGTTTCGACAAAAGACATGATCGAACAACTCGACGAGCTTTTGCAGGTGGGTTTTCGCGGTCGCGAAAATGAAAAGGTCTCCAGAATGATAAACGGTGTGAGAAGGTCGGAGCATGATATTGACGCAATCATGTTTCGAACAAGGAGGATTCTCTTTGAACATGAAAAAGAACTTGATCCGGTCACCATCATCTTCTGGTATAAACTGATCGATCTGCTTGGAACGATATCTGACCAGTCGGAAAATATCGGAGATCGCCTCTTACTCTTTCTCTCAAAGTAATCACGGAAGGCTATGGAAATTATTGCTGCGTACGGTACGGTATTTTTGATTCTGGCCATTATTTTTGGCCTCTATATGACCTGGGGCATCGGTGCCAACGATCTGGCCAATGCCATGGGAACATCTGTCGGGGCCGGGGCGGTAACCCTGAAACAGGCCATCTGCATCGCCATCATTTTTGAATTCGGCGGGGCGGTTTTGGCCGGCGGCCATGTCACCAGTACCATCCGAAAAGGGATCATTGACCCGACCGGCATCATCGATTCTCCTGAAATTCTTGTCTACGGTATGCTCGCTTCCCTCCTTGCCGCTGCATTCTGGCTGATGATCGCCTCATGGAAGGGCTGGCCGGTCTCCACGACCCATTCCATCGTCGGAGCCCTGATAGGTTTTGCCATTGTCGGCATCGGTCCTGAAGCGGTGAAATGGGGAAAGGTAGGAAGCGTTGTCGGAAGCTGGGTAGTGAGCCCCGTGGTCGGCGGCACGATATCCTTTCTTCTCGTCATGAGCACCAGGAAGCTTATTTTCGACACTGACAATCCGCTTAAAAACGCCAAACGATACGCCCCCGGCTATGTTTTTCTGGTAGGATTCATCATCTCGCTGGTGACCATGTTCAAGGGACTGACGCACCTTAAAATTAGCCTGAGTGTGATCCAGAGCTTTGCTCTGGCCGTCGGTTTCGGCCTTTTTACCGCCGCTATCGGATGGTACTTTATCCGCCGGATAAAAGAGGACCGGGCCGCTGATCGCGATTTTCATTTCGCCAGTGTGGAAAAAGTCTTCGCCCCGATGATGCTCTTTACCGCCTGCGCTATGGCCTTTGCCCATGGCTCAAACGACGTGGCAAACGGTATCGGTCCGCTGGCAGCTATCGTCAGTATCATCAGCTCCGGCGGTGAAGTAATGCAGCATTCCGAACTTCCGATCTGGATTCTGCTGCTGGGCGGAGGGGGCATAGTTCTTGGACTGGTAACACTTGGCTACCGGGTCATGCTGACCGTCGGTAGAAAAATCACCGAACTGACCCCTTCCCGCGGATTTTGCGCAGAACTGGCGGCCGCTACCACCGTTGTTATCGCCAGCCGCACCGGACTGCCGGTGTCAACAACCCATATCCTGGTCGGCGCCGTGCTTGGAGTCGGCCTCGCCCGCGGCATAGGAGCATTGGACCTGCGGGTTATTTTCAACATTATCGTCAGCTGGCTCGTCACGCTGCCGGCCGGCGCCATCATGGCAATGTTATTCTTTTTTACCTTGAAGGGAATCTTCAGCTGATCAATTTTTCAAGGTACCCTAAAGCTTTTACCGCTCACGGGAACCTACCGCCTGCAGATAAGCACGCCAGATCGGGGCTCGCACTCCTGCCGCCGTTTTCAGACCTGCCGAGACTTTCGTTTCGATCGTGCCCGACCCAGACACCGGTTATATCCCGATTGTGGAATCCGATAAACCAGGCGTCCCTGTTTTCATCGGAAGTACCTGTTTTACCACCGGAAACACCGGATAGCCCCTGCGCGCTTTTACCGGTTCCTTCGCTGATTACTTTTTCCAGAATGGATTTCATGCGGGAAGCATTTCCCGGTGCCATGACCGATATACCCTTTTTACTGACACGATACAGGGACCTGTTATCAGCATCGGTGATGGTGCTGATGAGCGTCGGTTGCACATAGTTCCCGTCGCAGATGAATGGTTCATAGGAAGCACTCATTTCAAGCAGCGAAACATCCACCGCACCCAGAGCAAGTGATAAATCAGGCGGCATGTCAGCCGTTATCCCCGCGCGCCTGGCCAATTCCTGAACAGGCTTGATGCCGATTCGCTGCATCACCTTGATCACCGGAATGTTATATGAGTGAATAAGGGCCGTTTCCAGCGATACCGTACCGTGAAAACTACCGGAAAAATTTTTCGGCCGCCAGGGCTGACCACCACTTCCGGTTATGGAAATCGGCTCGTCCTCGACAAGAGATTCCGCACCGAAACCTTTCTCAAAAGCCGCGCTGTAGACAAGCGGTTTAAACACCGAACCGGCCGGCCTTCGGGCCTGAACGGCCCGGTTAAACGGTGTTTTGCTGAAATCACTCCCGCCAACCAATGCCCTCACCCTGCCGCTGCAGGCCTCAAAGCTGACAAGGGCCCCTTCAGGCATCCGCCCCGTTCCGCTACCGCCGCCGTTTCTTTCATAAATATCTTTTAACCCGGAACGAAGCGCCTGTTGCGCTTCACGCTGCATCTTCTGGTCAAGATTCGTATGAATACGGACACCGGCTGTCGTAAGCGGCCGGCCAAGCATCTGTTCAGCACGTTTATGCACCTCCAGCAGATAATAGCCGTTCATCCCGGTATCATCCGACTCAGGCGGCACCATGGCCGGGTGTGCGGTATAGGCGGCTTTTGCCTGATTATCTGTTATGTAGCCGTCCGCAGCCATCCTGTTGAGGACATAGCGCTGACGGCCGTGAGCACGCTCCCAGTGCTCCCGGGGCGAATAGCGGCTCGGCGCCTGCGGCAGGCCTGCCAGCAGGGCTATCTCTGAAAGACTCAGCTCCGCTGCGTGTTTAGCGAAATAGGTTTGGGCCGCAGCCTCGACACCGTAAGCCCCTTCGCCAAGGTAAATTTGATTGAGGTAAATATATATGATCTCATCTTTGCTCAACATGGTGTCAATGCGCCAGGCAAGTATCGCTTCCTTGAACTTTCGCAAATAGGTTTTTTCCGGCGTCAACAATAAGGCTTTGGCAACCTGCTGAGTAATCGTTGACCCTCCCTGCCCCTTTCTGCCATCTCTCAGATTATTGACCAGGGCTCTGAAAACCGAGAAAAAATCGAGCCCCGGATGCTCGTAGAAGCGGCCGTCTTCTGCGGCAACAAAAGCCTTTGGCAGGAGCGGATGCATTTCATCAAGAGAGACAACGATTCTATTCTCGTCGAAGAGACGTTCGACAACATCGCCTCTGCGGTCAAGAATGAGAGTCGTCTGAGACGGCTGATAATGTGCGACGCTCCGGATATCCGGGATATTCAGCAGGTCAAGGGCCACAAGCAGACCAACAAGAAACAAAGAGAGAACAGCGCAGATTGAAAAAAGAAATATAATAACCTGTTTCTCTCTGAGTGGTGTCCGCCGTTTTACGGGTGTCGTCTTTTTTTTCCCTGTTACCGTTGCCACGTCTATCGGATAAAGTTGAATTGTAGTAGGTTAGAACCTATAGTAAAATTGTGTCTACTCTATACGTGAAGCTTATTCCTGGCAACAGCTATTAAACGGAAGAAATGTCTAAAATACGCATACTCCCCGAACAACTCGCCAACCAGATAGCTGCCGGTGAAGTGGTCGAACGGCCGGCCTCAGTGGTCAAAGAATTGTTGGAAAACAGCCTGGATGCCGGAGCCTCCCATATCGAGATTGAGATTGAGGGTGGCGGTACCCGTTTTATCCGTATCAGCGACGACGGCGAGGGCATGGACGAGGATGACGTCCTGCTCAGTTTTGAGCGCCACGGTACCTCCAAGATAAAGGATGGAGAGGACCTCGGCTCCATCCGTACGCTTGGTTTCAGGGGTGAGGCAATTCCGTCGATTGCTTCAGTATCACGGATGATTATCACCTCCCGTGCCCGACAGCAGGAAATGGGATCAACCGTAGTCTGCCATTTCGGTTCGATCAAGCAAGCCCATGAAACCGGTGCCCGGACCGGCACCACTATTGAAGTCAGGAATCTCTTTGCCAACACTCCCGCCCGTAAAAAATTTCTGCGGACCACCCGGACCGAACTTTCTCATATCGATGACACCATAAAAAACTATGCACTGGCCTGTCCCGACGTTGGTTTCACCCTGCGCATCGACGAGCGGGATACCATCAGGCTTGAAGCCGGCATGACCATCGAGCAAAGGCTTGCCAAAATACTGAGCTATTCAGGTCCGTTCCTGACGGTTGACAGCGGTGCGCCGGGACCTGACTCAATTGTTGTCAGCGGACTTTTACTGCCGCCTGATTCGAGTGCACCGATGGCCGGCCGTATCCGGCTCTTCGTCAATAACAGGGCAATCAAGGACCGGCTGCTCGTTCATGGTGTGAATGAAGGTCTTCGTTCTTTTCTTCTCAAGGGGCGCAGTCCTGCCGGTATCGTCAAGGTCACCCTCTCGCCGGAACTTGTCGATGTCAATGTTCACCCGGCCAAGCATGAAGTCAGGTTCAGGAACAGTCAGCTGGTGCACCAAAAGGTTGCTGATGCGGTCCGCCAGGCAATGATCAGGGAGCAGCAGCATGTCAGACAGACAATCTTCAGTATGCCCCCGAAGCGCATCGACACGGAAACGTCTGAAATTTCCGGACAGGCCCTCTTCACCTCCGCTTCACCAGGACTGTTTTCACTGGACAGCGGTTACCAGAAGAAATCGGACAGCCCGGCTCCAGCCTCACTACCGGACATCTTTGCCACGCAGGAAGACGCCCCCGAGATGCAGCGCAATGACATTGCTAAACCCGGCACTGCCGGACCTTCCGAAACGGATGTTGAGTCCGTACGGGTTGAAGATCTCTTTGTCATCGGCACCTTCCAGGATCTCTATATTTTCTGCAGAAACAAGAACCATCTGGTGGTGATAGATCAACATGCCGCCCATGAACGATTGCTTTTTGAAGAACTGCGCACGCAATATGGCCGCGGCAGGATTGCCTCCCAGACGCTTCTTTTTCCGGTAACGCTTGAATTGACGACATTTCAGTCCGAACTGGTCGAAAGCAATTTACAAGCTCTTGAAAACATGGGATTTGGCATCAGGGATTTCGGCGGTACCACCTGGGTTCTGGCGGCCATACCGGCTCTTGCCGGAACGATCTCGCCGCAGGATTTATTTCTTGATATTATCGAACAATTCGGCAGTGAAAAAGAAGCCCGTGCAGGCGATTCCCTTAACACCATACTTGCGACCATGGCCTGCAAGGCCGCAGTTAAATCCGGTGATCCGCTGTCAGGACCGGAAATTAAAGGGCTGCTGGAGCGCATGGCCCGTGCCGATCTTTTTTCACACTGTCCGCATGGTCGTCCGGTCGTCAAAATTTTCAACCAGTCTGAGATCGTAAAATGGTTTCATCGCACCTGAGCTCATGAACAGGAGAACAGCATCGATATATCTCTTTCTGCTTTGTCTCATGCTCCTTTCCGGTTGCGCAAAGCAGCCGGTCGGCCGGATGCTCGAGGTAACTGCCTATTGCGGCTGCTCTTCCTGCTGCAGCTGGGAACGCGGCAGCTGGAGTTACCTCAAACTTGATTTCTGGAATCGCTACGTCAGTAAAGGTTCCCAGACAGGAACCCCCTATTCCGGTCTGACAGCAAGCGGCAGCGAACCGCGTGAACCCCAGGAAGGTCTTTTTTCCATGGACAGCCTGTATAACCCCTTGATGATTCCGGTGAAAACTATTCTCTTCCCCTGGTATCTCGCCAGCCAGGACGGCACCATTGCCGCCGACACCAGGTATTATCCCTTTGGTACACGGATGTATGTTCCCGGCTACGGCTGGGGCGTTGTCGCAGACAGGGGCGGTGCCATCAAGGGACCTGACCGCATTGATATTTTTTACGATTCTCATGGTGATGCACTGCAATGGGGCCGCAGGCGCGTCGAGGTCATTATCGAACGCCCCTGATGAGTTAAAGGATAGCAACTAAAATGCATGGTCAATCGGAGATGCCGGTACAAATTATCGGCGGCGGTCTTGCCGGATGTGAAGCGGCCTGGCAACTTGCACAGCGAGGCTGTTCGGTGCAGTTGTATGATATGAAACCACAGAAGTTCAGCCCTGCACATGAATCATCTGATCTTGCTGAACTGGTTTGCTCAAACTCTTTTCGCTCAAATGAATGGACGTCTGCGGTCGGGCTGTTAAAGAATGAGATGCGACAGCTTAACTCTCTGATCATCAAGGTTGCCGACGCAACAGCTGTACCGGCCGGCAAGGCGCTTGCTGTTGATCGACAGCATTTCTCCGCAGCCATCACCGACACCATAGAAAAACATCCGCTCATCACGACGGTCAGGCAAGAGGTAACACAATTACCGGAGACCGAAGATCAAATCGTTATCGTAGCGGCCGGTCCCCTCGTCTCAGAAGGACTGGCAGCAAGCCTTGGAACGCTGACGGGTAAGAGCAGGTTGTTTTTCTACGACGCGATAGCACCGATCATCCTCCGGGAATCGCTTGATATGACAATCGTCTATCAGAAGTCACGCTATGATGACGGTCCCGGGGATTATCTTAATTGTCCGCTGGACGAAGCAGCCTATCGACACCTTACAGCCGAACTTTCTTCCGCAGAATACATGCCCCTGCATGATTTTGAAGAGGCCAAATATTTTGAAGGATGTCTGCCTGTTGAAGTGATAAACAGCAGGGGACCGGACACGCTGCGTTTCGGTCCGATGAAACCGGTGGGCCTTGAAGATCCCCGCACCGGTAAAATACCCTACGGAGTGGTCCAGCTTCGCAAAGAAAATCAGCAGGGAACCCTGTACAATATGGTTGGTTTTCAGACAAAACTTACCTACCCCGAGCAAAAGCGCGTCTTCAGAATGATACCCGGACTGCAGCATGCCGAATTTGCGCGATTGGGTTCCATCCATCGTAACACCTTTATCTCCGCCCCCGACATCCTGCAGCCGACCCTGCAGACAAAAAAACGCCCCCAGCTTCTGATAGCAGGTCAACTCTGCGGTGTGGAAGGTTATGTAGAATCAACGGCCATGGGGCTTCTCGCTGGAATAAACGCTGCCCGGCTGGTAAAGAGACTCAATCCGCTTATTCCTCCTCCGGATACTGCCATAGGCGCCCTTATCACCCATCTGAGCACTACTCAACCGGAGCTGTTTCAGCCATCAAATGTTAATTTTGGTCTCTTTCCTGCATGGGGGAAAAAAGTAGCGAAACGTCTCAGGGGACAACTCCGGGCTGAGCGGTCCGAGATTGCCCTTGCCGAATGGCTGAATATGCTTGTCAGTGACTTTCCAGTTCCCTGAATCCCCAGAATGGGTAATCAAGTTGATAGGTGGCAATAAGGCCCGGGCTGTGTTCACGACTGGCGACCAGCCAGAGATTATTATTCCTCTCCGCACCATCGGCCGAGTCCTGATGGCTCCATTCCGGAAAGATAACGAGGGCATTGTCAGCACAGTATTCTATATCTCCGGAACCCTTGAAAACCCCCATGTGCGGCGTATCCCGGTAAGAACCTTTTTCGCCCCGTGAGAGTTCGGATATGACCAGGAATGACACCTTCATTTCATCGCGCATTGATTCAAACTGCCTGAGCCAGGCATCAATTCCGGTCCTCTGTTCGCTGAAGTCTTTGAAAGGCAGCTTATGCAGACTATCGATGACCACGACAGCATGTTCCCGCTGGGTTTCATGCTGTATGAAATCAATATGCCTTCGCATGATTTCCGGCGTCACCTTGCGATCATTAACCACACGAAACCAGGTTAATAACTTCTGGAACTCCCGACAGGCAAATTCGTAGCGGATCTTCTGCTCTGCGCCAAAAGACGCTGAGCGTAAGTCATTTACCGGGATTCTACTGAGACGGGCCATGGTCCGCTGATAGATCTTCTGGCGGCCGTTCTCGAAATCGTAATAGACAATCGGTACTTTTCTCCTGGCCATCTCCGTTGCTACCTGGATCAGAAAACAGGACTTTCCGACCTTGGGTGCACCACCCACGACATTGATGCCGTGAATTCCCTCGATCGCTTTATCAAGCCTGGTGAAACCGGACGTCAACCCTTCGTAGGAAGCGCCAAGCTGATCATTGAGGGTTTCAAAAAAGCGGTCATGCTCCCGTTTCGGACTCGAAAATGGGGAAAATGCCCTGGAATTCCGGGCCATGGAGATGACCCGTGCACTGAATTCACTGCCGGTATCCCTTGCCAGCTGCCAGAGACTGTAATTACGGCTTAAGCCGGTGGGCCAGTTAAGCAGGCGCACCTTGTGGCCTATACGTGAAGCAAAAGACCGGGCCCGGATTTCCGATTCCGTATTGTTCAGTGTTGCAATGAACAGGGTCTTCACAAAAGCAAACTGCTCGGGATCGATACTCTCGAAAATCTGACTGTCCGGCACGGCAATACCGGGCAGTCCCATCTGTTTAAGGGTCAGGAGATTGTCCTCGCCCTCACAGAGTATGAGTGTACCATTTTCACAGCGCTGGATATCCTGTACATTAAAGAGTTGGTATTGTTCTGCTGTAACCGCTTCTTCCCCGTGCCAGAAATTATCTTCCGGCCTATCCGGATAGACACACCGGGCTGAGTAGCAATTGCCATCCTCCTGGAAATAGGGGTAGACGATGTATCGACCGTTATAGCCGATAGACATCTGACGAAGAACGGATTCGGAAATGCCGCTATCCTGAAAATGATTGATTATCCGGTCGGTCAGGTCATCCCTGAATTTTCGTATCTGCTGATTAATGGAATGAACGGGGAAGTCATTTTCCTGCGAAACATACTCACGGTCCGGATCATATCCAGGTACCTCGGCCGGATCAATCTTGGCAAGAGAACCATACCAGAGAGGAAAGCCGCCCGGTACACACTGGTTAAGACAGCGAAAGAAACCATGAAAGAAGCCTTCCCGGTTGATGGTGACCGTCAGCCGTCTGCTGCCGTCAAGCCCCTTTTCGTGACAAAAAGGACAATCTGCGATGTAGGTTGTTTTTTCAAGTACACCATTGACCAGGTGTTGCTTATAGAAAGCAAAAACAGCTTGACCGTAATCATTCATGCTTTTTTTTCTAAACGTATTTCCGGCTTCCGTCTGTCTGCAGCCGGATGCAGACCTGTTGCGACCGGTTGGCAATTGACTTAGGCATTGGTTTTGATAATTGCCTGGAGATGGGGTGAACTCAAATTTTCATTGAACTTGATATGGACCGAATATTCATTTTCCACGTTTTGCCGGCTTCTAACGGCAATGATGGAACCGAGGATATTGAGTTGTCTCCCTACCGCTCCTTCCATGGCAACCATGACCCGTATATTCCGGCCAAGCATTACACGGGCATGTTTTTTCTGGGATATCCGCATGAAAAAAGACAGCCCTCCGCGAGAAACATCACTGAGATCACCCTGCGTCGAAAAACCGGTATCACGCCGTTTGTCATCAAGCAGAACCGAGGTAACCTTGCCGGAAAGATTGTGCCGTCTGGCCCCTCGGCGATCCCTGTCAGCCGTATTGAAAAATTTCTCCAGGCTGACGTATTTCTGACAAAAATCATTAATCTTTGTTTCCAGGGCCGGATATTCTTCCCGCAACCTCACCAGTTCGCGTTCCCCCAGATACATGATCTCAGCCTGTCCCAGACAGGCGGCACTAACCGTCCACACAGACGCATCCACCACCGTATCAGCACCGAGTATGTCTCCCCGTGTGGCCGTTTTTATCAGTTTTTCTTCCGTTTTGTCCTGATAGAATATTTTCACCGCACCGCTGTTAACGAAATATAACCCCGACTGCGTATCACCCTGCTGGAAAATCAGCGCTTCATTGCCATATACCTTGCGTTCGGTGGCGTGAATGAAGGTTGCAAATTCCTCGGTTGAAAGCTCATCGTAGAGTTCCGACCAGGCCTCGATATCCATCTGCGCAATAGAGGCGATCTTTTCTTCTTCAATAATCTCCGCTGCCCGGATAATCTCGGACAGAGCCATCGGATCGATTTCCACAAGCCATGTCCGCAGCGTCTCAGCGTCTTCGAAACGATGCTTTGCTGCCAGATTTCCAATCAGCCAGAGTAGCGATTCCTTGGCCGAATCAATTTTATCCTCTTCGACCAATTCTTTTATCCGAATATATGCCGGCAGCTCAAATAGATCATGGACCTGTTGACTTGACTCGCCAACTGGGTCGCTTGCCTCTTTATGTGGCAACAGTGAAGCACCAGCAGCAGCTCCTTTGGTTTGTTCCTGGGGTGCTGATTTTGCGGCGTCCTCTAGATGTTCTTCAACCTTTCTCAAAGCACGCTCAGCATCCTGCCAGACCGCCGGGGATAGCCGCCTGTTCACTTTTTTCTTCTGCGTGTCGAGAAAAGCAAGAAGCACATCCCTGCCTGTCTCAGAGCTGCTCCGGGAGATAACTTTTATTGTCTCCCGGATCAGCGGTTCTCTGATATCGGCAGAAAAGTTTTCCTGATCCTCCAGTAAGGTACCAAGATGTCGTATCGTTTCGTCATCACTGTAGGGAAGTAACGCTTTAACCACCTGACAGAGCATAGCTTCACTGGCTTCGCCCAAACACTGAATGAGCGTCTCTTTACGCTGTTCACCGCTGATGGTATAAATGGAGACGAAAGCCTCGCGTTGAACCCTGATGTCATCATGACGGAGATAGGGGAAAAGCGCAGGTATCTGCTCAGGACTGGCCATGACCCCTGCCAGTTTTATCAGATTGCGCTTCCCATACCAAGGCATTGGTTCAGGCAGTTTTTCAATGATCAATTCTCTGGCAACCGACCCCATATCACCGAGTAAACCAACAATTTTCAGACGATTTGCCGGTTCTTCTTCCTGCAACAATTTTTCAACTATAAAATCACCGGCCGGGCGGCCCGACATTATCAGCCGCCGACCTGCCTTAACGTTGCCCCCTTCATCAAGAAACTGAGTAAGCTGTTTCTGATAAAAGGAGCGGTTATAGGAACGATCCTGTATGCGCCCAACAAGATCAACCACAAACTTATCCTTGGGCAATTGACCGGTACGGATTTGATGAAAAACGGGCAGTATCTGGTCACCCCGAACATAGTTGCCGCTATCCCAGGATTGATTGATGATCGACTGCAAAAGGAGTAATGCTTTCTTATAAATCGTATCACCTTCGGAAGAGGAACTTATCCACAGAAGAAGCGCATCAGCTGACAATTCCAGCAACTCCCAGCGTTCCATCTCCAGAAGTATCTCGCCGCTTAAGACAATCGGACGAATAAGCCGCTGGCGATCATTCCCGGTTGCATGCAGCATCTCACCGGACAACATTTTGATAAGCCGGGCACCGTTTTCATCTTCACCCTGCTTGACAAGATTTCCTATTGCAGCCGGCAGGCTTAAGAGGATTTCGTCGCTCTTCAGGCCAACCTTCCCACCTCTCAGCAGGCCGCCAATACCTGTCTCGATTCGTTTCTCTTTCCGCTCCTGTTCACCGCTTTGTATCAGAGCTCGCGCCTTTTCCCTGCCGACAAATTGTTTGCCCTTTGTTGATGCAAGCAACTTTTGCAGAGTCAAGCCGACCGTTCGCGCCTCGACCGTGCCGGTATTTTTCAATCGCACATATTGTCTGACCCAGCGATGCAATTGTCTCATTACCGCATCAAACTGCTCATTCGGCAATGTAGCCGTCAGCTGCGTTAAAAAATGTTGTGGAAAACCCTCAGCGTATTTCTGAGCATGGAGAATGGCAAGCATCGGATCGTTGAGTTTTCGCAGCAGCAATGCCACAGCCCCGGTGATAACCTCGTCCCGGTCTGCCTGCAGCAGGTTACCGGTATTTTCAAAAAAACGACTATATGAAGGGGATAAAAACGGTTTGTTTTTGTCTGATTGTTTCCCCGCCTCACGCAACAGCCGTGCGACTCCGGCTGCAATCACACTCACCGCCTGATCCCGATCGCTCAATATCAATTGCAGGGCTGATAGACGCTCCTGTTTATTACTTTCACCAAAAAGGTAGTCCAGAAGGTCTTCGGTGACAACAGGTGTTTCGAACTGCAAATCCATGGAAGTTGACTGAGCGGGATCCTGCTGTTCGGGTGGGGGATTATATTCATCAGGGAAAATGTGCTCAAGACCAAGATTATCAGCAAAAGGCCGTCCGCCGCCCTCGCCGTCTATAGCCTCTTTTCTGGCAACAAAAGCGGACAGAATAAGCTTGAAGAGAGCATGGTCAATGGGGGGCGAAAGGACGACATTATCCAGTTTAAGCAGATTCAGGTGACGATAGATGAGAAGTTCGGAGAATTCAGAGTGGATCTCTTCCGGCACGTCCACCCCGCATAACAAGGGATCGTCGTCCCTTCTGCCAAAAGACAGCACACCAAAATCCTTGCCATATTGTTTCAGGACCTGATAAGCCTTTTCATTGGTATTGGCAACCTGTGGAGAACTTGCAGGATAGAGGCGTGAGGTTGTAACGGCATTGTTAAATGCTTTTAGTGCCCTGAATGCCTCTTTTTGTTTCTTCTCTAGGCTCATCTTTTTAAAGCTTCCCCCAAACTGGCGATCAGACGATAACTATGCTTTCAATCAAAAACCGAGTCATTTTTTTTGCTCTTGGAACAAGATGCTGCAATTATTACCAGCTCTTCCTTAATGACTACCACGGCATTGGAGTAAAAGTCAAGAAAGACGGATGGTTAATAGCATTACCAGGCCATTTGCAGGACTCTCTAAAGATACATCATCATCTCGAAACAGACCCCCTCTTTCAATCTCCACTAAATTATACACGCAAACAGCATCATCTATCCAGTTTTATAACTCTGTAATAACACCTTTTTTTTGCAATAGAAGAATAATTTCGGCCATTGGCAGACCGACCACGTTTGAGTATGACCCGTTTACCGCTTCCACCAGCAGTCCTCCTCTCCCCTGAATACCGTAGGATCCGGCCTTATCCATCGGTTCTCCCGTCAGGACATAGGCCCGTGCCAGATCCTCGGCAAATGGCGCAAAGCGGACCGCCGTTTTTCGACTGTCCAGGATACAGGTCTCCTCAATTCTACTCATCAGGCAATAACCTGTCTGAACTTCATGCGTCCTGCCGGATAAACGCATCAGCATCGCGACCGCTTCCTCAGGCGAGGATGGCTTTCCCAGAAGTTCGTTGTCAATGGTTACGATCGTGTCGGCGGAGAGGATCCAGGCAGACGGATACTTCAAACCTGCCTGCTCAGCTTTCTGCCGGGCCATCCTCAGTACATACTCATCAGCCCCTTCTCCCGCAGCCGGGAGTTCATCAATTTCGGCGGGGCAGACAATAAATGACAGGCCAAGTTCGTGCAGAAATCTCTTCCTTCTTGGAGATTCTGAGGCAAGCACTAATTCTTTCATCGTCCGCAGCATCGGTATCACTCCCTCCCTGGCGGTAACCATTGGTACCGGAGATCCTCTTGCAATAAGATGGACCACCATTTGATAACGGCGGTCACTTTACAACGAAAAAAACATTGTGATAAGAAAAAGGACCGTCCATTTTTAACTTCATGGAGAAGATCAGGAAGTAAACTGACACCTTCCCGATAACAGTATAATAAATGCTGGGTGTTGGCGATAGAACTCAAGCAGAAGAAATAGAAAACCGCAATAAGGTTACGTTGTCAGACAGTGCCTGCAATAAACCTTGGCAGTGGATAGCTCTCACCCGGGAGAGAGTCTCGCTGGGGACCTGATGAGGCAGGTATTTCGGTAAAAAAAGAATTGCAAAAGTTTTATCGAGAAGGTAGCGTCTAGGCATCGACCAGATGAAACTTTCCGGCAAAAACTAATTTCACGACACCCCAAAAACCGACTACTTATCATCTGCTTTGAGGCCGCCTTGATTTTTCTGAAGGAGCAGGAAATGTTCAATGTTCATGAGAAATAGCGGAAAAATATTATTAATTCGAAGGGAGGAATGTCCATGAATGATCGACGCACTTTTCTTAAGGCAAGCGCAGCAGCAGTTTCTCTCATGACGTTCACAATTGTCCCTCAGGCAAATGCTTCAAGTTTTGCCGGTTACACAAATATCATCCACACCAAAGATAATCCCGGCAGATGGGCAGGCAAGGAGGCCATTCATGTCCCGCAGGTCGAGGTCATCGGCTCCAAGGTCTCGCTTGTTACCGAGCATCCGATGTCTGACGCACACTTCATTGTACGACATACTCTTGTTCTTGAAGATGGTACGTTCATCGGTGCGAAAACGTTTTTTCCCGCCGACAAACCGGAGTCCAGCTATGAACTGCCCGCGGGCTATAAGGGAAAAATCTTCGCTACCAGCTTCTGTAACTTGCATGATTTCTGGCTGAACGAGACGATAGTCTGATTCTGTCTGGGTACCTTGAATAATTCGATTATTCAAGGTACCCAAACATGAAACCGAATACGCTGTAATCCTGCCCGCCGGAAAATGAATGTTATTTTGTACAGACAAACTTTCCAGGTTCCGATGCCTTTGTCAGACAATTCAAGACACTGTCCTGAACTTCCTGAGGCAAGTTACCTTTCAGCCCCATTCTTTTTACTGTCTCGGGCCAATTCGCAGCGGCATCACTCAGTTTATCGCAGATTCTCTTTGTAGAATGGCATTGAGTACAACCTGTCTGGATAGTCTTCTGACAGGCAGCATCATCCATATTCTGCGCAAAACTCCATGAACCGATGCCTAATGAGACCAGAACAAGCAGTAACGGCAATAAATAGCTCCTCATTTTCCCTCCCTGGTTTTCCTGATGGCAAACACT
The DNA here is from genome assembly GCA_963745765.1 of uncultured delta proteobacterium. GTDB lineage: Bacteria > Desulfobacterota > Desulfobulbia > Desulfobulbales > Desulfocapsaceae > Ww85. Next base: position 111,322 of record CAVUYQ010000001.1, on the reverse strand, counting down.
CCTTTTCCAAAGAGTGTTCAAAGATGAAACCACGACGATAATCAAAAGCGAAAACTGCGTTACAATACCTGACAGGTAAAGGGACGTCAAGGATGCCGATAGTTCAAAGAGTCTTTAGCTCTTTCCGACTCTGATTGTTGTTCAGCGTCAAAATCCGACTAATTCTTGCTTTGAATAGCAGTTCTGAAACGACACTCCTTGCCCATTATCTTGCCCCCTCTCCGGGCTCTTCTTGTCTCTGGAAGTGAATCACCGAAAAAGCGGGACCATCTGTCTCCCGGAAAAGAATCTTCGTGTCATCATGACACTGAATGTTTATTATTGAAAGCCAATGGGTGCTATACTTCCTGAAATCTTATGAGATACGTTTTCCACTGATGTTATTATCCTGCCGTCTAAAACCAACCAACATGTACCCGGCAGCAGAGTTACATCCAATCCACTGCCGGCAACAGTCAGCGTTTGTCGGAAACTCGTTGGGGGAATTCCGGCAATGAACAGGCTGCGCATTCTGTTCAATCATCCGGCAGGCAAAGGTGTCTTTATCCTTGCCTGGTTCATTCTGTTTGCTCTGCTGCTGCATCGTGACTACTTCATAAGAACCATTGACACCCGTGAAGCCGCCGCTCTTGATCGTGCACGGCGAACCGAATTCCAGGGTATCTATTTTAACAAAAAGAAAATTGGCTACGTTGAAAATCACTTCGCACCAGACGAAAAAAACGGACTCGTTGTCAGGCAAAAAGCCTTCATGAACCTCAACATTTCAGGTCAGTCTCACCCGATCAGTCTGGATCTCGAAGCATTGCTCGACCAGGAAGACAAACTCGAGCAATTTAATTTCAGTTTTTCCTCCCCGTTTTATACGATGACCGCCAGCGGCCGGGTAGAAGACCGACTTGTCTCATTTTCACTTGACACCGGAAACAGTGTGATTAGCGATGAAGTTCTGCTTGATGCGCCCCCAATGCTCTCAACGTCCAGACGCTCCTTCCTGCTCAGCCAGGGGATCAAGGAAGGTCAAAAAGTCCGCGTGCCATGGTTTGACCCGCTCTCCCTTACCGCCAAGGTGTCCCTGGTTGAGTATCGCGGGGAAGAGCGCATTCTTATACATGATCGGGTTTATAACCTGCATCGTTTCACCGAGTTGTTTGCCGGAACACGGGTAAATTCATGGCTTGATGATGACGGGAATGTCATCAAGGAAGAGTCCCCTGCCGGCTTTGTCTTTATCAGGGAGCCGGAGTTCATTGCAAAACAGCTCGACGAAAAGAGCCCGGAATTGCTCACCGCCGTTTCCGTTAAGGTTAACGGCAGGATGCCGGAACTGGAATCACGGCAAACCATGCGCTACCGGTTGACGCTGCCGGCGGAAGGAGACTTTGACCTTGCCGGTGGCCGACAGTTGTTTTCCGATAATATCCTGACCATTACCCGGGAAGAACTGACCAGCGACCGCGGTACTGAGACGGCGGTCTGTCCTGAGGCGGAAAAAGCACTTAAGCCATCTCCCTATATTCAGTCTGGGTCTGCCGATATTATCGAGAAAAGTCTTCAGATAACGGCAGGCCTGCAGTCGCCTTATCAGAAGGCGGAGGCAATTGCGCACTGGGTTTACGAAACACTTGAGAAACGCCCGGTAATCGGTCTCCCTGATGCCTTGACAACCTTGAAGACCGGTATCGGAGACTGCAACGAACATGCTTCATTGTTTGCCGCACTGGCCAGGGCCGCGACCATCCCGACGAAGATCGCAGCCGGTGTCGTATATCATAGAGGAGCTTTCTACTATCATGCCTGGAACGAAGTCTGTATATCCGGCCGGTGGATCACCCTTGACGCCACAACCAATCAGTTCCCTGCCGATCTCTCTCACTTGAGGTTTGTTGAAGGCGAGCTGCAGGAGCAGATCCGTATCGGCTCCCTGCTCAATGTCCTCCAGATAGAACCGTTTGCTGACTGATTATCTTTATGAGACAGATGCCCCATGGACCATCCTATACTTGAACTTGAGCAGCTCAGCAAAAAATTTGATCGCTTGACCGCGGTTGACCGGCTCAGCCTGAAACTGGACAAAGGCGAGATATTCGGCTTTCTCGGACCAAACGGTGCGGGAAAAACCACGACAATAAAAATGATTGCCGGCCTGCTTCTGCCAAGTTCCGGTTCGCTGTCTGTATGCGGCTACTCCATGGTCAGCTCGGCCGGAACCTGCCGCGAACTGACCGGTTATATTCCCGATCGGCCCTATCTCTATGAGAAACTGACGGGTGCTGAATATCTCGGTTTTATCGACAGCCTCTACCCCGACCGGAGAAGGGCGAACGTCAGAGGCGCTCTGGGACAGGCTGAAGAATACCTTCATCTTTTTGATATCCATGAATGGCGGAACAATCTTATTGAAAGCTACTCGCACGGGATGAAGCAGAAACTGATTATGAGTTCAATATTCATGCTTGACCGTCCACTGATCGTCGTTGATGAACCGATGGTCGGCCTTGATCCGAAAAGTGCACGTATTGTAAAAGAATTATTCAAGAAAAAAGCGGCGGAGGGAACGACCATTTTTCTCTCCACCCACTCCATGGAGATAGCCGAAGAATTATGTGATCGTATCAGTATTATTACCAACGGCGGCATCATTGCAACCGGCACGGTCGAATCGCTGAAAGCTCAGTCAGGAGACGAGTTTGACAATCTCGAGGACCTCTTTCTGCAGTTGACCGGTGCCTTTGAGTTAAAAGAAGTGATCGCCGCCTTGCGGAACACCTCCGAGACTCCATCCTGAGGCCGGGCCATGTCTTTTCGTCTCTTTTCCCCCTTCCTCGTGATCAGCAAAAACAGACTGCTCGAACAAGGCAGACTGAAGGTCAGGAGTGTGCTGATCGGTATGCTCGGTCTGGCAATCTGCATGGCCCTTTACCTGATTACCTGGAAGTCGGTGGCCTATTTCCAGAGCCAGAATGAACTCGGCATTATCCTGAGCATGAAAATTTTCCAGATGGCCTGGATAATGATATTTGCCATGCTCGTTTTTTCAACCATGATAGCAGGTGTTTCGACCCTTTATCTGTCTAAGGATAATGAAGTAATCGTATCCTCACCCGTCGGATTGCAGGAACTGTTTCACATGCGGCTGGTAACAACGTTTCTGAATACTTCATGGATGATTCTCATCTTCTCACTGCCGATATTTGCTGCCTTCGGAACTGTTTTTCAAGCCGGCCCGATCTACTGGCCACTCTTACTGGCGACAATTCCCGCAACCGCCTTTACCGCCTGCGCGGCAGCTCTTCTTGTCGTCATCCTGCTCATCTATCTTTTCCCGGCCCGGCGTACCAAGGATATTATTTTCTATCTGACCCTCTGCTTCGGCATATTCCTCTATATTGTCTTTCGACTTATCCGCCCTGAAGACCTGGTGAACCCCGAAAAATACGGTCAGTTTATTGAATATTTATCCGCGGTATCAAATCCTGCCGGCCCCTGGCTGCCCGCCGGCTGGGCGGCGAATCTGCTGACCACCTATCTGCTCGATCGACAGATTGACTGGCTCCTGCTCGGCTTGCTGATCATGACACCGGTTGTCCTGGTTTTTGCCGGGGAGATACTGATGGAAAAGTTCTTCATAGCCGGATTTTCAAAATCCCAGGAATCCTTCGGCGGCAACCGGAATTTCAAACCGCCATCGACCAGAGGCGGCTCCTGGTCATGGATATTCCGGAAGGAGGCCATCTCCTTTTTAAGAGATTCAAAGGAATGGTCGCAATTTTTTATGATTGGTGCGCTTGTCGTTGTTTATCTATATAATTTCAAAGTCCTGCCTCTTGAACGAACCTTTGGAACCGTCTATGTCGCCAACCTGATTTCTTTTGCTAATATCGGACTCACCGGTTTTCTGGCCGCATCGCTTGCCGCACGATTCGTCTATCCTTCGATCGGTGCCGAGGGCGGAGCTTTTTACCTTATCAAAAGCTCCCCGTTAAGTCTGACCCGTTTTTTTCTTTACAAATATCTCTTTTACCTTCTTCCCTTTGAACTGCTGACACTTACCCTCATCATAGTCTCCAATCACCTGTTGATGATCAGCGGACCGATGTGGTGGATTTCCATCTTCAGCGCCCTTGTCATCTGTATGACCGTTGTCGCCATGGCGCTCGGTTTCGGTGCCATATTTGCGGACTATAATGCGGAAAACCGGGCCGCGGCTATGGGGCCGGGCGCCGTATTCTACTTTTTCCTGGCCTTCAGCTATATACTGGCAGTTCTTCTGGTCGGCTATCGTCCCGCCTATCGAATGGTACGTAGTTCTCTTCGATCCTCCGGATTGCCGCTGTTTGATGCAATTATCATTGTCATCTGGGTAATCTCCGTTGTCCTGCTGTCGTTTCTCATCATCTATCTGATCAGCCGACGGGGCATTACTGCATTGCAGCCAAAATAACACTACTGCAGCAATGCGAAGCGGCAATGCGGAGCGATATCGCAGGAGTGAACGGAGGCGGAGGCAACACGTTGAAGCATTGAGACAGCTGCTCGTCAAGGAGACTTGTGATTCACCAGGCCGGGTTAGCCCATGATAGCATAGCCGCCATCGACGGTGACCACCTGGCCCTGGATCATATCTGCCAGGTTACTGCAGAGAAAAAGGGTGACATCGGCCACATCATCAGGCGTCGTCAATCTGCCAAGCGGAGTTCGGCTCAGGGCATTTTCAAGTATCTCGTCACGATTGGGAAATTTCTTCAGGGCATCAGTATCAACCGCACCGGCGCTCACGGTATTTACCCGGATGCCGCGGGGGCCAAGTTCGACGGCCAGGTGTCGCACCAGTGATTCAAGGGCAGCCTTCGAGGCCCCAACCGTGGTATAATTCCGGATAGCCCGGATTGACCCCAGGCTCGATACCGCGATAACCCGGGCGTTTTTCTTCATCAGGGGAAGACCTTCCTGCACCAGGCTCAGAAGAGCCCGTGCGTTGATATCCATGGCCCAGTTCCAATGCCGCTCGGTGAGTTCCAGCACCGGCTTCAGAACACCTGATGCCGCATTACTGACCAGCACATCTACGCCGCCGAATTCTTCAGCAATAACACCGAACATCGCTTTCACATCACCCACTTTGGCGACATTCGCCTTGATAATCAGACACTGCTGCCCGTATTTCTCGACCTCTGCGGCAGTGTCCTGAGCGTCCTGACGATGCCGGACATAGTTTACCACAATATCCATGCCATGCTCTGCAAGCCGGATTGCAATAGCCCGCCCTATGCCGCGAGAACCTCCGGTAATCAGTGCGACCCTTCCTCTCATATTGAACATCTTCTTTCCCCCTTCCTGGAAAATAACCAAGCTGCAGCAATCTCTTTTAACACCTCAGGTGGCCCTTTGTTCACTGACATTACTTTACGCTAACGGGCAAAGATGCAAGCACTATAGTATCATATTGATGTGCTTCAAGGTGTAGTGAAGTCAAAATCAGAAATGATATCAAACCCGAAATGCAGCTATTGTCCTTCTCGCTGAACTGAGCAAAAAACGAAAAGGATTGAAGACGACCGGCTGCAAATCAATCGGCGCTATAAAACCGGAACCGTGAAATGCTTCCGGGGAGAGGACCGGATAGAGCAGATTTTCAGCTGCACTGCCGGCCAGCAGGCGACGGTGAGCCGCCCGCCATATCGGACAACGCTGATGATCAAGTTCGAGTGCGGAAAGAAGAGCGGTATCCAGCGCCACAGGGTCCCTGCTGCCGGCTATACAGCCAAGGGCCAGCAGGTCTCCATTTACCGGCCCCTGCCGATGCATAACTTCAATACCGTCGCACATTGTTACATGAGGCGGTAACAGCTCTACCAGGTCAAGCATCAGATCAGCAAATTTTGTATGGGATGAGCCGTTTTTCATATGGGCCATCGCTTTTCTCATGCCAACGACGATGCCAAAATTATTTTTCACCGCCACAGTCATATACATCTGACTATGTGCCTTTATCCTCGGCAGGTTGATGAAGAGGTCACAATCTAGTGCTTCCTCGGCTATACCGACCGTGACTCCGTGCGAAAGATTGTGCATTTTTGGTGTCTTGAATTCTACGAGAGGAACATCCACATGCTCAAGCAGCGGCATGATGCCCTGCCGGGTCAATACCTGCCGGGCAGTGCCAAAGGCTGGTGAATCACCGATACGTACACGTGCCCCGCGATCGATGAGCCATTCCGCAACGGCGGCAAGAAAAATCCCATTGGTACAACTAAGAGCTGTTCCTCGCCCGCTGATAAGATTTGGTTTCAGCAAGACGGAAGCACCCCTGATGGCTCGAGGAAACCCGCATACAGCCAAAAAATGTTCGAAATGCTCTTTTAAATCCCGTTTCCTATAGACCTTACAGCTGGAAAGAAAGATCTCTATCTTATCTGTCATTCGCTATCCAATGGAAAAAGAAGCACGGTTAGATGAAGAAAAGCCGGTTTCCAGCAGGTGGAATCCGGCTTTTCCAGGAGAAAGGAGAGAAAAGATTAAAGCAATATAAATTATGCATTTCTCGTGCCATATCTGGAATAAAATAAATAATCATACAAATACATGTAGTTACATCTCATAGCCGAGAAAAAGGTGATAAATATTTGGAATAATTAGTACAATTTTTTTTACTAACACCACGCCTGTATTGCAAAGAGGCACTAACATGCGATAAATCGAGGACTTATACTATATAATAAATTTTACCACCTGGGTAAGAATATTAATACCAGCTTATCTCTCCTGCTTGTCAAAGAGGATAATGCGGGTCCTGATCACGTTATCATTATGTTTTATTTCATCGACAATACTGTCATCTACACCCGTTTCCATATCAATAATATTATAGCCGATTGTTCCGTTTGACTCGTTCTTGAACGAGTCGATGTTAATATCGTGAGCCCCCAGTACATTTGAGATAAAGGCGATCATCCCCGGAACATCACGATTAATGACGATCAACCGTGTCCTGACCTGATCTGAGGGAATTGTTTCAATATTGGGAAAGTTGACACTATTGGTGATATTTCCGTAGTACAAATAGTTGCAGATTTCCCGCGCCGCCATGACGGCACAGTTTTCCTCGGATTCCGTGGTTGAAGCACCAAGGTGAGGAGTGAGCAGTATTTTTTCGTGCCCTATCAGTGTTTCAGTCGGAAAATCTGCTATATATCCACTTAACCGTCCACTGTCCAGAGCCGCGATTATGTCTTTCTCGTTGACTATCGGCCCGCGGGCATAGTTGACCAGAAGGGCACCCTTCTTCATCCGAGCTATAAATTCGGCGTTTACCAGGTCTCTCGTTTTTTCCATTAACGGTACATGAAGACTGACGATATCGGCATCTGAGATTGCATCATCGAGCGACTGGGTAAGTTCGACTTCCGGCAGGAGCATGTGGATATTGGCCAGTGCCGGCTTAGGATCAAATCCCTTGACCCGCATATAACGGTGAACGCCGCCGTTTGCCAGTCTTACACCGATCTGACCGAGCCCGATAACCGTCAGTGTCTTTCCGGCAATTTCAACACCTCTAAAAGCGGCCTTGCGCCGCTCAACTTCCCCGCTGACTTCCTCTCCACTGATTTGCATCAGAGATTCACAGAAACGGATACCCCTATAGATATTCCGCTGCCAGACCCCTATCATCGGGAAGACAAGATCAACAACGGCGTTGGCATTTGCCCCGGGAGTATTGAAAACACAGATACCCTGTCCAGTAGCTTTTGTTACCGAGATATTGTTAACGCCCGCACCGGCGCGGGCCACCGCAAGAAGAGAAGGATACTCGTCTGTGTTGACTCGCGTACTTCGCACAAGAATGCCTTGCGGATCGGACTCGTCTGCCGAGACACTAAACTGTTTATTAAGCAGATCAAGTCCTTCACGGGCAATGGTATTTATAGTTTTTATTCGATAGACGGCCACGACTGACTCCTTTTGAATGGTTGGTGGGGGGAATGATTTAAAAGCGTAAAACTTATGGGTAGCGTGAATAATCAGGTTATTCGTTCGAGCATAACGCAGAGATCGAATAAAAAGGCGATTACGCAAGTTGCCCTTTTTTGCCTCACTATACGAAACCTATGCGTGAGGTCAATTATTGATTTCAACAATACCCGTTTTATTGAATCGATGTACCGTCTCATCCTGTTCGGGCAGAAAACTGACGACAGCGGCAGCAACAGCTACCGCATTGTTTGTCAGATTAAGTGCCTGAACGGAAAATTGGCAAAAGACCGTCTTTTTGATAAAATGGCTTCTGCTCCTTGAATCATACAACCCGCTAATTTCGGCAGGGAGCTGGAGATAGAGAGATTGTCTCAATTCATTCAAACCATCAGGGCCACTCAGATAATCCGGCAGAAATCTATGCCCGCAACGAAGCCAGTCGTAAGAAATAAGCTCCTTTACCAGCCCGAAGTCATCCCTTCCCTGCATCTCTTCCAGCAGGAGCCTGCCAAGCGTTTCCTGGGTTGTGGCCTTTTCGAAATATCCCTGGGCATGGAAACGGCGTGTCAAGGCCAGGAAGAATGCCGCCATATCCTCTCCACCGGAAACCAGGTAATTCCATAAGGTGACAAAATAGCGGTTATTATAACAGCGCTCCAGGCATTCTCCCATCCAGAACAGCGTTCTCAGCGCCGATTCGTCCATCCAGCTGCTTGCCAGGACGCTATACGGCGGTCTGCTGCTGGCCAGATAGCCGTAGCGTTCAGCTCTTGCATGGATAATGGTATCCGGCAGCAACTTGAGCAGTCCCATCTGAATATAGTGAGGACGCATGACAAACACATCATTTACCGATTGGCAGAAAGACTCCGGCGTGTCGAAAGGCAAACCAAGAATAAGATCAGCGTGCAGATGAATATTCTCCATCAGGCGGAGCCTGTTGACAAGCCGGCCTGCCCTTCCGGGATCAATCGACCGTTTTATCGCCTTCAGCGTGTCGCGATGAGTCGACTGGATACCGATTTCGAACTGGAAACGGCCGGGCCGAACATTCTCCAGAAATTTGAACATCTCCTCGTTGAATCGATACGGGGCAATCTCAAAATGAAAAAGGGTGGAACATTCTTTTGCGACGAGGTATCGCCAGATAGCCAGAGCCCGCTGCGGATTATCATTGAAGGTACGATCGACAAAGCGTAATGATTTCGGGTTATGTACGAGAATTTCATCAAGCTCACCAAAAACCTGATCGAGTTTTTTATGGTAGAGCCCATTCTCAGCTGATGACAGGCAATAGGTGCAGGAAAACGGACAACCACGCGAAGATTCAAAATAGACGGAACGATTTTTCAGCGGCCCGGAAAAATCCTCCGACCGGTATGGATTGCCGACCTCCCTGTTTTTTACTTTGAAAAACGATGCTTCATAGCAGTTCTGCAGGTTCCCCGATTGCAAATCGTCATAAAACCCCGGAGGAGCCCCTTCAATGGCGCCTTTAAATACAGAGACCTGGCAATGAGCAGAAAACAGATCTCCAATAACCTCAGCCTGGGGCCCACCGATAAGGATCCGGCACGCTGCGTCGACGCTGAGCAGGTCCCAGACAAGCGCTTCAATCAGATCGCTGTTCCAGATCAGTGCCGAAAAAAAGAGATACTCCCCCCTGTCCGCAAGCAGGTTTTGCAGCATCAGATAATATGGATCATTAATGGTGTATTGACAAATCTCCACCTCTACCTCAGGAAGCATTCTCTCCAGCTCGCTTCGCAGGTAAAAGAGGGCGAGGCAGGAATGGGTGAACCGGGCATTAATTCCGACAACTTTTATTTTCACTGTAAAAACCTCATGATACGTATAAAACGCTCTTTTTTATGTGCATCTCATGGCATGGAGATTATATATATTCTACAAAACAATGACAGAAGACCTGTTGTTTCGCATGCATGGAGATAGTCAATATCAATGTTTTCTTTATGTACCACGCTCTGCCGATGTCTGGCAATTGCGCTCTTTCTCATTACCGGCGGTGGCGGTATGACATCCGCTCAGGCTGAAGAACTGAAGCCGCATATAGACCTGGCCATTTCATTTAATCTGGAAACGGCGACGCTGAGCGGTACAACCAGGGTTCTCATACCTCCGGGCACAGCTATCAGCTTCGATTTGAGCGACCTGAGAATTACCGGCATCCTGCTGAACCAGGCTGATCGTGAAAACATCCCGCTTATGCCTGCCCCCGGCACGGTATTGGCAATACCAGCCCACAGGAGTCAGCAGACCCTGTTCATCTCCTATGAAAGAAAGGTTGAAAACACCTTTCTCAACAGTATCTCAGACAAGGCAATTGTCCTGACCTCCGGCTGGCATCCGGTTCCTGACCAGAAAACGACTTACGCCCTTAAAGTTCAGCTCCCTCAAGGGTTCACTGCCGTCAGCGAATCTGATTTCTTTCCGGGCAGACAGGAGAAAGGCAGTGTAAGCTTTGCCTTCTCTCAACCTGTCTATGCCCTTACCTTTGCAGCAGCTCCCTACGAAATAGAAGAGCGCCTGGTACGGGATGGCTTGAAAGTATATACCCTGTTTTTTAAAGAAGAAAAGGAATTGGCAGAGGGCTATCTCGATTCGGCAGCTGATTACATCACCCGCTACGAAAAAAGTATCGGGCCCTTTCCGTTCAATCATTATGTGATCGTAGAAAACACCAAGCCAACAGGATTCGGACTGCCGACCTTTACCCTCCTGGGCCGGCAGGTGATCCGCCTGCCGTTTATCAGGGAGACTTCCCTTGGCCACGAGATCCTGCATTCCTGGTTTGGCAACTCCGTTAGCATCGCTGAGCATTCCGGCAACTGGTGTGAGGGACTGACAACCTATCTGGCCGATCTTGCCTACCGCGAAGAAACGGGGGAAGGGGCGCAGGCGCGCAAAGAGACCATTCAGAATTATCTCAACTATGTAAGGCCTTCCACCAGCCCGCTGCATGATTTTAAGAGCGTCGGACACGACCGTATCGACAACCGCGGGGAGCGTGCCGTCGGTTATGGACGATCTGCCATGCTTTTCCATGAGCTGCAGCGTTTAACAGGCAATGACATCTTCTCGCAATCCATCCGGCGGTTTTATCGCGAGTTCAGAGGGAGATCCGCCTCCTGGACAGACCTGAAAGATGTTTTTGCACAGGAGTCAAAACGAGATCTTGATTTGTTTTTCTCACAGCGCCTCGACCGCATTGAGCTGCCTGACCTGCAGATCAGCGGTCTCATGACACGCCAGACGCCGGACAAAACCATCCTCTCCTTTTCTCTCATACAGGCGCAGGTCGAACCTTTTGAGCTGATGCTTGACTTTACGGTCCGGACTATTTCGACCACCCTTCACTTCACCAGGCAGATAGATAGCAGCATTACCAAAATAGATCTGGCGCTTGACTCCTACCCGCTTGAACTGGTTATTGACCCTGATTATGACATCATGCGCCGGCTCACCCCTGAAGAACGCACACCAACCTGGTCAGGCATCATCGGTGCTGAGCATGTTACGGTTGTCCTTGCCCGTAAAGAGGAAAAAGAAATCTACCAGCCGTTTCTTGATCTGGCTGCGAGCTCCTCATACCAGGTCAGGGACGCCGCTGATATCGGCGAGGACAGGCTTTTGGCTCAAGATATCATTTTTCTGGGTACCTCAAGTGCTCAATCCCGGGCACTGTTTGCTGAGCCCCGCCACCCCGGCACAGGACTCACCGTTGATGTTCGTTTCAATCCGCTTGACCGGGACAGGACAATCGCACTGATTTCTTCGAGCAGTCGTTCGGAATCCAAGGCGGCTGTCTATCGGTTGTCACATTACGGCAAATATTCCTTTCTTCATTTTCAGGCAGGCAGGATAGTCGACAAATTTATTGCCCCGTCAATGGAAGGCATCAGGTTTGTCCTGCAGGAAAAACCTGAGGGTCTGGCCGTTTCCAATGTCCGCGAATTTGATCGACTGCTCGATCAGATCGAGAAGTACCGTGTTCTTTATATTGGTGAGCAGCACACCTCCCGGGCTGATCATCTGCTGCAGTTGATGCTCATCGAGGCCCTTTATAAACGCAACCGCGGTCTGGTGATCGGCATGGAGATGTTTCCCCGCAGCAGCCAGCAGGCACTCGATGATTATATCAATGACCCATCAATCACAGAGACATCGTTTCTTAAAAATTCACGTTACTATGAGGTCTGGGGTTATGACTTCCGCCTGTTCAGACCCATCTTCGCCTTCGCCAGAAAGAACCGGATTCCGGTTATCGGGCTCAATATCGACAGAGATATTGTCAGCTCACTCTTTAAAAAAGGCACAACCGAGGGTTTGACCGAAGAGCAGATAATGGCCCTGCCGCGCGACCGGGACCTTGCCATGCCCGGCTACCGTGAACGACTGGCAGGCACGCTTGCCGTCCATGACGGCACCACCCGATCATCGGGTTCCCTGGCTGGTTTTATTCAAGCCCAGGCCCTGTGGGATGAGAGCATGGCGGAATCGATCTATCGCTACCTGCAGGATAATCCATCCGCTCAAATGGTTGTTCTTGCCGGCAGCCAGCATACCCGCAAAGACTCCGGCATTCCTCCCCGGGTCGCCAGACGCATGGAAATAACACAGGCCACCATCAACAATCTGGCGACAACGCCTATGGATGGACGAGTAAGCAGTACCGCTGACTATTTTTTCCTGCTCGAGGCAGAAGATTTCCCGGCGCTGGGAAAAATTGGCATTGTCCTGCAGCAAAACGCAGAGAATGATGCACATGGCATGAAAATAATTGAAATAAATCCCCTTTCGGACGCAGTTAGTGCCGGACTCAAAACAGGGGATATTCTAGTCGCTATCAATGGCGTGAACATTGAAACAATGGAGGATGTCCGTCGAACCATGATGGAAAGGAGTGCGGGAGAGACCATCCAGGTAGTTGTCAGGCGAATCGATGAAAAAGGCGTATCCCATGAGATCCCGTTTACCATCAGGCTTTTTGATCCGAACGCCGGAAAACCTCACCCCTGAAGGTTCTAACGGCCAGCCGCACTCAGCTTTTTCCTAAAACCACTGCGTTTTTGCCATTTATTGCAGTAGATAAGGAACCAGTCACCTTCTTTACCGCCTTTGCCATTGCCGATGATCTTGGAACGATCATCGTTATCGCCCTTTTCTATCCCCCCAGATATACCTGTCTTGCCTTGCCCGTGAGCGCGTTAAAACACCGCTGCAGCGGATGGAGCATGCCCTGGAGCAATGGATCGCCTTACCTGGTTCTGCCGCTGTTCACCTGGCTGGCGCCAAAGATGCTGCGTGTCAAATTGATTCAGGGAGTTAACTGGCCGATGATTGTCGGGGTGGGGTTTCTTTGAGGTATCAGGTTCACCATGTTACTTTTCATCGGTGCCCTGTCTCTCAGCCAACCACATTATCAGGAATACGCCTCGAGGGGCATTATCGGCGGCTCCTTTAGCAGCGGCCTCAGCGGCTATGTCTTACTGCGCTTCTTACCGGGCAGATGACCGCACCGAATAGTTTTCCATGAACCCAGACGAGAGCTCTACAATGCAAGCTCAATGCCGACCGGGCAATGGTCAGAGCCATACACGTCATTGAGGATGAAAGCGTCACGCACCGTGTTGTTGTCGATAAGATCCCTGGTTACAAAAAAATAATCAATGCGCCAGCCGGCATTATTCTTCCTGGCGTTAAATCGATAACTCCACCACGAGTATTTTACCGTGTCAGGATAGAAATGCCGGAAGGTATCCACGTATCCCCGCGAAACAATATCGTCAAGCACATCGCGCTCAATGCGCAGAAAACCTGACCGATCCTTGTTGGATTGAGGATTCTTCAGGTCAATCTCGTTGTGTGCGGTATTGAAATCGCCGGTAATGATCAGGCTCCTTCCCGCTTCTTTCAACTGATCCGCATAGCTGAAAAAATCACGGTAAAAATCCAGTTTATACTGCAGCCGCTCCTCGTCGCGCTGACCATTGGGAAAATAGATATTGAACAGGACAAAGCTGCCGTAGTCCATCTCTATAACCCGCCCTTCGGCATCAAAACGCTCCACGCCAAAACCGCAGCGGCTGTCTTGCGGGGATTGCCTGGCATAGGTCGCCACGCCGCTGTAGCCTTTCTTTGTTGAAGCATAGTGCCAGTATGACCGAAACCCTTCCAGAGCAATCATCTCCGCGCTGCGTTGATCAGCCTGCAGTTTTGTCTCCTGCAGAGCCAGGATATCCGGCTTCATCAAAGCGACACTCGTGGTAAAATCTTTCTTAAACAGCGCTCTCAGACCGTTGACATTCCATGAAACCAGTCTCATAAATCACCGATATCAGATTAATTTGGATAATCTAATCATTCAAGGTACCCATTATTTTACAAACAACAAGCCAACCGTTCTTCTGTCTCAACCATACGTCGCCCTTCACCGTGAACGGCGCCGCTTTTCAGAAGTGAGCGACTGGTGCATCAACGCGGCCTGAAGCTCCGCAACCCCCTGCTGCTTCCGGGCAATCTGCCCGGCCAGGCACCTGCAGCTTCCAGCACTGCGGGATTGTCAATAAAGTGCTGCAGTAACTGTTCAAGCTCATCAACTGAATGTATCCTGAATCCACCACCCGCTGTTTCCAGGGCACGGGCTGCATCATTAAAATCCTGCATATGCGGGCCGAAAACGACAACCTTGCTCCAGACGGCCGCTTCCATCGGGTTGTGTCCGCCATAGTCGACCAGGCTGCCGCCGATGAAAACCGCGTAAACCACCGAGAAAAGCTCAGACAGGTCACCGAAGGTATCGACAAGAAGCAGTGAATGACAGCGTTTCTTACCCTGTTTACAGTCGCTCAGTCGATCAAAGGCAACCTTTCTCTGCTGCAGCAGCTGCTCTATCTCCTCCAGCCGATCAAGATGACGCGGAGCAATAAGGCAGATCTGATCATCGATGCTGCTGAACCTTTCAAAGATCGGCATGAGTAGAGCTTCTTCGGGAGCGTGTGTCGAAGCGGCAGCAAAAAGACGGGTCTGCGGACCAATGGCCAGCATTTTCCGCCAGTAGTTCCGTATAGCATCCGGCCGGCTGGGCAGTATGATGTCATGCTTGACATTGCCGGTAATACTCACCCGGCCCGGATCGGCATCAAGATCGATAAAACGTTCCCGGTCATGTGCACTGATAGCCCCTATGCGATCAAAATTCCTGAGGACCGGACCAAAGAAAAACTTGAGTTTCCGGTAGCGATTGATAGAGCGGTCAGACAATCTGCCATTCAGCAGGACCAGCGCCGCCGGGTGCCGTTTTATCTTGTGGATGAGCAGTGGCCACAATTCCGTTTCAAGACAGACATAGATATCAGGATTCATGCGTTTAATAACTGCATCGCTGATAAGAGGAATATCGAGCGGGGCAAGAAAACAGCAGATATCGTCTCCCAGGTGTAATTGGGCGAAATCACGTCCGTGGATAGTCATGGTGGTCAGGATAAAAAAGCTTTCCGGTTCTCTTCTGCGAAAATGTTCAATGATGATTCCTGCAGCCTTGATCTCACCTATCGAAGCGGCATGTATCCAGACACGGTATGACACTATCCTGTCCGGCCGCGGTATCCGGTACAAACCCAGACGCTCGCGCACTCCCCTTCGATGGTGCCCGGAAAGGACAACATAAATAAGCAGGATGGGAAAAACGAGCGCGAAGAGCAGCGCTATGATAAGTTGATAGAAGAACATCAATGATGGTCACCCTGTAATCCAATTGACTCTAAACGATTGCGGCACCTTTATGCGATCGCTCAGCGGAATCCACAATAAAACCTCTGAGAGACTACTCGTCAACTGCTAACGGCCGGAGAGATCAGATTCTTGCTAGCCCCTTGACAACACCGGTTCTATCGGGTAGTCAGAACAACTCTTTCAAAGCAAATACTATCTAAAGGAGAAACCATGAAAAGATCAGCGCTTATTATGGTACTGATTACCCTGCTTGTATATATTATCGGAGACTTGAATATGGCGGAAGCAAAACTTAAAGATGGCCTGTACGCAAAGATCATAACCAACAAAGGTGAAATACTTCTCGCTCTTGAGTTTGAGAAAACACCACTAACCGTAGCAAACTTTGTCGGCCTGGCCGAAGGAACCAAGGAACTCGGCGGCGGATCCGGTAAAAAGGGGACCCGGTTCTATGACGGTCTGAAATTTCACCGTGTCATCCCCGACTTCATGATTCAGGGTGGAGATCCTCTAGGTAACGGAACCGGCGGTCCCGGTTACACCTTCCCTGATGAAATAGACCCATCTCTGGTCCATGACCGACCGGGAATACTGTCGATGGCCAATTCCGGTCCCGGAACCAATGGCAGCCAGTTTTTTATCACCCATGTGCCGACACCCTGGCTGGACGGAAAACACACCGTGTTCGGTCATGTCGTAGCAGGCCAGGACATCGTCAACAGTATCAGGCAAAATGATGTTATCGAGCATGTGGAAATTATCCGGGTCGGTAAAGCTGCAGAAGCCTTCAAAGCGGACCAGGCCGCTTTCGACAATCTGCAGTCAACGATGAAGGAAAGACAGCTTGAAAAGGAAGTCGCCGCCATGGAAGCCCAGCAGGCGCTTATTGAAAAGCAGTTTCCCGGTGCAATAACAACCCCGAGCGGTCTTAAATATGTCGTCGTCCAGGAAGGCAGCGGCACTGAGACCCCAGCCATGAATAGTACGGTTACCGCTCATTATACCGGCAAATTGCTGAACGGCCAGAAGTTTGACAGTTCTTATGACCGTGGAGAACCTATCAAGTTTCCGGTTGGTGCAGGCAGGGTTATCAAAGGCTGGGACGAGGCATTCCTGAGCATGAAAAAAGGTGAAAAACGTATTCTGATCATACCTCCGCAACTTGGTTACGGTGCTTCAGGAAGAGGCCCGATTCCGCCGAACGCGGTGATGATATTTGATGTTGAATTGGTTGATTTCTAGAAAACAGCCGGTATCTAAACAGCTGCACGAAGAACCCTGCCTGACAAAATCAGCTAGGGTTCTTCCTTTTTTATACCTTTTGGGATTGCAGCATCTTCTCCTGTCCCGGCAGTAAAGAGCGAATAAATGTCTTTTTGCTTCCAGTAAATATTTACTTCGCTACATCTTGCTCGTATACTAAACATCGATACCGTGCATCTCAACAAACCATACACTCCCCGTACGTATAGTCATCAATGAATCCGTCTAATCATTGAGTGGCAAGGCATAACTATGCAAACAGATAACAAGAAAAGATTAGCCGTCGACTTCCAGGGGTCCCTGCAGGTTCTGACCATTGAGAGTGTCCTGCAAATTCTCTATTTCACCCGGCTTAGCGGTAAACTCATCCTGCTTAACCCTCCCGAAAAAGCGACCCTGTTCTTTACCAAGGGAAAACTCAGCTGGGGAACACTTCACACCCAGCAGAAGCAATTGGGACAGCGGCTGGTTGATTCAGAAATTATTACGGACGAGCAGTTGAATGAATGTCTCAGAATTCACCTGAATGAGAAACACAAGGAACGACTCGGGGAGATTCTGTTAAAAAAAGGCTTTGTACAAAAGCCGGTTCTCCAGGAAAATCTGAAGCATCAGGTAAAAGACGCCTTTTTCAAGGTTCTTACCTGGCATAAGGGCACCTTTGCTTTCGTTTCAGAGCTGTCTTCAGATGAAGAAATTATTCTTGATGAGCGAATCGACCATCTTCTCTTTGAGGGTGTCGTTCAGATTGACAGGGATTCAGAAGACGCCGATGATGAAGAGTAACAAATCCTGGAGACCGACGTCACCGGCACTGTTCTGCGACAACGCAGAACAGTGCCGGTTTGTATGACTACCCGCCTATTCTGTCCCTAAACCCCTTCCTCGGTACCTGGAGCCCTCACCATCAGGACCTGAGTCCGCAAATTTTAAGAGTTTTTCCATAACCTTAAAGGGCATCCTTGCGTGCAGTTCGCGACACCTACCGCGTAGTTTTTTACAATAACAAAAGAGGCTTCGCCTCCAGGCCAGCCGTCATCCGAAAAACATAGTCTATCCCCTATTTCACTACTATGGTAAAACTGTTTAGATAAAGAAAGAATTAACTACTCGTATAAGGAACCAGAAGATTAGCAACGGTAACACCAGTACCTGAATGACGAAAACACCAAGATAGAGGAACGTCAGTCTTAGTAGGTTCTCCACGATAAGTCCCTTGTTCTCTATGGTGATTTCGATTGCCTTTTTAAATTCCAGAGATTTATTCTTTATATAAGAGGCACTGTTGCCGATTGCACCCATTATCCCAACATATTTAGGTAAATGAACGCCTGTCAATGTATCCAGATCAGCGGTTCCACGAGACAGTTTACCATTAACCTCCATGATTTTCTGTTCAAAGAAATGCTCCTGAAGAAACTCATTGGCCAGGGAGGATATTGGAAGACAGAAGCGGGCAATAGCGGCTAATATCAACATACTGAATAGGATTCTCTGGAGCTTCAAAATCCTCAGGTTGTCAAGCCAAACAAGTAATGATAGGAGCAATAAACGGACAGCAAGGATTTGTGGAACAATCGTGATACTGATCTCATACGCTAATTCTTGTATCCAACTCAACATCGAAATCATCCAGAGTTATAGACCTTCCTCCTGAGGATCAGTTTTTTTTACATAACATGAAACGGCGGATGGCAAGGCCAAACAGAGGAGGAAGTGATGACAGTAAAAGTCTTCATAACGCGGAACGTAACCAGCAGCTTGGAAGAAAAACTTAAAGGACTCCTGCTCAAAATGCGCGGCGCATGCCTGATGCAGCCCGGCTATGTCTCCGGACAGACCCTGCACAGGATCGATCGCCCCGGGGAGCGTCTGGTCATCAGTGCCTGGCGGTCGCTCGAAGACTGGGAGAACTGGTTCAACAGTGCCGAGCGGCAGGAGATCCAGATGGAAATAGACTCCCTGCTCGAGGACGGCACCGTCTACGCGATATTTCACTAGGATCGGTGTGACCAAACACCTTGCAGGCCCTGAGTTCCGAAACAGATAGAGGCTCCCTTACTGCTTTGATACGTGCACGGCGACTATCAGGGCTTGGTAATTTCCCTTTGCCGCTTCCTGTAGGATGAGCTTGTCCAGGGAGTCAGGTTTGAGACGGCTTTACGAAGCCTCAAATGTTTTCTCAAATTCTTTGAGGCGCTTCACTGGGTCATCATACCACCATATTCCTTCCGCCAGCGATAGATAACAGGTAACGATGCTGACACCAAGGTACTTAATGGTGTCAGCAACCGCCCTCCCCTTGGCTGAGCAAAATATCTGGTTCTCTGCATCTGGCAATGATGTTCTCGGGGCGATAACGTTTCTCCGGCATAGCTTCCTCCTCTTTAAACCGGTATTATTACATAACATAGACATGAACCGATTTAATGGAGGAAGGTCACGTACCCTCAAATGTCGAGTGAATTGGCTGAATATAGTGTGGTCATAGCAGGAAATTGCCTGAAGAGCCAACGGAAGCGAAAAAATCAATGACACTAAAAGAAATAACAAGACAGGTTAGTTGAAATTGGTCACATTGAATGAGGATTGTTGAAAAAGCTAACCTGGGCTTTTAAAGCAACCTCCTATTACCTACTGAGTTTACTGTGTGCTGCCGGCGTCAATTCAGCAACTCCGAATCGAGTCGTGCCAAACGATAAAATAGGACGCCTATGATACCTCACCGCCTGCCTACTTGGCAGAACCAAAACTGGCAGCAGCAATTGGCCGATACAATTCGCGATCCTGCCGAGTTGTGTCAGATATTGCAGTTAGATCCAACCGCTTTTGCCAACACCCATCTCTTGGCAACAACGACCCAACAGCAAAACTTTCCACTCCGTGTTCCGCGTGGATATGTTGATCGAATGCGTCCGGGTTATCTATATGACCCACTGTTGCTGCAAGTCCTGCCTCAGGCTCAGGAATCCTCTGGGCAAAAGGATTTCAGCAACGACCCCTTACAGGAAAGACACGCCAGTCCTGTTCCCGGAATTATTCATAAATACCATGGTCGCGCGTTACTGATGTTAACCGGCACCTGCGCCGTTCATTGCCGCTACTGTTTCCGCCGCCATTTTCCCTACAAACAACATCAACTCAGCAAACCGCAATGGCAGCAAAGTTTGAAATACTTGCGACAGCAGCTCGACATTACTGAGGTTATTTATAGCGGCGGCGACCCGTTGGCTTTGGCTGACGACCATTTGCAGTGGTTGACGACTGAGATTGCCGACATTCAACACATCGATACCTTGCGTATCCACACCCGCTTACCCATTGTCATCCCAGAACGTATCGATACCGCCTGCTTGGATTGGTTACATCAATCCCGTCTACGGGTAGTGATGGTGATTCATTGCAATCATCCCAACGAAATCAACGATTCAGTGGCGGGCGCTATGGCCAAACTTCGTAACTTGAACATCGTCGCTCTCAATCAGGCGGTTTTCTTGAAAAATGTTAACGACGACCTTGACACCCTGATTGGTCTCAGCAAAGATCTGTTTAAAATCGGCGTATTGCCTTATTATTTACACCTTTTGGACCGGGTCGTTGGAACCCACCATTTCCTGATTGATGATTTACGCGCCAAACATTTACATGATAAGTTAAAAGACCACTTGCCCGGGTATTTAGTACCAAAACTTGTCAAAGAATTACCCAACACGGGCGCTAAACAGGTTTTGGGGTAGCGATTGATCGCTTACCCACCATACACTGCCGCTTTTTGTTGTTAGGTAATCGCTTTTTCAGCGACACCTAAAAATTTGCTCCATATAGTCTTTTAAACACGTTTTCCTGACAACTAGGAGCGTGTCAGAGAAATACAATTTTTGCTCAGATCGAGGCATAATAAGAAAATCAAGCGGAGCCATATACCTAATGTTGCGAGCATTGTTTTTCTTACAATAACGATGAGATGGGGAGAAAGGGCTTTCTCCGACATGCTCCTAGAACGTCTTTTCAAAGCCCTTGACTACTTGATCGAGGATAAAACTGGAGTCTGTCCCGAATGGCGTTATTACGATCCCAGTGAATAAAGGGGCAACTCTCAGCCTGTGGTAGGTCGAACGCTCGAGAGAGACACCCCCGCTCAGGAAGCAGAAGAAACCGGCAATTGTTTATTCGTCGCAGGGTCCGGAATACATACCGGCTCGCCGAAAGGTCTGACACGGTCGTTGCCAACCACTTCCGCCAGAGCCAGAGCGGCGTTATTTTTTTCAAAAAAAGTTTTTGGCTCAAGAGTCCAGCCGGCGGCAAACCGTCTTTCCTCCCTTTTCATTGCCCAGTAGATATATCGACCAGCAATGGGGGCCACCAGTCGAGGTTGCAACCCCAGGGTGGTGTAGATGTCCTGGAGAAGATCGGCAAGTTGCTGATGCAGCACCTTGTCATGCCGATACCACTTTTTCATGGCCCAGACGGCACCGGCATACATGCTGCGCAGCGGCTTGACATCTGTTCAGGTAACGGTTTCGTATCCGGTTGTCTGGATGGGAATGGTAGCGCTGCCAGCCCTTGAGGATGGTCCGGATCAGCCGGGAGAGGCTG
Organism: uncultured delta proteobacterium; assembly: GCA_963745765.1. Classification (GTDB taxonomy): domain Bacteria; phylum Desulfobacterota; class Desulfobulbia; order Desulfobulbales; family Desulfocapsaceae; genus Ww85. The sequence continues at coordinate 89,734 of CAVUYQ010000001.1, read as the reverse complement.
GGGCCATTGACTCTGAAATCCTGTTCAAAGGCTTTGATCAGTAACTTTTCCTCCTCACCTGCCGGAATATGGGGGTGGCGATGGTTGAAACGGAACTGACCATGGCTGTCGGAAACCTTGAATTCCTCCGGCGGTAACAGGGTCCCCTTTTCCTTCAACTCTCTGTAGAGGGGCGTCCCTTGATTGGCAGTGTAGAGCATGAACTGGTGGAAATCCGTGGCATGGGAAACGGCATAGTCGATGACCTGATCGATATTTTCCGGAGTATGTTCCTCCAGGCCGATGATCGATGAGCCGAGGACCCGAATGCCATGGTCCTGCAGATCTTCGATGAGGGATTTTGTTTCAATGCCTGCAAGTTTTGCATACTGGCTCTCTTTACCCTCCAGCCCCATCCAGACCCAGGAAATACCAAGCTCCACGAGTTGTTCTATCCGGTAGGAGCGGAAGACCTTTGCCGAGCTGAAGACATAGAGGGCCCAGCTTTTATTATGTTTTTTCATCTGTTCGAGCAGGCTCAGTGCTCTTTTCTGATGGAGGAGAAAGTTTTCATCAAGGATAAAAAAGGAGCTTACTTTGAGTTTTTCTTCAAGATCGGCCATGTACGCCGTAGAGTTCTTCCCCGCTTTCAAAAAAATTCTTGAATTTGCCCTTACCGCCAAACAGGGCTGAGGTTGAGCAGAAGTTGCACCCCATGGGACAGCCAACCGAGGGTACCACGATAGCAGCAGTATCTCCTGGCTTGTCGGAGAGGGTGTGGCCCAGAATTCTTGCACCAAAGGCCGAAGCCACAGCCGGATGCTTTACCGGTCTGCGTCATGTCCTGTCCCAGATATTGACGGAACCACTCTATCCCGTCTCCCCGGACGATATGATCGGCGTCGATTATATCATCGATCCCCTCCATATTGCTGATATGTCCGCCGACCACGATAGTCGCATGAGGCTGATAGGTGCGGATCAGTTCGCACATTTTCTTTACCTTGTTGACATTGGGAATGATGGAACTGATACCAATTATATTGTAGTGGTTGGAGCGGATGGTCTCGATGAAACGCTCCAGATCCGGAAAGTCCAGAAGAGTGCAGGGTGCTTCGATGTTTTCTTTGATCATCAACAAGCCAAATGATCGGTGAAACATTCGCAGGGAGAAAACCCCCTGTACGCGGGTGACTTGATTGTGGTACAGTTCCATCGGATTGATTGCGCTGCTGCCATATTCGTCGTCCTGTGCATAGGGACCAAAAACACTGGTCAATAAAACCCGTGCCTTGGTACCGAGATGATGGACGGGATGATTGTCTACCATTAGTTGTACCTCTTTGAGTGAAAGAATCAGAAAAATGATTTATAGCTATTGTAAGCCATTAATTTGATGGTAGATAGTCAAGGGAGACAAATGACAATTCTTTTACAAAACAGCAGGAAGTAATGAAGCGTTCCATCTGGTTTCTTCATCCGATCGCCATCTTTGTCTTTTCCATAATTGCCCTCGGCCTTTCTCTGTTTTTGTATATTTACTGGTATGTTGCGGTCAGTGCCGGCCTCAAGGCCGTCATCGCGAAGACCAATCTTGACCCGCAACAGTTCGTTGCCTGGCAGACCTGGGTGGTGATCATGGTCCTGTCGATTCTGGTCGGGATCATTCTGGTTGGCATTTTCATGATTTTTGTCTACCAGAGAAAGACCCTGGCCCTCTATCGTTCACAGTATAATTTCATCAACAGCTTTACCCATGAACTGAAGACCCCGACGACCTCCCTCCGGCTCTATCTGGAGACCTTTATCAAGCATGAACTGCCAAGAGACAAGCAGTTGAAGTATCTGGACTATATGTTGGCGGATGTGGGAAGGCTCTCTGATAACATCAACGGCATCCTCAATCTGGCCCGGATCGAAGCCAAGATTTATGGTGGGGAGTTTGTCGTTGTTGATCTGGTTGAGGAGGTGGAAGAGTTTTGCCGAAAGAATGAGCAATTATTTCGTGGCAGTGAGATCGTTATTCAGCAGCAGCAGAGAAAATGCTATTATTGTGCCATAAACCATGGCACTCTTTCAGATGCTGCTGATGAACCTGCTGTCCAACGGCATCAGACACAATGAAAATGATTGTCCACGGATCACCATTACTTTCAGTCAGACGGAAAAAAATGTGCAGATTTGTTTTGCCGATAACGGGATAGGTTTTGAAAAGTCTCAGAGCAAAAAGATTTTTGAGAAATTTTTTCAGATTGAGCGAGCGGAATCTCGTCATGTCGGGGGAACCGGTCTGGGCTTATATATGGTCGAGCAGGTTGTCAGGTTTCATAAAGGCAAGATTACCGCCCAGAGTGACGGGATAGGGAAAGGGGCGAGATTCACCCTTTCTTTACCCAGACAAGAATCCCGGTCTTATTGGAACAAGAGGACGCAAGTGAATGCAATAGACCAAGAAGCGAATCTTAATCATTGAAGATGATCTCCATATCGCCGAAGGAATCGAGTTGAACCTGAGCCTGCAGGGACATGAGGTGAAGGTTGCCCTGAATGGCATTGAAGGGCTTGGAGGCCTGGAAGCAGTGGTGTCCCCATTTGATTGTCCTTGACCTGATGTTGCCGGGCATCGACGGCATGCAGATTCTAAAAAATATTCGCCTGGAGGATGAACGACTGCCCATCCTTATCCTGTCGGCCAAGGTGGAGCCGTCCGATAGAGTTGATGGCTTTCTCGATGGTGTCGATGATTACATGACCAAACCCTTCAGTCTCGAAGAATTTCTGCTGAGGGTCAAACGTCTGCTGACCAGGGACCAGTGGCAGCGAGAACAGGACGATTCCTTGAAAACACCGATTCAACTGAACAGAAACCGTACAGTTTTGGAGCGAACACGATCGATTTTTCCAGCGGGCAGGCCGAGTGTTGCGCAGGAACCATCCAACTGACCGAACAGGAAATAAAATTACTCAAACTCTTTATCGTCAACAAAGGAAAACCCCTGTCACGGAGCAAATTGCTGGAGATCGGCTGGGGGTATGCTAAGGGAACATCGACCCGCACCGTAGACAACTACATTGTCCGTTTTCGTCGCTATTTTGAAGAGCAGCCCAAAAAACCCAAATATTTTAAAAGCAGACGCTCTCTGGGGTATGTGTTTGACCATGATTGATTTTTAGTTGTTTTAAAATTGCTAATGGAGGGGTAATAGGTAATCGCTTTTTGAGATCGCTAAAGATTCGATGTCCTCTCAAAACCGAAAACAGTAGCCCTGTTTCGGGCCTTTGGCGAGGATCTTTGAAGTTTGAGCGGGGTATGGACAGCTGACTTCAGAAATGGTTCCGGATGAGCGGCTGGACCATCTTATACTTGACTGAGTTATCCAGATTGACAAGGATTCGAAAGGTGCCGAAGATGATGACTGACAAGCCCTAGAGACCGATGTCATCAGCAATGTTCTGCATTGCTGCAAGGGCCAGTTCACAGAAATCGGGAACAGGAATCCCGAGCAGTTCACATTCTGCTATTATCTCCCGGTTTGCGCCGCGGGCAAAGGCCTTTTCCTTGAAGCGTTTTTTTACCGATTTGGCCTTGACGGCGGAAAGTTTTTTGGCGGGATTAACGAGCGCCGCCGCGACGACAAGGCCGGTAACCGTTTCTCCGGCCGCAAGCGCGTGCTGCATCCGGGTCGTGCGCATCTCGCCCCCATGCGCCTCCGGATTATGAAGCCTGATGGCTTCGATAATATCGGCATCCACTCCCAGGCCGCTGAGGATCTGAACCGTCTCCTTCGTATGCGTTGCCAGATCCGGCTGACTTTCTGCATCCAGATCATGCAGGAGTCCTGCCAGGCGCCATTTCATCGCATCTTCACCAAGTTTCTCGGCCAGAGCGCCAAGGACGGCCTCCGATGCCAGGCAATGATTGATCATATTCTGATTGTGCAGATGTCTGCGCACCAGACCAAGGGCTTCTTCTCTGGTAATTCCGTATTCCATAATCGCTATCCTAATAGGTCAAGCCGACACGATCCCTGACAACCGCAAGGGTGACGCCGGCTTTTTGGCGTGCTTTTTCAGCGCCTTTTTTCATAATCCTGCGAAGCTCTTCCGGGTCATCGAGAAAATCAGCCTTCTTCTTTCTCGCTGCACGGAAATAGTCACTGATCAGCTCAAAGAGTTCAAGTTTAATGTGTCCATAGGCGGCTCCCCCGTTCGTGTAAAGTCTATGAATTTCATTGGTCCGGTCTTTCGAGGCGAACAATTTGAAAATTTGAAAGAGGTTGCAGGTTTCAGGGTTCTTGGGCTCCTCAACAGGAGTCGCATCCGTTTGTATCGCCATGATCTGCTTTTTCAATGGCGTGCCTTCCAGGAAGATGGGGATGGTATTGCCATATGATTTGGACATCTTCTGCCCGTCTATTCCCGGTACGGTTGCGGTCTGTTCATCTATGGCCGGTTCCGGAATAACGAAGGTGTCACCGAACTCGTTATTGAATTTCTGGGCAAGATCCCGGGCAACTTCAAGATGCTGTTTCTGATCTTTTCCAACAGGAACCCTGTCAGCCTGATACAAGAGGATATCGGCAGCCATCAACACCGGATAGGAAAAAAGTCCGTGACTTGGACTGATACCCTTGCCAACCTTGTCCTTGAAGGAGTGGCAGCGTTCCAGCAAGCCCATCGGGGTAAGTGTCGATAGTATCCAGGTCAGTTCGCACACCTCGGGTACATCAGACTGGACCCAGAAAATGCATTTGTCCGGATCAAGGCCAAGTGCCAGAAAATCAGCTGCCGCCTCAAGGGTCCCCTGAGCGAGCCTGGTGCGATCATGAACTGATGTCAGGGCATGAAGATCAACGATGAAAACATAGAGTTCCGAGCTCTCCATATGTGAGATCATTGTATTCATCATTCCGAAATAATTACCTATATGCAACTTTCCCGAAGGTTGGATTCCTGATAATATTTTCATAATGCGCTAGTCTTTTTCCTGTGTTTGATCGTAAACGTAGACAAAAGAATTGATTGGTAACCCCACGTTCACGAGTTGAGACAGCCTGCTTGTCAAGGAAACTTGCTATTCACCATACAGTAGCATGTGAATAGCAAAAGCGACGCAGGAAAGCGGACGGTATCGACTCGTGAACTTAAAACGGTGAACACCTTACTGCAAAACCAAAAAAAAAGGGAGAGGGAAAAACATTTCCCTCTCCCGAGCACTTGTTCCGGACCGTGATCCGGCAATTTTCCGCTAAAACCTTATTTTACTTCCTCGAAATCGGCGTCCACGACATCATCGTCCCCTTTATCATTTTTGGGATTGTCAGCTCCGCCGGTACCGGCACCGGGACCGCCCGCATCCGGATTATCCTTGGATGCCTGGGCGTACATCAATTCAGCCAGTTTGTGAGATGCCGTTGTAAGCGCCTCGACCGCCTTCTTGATTGTTTCAATATCATCGCCTTTCACGGCACTCTTAACATTTTCAATTTCTTTTTCAACATTGCCCTTGGTCTCGGAATCGACCTTGTCACCAAGATCTTTCAGGCTTTTCTCGGTTGCATGGATCATCGCATCAGCCTGATTCTTTATCTCTACCAATTCCCTGCGCTTCTTATCCTCTTCAGCATGCACTTCGGCATCTTTGGTCATCCGCTCTATCTCTGCATCCGTCAAACCGGATGAAGCGGTGATCCGTATGGACTGTTCTTTCTTTGTCCCCAGGTCCTTGGCGGATACATGAAGAATACCATTTGCATCAAGGTCAAAGGTCACCTCTATTTGCGGCACACCACGCGGAGCTGGCGGAATATCTGTCAATTCAAAACGACCGATAGTCTTGTTGTCTGCGGCCATTTCACGTTCTCCCTGGAGCACGTGAATGGAAACAGCCGGCTGGTTGTCAGCAGCAGTGGAAAAGATCTGGCTTTTCTTGGTCGGCACCGTGGTGTTTTTCTCAATCAACTTGGTAGTGACACCCCCAAGAGTCTCGATGCCAAGTGAAAGAGGGGTAACGTCAAGCAACAGGACATCCTTGACATCTCCCTGCAGCACACCTCCCTGGATCGCCGCCCCGATCGCGACAACCTCATCCGGGTTGACACCCTTATGCGGGGTCTTGCCGAATATCTCCTCACCTTTCTGCTGCACCCGCGGCATTCTCGTCATACCGCCGACAAGAATAACTTCATCGATTTCAGAGGCTTTAAGACCGGCATCCTTCATTGCCGTTAGGCACGGCTGTACGGTTCTCTCGATGAGATCATCAACCAGGCTCTCGAGTTTTGACCGGCTCAGTTTAATATTGAGATGCTTGGGACCGGAGGCGTCAGCCGTAATGAAGGGCAGATTGATATCCGTCTCCATCGTACCCGACAATGCCATTTTCGCTTTTTCAGCCTCTTCCTTGAGCCGCTGCAGGGCCATTTTATCATTGCGCAGATCGACACCCTGGTCACGCTTGAACTCATCAGCCAGCCAGGTAACAATACGCATATCAAAATCTTCACCGCCGAGGAAGGTATCACCGTTGGTAGATTTTACTTCAAAAACTCCGTCGCCGATCTCGAGCACGGAGACATCAAAGGTACCTCCGCCAAGGTCGAAAACGGCAATTTTCTCCTCATTCTTTTTGTCAAGACCATAGGCAAGAGAGGCCGCGGTCGGCTCATTGATGATCCGCTGGACATTCAGTCCGGCTATTTTGCCGGCATCCTTGGTTGCCTGCCGCTGAGAATCGTTGAAGTAGGCTGGAACGGTGATAACAGCATCCGTCACCTCCTCTCCGAGATACTCTTCAGCGGTCTTTTTCATGCTTCCTAAAATCATCGCCGAAATTTCAGCCGGTCGGTAGACCTTGTCCAGGACCTTGATGGAGACACTGCCATTGGTGCCTTCAACAATATCAAACGGGCTGATTTTGATGGATTTCTGCACTTCCCCGTCTGTAAATTTCCGACCAATCAAACGCTTGATAGCGTAAAGAGTTCTGGTCGGATTCGTCACGGCCTGACGCTTGGCAACCTGCCCGACAAGCCGTTCATCGCTGTCGGTAAAAGCTACCACCGAAGGTGTTGTCCTGTTTCCCTCGAGATTGGCGATTACTTTTGGCTCACCACCTTCCATTACTGCCACGCAAGAGTTGGTGGTTCCAAGATCAATTCCAATAATTTTGCCCATGTTCTTTCTCTCCTAAAAAAGCTAGTAACCGTATCGTCAGTTTTGTTTAAAATTCCATCCAGAAAAATTGTAGCCGCAGGCGGCCGTAGCATCCTATAAAAGTTTTCATTTATGTGCAGTTGTCAAGTATTTGGCACGACTTTGTTGAGCACTGCTCATTTATCCTGACTTCCCGATGAGACAATTACGCGCGCAGCCCTGAGCAATCTATCCTTATAATAATAACCTTTCTCAAATTCTCCGACCACGTAATTAGCGGGAACCACATCGCTTGCTTCCATACTCAGGGCTTCCTGCATGATCGGGTCAAAGGGTTTTCCGACAGCGGTGACGGGCTTTACTTCAAATTTCTCGAGTACCGATACCAGGCTCCTCAGGGTTAATTTAACACCCTCGAGAAGTGATTCGAGGTTCTTTTGCGCATCAACACCATCGATCACACCCTGATCCACTGCGCGCTCAAGATTGTCCACAACCGGCAGAAGTTCACGAAAGATATTTTCCCCGGCATATTTGAACATTGCCGCACGTTCACGTTCCATTCGTTTTTTAAAATTATCAAACTCCGCGGCTACTCGCAGCACCTTGTCCCGCAGATCTGCCGCTTCATCCAGAGCATCTTGAAGTTGCTCCTCCATGCCAGGTTCCTGAAGAAGCTGTTCCATCGCTTCAAAAGAACGTTCGTCCTCCCCTGTCACCTGTGCTGCTTCATGAAGTTCTTCATCACTTTTTTTCTTACTCACTCACTCCTCCAGAAAATCACCTCTGCACCGATACACCGGAGCTGACAAAATCGTAAATCACCGCCACATTGCTGGCAGTGAGCCTTATAAACCTGTGCCAACAATAAGTAGCCCATTTTTCCTTGTCAACCCGGGGCAGAAAAAAACACTATCGTTTTTAACTATTTAGTTATACTATAAATTCAGTTCAGAATTATTCTCAAACACGGTGAATCGTGCATGGCAGAGAAGCAGTCGGGAAACGGGAGCAAACAGGAGGAGCAGTCACCCAGCAGAAGCTGTTGCCTTAAGATCAATCGACAGAGAAAAGGTGCGGCTACTCTTTGTCTTCGTAGCGCTGCAATTTGTTCTGCAACGTTTTTCGGGTAATGCCAAGTCTGCGCGATGCTTCGCTCTTGTTGCCGCCGGTTTTTTCGAGTGTCTGCAGTATCAATTCCTTCTCTGCTTCTTGAAGTGTTTCCGGTCGTATTCGGCTATCATTTTTCATGGCAGTACGATACTTTTGAATCTGCAGCGGCAGACTTTTCTCCGAGAGCTGCTCGCCCCGCATCAGGATCACCGCGCGTTCTATGGCATTTTCCAGTTCACGAACATTACCCGGCCATCTATAAGAAGACAGCAGGTCCATACAAGATGCGGCTACACTGTCGACAGTGCGGCGGTTCTTCTCGGAAAAGTGTTTGACAAAATGTTCAACGAGCAGCGGGATATCTCCTGATCTATGCCGGAGCGCTGGCACTTCAAGAATGACCACATTGAGTCGATAATAGAGATCTTCCCGGAAAGAACCATTTTTTACTTCTTCTTCAAGATTTCTGTTTGTCGCTGCGACTAACGCGGACATTAACCGGCACAACCGCATCCCCGCCGACTCGCTGCAATTCTTTTTCCTGCAGTACACGCAGGAGTTTCACCTGCATAGCCGGGGTCGTCTCACCAATTTCGTCCAGGAAAAGGGTACCGCCGTCGGCCTGGACGAATTTTCCATCTCTCTGGCGATCGGCTCCGGTAAAGGCACCTTTCTCATGTCCGAACAGTTCCGATTCCAGCAACCCCTCGGCCAGTGCTGCACAATTAACTTTGATAAACGGACCCTGCTTGCGTTCACTATTCATATGCAGCGTCTCTGCAACAAGTTCTTTACCGGTACCCGATTCTCCCGTTATCAGAACGGTGGCTTCCGTCGGGGCAACGTAAGAGATCGTCTCAAGTAATTCAACGATAGCGGCTGACTTTCCGAGGATACGCGTTTCAAGCAGTGGTTGTTCAAGGCTTTTTTGCAGTTTCTTTTCTTCTACCTGACGATGATCAAGGGCGCGCTCAAGGGTCAGGCGCAATCGGTCAAAATCAAGAGGCTTGGTCAGATAATCATGGGCCCCCTGCTTGATGACCTCAACCGCGTCATCAACCGAAGAATAGGCCGTCATGATAATGACCGGGAGGGCCGGATTAATGCGACGGATATGCTCAAAGGCTTCGCGTCCGCTCATCCGGGCCATGCGCACATCCATCAGCACCGCATCGTAAATGTTATCCTGAACGGCCTTCACGGCCGTATCGCCGTCATCCGCCTCAACGCAACGCCACCCCCATTCCCTGAGCAGGGAGCAGAGGGTGAAGCGATGCACCTGTTCATCATCAACAACGAGAATCGTCACCTGTTTGTCTTTTGCAGCCATGCCGCTCCTGCTTGCCTAGGGGTGCAACTTTTTCAGCAACCAGGCCATGTTTTCGCCAAGCTGACGCATGGTTTTCATCCCCTCTTCATCGCCGGCAACCTCTCCTTTTTCCCGGCCGATACCGATATTCCAGTAACTTGACCCGACCACAATCATCTGACCGATGAGGAAAAAATGATTCATCGAGTCAAAGGCATGAATGCCGCCGGCCCGGCGCACCGCAACCACCGACGCTCCCGGTTTGCGTTTGTAGAGGTCGCCATTTGCCCGGCCTACCATGCCTGATCGATCGATGAGGGCCTTCATTTCCGTTGACACGTCGGCAAAATAAGTCGGCGAGCCAAGAAGAATACCGTCTGCTGAGATCATTTTCTCAATACATTCATTAACAATATCATCCTTGATGACACAACTGCCATCCTTCTTCTCGAAGCAGACAAAACAGCCCAGGCAGCCCCTGGGGTTCGTACCGGCAAGTTCCACCAGTTCCGTCTCCATACCGGCTTCCTGCAGTGGTTCAAGAACCGTATGTAAAAGCAGGGCGGTATTGCCTTTTTTCCGGGCACTACCGCAAAACGCGACAACTTTCATAATTTTTCTCCTTCACACGCCAGTGCGGGTCAAATGAATCACCAGAGCCTTCTCAAGCATTTGCGAGAGAAGCGCAAAAAAAACATCACTTTGATCTTGAATGGATTATATAAACATGGATAAAAGAGCGTTACAATTCTTTTAGACAGTCAGAAGTTTAACATCCTGTCTCTTTTAGCCGGCGCAGGAGATTATCGTTCATTCCACCCAAAATACCTCATGGAAACAATACTGATTCTGACCACAGGCGGAACAATCGACAAGATTTATTTTGATGCCAAAAGCACCTACGAAGTCGGTCCCCCGATCATTGCTCATTTACTTTCCGGGCTGAACCTGAACATCAGTTACCGGACAGAGTCGCTGATGCGCAAGGACAGCCTCGAGCTCACCGATGATGACCGCAGGATCATACGGGAGGCTGTTATAAAAGCGGACGAAGAGCGCATCATCATTACCCACGGCACTGACACCATGGTTCAAACAGCCCGCTTCCTTCGTCCGGTCACCGGTAAAACCATCGTTCTGACAGGCTCCCTTGAACCGGCGCTCTTTACCACAAGCGACGCTCTGTTTAATATTGGCGGCAGCATGACTGCTGTGCAAACATTGCCGCATGGTGTCTATATCAGCATGAACGGCACCGTGTTCGACTGCATGCATGTGAGGAAAAATCTGCAGAAGAATCGCTTCGAGCAGATATAACGTAATCACAAGACAAATGCATATGGACCGGGCGAACCGCGCTTCATAAATGTCAGACGAGTTATTACCTTGAAATGGTAGAATAAATTCTTCACTTGGAAATGGTACGGCAATGAAACCCGAAGCTGTCAACAAACTGGTACTGCTCGCTCTGGTCCTGTTTATCTCTGTCATTTTTCTCAGCATGATTCATCAATTCCTCATGCCGCTCTTTATGGCCGGTCTGTTTTCGGCCATGCTGAGCCCCTTGCATGCCTGGCTGACAGTGAAGATTGGCGGGAAAGAGCGTCTGGCCTCAATGCTGACCATTCTTGGTGTTGTCTTCCTGGTACTTGGTCCCCTGTCTATCCTCATCGGCATCGTGGTTGCCCAGGCGATAAGTGTCGGTCAGTCGGTTACCCCGTTTGTCCAGAATCTCATGCATGAGCCCACGGCCATGAGCCTTTACCTGGAGAAGCTCCCCTATTACCAGGAAATTCTGCCATACCGTGACTTTATACTGGGACGGGCCGGTGAGATTGTCGGAATCGTTTCCAATTTCCTTATCAATTCACTCTCTTCGGTAACAAGACTGACCGTAAGTGCGGTATTTGGCTCAATCATCATGCTCTATGTGATGTTCTATTTTCTGACAATGGGGGATGTGCTGCTCGAGAAAATCCTTTATTTCCTGCCGCTCAAGGACAAGGAAGAGCAGCGGCTGCTCCTGCGCTTTACCTCCGTTGCCCGGGCGACGATCAAGGGTACCCTGATTATCGGACTGATGCAGGGATCAATCTGCGGCCTGGCCTTTGCCCTTGCCGGAATACAGGGACCGGTATTCTGGGCAACGGTCATGGCGGTGACCTCTGTCATACCCGCTTTTGGTACCGCTATTGTCTGGGGGCCGGCCCTGGTTATTCTTGCTGTTCTGGGGAACATCCAGGGAGTCGTGATTCTTGCTGTGTTCTGCGGTCTTGTCGCCGGGAACCTTGACAACGTGGTCAGACCGAGACTCGTCGGAAAAGATACTGAAATGCACGACATTTTTGTTCTCTTCTCAACCCTGGGCGGTATTTCCATGTTCGGCATCCTCGGCATTATCATAGGACCGATCATCGCTGCGCTGTTTATCACCATATGGGAAATCTATGGAGATGCTTTCAGTGAATATCTTCCGGACGTCGAGCTGATTTTCAGAGCTGACAAAGTTACTCCCGGGGTAAGCGAACGGAAGGACCCTGCCCTTGAGAATGACGACTGAACCTTTTTATGGAAAGAGACAAATCAGATCCCCAGGTGAATCGTTTTTATCATCATTAAGCTATGAACAAATCAAAGAAATCTCCTTTTAAATAAATAGGCCCTGCTAATGAAACACGTATTGCTCCTTTTGGCCGGAATCTGTGCCGGCGGACTGCTGCCGATCCAGGGAGCCATCAATGCACAGCTTGGAAAAAGCCTGAACCATCCTATGCAGGCAACATTTATCTCGTTTTTCGGTGCATTGCTGGCGATCTGCTTATTCCTGGCCATTTTCAGACCGGAGATGCCGACAATAGCGGCGCTCAAAGCTACCCCTGCAATCAATTTTACCGGTGGAATCTATGGGGTAATCTTCGTCACCACCATCTTGATGCTCGCACCGAGAATCGGTATCGCCAATACCCTCGTAGCTGCCGTAGTCGGCCAGGTACTGGTATCGGTCCTGTTTGACCATTTCGGTCTGTTCGGCCTGCCCAGGCATCCCGCCACCATGATGCGACTGCTTGGCAGTGCCGGGTTGATTGTCAGTCTCTGGCTGGTGCAGAAAGCATAGCGCCGGACCACGCCTGCCGGAACCGTGTAGCAGTGCCCTTTGCGTTAAGGCAGGCTCCCCGGATGAAAGGCGTATTGCTGGAAAACATATACTCCGTACATAGTGATCAGCCAGACTCCCTGCCAGCGTCTGAAGAAACCAGAGCGGTTCATTGAAATAAAGACCCTGAACGAGATAAGGATCAGCAGCATCGCCGGAAAGTGGAAGTAATAAAAATTGGCGGGGATCTGCAGAGGCGCAGCAACGGCCGATGCTCCAATAACAAAGAGGCAGTTCAGGACATCGGCACCGACAATATTGCCCACGGTTATTTCCGGGTGCCCCTTGCGTATCGCGGAAATTGCCGTAATCAACTCAGGCAGTGATGTTCCGAAGGCAACCATGGTGGCCGCAATCACGTCATCCGGCACGCCGAAGCGAACGGCAATTTCCGATGCACTTGGAATCAAAATCCGCGCGCCAAGGATGACGAGTGCCAGCCCCCCGAGTATCAGCACCCAGATAAGGACGAGCGTTCTCGATGCTTCCTGAGCATTGTCAATTTCCGGTATGATATGCCCGTCACCGGCCTTGGCCCAGCGGTAGGTCATATAGAGATAGAGACACAGCAGGCTCAACAACAGGTAGCCAACCCAGCGTTCAAGCGTCGGGCCCTGGTCGGGAGGTGCATTGAACAGCGCAATAATGGCGAGAACAACAAGAAGTAAGGCAGCACCCAATTGCACCCAGCCGGTGCGATTGAGAATATAACGATTAACCGGCACAGTCGCGAGAATACAGGTTAAACCAAAGATCAGGCCGGTGTCGGCAATGATCGAACCAACCCCGTTGCCGAGCGCCAGCCCCGGATCACCCATATAGGCAGCCATTACCGAGACAAAGGCCTCGGGCATGGTTGTGCCGAGAGAAACGACGGTGGCTCCGATGACGATTTTTGGCAGTCCGGTCCGCCTGGCCAGTTCCACAACCCCTTCAATCATCCAGTCTGCCCCGAAAGAAAGGAGGCTGATACAGACAACGATAATCACCAGGAGTATGCCGGTTAGAATAGTCCATCAGGGCCTGCTGCAGCATAGCTTCATTGCCCAGCCACTGCCAGATGCTGTGGTTCATGTAGTATCCTTTCTCATTGTTTACCGGGAAATATCCAGAGGAAAGTGACGTACCTACTCTCCATCCGGAACCTGAAAGAACAAGCAGAGGATATAGAGAAAACCGGGCTTCATTGCAAGCCAAATGATTTTCGGAATTTTATACCACCCGAAGTTGTCACCGGATAAAACTAACAACCAATTAACCAATGAACAAGGTTCCGTTCTTTTCTCGCAGCAATTTATCCCGGAGTGCTGACCGTTTCTTTCTTTTCAGCCCGTTGACCAGACCTTTCGAAGAGGCTCTCTCAACGTGTGAACGTCAGGCTAAACCAGAATATCACCATGAAACCGGTAAGCACTTGTTCTCTCATTTGATCATGACCGGCAGATCTTCCACCTTGCCATGAACTGAAGCATTGCGTATACTTGAGTCCGTTTCATATAAATTTCAAGCACCTTATAATACAACATTTTTCCAGGACAGACCGCCGGTGAAAATTGCTCCGATAGGATATGTGCTTGGCACACTCATGCTGGTCACCGGCCTGTCCATGGTCCTGCCGATTGTCTGCTCGCTGATCTACCAGGAGGACGACCTCAACGCCTTTCTTATCTCGGCAACCTCGATAAGCATTCTCGGTTTCATGGTGCGCCGCTTCTTTCGCACCTTTGATGATCTCGGGATCAGGGAGGGCCTGTCTATTGCCACTTTTGGCTGGATATTGATTTCGGCTCTATCGACTCTTCCCTTTCTCATCCATGGCGCTATTCCTTCCTTTACTGATGCCTTCTTTGAAATGATGTCTGGGTATACCACCACCGGCGCAACGACCCTTAATGACATCGAGGCAGTACCCCACGGCCTGCTATTCTGGCGGAGTCAGACGCACCTGCTTGGCGGTATGGGATTTTTGACCCTGACCATCATTTTTCTGCCGCATGGCGTGGGCGGTTTGCGGATTTTCAGGGCGGAATCCAGCCCAGGCCAGGTGATCACCCGTGAGAAATTTGTTGCCAGGAACCGGGATGCCATGATCTGGCTCTGGTCAATTTATCTGGCTTTAAACCTTATTGAAACTGCCTTGCTGATGTTTGGCAACATGGAACTCTTTGACGCGCTCTGCACCTCGTTCGGGACCGTATCAACATCGGGCTATTCAGTAAAAAATGCAAGTATCGGCGCCTATGCCAGCGCTTATATTGACTGGGTCGTTATCCTCTTCATGTTCCTTGGCGGCATGACCTTCGTGCTCTTTTTCCAGATGGTGCGGGGTAACTTCAGTGGACTGAAAATAAATACGGAGTTTCGCTGGTACCTCGGTTTCACCCTGTTTTTCTGCGGAGTGGTAACGTTGAACTTATGGTACAGCGGGACTTATCCCAGCTTTACGGATGCACTCAGGTACGCGAGTTTCCAGGTTGTCTCGATATTGACCACCACAGGGTTCACAACGGCTGACTATGAACTCTGGCCCCAGGTGGCCCTGATGTTTTTATTTGCTGTCTGTTTTATCGGAGCCTGTGCCGGATCCACAACAAGCGGTATCAAGGTCGTTCACTACGTGATCATTTGCAAATACATCTACGCTGCGATCAAAAAAATCTATATCCAGCCACTTTCAGTTATCTCAATCAGGCTTAACCGTCGCCCTGTCGATCAGGCGGTTATCGATCTCGCCATCTGCTATTTCATCGTCAACATTTTCATGGTGCTGGCCGGCGGCTGTGTCATGGTCCTCTCTGACGATATGGACTATCTGAGCGCCATGAGCTCCGTGATTGCCGCCTTGATGAATATCGGTCCCGGTTTCGGTCAGGTCGGACCCGCCCATAACTTCGCCTTTATCTCAGACTTCGGCAAATGGTTCTTATCCTGGAATATGCTGGTCGGCAGGCTGGAAATGTTTTCGGCACTGGTTCTCTTTATGCCGGCATTCTGGAGAAAATAAGCGGGAAGAAATCCGGGGAACAGGCTTTCAAACGGAAAACAGTTTCCTTATTTCCCTGAGCTGCATCGGCTGACAGATGACAATTGCCCGTTCATGCGCCCTGACGTGGGTGTCACCAACAGCAATGTACCAGTGATCATTCCTCTGTACCGCTCCCACCAGTATCTTGCCATGATAGCTCGAATCAAGTCTGGAGAGCGGTTTTCTGGTGATCGGTGAGTCCGGAGCGGCGACAAGTTCAACCACATCGGTATCAAATCCGTGCAGGTGGGCAACGGTGAACAGTTCACTTCTCCTGATGTATTCCATGATGACATTAGCAGCCATGGACTTTTGGTTCAGGGCAATATCAAGACCGATAGTGGCGGCAAGTACCTGGTAATCAGCCTTGTTTACCAGCGCAATGGTCCTGTCGTTTGCTCCATGCAGACCATGTGCTTTCTTCATCAGGTTCTTGGCAAGCAGAGAACTCATGATATTGGTTTCATTATCGGCGGTAACGGAAATGAAGGTATCCACCTCCTGGACACCGGCGAGGTTCAGCACACCGGCCTTTGAACCATCCCCATGAAGAACCTCAACATGGGGCAGCAGGTCGCTCAGTTCTTTTGCCCGATCGCCATTTGACTCAACCAGCTTGACCTCAACCGACTTCTGCAGCAACTCGGCTACCCGACTTCCGACCAACCCGCCACCGACAATCATAACCCGCTGCCGACGCCCCTGCGATACGCCTGCCATTCTCATCAGTTTCGGGAGGTTGGAGCTGCCGGCCATGACGAATATCTGGTCATGTGGCAGAATTTCGATATTGCCACTCGGTATGATGGTCGTTATTCCCCGGGCAATGGCCACAACACGGAAGGAGAAATCGCTGAATTCCAGCGTGATATCCCTGAGTTGTTTGCCGGCAAGCACTGAATCGGGAGTCACTCTTGCAGCCAGGAGCTGAATCTGCCCCCGGGCGATATCGATAACCTCATTGCCATCCCGGAGTTTTATCATTCTGACGATTTCCTGGGAGACAAACTCTTCAGGATGTATCAGAAGATCAACTTTCAGATCCTCCGCACTGAGAAGCGAACCTGCCGAGCCAAACTGCAATGAACGTACGCGAGCAATTTTGCTTGGAATACCAAAACCATCGGCAATCTGTGCCGCCATCATGTTAACAGCATCATTATCGGTAACGGCAATGGCGATTGCCATCTTTTCAGCGTCCGCCTCACGCCAGCAGCCGATATCCATGGCCTCGCCTTTGATCAGCCGAATGTCGAGAATTTCATCGGCCAGTCGCAGCCGATCATCATTCGGCTCGATGGCCGAGACCTCATATTCTTCATGCTGGAGACGATTTGCCAAAAAAAATCCGACACCGCCGAGACCAAGTATCAGAACCTTTTCCTTTTTTTTCTGGTTGCCAAACATAACGGGCTCTTATAGAGACTTTGAACGTAAGGGAAACAGTCATACAAACTGCGATCAATCGCTGAACTCCTGTAAGATTTTCTTAACCATATTACCGTCAGTACTGCTGCCGAAATGTGCCATGATAGGCCGCATGGCCTGCATTCTGTTGGCGTAAACGGAAAAATCTATGTTCTCACCAATCCAGGATCTGACATCCTCCTCACTCGCCTGCTGCGGCAGATATCCCTCCAGTATCCTTATAAAATCAGAACAGTCCCGGTTTGCCAGGGCAAGCAGTTCCTGTTCTGACTTGAGCAGTTTTTTTATCAGAGCAACAACCTGCTGATCCGTAAGATTTTTTTCCGGCTGTCGCTGGAACTCGCCAATCAGAATACGGATAGCTCCCGTTTTAGCGACATCACGACTCTTGATTGCCGGTTTCAGTTCAGCACTGATCAATTCCTGCAGGCTCATTGGCTTTTCCTTTTCTTATTCAGGCTAACTTTCAGTTAACAAACGTTGCAAAATCTTGCGTGAATATAACTGCTGGCAGTCAATATTACAACGATCCTGCCGGAAGAGCAGGAGAAGGGGCACCGGTGAAGTCATTATGCAGACTGAAAAAGGGAGCGTAATCAAGAGGAAACAGTGGTGGTTGTTGCCGAAGTGATGCTGAAACAACCAACCTGCCGGGTGGCAACCTGCCTGACAGATGACCGGCAGATCGAGCGAAGCGACAAGTGGAAATCACGCGGCAATGGTTCTGGAAGTAAGCAAATAACCGGCGATTCGTCCCGATCAGGCGGGTCCGGCTCTATCCGGTTCCTTCAGCCCCCCCTTTCCAGACTGATTCGCGACCAGACTATCGTTCAAAAGAGTAGAGAAACTCAACGCCATTGGATTCAACCGAATTTCTGCTCTCTATTGAAAATCCACGACCAAAATAATACCGAACCTTGAAAAAGCCTTTATTTTGGAAGAGGTTGAAATCATAGCCGACGGAAAGGTTCTCCGTCAGTTTTTTTCCGACCACCAAGGAGGGGTCATCAGCACCGATACCGCCGGCAAACTGGACCGTATCGACAGGCAAAATATTCGCTACCCCGCCGAGCAGGTCACTACCCTCTCCCGAGGCGATTAAACTGAGTGCCGCATCAACAACGCCCCGGGAATCGCCATCGGATGATGCAAATGATTTATCGAGCAGGATATAGGCTACAATTTCACGATCTTCCATATGCGGGCTGGAAAAGAGTTCGATCTTGTGATCATGAACAGTTCCGGTAACATCTATACCGACAACAATGTCCTGCATACCGGCTCGTTCTGACTTTATGCTCTTCCTGGCACTGATATCAAGTCCGGGATTACCGATCGGGCCTCCATCAAACAGGATGCGCCCCTTCGAAAGATCAATGGAACGATTATAAATCGAAAAGGAACCCTTATAGGTATTCAGTTCTCCTCTGCCAAGGATGGCTCCATCAGGCGCCTGCATGACATCGAGTTTGCCGCGCAGGTTGCTGCTCAGCCCGTAACCTTCGACGCGCACATCATCGCCTAGCTCAACCTCGATCTGGTAGGTGAAAGGCCAGGCAGAAGCATTACCCTGCCTTATCAACAAAGACGACATCATCGGACACAGCATCGGAATTTCTCATTTCTTCTGGAGATATCAGTGCCTTGGATACAAAAACACTGCCGCTCAGGGATCCGCCGTCAGGTCCGATAACGAGCTTAACATCAGGATCGGCAATGATAGAAAGCTCACGCTGGTTCATCAGCTCAACACTTTTCCCGTTTACCGTGAATGTCCCCTGCCATTTCTCCCCGGAAAAATCAAGATCACCTGACCCGGTTGCCTTGCCTTCACCTGAAACAGCCTGAAGATTAATCCTCGCCCGACGTGCCTTCCCCGCGGAGATCGCCGGAAACTTCTGTCAGCGAGATACCCAGGCTTGGAAATCTCAGTTCACCATCCCGCAGAGTAATGCCCCCATTAATGGCAGGATTGCCGAGAGTACCATCTACCGCGATGTCTGCCGTGAGGTGACCGCTTGGAACGAGATAATCCCCGGTCAGACCAACGAGCGGACTAAGATCTTTCAAGTCAAGCTGAACCGTTCCCCGGACAGGGAGCCCAGCAAACGGTTCAGAGATATCGCCAGACGTTTCGACCTGCAGCTCGCTATTCACGGTGCTGCCGTCAACAAATCGTGAGACGAGCGTTGTCTGCAGTCGCTGCTCGGCAAGATTAAAGGCCAGGACGGTATCGTTCCAGCGAAAATCCTGGTTGGGCAATCCCGAATCAATAGTCATGCTGAACACCGGTATCTCAATCTTGCCAGCACCTTCCCGGATAAGAGAATTACTTCCACGGGCAGTCAACCGGCCGGCAAGTAGCCCGGAAACGGGGGGAGAGAAAAGCTGCCAGTGATTCAACTCGGCCAGATCCAGATGCAGGTTGGCAACCTCAAGCGTCCAGTCCCCTGAATTCTCCCAGGATCCGCCGACGCACAGGCTGGTCCTGCCTGAGGACAGGCACAGGTTGTCTATTTTCGCGCCAGCCGCAGAAGCGGCAATGCTGGCATGGTCCTTCTGCTGCCAGCTTCCATAGAGGACGTGCTCGTAGTGTGTTTCGGCGATAGTCCCCTGCCAGGCTGCCGGCTCAATATATGATCCAATCCCTCTCAGGCGGAGAGTCTCTTTTTCGGTTTTGCCCTCTATCACGATCTCATGGGATTTCAGGTCACCGGTTATCCCGGCCGTTACCTGTTTAACCTGCACTCCTTCGATGTCGAGATCACCAAGCGAAAGGTCTGCCTCAAGTTTTCCGCCTTCAAAAAGTCCGGCTTTGGCCTTCAGCTTAAGAGCGTCAAGATGATAGTCCTGGTAGGAAATATTGTGACCGCCCCCGCTGATTGTCAGGACAGGATGCTCCTGATTCCCGCCCAGCTGGCCGGTCAACTGCACATTTCCTTTCAACCGGGGAAACAGCAGATTCAATTCAGAAGCGGCTACTTTGAAATCAAGGCCAAAGGAATCATCGACGATCCCCTCGACCTGAACGACATTGCCGCCGTTTTTAATATACAGGTTACGGGCATTAAATTGTCCATCCCGATAGCCGATGCGGCCGCCACCTTCAAGGTCATATCCCGCAAGGGTTCCGGACATAGAAGCAATAACCGCGTCAAAACTGATTTTATCGCTGTCAAGGCTGCCATTAGTGCTGATCTCAGCATTTACCCTGCCGGCAGGCAAAGGGGGAAAGAGAGAAGGATCCATTTCCTGCAGCAGAGCCTGGGCCTCCCATGCCAGCCCCGAGGACCAGTCCAGTCCTCCATTGAGTTTCAGCAACCCGTCGCCGAAATGAAAGGTCGAATTGGAAACATGCAATTGTTCCAGGTCTCCAGCCAGATGAAGAGCGCCGCTGAAAGTAAGCGGAGGTGCAGCCATTGTCCCTTCCATGGTGCTCGTACTGACCTGGTAGTGCAGACCATCCTGGGCCAGCTGTCCCTCGGAGAGAATCTCGGCATCGATAAGAAGCCGGGGTAACCCTTCATAGACAGAGAGATCAAATGCGTGCAGGGACAGTGATGCGTCCCAGGAAACCTGATCCTGCCAGTCAAGCCTGCCTGACAATTCCGCATGGTTGCCTTTTGATTCTATCCGCGCTGATTCGACGAAAATTCCGCGTTCATCGCCTGAAATGTCCGTCACCGCCTGAAACGGCGATGTATCTTTCAATGCCAGGTTCGTCTCCAGATGTGCACGATAATCGCCGATGCTTCCGGAAGAAGTGAATACCAGGTCAACGCTCGCCTCAGGCCAGCTGCTGCAGATTTTCGCCAGATCTATATTTTGTCCCCTGTCCTTCCAACATGCCGGAAGGGTTGTCAAAAAGGTCCTTGAAATTCCCCTTCACCTCCAACCGTTGCGGCAGGATCGTTGAAACAGTCAAGTTCCGGTTCCGCGAAGTCTGCCGTCGACGGCAATCGCCCCCTGCACCTTGCTGCATTCAGGCAGTTCAGCCCACCAGCTCCCGTTCAGATCAACAGGCCAGCCGGAAGACATCTGCAGCTCTCCACGGACAGTAAAACCATAGTCCTTTGTCTGAAGCGTCAGCTCGTCGAATTTCAAATGATCGGCTGTACCGGACATTGATCCGGATAGCCGGTCTATGCTGACAAGTTCTGCACCCTGTTCGTCACGAATCAGTAGATTTTCCACTGAAATCCGGCCAAGAAGAAAAGGCAGGGGCAGGCTCAGTTCGGGGAGCAGAAACGGCCCACCGGCCGATTCCTTGTCCTGGCCTGTCTGCTGCAATCTTACGAGAACATCTTTAACGGAAAGATCACCAATATGCAGCTGTCCCTGAAACAGTGTTGCCGGGCGCCATTGCCAGTCCAGCTCGGCGATTGAAATTTCAGCCGCAGAGGTGACAATGTTGATCCCTTCGAGCCTGAATGAGCCCAGCACACGACCCTGACTCGCAGCTACGCTGACAGCATTACCGGACAAGGCCGAAGCAACAGAGATAACGACCTGAAACCCGGACCTGCTGCCCAACAAAAAAGTGAGAAGCGAGAAAGACAGGATAAGAAAAGCTGCTGTTATCATTATCAGCCGTTTCATCACAAATCCGCCCCGATGCTGATGGAAACGTATTGCGCGCTGCCTTCATCGCTCAGCGGATAAGCAAGCTCCAGCCTGGCCTGACCAAAAGGCAAGGCTACACCGACACCGATACCGATACCGTGCGCGAGATCAACGGACACATCATCCATCGCATTGCCGACATCATAAAAAACAGCGGCACGCCAGAATTCGGACAGGCTTCGTTCAAGTTCAATGCTGCCGGTGAGAAGATAACTGCCGCCGACAACACTCCCGGAACTGTCTTTTGGGCCGAGACTGCGGTAGCTGTAGCCCCTTACACTATTCTGGCCACCCGCGTAAAAACGCAGCGTCGGTGGGATATCGTCTATGGAATCAACAAGGATTACACCGAAGGATCCCCGGCCAATCAAACGAAAATCCTGCAGGGGAGTCACAATGATTTTTCCGTCCGCCCGCACTTTCAGAAAAGAGGCATCCGAAAAGAGATAGTCGCTGGCTCCGACCAGGCCAACTGAAGCGCGAAGACCTTGTGTGGGATTGACGAGATCATCGGCAATGGCCAAGGAGCCCTGGATGCCCGGCATCAGCAATTCGCTTCTGCCTTTTGTCGTTCCGATCTCATAGCTCTCGTTTAATGCTTCAAGTGAGATGTCCAGATGCCGTTCGGGAGTCAGGTACTCGTATCCGACCCCTGCGGAATAACTTTCGGTTGTCGTATCCTCCCATGATTCGCGATTCAACAGGCCGCTCAGCCGCAAGGTATTGTATCTCGGATCGGACACGGGAATCCTGTAGTTCAGAGCAAGATGGGACTCCCGTTCACCAAGGAGGAGCGAAGAATTGGCACGGTGACCGCTTTTGTTCAGGAGCCTGTTCTGCCAGTCGAATCGGGCATAGGCCCTGATGTCAGTGGCATATCCGACCCCGAAACTATAACGATTGTAGGTTTCCAGCGGTTCAAGCATTATTTTTACCGGAACAGAGAGACCATCCGGATGTTCGGTGTCTGCCTGAACGATAACCGAACTGAAATAATCGGACCGGTTAAGATCCCGCTGCAGGTTGAGTACTTCCCGGGGAATATAATGGTCACCTTCTTTCCACGGTAAAAAGCGTTGCAGCAGTTCGTCATGGATGATGTCCTGCTCGCTCGTCATCGGGCCGAACAGGTAACGGGGCCCGGTATCGAGAACCAGCTCGATTTCCGCTTCTTTTGTAATGCGGTTGATTCTGATTTCATGCACACGGTAAGATGCATCAAGAAAGCCAAGCCGCCTGACCTTCCGCAGCAATTCCATCTTGCCTTCTTCATAACGCACCTGGTTCAGTGGGGCGCCTTTGGGCAGATCAAACAATTGCTGCGGCTCGGCGAGTTCCGGCAGAGATGCCCCCTCTCCGGCTATAGATACGGATATCTCCGCGATATGGACCTGCTCGCCGGGATTCACCAGATAGGTCGCCTGCCATCCCGAGGCTGTTTTGGTCAGTGAACTCGTAATGGTGGCGGCATAATAGCCGTATGGTGCCAGCGCTGACTGAATATCCGTTTCCGCCAGGCGATGCAGCCGGCGTATCTCGGTTTCAGTAAGGTTGCTGTTCTGCCGAAAAATATTGATGCGCAGGCGGGCCATGATATTATCGTACAGCTTGCCTTTCACTCCCTGAACCGAGACATCAAGCGTCAAAGCATTTTCACTATATCCCGCGTGGGGAACAGAGAGAAAAAACAAAAAACATAAAATAAGGATTCTATAACGCAATGATAGTATACTATGTAGACGGATGTGTTGTGAGCCAGCAGGCCAGGACATTTTTTCAAACCAACACGTTATTATTCATCTTTGCAAGGCACTATAGTCGGATTCGAGCGTGAACTGCAATAACACTGAGAATGTTACCATAAAAAAACTGGTCAACGGCGGTTACGGGCTGGCCGGACTCAGGAACGGAAAAACCGTGCTCGTCCAGTTTACCCTGCCGGGTGAAGTCGTGACTATTGCCACCGTTGCGCGGCAACAGCACCTGGATCATGCCCGCGCTGTTGCGGTCGTGCAATCACATGCAGGTCGTGTCCGTCCTCCCTGTCCTTATTATGGAAAATGCGGCGGCTGCAACCTTCAGCATGCAGACTATCCGACACAATGTCTTGTCAAGCAGCAGATCCTCATCGATCTTCTGGAACGAAGCCCCTCCCCTGTACTCAAGGAACTGGCCCGGCGTGTTGAACCGATAATTCACCGCACCCTCCGCCTTTGGTTATCGCCAGCGTATCAGGCTGAAAGTGGACCAGCATAAAAAAGTCGGTTTCAGCCGCTTCAGAACCCATGACATCATCCCGGTTAAACACTGTCTGCTGGCACCGGATACAATCAATACCTGTCTTGCCGGGCTTATAGGCTCTGCTTGTTTTGCCGATCTTGCCGCCAATAGCGAAGAAGTTGAAATCCTGCATAATCCGCTTGATGCAGGGGTCTGCCTGCTCCTCAGCCTGAAACGTCCGCCGCGCCCGGCAGACCGGAAAGGGGCACGGACACTCTGCCGGGAGATGGATGGCCTGACACGGGTATTTCTTGCCGGGAAAACCTTTGCCGTTGAAGGTCCCTTCAGTGCAGACGAGGAGGGGAAAAACAACCGTCTTGGCGCGACAATACCACTGAAACCACCCATGAAACTCGTCTGGGAGGCTGGAAGCTTCTGCCAGGTTAACACCGAGCAGAACACATGTCTAATCAAGCTGGTTTTGCAGCTGGCCGCTCCTTGTGCGTCCGACAGGGTACTTGACCTCTTCTGCGGCATGGGCAATTTTTCCATACCACTGGCCCGTTATGCTGGCTTTGTAAGCGGCATCGAGTCACAGGGCTCGGCCGTTCGCAGTGCTCTTCTCAACAGTAACAGTAACGGTCTGCTGAATACCTCGTTTGAAAAATCTGATGTTTTTACCGCCTGCCGGCGCCTGGCAGATGAGAACAGGAACTATGATACGATTATCTGCGATCCCCCCCGTCAGGGAATGAGTGATATGACGCAGCTGCTTGGCAAACTCAGCGATCACCGGATCATCTACATCTCCTGCGATCCCGCCACTCTCTGCCGTGATCTTGCCGGGTTATCGGCCGAAGGCTTTACTATCAAAATGGTTCAGCCGATAGACATGTTTCCCCAGACACACCACCTCGAAACGGTTGTGCTGCTTGAAAAGAATTGACAATACCAGCTATTATCAGTAAACGATAAGTGGGTTGCGGATCCTTCAAAGGCTCTCTTGTGCAAGCGGCGAAGGCGCCGCTTTTTTTTATGGTTATTATCATAACACAGGGCACCGGGGACAGGTAAGCAGGTCCCCTACCGATGGCAAAAGATATTCATCAACAGGATGCAGGAAAAAAACATGAGCAGCGAAAATCAGTTTCTCGCGCAACGACGTGAGAAGGCGGAATCACTCGCCGAACTCAACGTAAAATTATACAGCAACACGTTTAAACCGGAGCATCGGATCGCGGACATTCTGCCGGAAGGCAACCATCTCGAAGCCGAACAGAAAGATGAAAGCGGCCGGATATACAAGGTTGCAGGGCGGATCATGGCTATGCGCAAGTTCGGCAAGGCAGCCTTCTTTTCGATTGCAGACAGCAGTGGTCAAATGCAGGTATATGTAAAAAAGGATACCATCGGAGAGGAGTTTTTCTCAGCTTTCAAGAAATGGGATATCGGTGACATCGTCGGGGTGAAAGGATCTCTATTTAAGACAAAAACAGCAGAGACCTCAGTCCACGCCGAAACGATCATAATGATATCAAAATCGCTACGGCCGTTGCCTGAAAAATGGCATGGACTTACCGATGTGGAAACCAGCTATCGGCAGCGATATGTCGATCTTAATCGTCACCCCGGAGAGCAGGGAGATATTTCGCAAACGTATTGAAATAATTCGGCTTGTACGTGAATTCCTTAACAATCGCGGCTTCATGGAAGTGGAAACACCGATGATGCAGCCGGTCCCGGGCGGGGCAACCGCAAAACCGTTCAAGACCTATCATAACGCGCTGAATATGGAACTCTACCTGAGAATAGCGCCGGAACTGTACCTGAAACGACTGCTCGTCGGCGGCTTTGAACGGGTTTTTGAGATTAACAGAAACTTCAGAAACGAGGGCCTGTCCACCCGGCATAATCCTGAATTTACCATGCTCGAGTTCTACCAGGCATATGCCACCTATGATGACCTGATGGACCTGACCGAGGAAATGCTCTCCTTGGCTCTGTCAGAAGGTAAACGGGAGCATGGAAATCACCTACCAGGGCAGCGATGTAAACCTGGCACCACCGTGGACCCGGTTGACCATGGATGAGGCCTTGTACAGGTGGCAGGCATCGATCCGGCACTGCTGACTGATGGCTGAGACAGTATTGCACTTGCCAGAGAAAAAGGCATCAAGCTGGAAGAACAGGCCGGCCCGGGAAAGGCCAAAACAGAACTCTTTGAGCTTCTGGTCGAGGATAAACTGTTGATCCGACCTTTATCACTTCCTATCCGACCGAGGTTTCTCACCCTTGGCCCGGAAAAACGAAGAAATCCTGAACGTAACCGACCGCTTTGAACTCTTTATCACCGGCAGGGAAATCGCCAATGCATTCAGCGAACTCAATGACCCGATTGATCAGAGCAACGCTTTGAGAAACAAATCGCAGAACGCGGTGAGATGACGAGGAGATCCATCCCGGTACTTGATGAAGATTATATTCGTGCGCTCGAGTATGGCATGCCGTCCGCTGCCGGGGAAGGCATCGGTATCGATCGGCTTGTCATGCTGCTCACCGATTCGCCTTCCATCCGGGATGTCATTCTCTTCCCGCACCTGAAGCCTCAGAAATGATACCTTCGCCAGAATCGGCTAAAAAGACTAAAAACAGGACCTTCCTATTCCTGACTATGTTTGAATGGTTCATCAGTCTTCAGATATCTGCGGGCCAAACACCGTCAGGGCTTTATCTCCCTGATTTCGCTGATTTCCGTGCCGGTATTACCGTCGGCGTCATCGCCTTGATCGTCGTTCTGGCGGTATACTCCGGGATTCACCGAGAGTCTGCGTGACCAGATCCTGGGCATCAATTCCCATATCATTGTCCAGCGGACCGAAGGGCCATCCGCAACTATAAGCTGGACCGGGACCGGATTCTTACGGTCCACGGTGTCATCGGGGCCACCCCGTATCTCTATGCCCAGACTCTGCTCAGCAGCGCCACAGGAGGTTCAGCGGCATCGTTTTGAGGGGTATTGATCCGACCACAGCCGGAAATGTTATCAGCCTTCCGAGAAGCAGATGATTGCCGGATCCATTCACGACCTTGCACTCGTAACGGAGCGACTGGCATCCGGAGATATCATTCTCGGCAAACAGCTCGCCAGCGATATTCGTGTCGGTCTCGGCGGCAAGGTTCGGCTGATCTCACCCTCAGGCCCTCTTACGCCGATGGGCATTATTCCAAAAATCAAAACATGCCCAGGTCGTCGGGATCTTTGAATCCGGCATGTACGAGTATGATTCCACTCTCGCCTATATGAGTATCCCGGCGGTTCAACAATTTCTCGAATTGGGGGATGTCGTGCACGGTATTGAGGTGTCAGTGGAAAAATCAGAACTCAACCGTGCAGACCAGATAGCGACAGAACCATTGGCAAATAGCTCGGCCCCGGAATCATCGTCAAGGACTGGATGGCCATGAACCGCAATCTTTTTGCCGCATTCAAGCTTGAGAAGATAGGCATGTTCATCTGTGTGGCACTCATCATTCTGGTTGCCGCCCTGAACATTGTCAGCGCCCTGGTCATGGTTGTCATGGAAAAAGGAAGGGATATCGCCATTCTTAAATCCATGGGAGCAACCTCCCGTTCAATCATGAAAATCTTCTTTTTGCAGGGTCTTATTATCGCTCTCACCGGGACACTCCTTGGCGTTCTCGGCGGACTCGGTCTTTGCGATCTGCTGTCCCGCTATCAATTTATTGAACTGCCGTCCAATGTCTACCCCATGACTACCCTGCCGATAAGGTTCTGCCCTCCGATGTGCTGATCATTGCCGGCTGTTCTATTGTTATCAGTCTGCTGGCAACGGTATACCCTTCCTGGAAAGCCTCCAAGGTAAAACCGGCGGAGGTACTTTCATGAGTCAGCCGCTGATGCAGGCACAAAATATCCAGAAGGTCTTTACCAATGGCATTAAGGAAATAGAAGTGCTTAAAGGTGTTGATCTTGATATCCATGCCGGCGAAATGTCCGCTGTGGTCGGTGCCTCCGGTTCCGGGAAAACCACTCTGCTGCAGATTCTCGGCACCATTGCGACACCAAGCGGCGGGGCGCTCCTGTTTAACGGTGAAAGACTCGATAAAAAGAATGACCGGGAACTTGCCTCGTTCAGAAACCGTTCCCTCGGCTTCATCTTCCAATTTCATCACCTGCTCCCCGAGTTCAGCGCCCTTGAAAACGTCATGATGCCTGTCCTGATCTCCGGCAAGAGCCGAAGCCAGGCAGAAGCGCCGGCCCTTGAACTGCTGACTGCCGTGGAACTCGATCATCGAATCCAGCATCGTGTAGGCGAACTCTCGGGTGGAGAACAACAGCGTACCGCTCTTGCCCGCGCCCTGATCATGCAGCCGGACATTCTGCTTGCCGACGAACCGACCGGAAATCTTG
Source organism: uncultured delta proteobacterium (assembly GCA_963745765.1). Taxonomy (GTDB): domain Bacteria; phylum Desulfobacterota; class Desulfobulbia; order Desulfobulbales; family Desulfocapsaceae; genus Ww85. Next base: position 61,296 of record CAVUYQ010000001.1, on the reverse strand, counting down.
ACAGCCGGGCGGGCAAACTGGTGTTTGACCTGCTCGAGTCGCTCTGCCGAAAGCGTTCGCTTGCCGTCATGATGGTTACCCATAACATGCAGCTTGCCGACCGGATGGATCGCTGCCTGACGCTTTGCGATGGCTACCTTGAGAAAACCGGCTGATTTTTATACCGTGCCATTGCAGCCATACCGTCCGTTCCCCATTCCGTATTCACCTTCTTTGACAAAACCTCGGGCCATGCCTACCATCTGTTTTTAGATGACAATTCAACCAACATGATTATGCAATCATCAATCCTCTATATCCCGCATGGCGGCGGTCCGCTGCCGCTTCTTGGCCATCCCGGCCACGACGAGCTGATCGTCTTTCTCAGAACCGTTACCACCCAAATCCCTGCGCCTTCAGCCATTCTGGTTATCAGTGCCCACTGGGAAGAAGATCAGCCGGCCATCATCAACGGAGCCAGGCCAGGGATGCTTTATGATTATGCAGGATTCCCCGAAGAGACCTATCAAATCAGCTATCCCGCCCCCGGTTCACCGTCACGTGCGGAATCGATCAGGACCCTCCTGGAGGGCCGGGGTTTCTTACCAACGCTTGACGGCAACCGCGGCTATGACCACGGCCTTTTTGTGCCGCTCACCCTGATGTATCCTGATGCCCGTATTCCCTGCCTGCAGATCTCCCTGCTCAAAAACCTCAATCCGGCGGAACATCTGGCTCTGGGCCGGGCACTGGCCCCGCTAAGAGATGAGAACATTCTCGTCATCGGTTCCGGCATGTCTTTTCACAATATGCAGACGTTCTTTTCACCCGTCAGCCGGTCTGACGATGAAAAATGTGAGGCCTTTGACGACTGGCTCATCAGGACGATTACTGATCCGGCGTTATCACCGGAAGAGAGGGAGGAAAGGCTGCAGAACTGGCAGGATGCTCCACATGGCCGCTTCTGCCACCCGCGAGAGGAACATCTACTGCCCCTGCACGTCTGTTATGGCATGGCCGCGGCCCTGACACCGACACCGCTTGCCGCGCTTGTTTTTAACCACAAGGTAATGGGTAAACGTGTTTCAGCCTTTCTCTGGCAGGCCGCCGCACCATGATCTTGATTAAGCTCAATATTTCATCAGTTGAGGATGGGAAGAACAAGACATGAAAGCACTCTGCTGACAACCTTCATCTTTTATCGTCCACCGGCTATATCGATAAATGAACCGGTGACATAAGATGCCTCCCCGGAAAGCAGCCAGCATATGGCCGAGGCGACCTCATCGGGCTGGCCGCCGCGCTGCAGTGGAATGGACGAGGCAATCCGTGCAATCCTGTCCGGTTCACCACCATCGGCATGGATACCCGTATGGATAAAACCGGGTCGAACACCGTTGACGCGGATGCCCTCGGAGGCAACCTCCAGGGCCAGGCCGGTGGTTAGGGTATCTATCGCCCCCTTTGACGCAGCATAATCAACGTACTCACCGGCAGAGCCAAGCCGTGCGGCAGCAGACGAAACATTAACAATCGCGCCGCCTGAACCGCCATATTTCAGGGACATTCGTTTTACTGCCTCGCGACAGCAAAGAAAATAACCGGTAACGTTTGTCGTCAGGATTTTATTGATACGCTTGGCGTCCATGCTTTCGACCCGCATCTGCGGAAATAAAATGCCGGCATTGTTGACAAGTGCCGTCAGCACCCCAAGTCTTTCATCCACCTGACTGAAAAGACCGGTTACCTCCGATTCAAGCGAGATATCAGCCTGAACCGAAATGACGTTGCCCCCCTTCTGGCGCAGCTCTGCCAGCAACAGGTCGGCAGACTCCCGGTTATTTTTATAATTGATGCACAGATCATATCCCCGGGCAACAAGCTGACGAGCTGTCGCCGCGCCGATGCCCCGGCCGGAACCGGTAACGAGTGCCACCTTATTCATCATGGTCCCCCAAATTTTTCTTGCCATTCCAACAGCTGGGCGATGGTAACTCCCGCCCCGCCGCAGACAATCACGAGAATGTTTTTCCTGCCCTGCAGGAGCGGATGAGGATTATACACAGCCGCAAGAGAAACCCCGCAGGCAGGTTCCACGAGCAACCGGTGGTCGGTGGAAAAGGCCAGGCAGGCCTCAACCGCCTCCCTGTCGGAGAGCACATGACTGACCACCTCATGTCGGCCACACCATTCCCAGGCCTGTTTGGCCACTTTCTTTGCACCAAGCGTGGTGGCGATACTGGTGATCCGCTCAATCTCGGTATGGCGGCCGGCTCGCAGAGATGCGGCCAGGGAGGCTGCTCCTTCAGTTTCAACGGCGATGACAGGCACCCGTTCCAGGCCATTCCGCTGCAGCCCTTCAAGAACACCGCAGAGCAGCCCGCCGCCGCCGACAGAGAGGACAACGACATCCGGAGAGACCCCGGCATCCACTACCTCATCAATCATGGTTGCATGGCCGGGCCAGAGGAGCGGGTCATCAAAGGGGTGAATATAGACGCGTGATGAGTCGGTCAGACCAAGTGCATGGGCATGAGATTCCTGCCAGCTCTCACCGTTGACGATAACCTCGGCACCTTCCTGACCAATCATCTCGATAGACCGCTTTGAGGTTAGCTTCGGCACCACCACGGTAACCGGAATGTTGAGACTTCTTCCGGCATAGGCCACGGCAATGCCGGCATTCCCGCCGGAGGAACTGATAAATTTGCGGGCCCCCTGTTCCGCGTAGTGCTGACATGCACGGCCAATCCCGCGCAGCTTGAACGATCCTGATGGCTGCAATGCCTCCATCTTCAGCCAGACGCTGGTGCCAGCCTTCCTCGATAATGGCAGTGACTGTAACAGTGGGGTTTTTATGTGTAAATACTGATTTTTCATGTCGGTATATCCCGCTTCACGCTCAGCCCCTTCTGGAATTCATATCAGAGAGCAGAACCAGTGCCTCACCAGCCCGGCCTGAGGGTACAAAGAGATGATCATGAAAACAGGCGGCGATCATGTTGACACTTATCTGTTTGGCGCAAAGCCGTGCTGAAACCGCCGCAGTCAGGCCGATTGCATCGAGGCTTGAATGCACGTTCAGGGTTATACGGCGGTAGATACCCGAATATTTGAGACCGTGGTAATCAGCAGATTCCTGTAACATGACAAGAGTCAGACCTTCCGGCTCCTGAAAGCATGCGATCGGGCAAGTCTCCGCGTAATCGCCATACGTTGAACCCTCTATGGAGCAGAACACATAATTGCCGGCCATCAGCTCCGGTGCCAGTGAATCAAGCAGGGTCTGCAGGTTCGCCTCTCCCGGTTCGCCTGCCGTTACAGCATGCTCCGGTAAACCATTGTCAGGACTCGTCATCTTTTTTCTGATGTAATTGTTTCCAGCCGTAATGAGTTGCCGCCATGCCGGCCACAAAACAGCCGATACCAATTGCCTCGTAGTTATTGTTCATCAGCCAGATACTGCCCAGAACAAAATTAAGACCGATAATAAGGAGAAACATGGGATCCCTGTGTTTAATGTTAAAAGAAATGGAGGGGCCTGAAGGCGGGAAATAAAGGTTTTGCCATCAATCCGGCAACGACCCTGCCTGACTTTTGAAACTGTCCAGATTCTTTTTCAATGCCCGGTCCAGCTTGGCGAATATCTTGTCACATAACCTTAACGGATCAAACATCTGGAACGGTTTGATAACCGATATTTCAACAGAAGTTCTGTCCTCTCCATTCTGTTTCAGACGTGCGGCAATGGCGGCACTGCCGGATAAGGTCCAAAAATACTGTTTCCACTCGAGATAACCGTTTTCAACATCGGCTTTTTTCGTTTGCCAGCTTCTGACATCTCTTCCGCTTTTGAGAAGGAGCTCAAAGCTGTCCTGCAGGGAAAACGGAATATAAAATTCGAATTTTTTTAACATTAATGGGTATCTTGCAAAATTAGGATTTTGGTTCAAAATCAAGGCGCGTGCGAAAATTTTTCCTCAGGCATATATTTGATTATATAATTCTACCATATCGGCTCAAGAGTCTGTCCAGGTTATTCGCAAAAGATTGTCGTTCTCTCTGGCTCAGAGCAGACGGGCCGCCTGTCTCTATGCCGCTTGCGCGCAGGGTATCCATGAAATCCCTGACATTCAGCCGGCTCCTTATGTTTTCAGAGGTATAGAGTTCACCCCGTGGGTTGAGGGCATACCCCCCTTTTTCGACCACCTCGGCAGCCAGGGGGATATCGCTCGTAATAACCAGATCACCTCCAATCATCCGCTTCACGATCTCATTATCGGCAACATCGAGGCCTGATGCGACAAGCAAAAAATGTATATGGGGCGATCGCGGTACCTGCAGCACCCGGTTGGCAACAAGCGTAAGCGACACACCAGTGCGCTCTGCCGCCTTGAATAATACATCCTTGATCACCGAAGGACAAGCATCGCCATCAACCCAGATTTTCATGCTCTGATAGTAATAATAAAGATCACGTAATCTAATAAGGCCGCACTATAAAGGGCAACAAATGAGGCGTCGCAGGCAAGAAGGACAACCTCGGCAATGGTCCGGGAAAGGTTTTCCTCCACTCCGGGATCTGCTCGCTGAAATTCAATTACCGCTCCATCTCTCCAATATGGCGATTCTTTTCCGCAGTGTTTCCACTTCTTCCAGTAATTCCAATGCCAGGGCCGCACCGGCCAGGTTCAGACCGAGTTCCGCTTCCAGCCGTTGAGCTATTCGTGCGCGGCGCAGACAATGCCCACAAAATCGCCAGCTGGTATTGTCCCCACGCTCCGGTTCAATCACGCCCTCTTCCACCAGTGCCAGTATCCACTCGGCCGGCTTGCCGCAGGCCCGGCTCAGTTCGCCGATGGTAAAGATGGTGCTTTCTTCAACGATGATACCCGATAATACGGTTTTCTTTGACATGGCCTAGACCCCCATGCTGGCTCTTGGGTTGAACGCGAGTTTCTTTTCCATCTCCCTATAGAGCGCCTTCGCTTGATCACTCGCGGCGGATGGAACCACAACACTGAGGGTTACATAGATATCCCCTGCCGGATTGCCGGGAATGCCCCGCCCTTTAAGGCGAAGTTTTTTCCCGCTGTTCGAATCCTTTGGAATGTTGAGATCGACATTACCGTCAGGAGTCGGTACCCGCACCGTCGCGCCAAGAGCGGCCTCCCAGGGAGTTACCGGCAGCTGCAGGTACAGGTCACGTCCTTCAATACGGTAGAGCGGATGTGGCTTGAAGTGTATTTCCAGATAGAGATCACCCTTCTTGCCCTGACCCATTCCAGGCGAACCCTGACCCGCGAGACGAATCTGCTGTCCCTCCTTGATGCCTTTGGGGATCTTCACACTAAGCGTCCGATCGACCAGGTGCATCCGGCCATATTCGTTTACCTCCGGAGACTGCAGGCTGATACTGCGCGTTGCCGAATGAAAGGTATCCTCCAGATCGATCAGGACCTTGGCGTGATGATCCTGGCCTGGCACGTTATATTTCACCCCATGGCTCGCATAGGCGCCTTGATCACGACGCCCGAACAGCTCTTCAAAGAAATCGCTGAAGCCGCCCCCGTCACCGGCACCGGTGAAGCCCCCCCCACGAAACTCAAAACCGGAATCCCAGTTAGGCGGTGGATGAAATTCCTGCCCGGCCTTGAAGTTACGGCCTAATTGATCATAGGCGGCTCGTTTTTCCGGGTCTTTGAGTACCTCGTAGGCCTCACCGACTTCTTTAAAATTCGCCTCGGCTTCGGGTTCTTTGCTGATATCGGGGTGATACTTGCGTGCCAGCTTGCGGTGAGCGCGTTTAATATCATCTTGCGATGCATCGCGCTTTATCCCCATAATTTTATAATAATCTTTATATTCCACGTCAGCTCCGTCCTCTGCAAACTTTATACCGGCTCATTCCCCGTAAAACAAAGAAGCCATTGAGGAAAACTATTATATACACGATGCAATGTTATTTCAGTCATTTCCCATTATATTTTTACATTTTCAAGTAACACTTATTGTCGAATTATGGTGACAGTATACTTAATTCATCATTCAATTGCGTGAAGATATACAAAACGGAGAGTTCCGTACTCCAGGAAAGCGACAAAGGAATTAAGTATACTGTCACCATAATTCCACCCACGTGCCTGCTTGCTGCACCTTATATATTCCTTCTCCAACAAACGACTAGCTGTAGAACACCACCAGCCAGACGGTATCATGATCCGGATCAGTCCAGGTTACTCGGTGTTTTGCATGCGATGGAATATTCAGGTAATCACCTTTTTCAAGAGTGACTTCCCGGCCATCCTCAAACATGATAGAACCGGAACCCTCCAGGACCATGACCCATTCATTTTCACGCTGATCATACCAGCTATCATCAGGCGACGTATGGCCTTTTGAAATGATCCTCTCAATCCGCACGTTCCCGTGTTGAAGCAATTGGTCAAAGACCTCTTTATCCCTTGTTTTCAGGTAGTTCTGAGAAGATATTGTCCATGCTGCTCACCTACGAAAATATTTTCCAAACCGTTATAAAGTACTGTCGTTCTTTGTTTTCCATGGCTTAAAAATGGAAACAAAGATGGCAACCGTCAGGTGTCTCCTGTCATGTGGATTCACGTCATGTATGTGGCAAAAACCTGTCGCACACTTGATCTTGATCAAACAACCTGATTATCCAAAGCATCTGAGTGGTTTAAAACCCCTCGAGCACGATCTTGCCGACAGACCTGCCGCTTTCAAGCAGCGCGTGCGCGCGCTTGAGGTTGAATGCGTTTATAGTACCGAAATGCTGATTAACGGTTGTACGCAGCATAGCGCTGTCCACTAGTGCAGCAACCTCTTCCAGGAGCCGGTGCTGGGCGATCATGTCGACAGTTTTGAAAAGTGACCGGGTAAACATCAGCTCCCAGTGAAGGGAAATGGATTTGCGTTTCAGCAAGTTGACATCCAATGGAGGCGGATCGTCAATCAGGCCGAATTTTCCCTGCGGGGCCAGCACCTCGACGATTTCCCCGAAGTGGGTATCGGTTTTATTCAGGCTGACCACATGACTGACATGATCGATACCGATACTTTTTAATTCTCCGCTGATCGGTCTGCTGTGATCAATGACCTGATGTGCACCCAGTTCCCTGACCCACTCCTGGGTTTCGGGCCGGGAAGCGGTCGCGATAACGGTTACATTTGTAAGACGACGGGCAAGCTGGATCATGATGGAACCGACACCGCCGGATGCCCCGATGATCAGAAGGCTCTGATCCGTGGCCTCTTTGCCGGGTTTCAACTGCAACCGGTCAAAGAGCATCTCCCAGGCGGTGATACTGGTTAAGGGCAAAGCGGCCGCCTGCGAGAAATCAAGGCGCTCAGGCATATGCCCGACGATACGTTCATCCACCAAATGCATCTCGGAATTGCATCCCTGGCGATCAATGGCTCCGGCATACCAGACATTGTCTCCCGGTTTGAACAGGGTGACGCCAGGGCCGACAGCTTGTACAACGCCCGTTGCATCCCAGCCGAGAATTTTCCATTCGTCCGCCGGAGGTTCAGCCCTCATGCGAACCTTGCTATCGACAGGGTTAACGGAAATGGCCCTGATTTCCACGAGCAGATCATGACCGGCGGGCACCGGCTCCTTAATGGAGATATCCTTCAGTGAATCACTATGTTCAATGGGCAGAGATTTCTGGTAGGCTATCGCTTTCATGGCTATTCTCTTTTCTCCGTCTGGGTTTGCTGGAATCTTTCTGCCTGGGCCAAAAACATGTCATGATAGCGAAAGTCCGAGATAAAAACGGACAACATTATTTTGCACGGCTGCAGGCACTCTTAGAGCAGGATATACTTCATCACTGCCAGTCCTGATATCACATAGACACTGATGTTCAGTTCCCTGAACTTTCCGGTCAATATCTTGATACCGGTATAGGTAATAAAACCAAGGGCAATGCCGTCAGCGATGGAATAACTCAGTGGCATCATCACCGCGGTAATCACCACCGGGGCTGATTCGGTCATGTCCGACCAGTCAATAGAGGAGATGGAACTGATCATCAGCACCGCCACAAAAACAAGGGCTGAAGCGGTCGCATAGGAAGGAATCATCTGGGCCAGCGGCGAGAAGAACAGGGCCAGTATGAACAACACGGAAACGGTTACAGCCGTCAGACCGGTTCGTCCACCCGAGGCAATGCCCGCGCCGCTCTCGATGTAGGAGGTCGTTGTCGACGTTCCAAGCAGTGCACCGGCGATACTGGCACTGCTGTCAGCGATCAGGGCCTGTCCCAGTCTCGGCAGCCTGCCCTGTTCATCAAGCAGTTTGCCTTCCTTGGCCACCGCAATGAGGGTACCCGAAGTATCGAACAGATCGACAAAGAGAAAGGCGAAAATCACAATAAACAAGTCCTGCCTTGACGGCACCGACGATATCGAGCTGCAGCAGTGTCGGGCTGATGCTTGGCGGCGGTGCGACAACCCCCTTATACTCAACAATACCAGTTAAAAGCCCGATTATGGTCGTTGACAGGATACCGATAATTACCGCCCCGGTTACCCGCAGGTAATAGAGCGAAGTGATGATAAGGAACCCGGCAAAAAACAGCAGTACCGACCCGCTGGAGACATGGCCAAGGGTCACCAGTGTTACCGGATGAGCTACCACAACCCCCGCACCCTCAAGCCCGATTATGGCCAGAAAAAGTCCGATACCAACGGCGATCCCGGTCTTCAACGAAGCGGGTATCGCATTTATAACCCATTCCCGGACCTTGAAAAGACTGATTAGCAGGAACAGACTGCCTGACCAGAAGACACAGCCGAGAGCAATCTGCCAGGTCTGGCCCATGCCGATCACCACACCAAAGGTAAAAAAGGCATTCAGTCCCATCCCCGGGGCCAGGGCAACCGGATAATTGGCAAGTAGACCCATAACAGCCGTACCGAAAGCGGCAGCGATACAGGTCGCGACAAACACCGAGCCGAAATCCATACCGGCTTTGGAGAGGATACCGGGATTGACGGCAATAATATAGGCCATGGTCAAAAACGTTGAAATCCCGGCTATAACCTCGGTCTTCACATCAGTTCCATGTTCTTTGAGCTTGAAAAAATTTTCCAGCATGTCATCCTCTCGTCGTACTCTTCCGATGAATTACGGTGACAGTATACTTAATTCCTCTGTATCCATATGTTAGTTTCGAGGTATCCCGGTTTTGTACTTCTTCTTGTAACTGAATAATGAATTAAGTATACTGTCACCGTAATTCCGTCACCATTCTATCATCATTCCAGTATATTTCCGCTCGCTCCCGACGTGTAAAAAACAATCGGATACTAACGGATAGATGCGGTTGATTCAAGTCGTTTCGCTCCAATGCTCAACTCATCTACAGTTAAAAGAAAGCCAGATAAGGCAGAAGTCGCTGCCGGATAAACCGATCAGCAGATCTGATGAGATTTACCGTTTCCCGCTTTTGCCCCGCGTATATCACTCTGGTGTTTCGCGATGGAAATAATCGTTTGCAACCCCTCCTGGATTGATGCGGAAGGGTTTTCCCGCTGCAGTTTTTCAGCTTCCTCAACTATCGCGATAAAGGCTTTGGCTATTTTCTCTGATGCGAGCATCGTATTTCCTCCTTTTCTGCTGTTCACTGTCGGCGGAACGGGCAACCGATCCTCATGGAGAAAGTGGTAATGCCTTTTCAAACAAAAGTAAAATTTTCACATCTCTGAAACCCATCTTTTCAAACCTCCGTGTCAACACCTGAATTCCGGCGTGTCAATATCTGCGCTTGACAGCATCCACTTGCATCTATATAAATATAGAAATTAATTGCAGCTGTCGCAGGGGTGGCCGTGCTGGCCTGAGATAATACCCATTGAACCTGATCTGGTTTGGACCAGCGTAGGGAATTGCAAAATCCAACTATTTTTCTCCCGTTTTTGGATTTCATCCTTTTTCCTCAGGCATAATCTCCACCCACCCTGCCCCGTTGCCTTGTTCATCCGAATTGTAACTCTAAACGTCGAGGTGGAAACATGTCTGATCTTTCCGTGAAAGCAGCTGAAAACATTAGAATAATTAGAGACAAAAAACCACTCATCCACAATATCACCAACTTTGTGGTTATGAACTATACCGCCAATGTTCTGCTGGCCGCCGGTGCTTCCCCGGTAATGGCACATGCAGAAAATGAGGTTGAGGAAATGGTCTCCTACGCCGGCTCACTGGTACTCAATATCGGCACGCTTACGGACCTCTGGGTGGCCTCGATGCTGAAGGCAGCCAGAAAGGCGAGCATGCTCGGCACCCCCATCATTCTTGATCCGGTCGGTGCAGGCGCCACCCGGCTTCGAACCAACGCAGCCAGGGACATCATCAACCGGGCGAGGGTCACGATCGTCAGGGGTAATGCCTCCGAAATACTTTCCCTGCGTGAAGCCGACTCGAAGACCAAGGGCGTTGACGCCATCCACTCCGTGGACGATGCCGCCGAGAGCGGCGGCGAACTGGCCCGGGAGCTGGGACTCACGCTCGCAATTACCGGTCCTGTTGATCTGGTTACAGACGGCCTCCGAATAGTAAAGATAGAAAACGGCCATCCGCTCATGCCCTTTGTTACCGGAACCGGCTGTTCCGCTACCGCCATCATCGGGGCATTTGCCGCGGTTGATCCGGACCCGGTGACGGCTGCTGCAACGGCCCTGGCTTTTTTCGGCCTGGCAGGTGAAAAAGCCGCGGAAAAAGCATCCGGACCGGGGTCTTTTATGATCGCACTGCTCGACGCCCTCTATAACCTCACGCCCGAAGAAGTGAGGTCCGGCTGCAAAATCATCAGCGGTTAAAGTAGTCAGCATGAGTGGCATACCTATAAAAAATCTGGACCTGACGCTTTATCTGGTAACCGACCGAAATCTTGCAAAAGGACGCAGTCTTACCGACATCGTACGCGCCGCAGTCAGCGGGGGAGTCAGCTGCGTGCAGTTGCGTGAGAAACAGTGTTCCACCCGGCAGTTCATCGAAGTGGCAAGGGCACTGAGAAGCACCCTGCAGTCGCTGAATGTCCCGCTCATCATTAACGACCGTATCGATGTAGCTCTTGCAATCGGAGCCGATGGAGTTCACCTCGGCCAGGATGACATGCCAATCAGGGATGCCAGAAAACTGGTACCTGCCGGTTTTATAATCGGTATTTCCGCTGAATCAATGGAGGATGCCATCCGTGCCGAATGGGAGGGAGCAGACTACATCGGTATCAGCCCTGTTTTCCATAGCCGTACCAAAACAGACACCGCCCTGCCGCTTGGCCTCAAGGGGGTAAAACTGATCCGCTCGGCAGTAAAATTGCCGATTGTCGGCATAGGCGGTATCAACCACGAAAATGCCAAATCTGTTATTTCAGCCGGTGCTGATGGAATCGCCGTCGTCTCGGCAATTGTTTCAGCCGATGATCCTCTGCACGCCGCCGGCGAGTTAAAAAAGCTATGTGTCGACGCGCTCCGGAACAAGACGAAAAAAGTGAGCGGCGCAGAGTGAGTGTACCGGCAATAGAGTTGGCTGGCCTCTGCCTTCGCTTTAAGGATGGTACAGAGCTTTTCAATGACCTCACCTTTACCGCCGAAGCAGGGAAGTGCACCTGTGTACTCGGTCCAAGCGGCTGCGGGAAATCGACCCTGCTCAGGTTGCTCTCAGGCTCGCAGGACTTTGTAACCGAAGGTCTCATAACCTTCATTCCTCAACCCCAACATACCCATTGCTGTGCCTGGATGGGACAGAATGATCTGCTCCTGCCCTGGCTGAACCTCCTGGATAATGTCCTGCTCGGTTTCAAACTGCGCAATGAACTCACGGAAAAGCTTCGGCATCAGGCCAGGCACTTGCTGGCCGAAGCCGGTCTCCAAGGTTATGAGACCGCGCTGCCGCAAGCGCTCTCCGGGGGCATGCGGCAGCGAGGTGCGCTGCTGCGGACGCTTATGGAGGACCGCCCGATCCTGCTGATGGATGAGCCTTTCTCAGCCCTTGATTCCCTCACCAGACTGAAACTCCAGAATCTCTCTTCCCGAATGACCGCAGGATCAACCGTGCTGCTCGTCACCCACGATGTCATGGAAGCGCTGCGCATGGCCCACCGGATCATTGTTCTGGACAACACACCGTCACGAATAAAAGTCGATCTCTTCCTGCAGGGCGAACCGCCTCGCTCGCCGGAGTCGCCCGAGATCGTCAAACACTACGGTCCCCTGTTAGCAGAACTTCTCGACGAGGGTTTGTCATGACCGGCTGGCGCCTTATGGTCATTGCTGCCGGCCTCGTCCTGCTCTGGCAGATCCTGGTCATATTGACCGGCGTTCCGCACTATATACTGCCGGGCCCCTTTCCCGTGGCACTGGCATTTTACGAGCATTTTCCAACCCTTTTGCAACACCTGGGAACAACCTTTAGCGAAATAGTCCTCGGCCTTATTCTCGGAACACTGCTCGGCAGTTCATGCGCACTGACCATGATCATCTCGCCGCTGCTGAAACGCTGGATGCTTCCGGTACTGGTGATAAGCCAGGCCATCCCAGTTTTTGCACTGGCTCCTATTCTGGTACTGTGGTTCGGATACGGTATAGCCTCAAAGGTTGCCATGGCCGTACTTATTATTTTTTTCCCGGTGACCGCTTCCTTTTACCAGGGAATGCGCCGCGCAAAACCCGATTTGCTTGAACTGGCCCGGATAATGGGGGGAAGCCCCTGGAATATCATGCGCTATATTATTATCCCCTCGGCTCTCCCGGCCTTCGGCTCAGGACTGCGCGTTGCAACTGCGGTGGCTCCGATAGGCGCGGTTGTCGGTGAATGGGTCGGATCCAGTTCCGGACTTGGCTTTTACATGCTGCACGCCAATGCCCGGATGCAGATTGACGTGATGTTTGCAGCCCTTGCCCTTCTCTCAATCGTCTCACTATTTTTATATTTTTCTGTTGATTATCTGCTGGATAAACTTATTTACTGGGAAAGCACAAAAGGACTTACACCATGAAAACAAAATCGAACATCCTCTGTATCGCCATCCTGCTGATTCTTTCAACCGGAACGGGTGCCGGTGCGACCGAGAAGCTTACCGTTCTGCTCGACTGGTTCATCAACCCGGACCATGCCCCACTCTTTATCGCTCTTGAAAAGGGTTTTTTCAAAGCCAAGGGACTTGATGTCGAAATTATCGCCCCGTCAAATCCCAACGATCCGCCTAAACTCGTTGCCGCCGGTAAGGCTGACATCGCCATTTCCTATCAGCATCAGCACCAGATGCAGGTTGACCAGGGATTGCCGCTGGTACGTATTGCCACCCTGATAGCAACGCCGCTCAATTGTCTCGTCGTACTTGCTGATGGTGACATCAAGAGTATTGGTGATCTCAAGGGCAAGACCATCGGTTATTCCATCGGCGGTTTCGAGACGGCACTGCTTAAAGTGATGCTTGAAAAAGAGGGGCTCGCTCTTTCTGATGTTACCCTCATCAATGTCAATTTCTCGCTCTCCCCTTCACTCTTTACCGGCAAGGCCGATGGCGTTATCGGAGCCTTCAGGAATTTTGAGTTGAACCAGATGGACATCGAAAATCGACCGGGCCGACCCTTTTATGTCGAGGAATGGGGCGTTCCTGCCTATGATGAACTGATCCTGGTGGCAAACAGGAATGCTCTTGGCGAAAAGAAATTGAGACGCTTTGTCGATGCACTGGAAGAAGGGGTCCAGTACCTGGTGAATCATCCGGATGAGAGCTGGAAACTTTTTGTTGCCGGTGAGAGAAAAACACTCGATGACGAGCTCAATCGCCGGGCCTGGCGCGATACTTTGCCCCGTTTTGCCCTGCGGCCGGGAGCTCTGGACAGGAACCGCTATCTGCGCTTTGCCGCCTTTCTGAAAGAGCAGCAGATCGTTGGCGATGTCCCGCCCCTTGCTACCTGGGCGGTGGAATTACCGTAGCAAGATCATGTCTCAATCAGTACCGCATGAGGCTAGGCAACCCGGTCCCCCGGTTCCTCTCCGGCAAAAAAGGCATCCAGGTTATCGAGCGCGCGAAAGCCCATGCCGTCGCGGGTCTCACGGGTTGCACTGCCGATATGAGGCATCAGGAACACATTGGTCAACTCCCTGAATTCGGGCCTGATATTCGGTTCATTGAGAAAAACGTCAAGACCCGCAGCATAGAGCTTGCCTGATCTCAGTGCAGCAATCAGGGCCTCCTCATCAATGACGCTGCCCCGGCTGGCGTTGACCACGATCGCACCATCGGGGAGCAGAGCGATCCGCTCTGCATTGAGCAGTCCGTTGGTCTCCGGCGAGGCAACGCAGTGCAAAGCGAGAAAATCACAATGGGGCATCAGCTCCTCAGGGGTGGCATGATAGATTGCCCCCTTTTCCAGTTCAGGAGCTACCCGTCGCCTGTTATGGTAGTGGATTTCCATGTCAAAGCCGCGAGCCCGCTCAGCCACAACCCGGCCGACACGTCCAAAACCGAGAATACCAAGGCGCTTACCACTCACCTGCACACCGACCATGAAACTCGGGCTCCAGTCTTTCCACTCCCTGGTGCGAACGAGCTTTTCACCCTCACTGGCCCTCCGTGCGGCTCCAAGCATCAGCATCATAGTCAGCTCGGCAGTGGCATCGGAGAGGACATCGGGAGTATTCGTTACGATCAGACCGCGTTTTTTTGCCGCTTCGGTATCCACGTGGTCGTAACCGACCGAGAAATTGGCGATGATCTTGACACTTTCAGGCAGACGGGCAATAACATCCGCGGTGAACTTTTCGGTGTGGCAGGGCAGGATGGCAACCATCCCCGCTGCTTTTTTGATTAGTTCATCGCTTGTATAGAGCGTATCAGTGGGGTTCAGTATCGGCTCATAGTCTCTCATCAGACGATCTTCTACTGCCTCAGGCAGTTTCCGTGTAACCAGTACTGCAGGTTTTTTCATCACTCATCCTCCACTGACTTCTCATATGAATGTTACGCAGGATATCAAAGCGCTACAGGAATCGCTCTTTCCTGGCGATAAGATATTAGTCTCTAAATATGATCCTCACCCTCTTTAATCGACGAGTAATAGTCATAAACGAGGGCCGCCAGGTTCGCAAGAATGATGATCCAGAGTACCGGTGTGTTCGAGCCTCAAGGCATAATAGGACAGATAGACCACGGCCATCAGAACAGCGATTCCACCAGCAATTATATTACTCATAATGTCATGCTCCTTTTCCTGACTTGTTTTACATCTGTCGTATGCTCTTCACCGGCATCTACCCGGCTATTTCATTCACCAGCCAGCGTGCAGTGCGCAGCAGCCGGGCATCATCACCCCGGGGTCCAACCAGCTGCACGCCAAGCGGCATGCCATTTTCCCCCTGCAGAAGCGGCAGTGTTATCGCAGGCATGCCGCAGAGGGTCCAGATCGTACAAAAAGTGGGACTGCCCGTTGCCTCAAGGCCAAGCGGTGCTTCACCTATGGTTGCAGGAGTGATTATCGCATCATGCCAGGCAAACAGTTTATTAAATCCTTCATACAAAGGCGCCACGTCTGCTACGGCGGTGTTATAATCCATGGCACGGACCTTTCGCCCCCGCTCGATCATCTCAAGCAGTACCGCGCTGATCTTATCCCTGCCACCGTTATACTCAGGTTCAAAACTTCTGGCCAGATCGGCCTCCATGATAATACGGTGCTGTTCATGGGCTGCCTTGAACGTCTCTGGCAGCTCCATCTCGTCTGCGTAATCACCGAGTGCATCGGCAAGTTCAGCGAAGGCGGCACGGGTTGCTTGATCTGCCTGGTCCCATACCGGTGACTTGACAAATGCCAGACGTGGTACAACCGGAGGTTCTTCAGCCTGAATACGGAAAAGAGGCGCTGTGGCCCGCAGCCGGGTATCGGGATCCCGTGCATCAAATCCCATAATTGCTTCGGCAACCAGTGCTGCATCCTCAACACTGCGGGCGAAAACCCCGATCTGATCAAGCGGCCGCGATTGCTGCAGAACACGATGACGTGAAATGAGCCCGAAAGTTGGCTTGAAGCCATACACCCCGCAGAAGGAAGCGGGCCTGATGACCGAGCCGTTGGTCTGGGTACCGATGGCCAGCGGCACCATCCCGGCAGCAACGGCAGCGGCCGAACCGCTCGAGGAACCGCCGGGGGTCCGCTTGACATCATGGGGGTTTCTGGTCTTTCCGGGCGAATACACGGCAAGTTCAGTGGTTACCGTTTTCCCGAGGATGATCGCCCCGGCTTCACGAAGCCGGGAGACAACCGCGGCGTCCTCGAGCGGCTGTCTCCCGGCATGCAGGACCGTGCCGTCTTCTGTCGGCATATCGGCCGTATCTAAAATATCCTTGATCCCGACAGGGACGCCGTGCAACGAACCGATCGGCTCACCCTGCTGCAGGGCCAGGTCCGCGGCCCGCGCCTTTTCAAGGGCCAACTCCGGCTCAAGGAAGGCCCAGGCCTGGACCTGTGGTTCGAGGCGCTTAATCTGCTCAAGGCAGGCACTGACCAACTCTTCAGAGGTTATCAAGCCGTCACGAATCGCCTTGGCAGCCTCTGCACCACCCATTAACGCTAATTCCATATAAACTCCTTGCTGATCAATTAACGGTCCGCACTAATTTGCACCATAGACCAGATCCGGCAGCCAGGTGGTAATGATCGGGAAGTTGTAAAGAATAACCATGGCAATCAGTACCATTGCCAGAAAGGGCAGTGACCCCTTGAAAATGGTCGTCAACTGAATATGCGGCGGCGCTATGCCTTTCAGATAGTAGCAGGACATCGCCATGGGCGGTGTCAGGAACGAGGTCTGCAGGTTAAAGGCCACGAGAATCCCGAAAAACAGCGGATCGATACCGAAGTGTGCAAGGAGCGGCAGAAAAATAGGCACAAAAATGATTATTATTTCACTCCATTCCAGCGGCCAGCCGAGCAGGAAGATGATACATTGGGCCAGCACCAGAAAGGCAACCGGATGGAAATTGAGGCCGTGCACAAACTCCTCGATCACCATGTGGCCGCCGAGGTAGGAGAATACCGATGAAAACGTCCAGGAACCGACAAAGAGCCAGCAGACCATGGCCGAGGTGCGTACGGTCAGATAGACTGATTCTTTCAAGCGCGGCCAGGTGAGTTCTCCATAACCGGCAGCCAGCAGCGATACTGCCGAAGGCGCCAACCGAGGCGGCTTCCGACGGTGTAGCAAGGCCAAACAGAATTGACCCGAGAACCGCGAGGATCAAAATGGTCAACGGAAATACCGAGGTTATCAGCATCATCATAAGCTCTTTGTTCGGTATATCGGTCTGTTCTTTGGGCGGCTTCGGAGCAAGCTTCGGGTTGAACCAGGCACGGGCGATGACATACATGATATAGAGTCCGGCCAGCATGAATCCGGGAATCAAGGCCCCGGCATAGAGCCGAACGACAGATACGCCGGAAATGGCGCCATAAACAATGAGCATGATGGATGGCGGAATCAGTATGCCGAGGCAGCCTCCGGCACAGACGACACCAGCCGATAATTTCTCATCATAACCGGCTTTGAGCAGGGCGGGAAAGGCCAAAAGCCCCATCAGCGTCACGACCGCACCGACGATGCCGACCGCCGTGGCAAAGATGGCGCAGGTCATCAGCGCCGCGACAGCCATGGCGCCCGGAATAAAACGGGCGGCGATGTTGAGGCTGTAGAAAAGCCGCTCGACGATATTTGCCCGCTCGACGATGTATCCCATGAAGAGAAACAGTGGAACAGCAACGAGCACGTCATTGATCATGACCGAGTAGGTCTGGTTAACGAGAAGATCGAATATGTTGTTCTGCAGCGGATGGGCCATCCAGTCCGCAGGCGCATAGGCGTAATAGCCAAAGGCCGTTCCCATGGCAAGAAGGGTAAAACAGATCGGAAATCCCAACAGAATTGACCCGACAAAGGACCCCATCATCAGCATCGCAACTTGAGGATCTGTCATTTTGCTCCCTCCTCTTTCCCGGAAGCAAGATCCCGTTCCTTTTGGGCCAGTTCTCGCTCGTGTTTTTGCAATTAATACCTTCTCAAGTTCTTCAACATCGCCCAGCCGTGTCCGGCCATTGTCCGTCCCTCATGCACATGACGCAACGGATTGTCTCGGCAATTCCCTGCAGAGAAGGATAAAAGAGGCAACCGGCAGAATCGTCTTCAACGGAAATATCGGCACTCCCGCAGGACTGTTTATGCTGATCTCACCCATCGGGCCGTTCGGACCGAAGGGGAGATAACTCCATGATTCCGCGGCGTAAATCGTTCCGGCATAAATCAGGGCCAGCACACCGGGAAAAAAGAAGAGAAAATAGAGGACAAATTCGATACCTGCCTGTATACGCGGAGGCCAGAGCCGATAGACAAAGTCACCACGTACATGAGCATTTCGTGACAACGCATAGCCGCCGGCCATCATAAACAGTGTTCCATACATGATATAGCTGATGTCAAAAGCCCAGGATGTCGGAGCTCTGAGCGCATAGCGCACAAACACCTCATAAGTGGTCGCAAATGTCAGGATCAGGATACACCAGCCGAAGGCTTTTCCTGTCCAGGCACTTAAACGATCGATAAAAAATAGAATCTGATTCATACCCATGCCTTTAAGTGGAGTTCAGTGGTCCTCTGACCTTTGAAATGCGGCGCCCGAAGGCGCCGCATCTCTGGTAAAAAGCAAAAGATTACAAAGTTCGACTCTAGTATCCGAGCTCGCCCGGGTAGTAATGATCGAAGGCAAGTTTGTAATCGGCAGTGTTAAGCAGATCATAGTAGGCCACTCGATGGGCAAACTCTTTCTGCGATGCGACAACTTTCTTGAAGAACGGATCTTCCTCGAGGCCCGGCAGGATCTTGTCCCAGGCATCAAGCTGTGCCTCCATGACCGATTTCGGTGTACGGTAAAGCTTGACACCGGCCTGATCTCTCAGCCACAGGAGATCCTGAGAGTACTGGTCCTGTCCGCGCCAGAAGTTGTCGGAAGAGGCAGCTTCGGCGGCATACTTCAGGATAGCCTGTTGTTCCTGAGGCAGAGCATCGTACTTGGTCTTGTTGAAGATGATCTCGAAGAATTCGGCTGCCTGGTGATAACTGCCGAGCATATAGACCTTGGAGACATCCTGGGCACCAAAGCTTCTGTCCGAGGTCGGGTTATTGATACTCAAACGCATCGATTACGCCACGCTCAAGGGCCGGAACAATCTCGCCGCCCGGCAGCTGGGTAACCTTGACCCCCATCTCCTGAAACAGGTCTGCAGCCAAGACCGACGGTACGGTACTTCAGGCCTACCATCTGCTCGGCGACGTGATCGGCTTCTTGAACCAGCCAAGCGGCTGGGTCGGCATCGGCATCGCAGAAGAAACCGACGAGGTTGAGTCCGAGATTCTGCATCAGTTCATCATAGAGCGCCTGACCGCCGCCATAGTAAATCCAGGCAAGTCCCTGGTGGGCATTCTGGCCGAAAACAGGACCGGTGCCGAACAGCGAGGCAGCCTTGCTCTTGCCGTACCAGTAAACAGCTACCTCGTGACCGGCATCCAGAACACCCTTATTGACGGCATCCTGTACCTGGAAGGCCTTGACCACCGCTCCGGCAATCAGGTACTGGATCTTCAGGCGACCGCCGGCCATCTCGTTGACCATGCGGACATAGTCCTGCGGCGAAATCATTAAAAATGTCCTTGGCACCCCAGGCGCCCTGCATCTTCAGGATAGTTGTCTCGGCACGGGAAACCATCGGGAATCCCATTGTTGCGACGGTTGCGGCACCAGCCGCGGCTGCGGCGGTTTTCAGGAATTTACGTCGGCCCTTTTTTACTCCGTCCTCTTGTACAACGTCTTTTTTGATTTCTTTCTTCATCAACGGTACCTCCTCACTGAGCTGAAATAGTAAATACTAAATGGCAACCAGGTTATTCCCGGAGAAATTCCGGGGCCCTTATACCCGCTCCATTTGCACCGTCCTAAGCATAGCCATGCTGCTGGTGCAAAACCTTTTCAAGATATTCTACCGTGAGACCATTCCGAAAACACTGGTAAGACCACATCCATGCTTCGGAAAATAAAAGACTGAAAAAATTAAAATAAAAAGAAACAAACCACCTGTTTTTTCTCTCTGTAACTTACTTTACCACCCATCACGGGTACGCAATGCCTGTAAACCTTGCGCGTTTAAAAAGTAGCGAGACAACCCGAGAGAAAACGAATACCTAACCAGCCAAAACAGAGAATAGTAATGTCTCCTTTTTCTATTTATTTAACAAAAATTGCAAGCAAAAAAAGTTATCCGGCAATCGCGTCAGCCTGCTAATTTATTGAACAGCACTACCTTCGTTGAACTTTTACACGCTGAATCAAGAACGGGGAAAAAAACACCCTATTCCTTTCTGGTCTTACCTGGACACCAGAACTGCCAGCATCGTTTCCTTCTCCACAAAACCGGGTGTTTTCAGCCATCTCCGCCACTGTTTTTTGACTGTATCCATCCTCTAGCAACCGGCCTGGCAAACAGGACACCAATCTGTCAGACATCACTTATCAGACAAGCTGTATTTCTAACAGCGGCAACAACGGCTGTCAAGATAATATAACGGCTTCAGCGGTGCTTCAGCAGCGCGAGAATGAACGGGATAATGGTTTGATGTTTGGCGTTAAAAGGCTTCATTCATCTCCATACTCCCTGGTTGCCAATATGCTCAACCAATTCCCAGCGCCGCTGACGAAAATCACCGGTTTTTTTACCGTTTTACCACCACATTGGCTGCTTTCTCATAGTACTGCACCAGACTGCCGTGATCGAGCCCCGCTTTGCCGTCCACCTTGAGTGACTGCATGATTTCCATGACGGCTGCCGTCAAGCGGCAGAGGAACACCAATCTCATGTGATGTTTCCAGTACATTGGCAAGATCCTTGATATGCAGTTCAATACGGAAACCCGGATCAAATTTACGATCCATGACGAGCGGAGCCTTGGCATCCAGCACGGTGCTTCCGGCCAGGCCGCCACGGATTGCCTGGTACACCAGGTCAGGTTCGACTCCTGCCTTTGTCGCGAGAACGAGGGCCTCGGACATTGCGGCGATATTCAGGGCAACGATGATCTGGTTTGCCAGTTTTGTAATGTTTCCGGCACCAATATCACCGGTGTAGACAACCGAACCAGCCATCGCCATCATCAGGTCATAACATTTATCAAAGACTTCCTTCTTTCCTCCAACCATGACCGAGATGGTCCCGTCAATCGCCTTCGGCTCTCCACCGCTTACCGGGGCATCAAGCATTTCGATACCTTTTTTTGCAAGTGCCACGGCAACTTCACGTGCAGCCAGGGGGGCAATTGAACTGTTGTCGATAACAATCGTGCCGGGCTTCGCACCCTCTATCACGCCATTTTCACCGAGGACAACAGCCTTCACATGGGGCGAGTTCGGCAACATGGTGATGACGACATCAACCTGCTCTGCAACCGCTTTCGGTGAATCAGCCACTGCGGCGCCGGCGGCCGCAAGTTCCTTAACGGCAGCCTTATTTACATCCATGACAACAAGTTCGTACCCCTTTTTAAGCAGGTTTTTACTCATTGGTTTTCCCATTATACCCAAACCGATAAATCCAATCTTCATCTTAAACCTCCTGTTAATTATGTTCTCTTGTACTTTTAATGACCAACGCCAGCAACCCGCACCCGTTTTCCGGTCCGGGAGGTCCGGTCAAACTGTTTTTACGCATCTTATTACTTATCCAGCGATCCTGCTGCAACTTCAAAATAAAAATCTCTTACCTACTCTACCAGGATGATCCTGATATCCATTACATTGGTGTTGGTTGGTCCCGTTTTATAGAGGCCGCCCACCTGATCAAAGAAATGATATGAATCGTTATTATCAAGAAATTGTTTCGGGTCAAGTCCCTGCAATGCCGCCTGCGCAAGTGTCTGGCTATCGGCAATCGCTCCAGCGGCATCAGTCGGCCCGTCACTCCCGTCCGTTCCGGCACTGAATGCCGTGATATCTTCCATTCCGGCCATCCTGATGGCAGCAGCCAGCGCAAATTCCTGGTTACGCCCCCCCTTGCCGTTCCCCTTGATCCTGACCGTTGTTTCACCACCGGAAAGCAGACAGGCAGGCCGGGAAATAGGGTAACCATTTGCCTTGATTTCTGCCGCAATGGCAATATGGTTGCAGGCAACCTCGCGGGTCTCTCCTTCGATCATGGAAGAGAGCAGGAGGGTATGGTAGCCCAACTCGTCAGCTTTCTCCTTGGATTTCAGCAATGCGTTAAAATTACTGGCGATAATGACATTCTGTGTCTGTCTGAAAAAATCCTGTCCGGCTTTTGGCGTTTCGGGAACCTCACCTCTAAGACCGCGCTTGATATGCTGCAAAACGGGAGCAGGGATATCCCGCTCAATACCGTATTTGTCAAAAATATCCTGGCAATCAGCAAAGGTTTTGAAATCAGGTACGCTGGGACCGGAAGCGATGGAATCAAGGTCATCGCCGACAACATCCGACAGGATCAGCGTAACAAGAACTGCCGGATACACTGCCCGGGCCAACCCGCCGCCTTTGATAACGGAAAGATGTTTTCTGATAGTGTTTATCTCGTGTATATTGGCCCCGCAGTCAAGAAGAACCTTGGTTGTAGCCTGCTTGTCCGCCAGGCTCACTCCGTCGACAGGCATGGTCAGCAGAGCGGAGCCGCCGCCGGAAATCAGGCAGATCACCAGCGTTTTTTCATCAGCGTCAGAAGCCAGCTGATAAATCGCCCGCGCCCCGAGACAGCCGTTTTCGTCGGGAACCGGATGACCGGCTTCCTTGATTTTTATTCTCTTCAGCTCATCAAGGTGACCGTATTTTACGGTGATAATCCCTTCCGTGATGCGATCACCGAGGATATCCTCAACGGCCCTGGCCATAGAGGCACCAGCCTTACCGGCCCCGATAACCAGAATTCTTGCAAAATGGTCAAGGTCGTAATTCCTGCCGTCAATCTTCAACAGCCCACCGCTCAGTTGACAATAGCTTTTTATTGCGGCTATAGGGTCAACGGCATGCAGCCCTGCCTGGAAGATATCAATTGCCCGCTGACGCTGATCCGGATGTTTTTCTTTCATCATTTCAATCCATAAAGTGGCTGTACTTAACGTTTCTTAAAGTGAGCGGCTCCCCTCGCTTGTGCTCTATCCTTCCGTTTTCCTGCTGACTGACCAACGCTGCTCTCACCCTTACTCGATATCACTCAAATGTTTGGTAATATCATGCAGTGCATTCGCCAGATGCCTGGTCATGGCGTTTTCAGAGCCACTCTTGTCATGTTTTTTGACAGCTGCAAGGATATCCCCATGCTCATGGATCGTTTGATCCATGCGGCCGGGTGTATACAGGCTTGATATCCAGCCATTTGGCAACGTGGTGGTCATTGCCTTCATCAAAACATAAAGTGTTCTATTCTTGGTGGCCTTCGCCAGAGCACAATGAAACCGGTGATCACAAACAATGGCTTCTTCTATCTTGTTTTCCCTGGCATAAGCGACAAACTGCTCCCAAACCTCCTCTATCTGTTCTATATCTTTAGGACCTGCATTTTCAGCTGCACTGCGCGCTGCTTTCGGCTCGATTATGAGCCGCACTTCAAAGTTGTCCCTGATAGACTGTGCATTATTTTTCAGCCATGAAGAAAATTCCTTGAAACGTTCACCCTGCGTATCGGCGATGTATATTCCCTTACCCTGACTGACACGGACCTGCCCGGTAACTTCAAGAATCCTCAAGGCTTCACGAATCGATGACCGGCTTACCTGTAATTTTCCGGTTAACTCCTTTTCCGAATAGAATTTCTCGCCCGGCTTAAAATTGTCTTTTACGATCATCTTTTTAATGGCATCAATGACGCTTTCAGACAGCCTTATTTTTTTGATCTGACTCACCGTGACCTCAAAAGGAAGAAAAACAGGCACAAAGCTTGTCAGACATCTACTTATCTGACAAGTATATTCCTAGCAGCTGATTACCCTCCTGTCAAGAAAAGTTGCTTCCATTTCATACATCCCTGCGGCCCTGCAGGAATGCCAAAATGAACCGCCTCACCTTGATATTCCACGAATTGAGATGGCTTGCTCGAATTGCTTACCAGTAAGAAGATAAGACAGGCTGGAGATGTGAACAAGACTGCGACCCAAAAAGTATGGCTGTGACCTACCGCTGCCTGATTGCTAAAATAAAATAATCTTGGAGGCTTTCATGAAGAAGACGAACAGTATCGTAAAGCCGGCCAGAAAGCTATAGGGCAGAACAAGATCACGTGTGGTGATACCACCTCCCTTGATTCTATCAAGGATACGATGGGTGGCATAGAGCGAAGCCAGACATCCGCCGGCAACCGTGATGACCTGCAGGAGGGCTGATGCGTCAGGACTGATCAGACGCGCTCCTTCATTAATGACGGCCAGGCCGATCAACTCACGGACATGAGCGACAAGGCGCCAGGTCTGGCTGACAAATATTTCGAAGTGCACCGCCAGGTAGACCCCGAGAATAATGGGGATAAATCCGTATCCGAGTAGCTGCAGCAACATTTTCCGATCCATTTTCGTCAGGGAGGCCTGAACCTGGACCATCAGGTAATAACCGATCTGGAAGATAAAGATCAGGCCAAAGAAAATAACTGAACCGATGAAAGAGAAAGAAAGGCGTCCGAGACTTTCCGGATACCTCGTCTGCAGCCAGGTTATGACGGTATACAGATGATCATGCAGGGCAAAGAGGAAAAAAATCGCACCGAGTGCGATTATCAGAAAGCTGTCTGCCTGGCGCGGCGCCTCGAGCGCCCATAACTCCTGGGGAGCCAGACGAAGATTGAGGTGAATGGAATGCTTATCACAGTTTTTGATGCACCTGGTACAAACGATACAGTCACGGTTATTGTCAACCATGAATGGATGCCTGAACATCGGACAACCCTCTTCATCGACTGCTCCGGTATAACAGGCGTGATCAGTGCAGCGGTTCAGGCAGAGATGCCGGTTTGCGCGTACTTCCAGTATGGACGGCATGGCAAAAATGGCATTGATCGCGCCCAGGGGACAGAGATAGCGACACCAGGCCCGCCGCTTGTAAAGCACGCTGAAGAAAATGGAGCCGGAGGTGACCGCGAGGATAATCCAACCGGAAAGAAGCGGATTCTTGTACGCGTTCCAGACGATTTCAACCCAGAGCACAATGATGCACAGGGTCGCCATGATCCAGCCGGAATGGGTTTTCAGGAATAGAGGAGTAGAACGCGTTGGTTTGATCAACACCTGCAGCAGCTTTCCCGGCATGGCCAGCGTACACACCGAGCACCAGGTCCGGGCCAGGAAAAAGAAAGAGAAAAAGAGCAGCGGCCAGCCGATAACCCAACTGAGCGTGATACCAATGTTTTTCTCCGGATCTGAAGGACCGAAGAACAGAGTCGCCACGGTCGTAAGAATGACAATAGCGACAACCGCCTGCGGCAGGAGGGGATATAATCTGCTTTCAATGAGTTTTCGCACCCAGTTTATTCGCAGCAGGTTAAATTCCCACTTGCCTTCACTTTTCGGCAGGCCGAGAAGTAGGTGATCACTGAGGAGCTGGTCATCCCGGGCGAGCATCACCGCCCGCTGGATCACGGCCGAGAGCTCGGTCATGTTGCCGGGCCAGTCGTAGTTCATCAGGATACCCAGTGTTTCAGGAGATACCATACTGATTTTCTTATCATATTCTCGACTAAAGCGATTGAGGAAATAATCGATGAGATGGGGCAGGTCACGCTTGTGGAAACGCAGCGGAACGACGGTGAAGGTGTTCGCTTCAAGTAAAGGTGCCAGTTCCCCGATGATTTTCAGATCATCTTTCATTTTCTCCAGCGACAGCGAACTGGTAAAAATGAGCCGGGCCTGAAGCGCTATCGGCCGCTCGCCGCCTACTCTGGTGAAAGTCGATGTTTCCAGGGCACCGGCGAGCTTTTTCTGGACAACCGATGGGATACGATCAAGATGCCTGAGGACGACTGTTCCCCGACAGAACTGTTCAAGCACCCCGGTCTGGCGAGCCTGACTGAATGGAAAAGGATCGTATTTTATGCCGAAGAGTTTTTCGGCGAGTTCATCGGCATGGTAATCCCGGACATCAATTTCTATATAAGGTCCATGGGCCTGATTTCCCTGCAGATGGATCTGCTTGGCGATAAGACGGCGACCGGTTCCCGATTCACCGGTCAGAAGAACCGGTTCATCCATCCCGGCAAAGCGCTCGATGGCTAGCTGGATCTCTTTGGCGCATTGGGAGCGCATCACCCGCTCTTTGCCGACGCCCCCCTCATTGAACGGGATGGAATCGTCATTAATCGGCATCATGTCGATGAGCCTGATCTCTTCGTGGGTATTGATATCACAGGCAAGAATCCCATTTCCCTGGTTTTGAAAAGAGATCCTCAAACGCTCGGCCAGGGCCATCTCAATGCGCTCCCGGATCATCCGGTTTCTTTCCAGCAATTCCAGGAACAACACGTCGCTCATGCAGAGCAGTACCACATCGCAGAGAGCCCGGATAGTCAATGACTGCAGTTTTGAGGTGAGCAGTGATGTTTCTCCGAAATGACCGCCGGGACCGACTCGCCCAACGATGGCAGTAGTACCGTCATCACCTTCGAGAAGGAGTTCCAGTTCACCGATGGCAACCACATAAAAGGTATCGGCTTTATCCCCTTTCCGATGGACGACAGCACCCTCTGCCACGTGACGAACCGTCACTTGCGGCATGATTTCACACAACTGCTCCTGACTGAGATCCTTAAACAACAGAGAATGCTGGAGATGCTGCTGGATTAGTTCAGGTTTCATCGCGCGCGTTGGTTGATCCGGATGATGAGTTGGCTACAAGACATGCCTCGTGAGCGAGGAGATTAGGTGCGTTTCTAGCATCTGACCGATATGGGGAGCTACTGAATAGACATCAAGCAGTTCATCCGGTTCTACCTGCGGGTAAGTATCGGAGCCGAGAATCTTTTTTATCCTGCTCTTCCTGAATTTTTCCCGCGCACCGCCGGCAAGGACAAGGTGCGTTGCCAGCACGTACACCTCACGAGCCCCCGCATCCAGACAGCGGTTGGCCGTCTGGATGATAGATCCGCCGGTCCTGATCATATCATCGCAGACGATGGCGGTGCGCCCGCGGACCACGCTTGAAACCTGGCTGACAATGGTCTTATCGGTGTCGTAGCGGTCCTTGTCGGCGGCGGTGTGCGGACACTCGAGCTAGCTCGCCAACCGGGCAACCCGCTTGGAAAAACCGTAATCGGGAGAAACGAGCACAAAATCGGAAAGACCAAGGCTCTTTATTTTTTCAACGACAAGCGCATCGGTCCAGAGATGATGGGTTCTAATTTCACCGGCATGGGCATGCATAACGGCCTCGGAATGCAGATCGATAAAGGCGACAAAATGAGGGCGTGCCCGGAAAATCTGCCGCGTGCGTGTAATACCTTTTGGTATTTCCCGGGAAAAGGGTTTCGTCCGCTCCATTGTTGAGTAGCCGAGAAACGGAATGACGACGTTAATCGAGGCGGCATTCCAGTAACGCCCCCCCTGGATTAGATCCAGCAATTCCTGGTAGGCGACATCATTATGCGTGGCGCCGATAATGACGAGATGTTTTTCCGCAATATCACAGGGAAAGGCATGATAGATTTCCCCGTCGGTGAACTGCTTGCGAATCATCTCGAAGAATCTGACCCCAAGCCAGGCCGCCGTTTTACGGGCCAGGGGAGTCGAGGCCTCATTGGCCACCAGTACCAGGTTTTCCTGTCTCGCTATCATCGATTTCCACACCTGCCAGAGATTTCCATACCTGTCAGAGATAAGTTCTACAATGCGGCTATGATGGCATCACCCATCGCTGCTGTACTCAGGGCTGCATCCTTGTCCCGGGTGAGATCTGCGGTATAAATGTGTTTCCCAAGCGTCGTCTGCACGGCCTCGTCGATAGCTGCGGCAGCCTCATCGAGCCCGAAACTGTAACGCAGCATCATCGCAGCAGAGAGAATTTGAGCAATGGGGTTGGCAATTCCTTTACCGGCGATATCAGGAGCAGTGCCGCCGGCCGGCTCATACAACCCGAACTTGTCACCGTTCAGGCTGGCAGAAGCCAAAAGTCCCATGGAACCGGTCAACATGGCGGCTTCGTCGGAAATAATGTCTCCGAACATATTTCCACAGAGCATAACGTCAAACTGGTGCGGGTCGCGCACAAGCTGCATCGTGGCATTATCAACGTAGAGATGGTTCAGCTCGACATCAGGATATTCAACGGCAATTCCGGTTACCACTTCGCGCCAGAGCACCATCGTCGACAGGACATTGGCCTTGTCGATGGAGGTCACCTTCCTGCTTCTCAGGCGGGCTGCATCAAAAGCCATCCGGCTGATACGCTCTATCTCGCCGCGTTTATAAGCCATGGTGTCATAAGCCCGTTCTTCCGCACCCGCACCCTCGCGCCCCCGGGGCGTTCCGAAATAGATTCCGGAGGTCAGTTCGCGAACGACAAGGATATCAAAGCCGTCTCCGACGATGTCGGACCTCAGCGGACAGGCCCCGGTGAGCGATTTGAAGACCCGGGCCGGACGCAGGTTGCAGAAAAGGTCGAAGTGCTTGCGCAGTGGCAGCAGGGCTGCGCGTTCCGGCTGCTTTTCAGGAGGAAGGCTTTCCCATTTGGGGCCGCCGACCGACCCGAACAGAATCGCATCGCTCTGCTCGCACAGCTCCAGGGTCTGCCCGGGGAGTGCTTCACCGTGCTTGTCTATGGCAATGCCGCCAACATCACCATGCTGATATTCCAGTGCAAAGTCGAACTTATGCTGGATTGCATCCAGTACCTTGATGGCCTCCCCCATAACTTCAGGACCTATTCCATCGCCTGCCAGAACTGCAATTTTTTTCATTTCTTCACCTGATAATGATTCAGTTATTTAAAAAACGTTAATTACCGACGTTCCCTGCCCCTAAACACCAGCAGGGTCCGTGACGCCTGCGAGAATGGCAGATGATATTCCTTGACCTTTGCAAGATCCCAGCCGTCAATTGATGTGCCGGCCTCCTGCAGTTCTTCCCGGTAGCGGGGTCCCTTCATGCAGATTACCCGGCAATCGGGACGACACCAGCGCGCACACATAGACAGAAAACCACCGACATCTGTCACGGCCCTGCTTACCACAGAGGTATAGTGCTCCTCATCCGGCAGCATGAGACCATCTTCCAGCCGCAAGGCCAGAACCGAAATATTGTCCAGCCCAAGATTGCGCACGATATGATTCAGAAAGGAAACACGCTTCAATCTCGGTTCGAGCAGGCAGACCGACAGGTCAGACCGCGCCGTTTTGCAAACCAGGCCGGGAAACCCCGCACCACTGCCCACATCAAGCAGTCGTTCCTGCTGCCGGCCAAGCAGGCTGAGAAGTGCCAGGGAATCGATAAAATGATTCTCGACAATTGCACTGTCGCTGCTCTCTCTGGAAACAAGGTTAACCTTTCTGCCCCAGTGCCGCAACTCGCTGAAATAGCGAAAAAGTTGAGCCACTGTCTCATTGCTGAGACTCACGTCCAGCGTCAGGGTCCCCCGTTCAAGCAGGTCCTGAAACTGCGGCAGATTCAGCTCCTGCTTCGGACCTGCCACCTCAATCAATTCTCCTGGCAACGGAAGCGGCGTGCGCCG
Source organism: uncultured delta proteobacterium (assembly GCA_963745765.1). Taxonomy (GTDB): domain Bacteria; phylum Desulfobacterota; class Desulfobulbia; order Desulfobulbales; family Desulfocapsaceae; genus Ww85. Next base: position 31,534 of record CAVUYQ010000001.1, on the reverse strand, counting down.
TCAAACCCTCGAGCCTGGCCAGGGCCATGATATGCTCGGCATCCTGCTCAAGTGCCATCTTCGAATAACTGATAATGGAACTTTTCTTCAGGAAGGTTTCAACCCCCAATGCGGAAGCAAAACGGGCCGTACCCATGGTCGGCAGCACATGATTCGGCCCGGCGAGGTAATCCCCTGCCGCTTCCGGGGTATAACTTCCGAGGAAAATTGCACCGGCATGGCGAATGTGCGGGATCTGAGCCCAGGGATTTTCAATCATCAGTTCCAGGTGTTCAATGGCGATCTCGTTGGCCAGATCAATTGCCTCCTGCAAAGAATCCGCAACAAATATCCGCCCGCGTCTGGTCAGCGACTTGCGGGCGATAGCTGTCCGCTCAAGCAACTGCAGTTGATCATCAAGCGCTGCCACTATCTTCTGCGGCAAGGAGGTATCGGTGGTGATGACGATGGCCAGTGCCTGCGGGTCATGCTCCGCCTGGGCCAGCATGTCGGCTGCCACATGAACAGGATCAGCCGAGCTGTCCGCAATAATCAGCACCTCTGAAGGCCCGGCAATCATGTCAATGCGGACCATGCCTGAAACCTGGCGTTTAGCCTCGGTCACGTACTGGTTGCCGGGTCCGACAATTACATCAACCCTTGGAATGGTCTGCGTACCAAAAGCAAGGGCTGCAATTGCCCAGGCCGAACCAGCCCGGAAGATTTCCGTAATGCCGATTTCCTGGGCGGCAACGAGCAGATGCGGACTGATTGATCCATCCCCGGATGGCGGTGTCACCATAATACGCTGCGAAACACCCGCGATACCGGCCGGAATGCCGTTCATCAGGACTGAAGAGACCAGCGGAGTGGAACCTCCCTGGCCTCCGGGAACATAGAGACCCGCTCGCTCAACGGGTCGCACGAGACGTCCGACAATGGCACCGTCATCTCGGGTCTTAAGCCAGGAATCCTCCATCTCCCGTTCATGAAACTCCTGAATCCGGGTGATTGCCACCTCCAGGGTAGCAATAAAACTATCATCAACAAGATCGTAGGCCTTCGCAAGCTCAGCCGCTGTGAGCGCCAAGCCGGTCTGCTGCATCTGAGGCGCATCAAATCGGCGAGTATAGGCAAGAACAGCCTCATCTCCCTTCATCCTGACCTCAGCCAGTATTTCAGCTACGCTGTCGCGACACGATTCATCAGCCGCCTGGAACCGGCTGAGCAGTGCGGCTATCTCCTTTTCCCGTCCGGGCTGCCGGCAACAAGTGGTGTAATTATCATTTTTCTGTCATCAATCCTCAAAGTTCCCTCTCATCCCGGGACGGTAAGGCCCGGGAAGATTAAAGGCTGCACAGTTCATACGGCTGCGCATTATACGCTATTTGCCCCTGTTTAGAAAGCATTACCGAGCCGGATGATTAAGCATATGAAATTATTGTTTTTCAGCTTTTCACTTTGAAGTTATCTGAAAAGGAAATATACTTATAGACTATCCGGAAACTGCAGGCATCTCATCAACCTTTGAATGCACAGCAACAGATGGTCTGCCTATTGTTGTTTCCATAAATTTGAGGTTACCGTATTATTGATTGCTCCGGGCTTTCAGCAAGCAGACCGGTATAGTTGATAGTACCAATACATAGAATGGATTTTGAAGCCAAATGGATTGCCTGGGAAACAACCAGGCGCTGCAATCTCAGATGTGTCCACTGCCGCTCTTCATCAACACTTGAAGCAGAGGGTCATCCTGACTTTTCTTTTGAACAGGCAAGACACATTCTCGATGATATTTCCTCCTATGCTGACCCGGTCATGGTCTTATCGGGCGGCGAGCCACTGCTGCGCCCCGACATTTTCGACATTGCCCGCTACGGGTCCGACAAAGGGTTGCGCATGTGCCTGGCGACCAACGGTACCCTGGTCAGCGATGATATCTGCAAAAAGATCATAGATAGCAAAATAAAAATGGTTTCCCTGAGCCTGGACGGGGCCCGGGCCGAAACCCACGACAATTTCCGCAACCAGGTCGGAGCCTTTGACGGCACGATGAAGGCCATTGAATTATTCAGGGAATACCAGATTCCCTTCCTCGTTAACTCGTCATTCACCACCCGCAACAAGGACGAAGTCCCCCGGATATTCGAACTGGTCAAAACCCTCGGCGCAACCGCCTGGTACATGTTCCTGATAGTTCCGACCGGCCGCGGCGAGGATGTCATGGATGAGCTGATCCCGGAAAAACTCTACAACGAAATACTTGAATGGCACTACCAGGTAGAAAAAGAGGAAACCGAGATACTGATGCGCCCGACCTGCGCTCCGCACTATTACCGCATTGTGCGGCAGAAAGCCAAAGAGGAGGGCAGTCCCTTCAAACGCAGAAATCTCAACTTCTCCACTGGCGGCTCAAAGGGTTGTCTGGCCGGCCAGCTCATCTGTCTGATTGATGTGGACGGAGAGGTCCTGCCGTGCAGTTATTTCCCCAAAAGTGCCGGAAACATTCATCAGGTACCGTTCAAGAAAATCTGGGAAGAATCCGAACTGTTTCTTAAACTCAGGGATTTCAAGAATTATGGCGACAACTGCGGGCGCTGCGAATATGTCAATGTCTGCGGCGGCTGTCGCGCACGGGCCTACGCCATGACCGGCGATTACCTCGCCCAGGAGCCGTTCTGCAGCTATATTCCCGGAACACGGTTAAAACAATAACATAGCGGATAACAAATCCATGAATATGAACGATACCTTCCTCAAGGCCTGCAGGGGCGAGAAGACCGATTACACACCGATATGGATCATGCGCCAGGCCGGGCGTTACCTGCCTGAGTACCAGAAAGTGCGAGGCAACGTATCGTTTCTTACCCTATGCAAATCACCCGAACTCTGCGTTGAAGTTACCCTGCAGCCTGTCCATATCCTGGGAGTTGATGCCGCCATCCTGTTTTCCGACATCCTCATCCCGATGGAGGCCATGGGCCTTGCACTGGAGTTTCACGAAGGACGCGGCCCAGTCTTTCCAAAGACCATACGCGACCAGGCGGCCCTTGACCGGCTGATTGTTCCGGACCCTGATGAAACCATGGGATTTGTCATGGAAACCATCAAACTTCTGCGAAAAGAACTCACGGTTCCATTAATCGGCTTTGCCGGCGCACCGTTCACCTGCGCCACCTACCTGATTGAGGGCGGCTCATCAAAGGTTTTCTGGGAAACCAAAAAAATGATGTACACCGCACCTCACCTGTTCCATGGCCTGATGGAAAAAATCACCGGGACCACCTCTAAGTATCTCCTGGCGCAAGCCCGTGCCGGGGCACAGGCCCTTCAGCTTTTTGATTCCTGGGCCGGTATCCTTGACCCGTCAGACTTTGCCGAATTTGCCCTGCCGTACGCAAAACGTATCATCACTGATCTGCAGCAGACAGGCCTGCCAATCATCTATTTCGCCAATAACGGGGCCACGCTGCTGGAGTATTCCGCAACATCGGGTGCCGATGTTATCGGCCTTGACTGGAGGATCAATATCAAAGACGCCATCAAACGTGTGGGAAACAGGGCCGTGCAGGGCAATCTTGACCCGTTTGCCCTGCTGCTGCCCAAAGTGAAACTGCGCGAGCGTATAAAACGACTGCTTGATGACGCCCATGAGGCCAAAGGTCATATCTTCAATCTCGGCCACGGTATTAACCAGTTCACCCCTCCGGAGCAGGCCAGATTTACCGTTGACACGGTTCATGAGTTGAGCAGCCGCTAGCGCGCATCTATTCCTTATGAACTCCTCAATACCAAGTATTCCTGAGTGCATTGCTCTCATGGAGCAATACTCCATGCTCGATAATATCCGTCGTCATTCATTTGTTGTTACCAGGGTTGCAGAAACCATCGTGCGCTCTCTCGAACTGCCTCGGGCCGCTGGCATCAAGCCCCCGGACATTGATATGGTCCGGGCAGGCGCTCTGCTGCACGACATAGCCAAGACAAAATGTCTGGACGGCAGCTGCAGACATGCCGAAGAGGGACAGGTGATCTGCGAGGAGCACGGCTATAAGGATATCGGTCTCATCGTCCGTGAACACGTTTTTCTCAGTTCATTCACGACCGAGCTCTATAAACACGGCTCTTTCACGGCGCGCGAGATCGTCTATTATTCAGATAAACGTGTCAGGCACGAGGAGATTGTCTGCCTGGACCAGCGTCTCGACTACATTATTGAGCGTTACGCCAATGGCTCTGACATTATAGAGCAGCTTATCAGGGACAACTTCCGGAGTTCTCTTAAGCTGGAAGAATACCTTTTTTCCTTCATCGGTTTCAAGCCAGATGATCTGGCAGACAATATCATACCGGAGTACCGGTAACTCTGTCGCTGCAAACCTGACAACCAATACCCTGCAAGATACATACTGCAAGAACCACATTAAAATAATGTCTTTCAATAGCTTGAATCAATTTAGAGAAGATGTTCATGAAATACTCTGATTAGGTAAAAAGAAACTTAATAATGGAAAACTTCACCATAACCGAATGGCTGGCCATCGGATTCTGCGTACTTCTCCGGGGCATGTCCAAGGGCGGATTACCCGTCGCCGGAGTGGCCATGCCGCTGCTTGTCCTGCTCTGGCCGGAACCCGGTCAGGCCGCACGCGCTTCTGTATCATTTATCCTGCCGCTCCTCTGCGCTATGGACCTCTTCGGGGTAATTCTCTACCGTGGCAAACCCGACTGGTCACACATCAAGAAACTTTTTTGGCCCACCATCGCAGGGGTAGTGATAGCCAGCATGTTCTTTGTTTCCGACCGGGGGGTCAGTGTCTCCGACAGGACTTTGAAACTGTTGATCGGTCTTCTCGGCCTCGCTTTTACCGGATGGCAGCTCTTTGGAAAAACATGGTATAAGGGCAATATACCCCAGGCTAATGCCAGCGGCTGGCGGCCCGCCGTGTATGGATTTTCCAGCGCGGTGACATCAACCATCGCCCACGCCGCAGGACCGGTCATGCAGATGTATCTGCTGCCGACACGCATGGCCAAGACACAATTCGCGGCAACGACCATCTATTACTTCATTTTTCTCAATTATATAAAGCTCATCCCTTTCGCCCTGCTCGGCCGGTTCAGCAAGACGCAACTCGCCGTCAATCTCTGGATGCTCCCGCTTATTCCAGCCGGAGTCCTGCTCGGTTACGGAATTGTCCGGATCATGAAGCAGGAACACTATATCCTCTTTATCAGGGTGTCCCTTGTTCTGACCTCAGCCCTGCTCGTTTACCGTGCCATGAGCGAAAGTTGAGTCCTGGTGACATATGCCGATACTGCCAAAGCCCGACTATCGTCCGCCCTTTCCCTTTTTCAGCGGCCATATGCAAACCATCTATCCGACACTGTGCCGCCGCACTCCCCTGACCCACCCCGTTCCTGAACGGATCAACACACCGGACGGTGATTTTCTTGATATTGACTGGCATAAAAGCAGTACCGGACCGGTGAACAGACTGGCGATCATCAGTCATGGCCTGGAAGGAAATGCCCGGAGAAAAAATGTCTTGGGAATGGCCCACCACCTGACTGAGTGCGGGTGGGACGCAATCTGTCTCAATTTTCGCTGCTGTTCAGGTGAGCCGAACCTGCTGCCGCGATTCTATCACAGCGGCGTTACCGACGACCTGCATACGGTCATTCAGCATGGCCTGTCAACAAAGGATTATCAGCATGTTGGCCTGGTCGGATTCAGCATGGGCGGCAACCAGACTTTGAAATATCTCGGAGAAGCTCCGGACCTGGTTCCCGAACAGGTCAGAGCTGCCGTGGTGTTTTCAGTTCCCTGCAGTTTAGCTGAGGCGGTAGAGGTCATGAGCGGCTGGCAGAACCGGGGTTACATGCGCTACTTCATGCAGGGTCTGCGTAAGAAGATACGGATAAAAGCAGCACGCTTTCCCGACCTCATCGATCCTGCCGGGCTGGAGGAAATAAAAACCTTTGAGCCCTTTGATGACAAGTATACCGCACCTCTGCACGGCTATAGGGATGCTGCGGATTATTACCAACGCTGCTCATCGACACAGTTTCTACCGATGATACGCATCCCTACCCTGATGGTGCAGGCCCTTGACGACCCCTTCCTGCCAGCCTGCTGTTTCCCGGTAGATACAGCCGAAAACAGTTCCAGCCTCTATCTCGAAATTCCTGAATTCGGCGGCCATGTCGGCTTTATGGGTGACTGGTTCGATTCTTGCTACTGGTCTGAGAAGCGGGCAGCCGAATTTCTGAATCACCTGGTGCATGACCACCACTAGGCTCACGATATAACTAGTTTTCGTCCGGAAATGAGCGATTTTTACCTAAATCTAGGCGCTCGATAAATTTAACCGCAGGCATCGTTGATATTCCGAGGATTAAATTTTGAGAGTAACAACGAGTTAGGAGAAAAGCGCTGTTTCAGGATGGAAACTAACTAGCCTCACGATAAATCCAGTTGTCTCACGCCCGGAAGGTTGAAATGGCATTTCGCTTGCGGCAGAAAAATGGTAGGATGAACTATGGAAGAGCGTCCCTGGACTATGATTCTTCATTTCCATGCAAAACCCTAACGCATATCGTACGTTCTTAAGAGGGGCTCAAAAAAAAGAATATTCACCCATAAGGAGAAGAGGGGATGTCAGTCAAAATTCTGATCAAAAGGAAATTCAAAGAAGAATCATTAAAAGACGCCCCCGCCATGCTGATCAAGGCGCGTACCAATGCGATGGGTCACCAGGGCTATATTTCAACCGAGACATTGGTCAATTATGACGATCCCCGATCTATTCTCATTATTTCAATGTGGCAAAACAAAGAGGATTGGGACAGATATCGGGACAGTGCGGCACGGAAGGCTCATGAAGGCAAGTACGCCTACCTTTTCGAAGGTTCGACTGAATACGAAGTATTCAGGTTTGGTATGTAACGGTTATCCGTGCCAAAGCCGATAGCATTGGTGCACCCTCAAGACCGGCCCCACCTCCCGTATGGTGATACTCGTCCTATCTTTCGGCTGTGTCGGAGCTTGTTGTCTGTATCTGTCTCAAGGTGCAGCGGGGGAGCGGTTCGAGCTTGTTTAGAGGACATTGCGGCCATCGGGCAGTTGACGGCATTGAGGTCTTTGCTGCATCAGTAATCAGCTTTCATCCTATTGTCTTGTTGGGAAAAGAACCGGGCAGAACATCGAATCACTTTCCCGGTGTCAATAAAGAGGAGTTCGCGCATGAAAACAAAGGACATTCTTGCTGAAAAAGGGCCCCAGGTCATTACCGTCCGGGAGACACTTCTGCTCGTAGATGTTGTGGCAATGTTTGTCGGCCAGCGTATCGGATCAGTGGTCGTGGTAAACGATCATGAAGAGGTTATCGGCATCGTTGCTCCAAATGATGTGCTGAAGGCCATACGTCACCATCCGGAATATCTCACGACGATCACGGTAAGCGATGTAATGATCAGAGATATTATTGTCGTAACCCCCGAGGATGATATCGATCAGCTCATGACGATCATGACCGAGAACCGGATTCGCCATCTGCCGGTGGTGGACAAGGGCGATTTGGTTGGTCTGGTATCGATTGGAGACGTGGTCAAGGCTAAAACCACCGTCTGGGATGTCGAGATTCGCCACCTTAACGATTATATTGAAGGTAAATACCCCGGTTGATCGCAGGATACACCAATCCTCAATTGCAGCCTGGTAATGTGAATGTGTTCCATGGCAAGGTTAAGAAAAAAAGAACAGCCTCTACAGCACATCTCGATTCCCGCCGCTATTGACGTGCAGCCTCGCGCGACCGTTTCAAAGCAGTCGGTCAAAGTCAGGTTCGCATTTAAAGGTTCCCTGACAGCTCAGTTTACCTGTCTTTGCCGGGACCAAGAAGCCCTTAGTAACGGTCCGTCAGGAGATAATTTTGTAAAACATGGCAACACCGGGGGATAAGGCCCGTCTTGCTGCATACTCCGGCAAATCTCCCGGTTTGAAATCGAGCTGTGTATACAATGCATGCAGCCGGGGATTGTTGGTAAATGAAATAATTCGCTTGAATCCCATTCGTCTGGCCTCGGCCTCAAAGGCGTTAACCGTAAAAACCCCGACACGCTGGTTGCGGAATCGGGTAGAGATGGCCAGCGCTCCCAGTTCAACGGTGGTGGCATCAATTTCTTTCCGCTCTACACAGCCGACAGCAATTCCGTCGATCATGGTCAGACGGAATTGCTCCCGGTGCTCAGACAGGTATGGTTTAGTCCGCGGTTTAAGGAATCCCTTTTTCGCATACAAATCCAGGATACCGGCGATCATCTCTACATCCTGATCGGTTGCGGCGGGGAGGAATTCCTCGCTGAAGTTATTGGCGATAAGCGTTCCGGTACCCTCTACCGTGAACAGTTCATGCTTGATCGTGTCCTTCCGTGCCGGAAGAATATGGACCCGGTCATACGACCCTGCCGCGATGCGCGTGCAGATCTGCTTCAGGACCCCAGCTATATTGACATTGGCGGAAATTTCGTCAATGTTTTGCATGGTATCCCTGGTGGTGAGCGTATTAATCCGGTAGCCGTTTTGATCACAAAGATATTTGCGTTCCAGGAATATAAGCTTGAAAACCGACTGCTCCCCATCAAGCACATGGGTATAAAAATCCACCTCAGGAGCAACACGCCTGATATCAGTTTCGGGCAAACGTTCGGCAAGAAGACGAAAATGTTTTCGGTTGGCGAAACGGTTGGCCATGTTGTGATACAGGGTCGTCTTGATGCCATGACGAACAAGGAATTTAACATCGGCCAGAATGTGAGCGAAATTATCCCGCAGGATACCTTCCCGACAGGCAATACAGATATGTCTGCCGGTCAGGGCCTGCTGGTATTCATCAAGATATAGTCGTGGCATCTGTCGTCAATCCAAGGAGTTGTGCATCTATCCCTGACAGAGCAGGTTTTCTGATCCTGAATTTATCTATAATTGCGGTGGCTTGCAATCAAGAACATCCGGGCGTGCATGTAACCTGATCATTCGTGTCCAACCGCTTCATTTTTCAGGGGCAGGCAGGGTCATGGCGACCAGCAGAAACAATACCGGCAGACAACAGACAGAGGCCATTGCCGTCCAGACACCGTAAAGATCTGCAATCTTGCCGATAAAGGGGGCGGCGCCGCCGCCAACCGCCACGGCAAGGCCGAGTGTCACCCCGGAGGACAAACCGATACGGTTGGGAAGATACCCCTGCCCCAGCACGATGGTCGGACTATAGGTAACAAATGACATAAAGCCAATCGGTACCAGCAGGAGGGTGGCAAACTGAACATTCTCCAGCATAATAAGCATGGGAAGCAAAAGGGTTAAAGATGACAGACCGAGAAGAATAACCTTTTTATGTCCGATCCGATCGGCCAGATTACCGCCAATCAAGTTGCCGAAAATGCCGGAACCGGCAAAAATGGTAAGCGCCGTGGCCCCCGCCACTTTTGATTGGTTCAGTACATTGATCCAGTAGATCGGGATGAAGATATTCAGGCCGAAAAAAATAATAGAGCGGCCACAAACAATGACGGCAATTTTGGCAAAAGCTCCCCAGTTTTCCTTTACAATCGCACCGGCGGAAGCAGCTTTTTGTTGATTCCCGACAGCATAGAGAGAGACAAACTTCGGGAACAGAGCAATAATGACGAGAGACATGACCGTTACCGGCACCATCAGGACAAGGGTTCCCGGCATTCCCCATTTAAGCAGAGCCGCGGTCACGAGCAGCGGCCCGAGGGTAAAACCGATCGTCCCCCCGACGCCGAAAAGACTCATGGCGGTTGCCTTGTTGTTTCCGGCGGCAAAATTGACGAGTCGCGCCGCCTCGGGGTGATAAGCAGCTATACCGATGCCGCTGACTACGCCGAGCAGCAGGATGGTTGGGTAATCGTGGAACAGTCCCGTCAAAGCCAGTCCGGAACCGGCCAGCATCAGCCCGCCCGGCAGCAGCCAGGGTTTTGAAAAACGGTCCGCGGCAAGTCCAAACAGCGGCTGCACAACACTGGAAGACATGTTTACCGCAAAAACGAGGGCGGCGGCGGCGGCATAAGAGAGATCGTATGCGGCAATAAAAAACGGCAGCAGAGCCGGCAGCGCACCCTGATTAATATCACTTGCGACATGGCCGGCTGATAATATTCCAACGTGTTTATATTTCACTGATAGATTCTCTTATTTGTATCATAACGTGAGTGGTTTATTGGTGATAATTCTGCTTGATCATACCCTGAAACATCACTACCTTCTTGCCTTATTATGACAAATACTATCGCAAAACAGACAAAGCGCATTTCCTCAGCACCGATCGAGGAAGTAATCACCGTTCCGCGCCCCATTGTGGCCCTGGCCAGGGAGTTTCCTTCCGGTCACACCGTACGCCCGCACCGGCATGCATACGGTCAGCTGCTGTATGCCTCAGCGGGAGTGATGAGCGTCAAAACAGAGAAAGGAATCTGGGTTGTGCCGCCGCTTCGGGCAGTCTGGATACCGGCCCACACCTCTCACCAGATCGAGGCGGCAGGTCAGTTATCCATGCGAACCTTGTATATCGACCCTGAACTTTTTCCCGGGCCGGCAGACGATTGCTGCCTGATCGCCGTGACGCCACTGCTCCGAGAACTTATTCTCTATGCGATACATTTGCCACAACTTTATCCGTTACAGGGTTCCGAGGAACGTTTGTTAACGGTCATGCTTGACCAGATCCGATCCGTCAGCATGGCCTCCCTGCAATTGCCAATTCCGGAAGATGAAGGATTGAAACGGATATACCGCAAGTTATCGGAGAGACCCGGTGATAAGCGGACCATTGAAGACTGGGCCTGCCTGACAGGCACGACGGGCCGGACCCTGGCCCGTCGATTTCGTCTGGAAACAGGTATGAGTTTCGGTCAGTGGCGCCAGCAGGTCCGGATACTGGAAGCCCTGAGAAGATTGGCAATGAACGAGCCGGTAACAGCGGTTGCCATTGAGCTCGGCTACGACAGCCCGAGTGCCTTCATATCAATGTTTAAAAAAGCGCTCGGCCAGACACCCGGTCGATATTTTCTCTGAATTCCTTTCTTCTGGAACGGTGTTAGGACGAATGAACCTTGTACAGTCTGTAATTCAGGCAACACGGCACAATTAGCAGTCAAGCGTGAGGATGATGGATGATTGTTACAGGTATCTATTGATAACCTAACCGGGATCTCACAACAGCAGGGTATCTTGAAAAACAAGCTAAATCTACCGGTTGCATGAAATTTTCAAAAAAGGAACGGCCGGCGTTTTTCTAACAAGTATATTGTGTTATAAATTGCAAGACGCATTTTATTTGGTTATTATCTCTCCAGATGTGCCTTAGATTCATTATCATCACTTTAAAAGGAGACTGATATGATTAGAAGAGCCTCATTTTTATCCCTCGTTGCCGGACTTACCCTCTCGGCGGCACCCTCCATGGCAGCAACCCAAATCGATTTCTGGCATGCTTTTACCGGTCGTTTAGGGGAACTGCTGCAAGAGCAGGTTAATACCTTTAACGGATCTCAATCCGATTATGAGGTCATTGCAACCAACAAAGGCAATTACTCGGAAACCCTCAATGCGGGAATTGCCGCATTCCGGGCCGGACAGCAGCCGGACATTCTCATGGTCTTTGAGGTAGGAACGGCCACCATGATGGCAGCCACCGGTGCCATCAAGCCCGTATATGAAGTCATGGCCGAGGCTGGATCAACATTTGACCAGTCCACTTACATTTCAGCGGTAAAAGGGTACTACACGACAACTGACGGCAAAATGCTTTCCCTGCCGTACAACTCCTCCACACCGGTTCTCTATGTAAACCGCGATGCATTCAAGAAAGCGGGTCTGGACCCTGATATGGATCTATCAACCTGGAACAATGTAGGCACCGCACTGGATAAATTGAAGGCCGGCGGCAGCGAGTGCCCCCTGACCACGGCCTGGCAGAGCTGGATCCACCTTGAAAATCTGTCCGCATATCACAATGTTCCGTTCGCCACCAAGGAAAACGGCTTTGCCGGGCTGGATGCGACGCTCATCTTCAACGGACCGGTTCAGGTCAAACATATACAGACCATGGGCAACTGGGCCAAAGAAGGAAAATTCATCTACGGCGGTCGACGCAACGAGGCGGGTGCCCGGTTCCGGGCAGGTGAGTGCGCCTTGTATACTGAATCATCGGCAGGTTACGCCGGGGTAAAAAAGGAGGCGAAATTCGAATTTAACATCCGCCCGCTGCCCTACTGGGCAGATGTGCCGGGCGCCCCGCAAAACACCATTATCGGCGGTGCTTCCCTGTGGGTCATGGCCGGCCAGACCCCGGAAGAGTACAAGGGGGTTGCCCGGCTTCCTTGAATTCCTCTCCTCCCCTGCCATCCAGGCCAAGTGGCACCAGGATACCGGCTACCTGCCGATCACCATAACCGCCTATGAGCTGACCAAGTCTGAAGGTTTTTACAAGAGCCACCCCGGCACCGACGTGGCCATCATCCAGATGACGGCAAAGGAACCTACCGTCAACTCGAAAGGAATCCGCCTAGGCTATTTCGACCAGATCCGCGGCCTCATTGACGAGGAACTCGAGGCAGTCTGGGTCGGCGATAAAACCGCAGAGGCGGCCCTGAACAATGCCATTGAACGAGGCAATCAGCTCTTGAGGCGTTTTGAAAAAGCCAATCGCTGACCTCATGGAACCCCAGCCGGGAGTGATTGTCTGAGGCACCGCTTCCGGCTGGACAGAGAAATTCCTGTCTTCATATATTTTCCCTTTGCAACACCCCCGGCTGAACAAAAGGTGCATCTGACGACACCATGGAAAAACGCGTAACCTTCAACAACCGTTTGCTCCCCTACCTGCTCGTAGCCCCGCAGATGGTCATTACCATAGTATTTTTTTTCTGGCCCGCCGGCCAGGCTATTTACCAGTCGGCCTTCATTCCCGATCCTTTTGGCCTGAAAAACCAGTTTGTCGGGTTTGATAATTTCATTTACCTGTTCTCCGATCCATACTATCGCTCCTCATTCATGACCACCGCCGTATTCAGTCTTCTGGTCACGGCAATTTCCATGAGTTTTGCCCTGTGGCTTGCGGTGTTGGCAGACCGGGTCATCAAAGGTGCTGATGGCTACCGGACGCTATTGATCTGGCCTTACGCCGTGGCTCCAGCCATTGCCGGTGTCCTATGGCTGTTTCTCTTTAATCCCTCAATCGGCATCCTGCCCTGGTATCTGGCCCGCTTCGGCTACCACTGGAACCACACCCTAAACGGCGGCGAAGCCATGACCCTGGTGGTAATGGCTTCGGCCTGGAAACAGATCAGCTATAATTTTCTCTTTTTCCTGGCAGGGCTGCAATCGATTCCGCCAAGTATTATCGAAGCTGCAGCCCTCGATGGCGCATCCTTTTGGAAACGGTTCTGGACCATCGTCTTTCCGCTGCTGTCACCAACCACTTTTTTCCTTCTGGTCGTCAATCTGGTATACGCCTTTTTTGAGACCTTCGGTGTTATCCACACCATTACGGCGGGAGGACCGCAACAATCAACCACTATTCTTGTCTACAAGGTCTTTGCCGACGGATTTATCGGGCAGGATCTGGGTTCCTCAGCTGCCCAGTCAGTTATTCTGCTCCTAGTCGTCGGAGCCCTGACGGTTGTGCAGTTCCGTTTCATCGAACGAAAGGTGCATTACTGATGGCGGCAATGGTTGAAAAAAGAGGTCTGGGGCTGTGGCTGACCCATGGCGCCCTCATTCTCGGTATCTGCATTATCTGTTTTCCCATTTACGTAGCCTTCATTGCCTCCACGGTAACCCAGGATGACCTCATTTCCCCCCCTATGCCCCTGGTTCCCGGCACACATTTTATCGAGAATTATCAGGAAGCATTACTTTCAGGCATGAGCGCTCCGGTATGGAGAATGCTGATGAACTCCCTGATTATGGCACTCGGCATTACCATCGGCAAAATTGGCATCTCCATCATTTCAGCCTATGCCATTGTCTATTTTCGTTTTCCGCTCAAAAACCTCTTTTTCTGGCTCATCTTCCTGACCCTGATGCTGCCGGTGGAGGTCCGTATCGTTCCAACCTACGAAGTGATAGCAGGTCTTGGTCTGCTCAACAGTTATTCCGGCCTGATTCTGCCGCTGATCGCTTCAGCGACCGCCACCTTCCTGTTCCGCCAGCTATTTCTCACCATACCCGATGAACTCGTGGAGGCGGCGCGGATTGACGGTGCCGGTCCTATGCGATTTTTCATCGATATTCTGCTGCCGATGTCGCGTACAAATATCGCCGCTCTTTTTGTGATCCTTTTCATTTACGGCTGGAACCAATACCTCTGGCCGCTGCTGGTCACGACAGATCCCAGCATGAACACCATTGTCATGGGGATTAAACAGATGCTGCCAAGCGGTGATCAGACGGTCGAGTGGCCGGTGATTATGGCCACCGCCATACTCGCAATGGTTCCGCCGGTTGCGGTGGTCCTTTTCATGCAAAAACTCTTTGTCAAAGGGCTCGTCGAAAGCGAGAAATAGAAAGAGACATGGCACAGGTTACGATAAACGACGTTAAGAAGAGCTTTGGTAAGGTTGCCGTCATCCATGGCATATCGATGGACATAAGCGACGGTGAGCTCATCGTTATTGTCGGGCCGTCCGGTTGCGGCAAGTCCACCCTGCTGCGCATGATCGCCGGCCTCGAGCGAATCACCGAGGGGACCGTCACCATTGGCGACCGGGTGGTCAACGATCTTGAGCCCAGGGAACGTGACATCGCCATGGTATTCCAGAACTATGCGCTCTATCCGCACATGTCCGTCTTCAACAACATGGCCTATGGCCTGAAAATAGCCGGGATGGACAAGCAGGAGATCAAAAGGCGGGTTGGTGAAGCAGCACGGCTACTCGAACTTGAGCCCTACCTCAAACGAAGACCCCGCCAACTTTCCGGCGGTCAACGGCAGCGTGTTGCCATGGGTAGGGCCATTGTCCGCAACCCCGCCGTTTTCCTGTTTGATGAGCCGCTGTCCAACCTCGACGCCAAACTCCGGGTGCAGATGCGCATGGAAATCAAGACACTGCAGCGGGATCTTGCCGTCACCTCTTCTGTATGTGACCCATGATCAGGTTGAGGCGATGACCCTGGCTGACCGGATGATCGTTATGAACAACGGGGTCGCCGAACAGGTTGGTACCCCGCATGAGGTTTATCACAATCCGGCAACGATTTTTGTCGGCGGATTTATCGGTTCGCCGCCCATGAACTTCCTGGCTGCAGAGATTAAACAAGGAGCAGTCCATCTTAAAAATGCAGGTCCTATTGCCACCTGTTCGCAGTCAGACCAAATGGTAACCGTCGGACTCCGACCGGAACACCTCCGGTTGTGTGAACCGGGAGCCGGAATGTTCGACTCGGCTGTCAGGTTTACTGAAGCGCTGGGCGCAGAGACACTCATCCACCTGAGAAACCGGAAGGACGAAGACATCATCGTCCGTATGGTGAGCACCGATCTAACTCCCGAACCGGGTGCAGTAATGGGAGTCGCCGGCGACCCCGAACATGTTTTTCTCTTTAACAATGAAGGTCGCCGATTAATAGCGACCCTGAAAACTTAAGCGGACTCGGGCGAGATCTGTCTGGTCATCACTCATTCATCCCCGACTGTATGGCTTGAGCCAACACCGTAACATCTTCCAGTTTTTTTATTTGCCAGATATTTTGGATCAGATGCTCCTGTCGGGATCGATCGAGTACTCCTTCACAGCATGCCTGAACCTTTCCTTCCAATTCCCGGTCAGTCAATGGATTATCCGGCCCGCCTCTATAGCGCTCATCAGCTGAATCGCTAACCGCAGTACCGTTGGTTAACCTGATAGTGATTCTTGACCTCATTTTATCAAAACCAAGTTTTTCAATTTCGGGATCATGCTCGGTTCTTATTTTACGCTGCATCGCCTGCATGGTTTCAGACCCAACAAAGGCATCGCTGAACTCCTTTTTCCCTGCTTTGCGATTGATGGCAATCATGGCCAATTCAGCCGGAAGTGAGAACTTCGCCTGTAAATGATTTACGGCGATGGGATAGCGAATCGGACTGAGAATATTGCTGGCCGCATACAGGATTACCTCTTCTATCTCTTCTGGTTTAATATCATGATCGGTAACCAATTTCAGCATGAGATCAATGGAAGGATGGGTCAGGACACCGCAAGGATAGGGTTTTATGCTTACGCCAGGCTCAACGATGGACCATGTTTTACCGAATCCCTGGTTCCATTTTTTTTCGGCTGATGCCCCCGCCCTGTACGGCGAAAAACCCCCAGGGCCCATCCAGTGCATCAGGATCGGCGGTAAAACCCTGTGCGGCGAGAGTCGCAGCAATAACCCCATTTTCAGCGGCGCGTCCGGCATGCAGTGGTTTGGTCATGGTTCCGAAATTGACACGGATACCGGCGGCCAGGCTGGCTGCTATACCAAAACCACAACGCAGCTTTCTGCCTTTTAATCCCATTATTTTTGCAGCAGCAACATAGGCGCCAAAAGTGCCAACGGTTCCCGTAGAGTGCATGCCGCCCTTGTAGTGCTTCGGATACATCCACTCGGAAATTTTACATTCCACCTCATAGCCGGTGAGAAAACCTAACAAAAATTGTTTGCCGCTGATCCCTCCTGTTTTTTGTGCTGTTACCAGTGCAGCGGACAGCGGAGCCGTCGTCGGGTGAGAAAGCAAACCATAAACATGATCAGGGTCCACACTCACCTGACTGTCGTCCCAATCGTGCGCATGAGCCGCCGTTCCCAGGACTCTGGCTGCCAGAGGAGCAGGCACTTTCTTACAGCCGTACCCTAATAAAAGAGCATCTTCGCGGCCTCCCTGGTCGCACGCCTCAGCCGCTAATATTCTCACCGAGCGCTCGTCAGTACCGGCAACAAAAAGCCCCATGCCATCAAGAACACAGCGAGTACCGATTCGTAATGCCTCGTCAGGTATTTCCCTATATTCCACCGTTTCACTAAACGCAGCCGCTGCGGCAGTCACTTCCATATTTTCAGGTACATCTGCAAAAGGGTTGATCTGCATCATCTATCTCCAATTCAGATAAGTAAAAAATTCAACTTTCCCTCTGAGACCGAAGGTCAAAATCACCGGTGGCCGGAAAAGGTATTCGTCGGCTATAAAGAAAATCAGCCGGAGACTTTTTGTACAATAAGACGAAATACGGAATCAATCAGGTACGCAAAGGAAACCTTCCCTATCCTGAATATTTCACGAGGTGAGACGGTCTGCTAGCCAAGAAGACTTGGGGAAGGCCATATACGTAGGGCCTTCCTCAAAAGCGACGCAGGATAGAAGGCCTATCGACTCGTCCGAGGGAGGTAATTCTGTCTTTTCATCATTGATTTTAAAGGTTACAAACCGTGTCATCGGCATAATTGCAATTGTCCTGAATAACTGTTCGATATTGTTCTAATATCAATGATTTTTTCCATGAAAAATACAGGCTATAAAGGCAACAGGCAGGTCTTCTCACGATGCAAGGTAGGCGCCACCATTAACATGAAGTGTTTGTCCTGTAATGTAGCGGGCGCTCGGGCCGCAGAGATAGGCAACCGCCTCGGCAACTTCCTCGGGTAAACCCCGCCGACCAGCGAGATTTGTTCGCGTGGCATGGTGCTGCGGACGTTTCGCCGTCTGGCCCTGACGATCGGTGTCAATCAAGCCGGGGGATACGCAATTGACGGTAACCCTTGGTGCTAATTCATGGGCAAGGGCTTTGGTCAGCCCTATCAAACCTGCCTTAGCCGTAATGACATGCGCCCGGTGCAGCGCCCCCGTATGGCCGGTCAACCCCCCGATATTGATGATGGAAGCATGATCACTTTTTTCGAGATAGGGCAAAGCCGCTTGTGAAACCAGAAAGGCAGAATCCAGACATACGCCAAGGACTCGACGCCACTGATCGTAGCTCAATTGTGCAAAAGGCGCTTCTGGTCGAATGGCTGCATTATTGACGATACAGTCGAGGCGGCCAAAGGCTTCCCCCGCCTCGCGCACCACTCTCGCCGCAATCTCCGGAGACGAAAGATCGCCCTGCACAACCGTTGCCTGACGACCGATAGCCACGACGGATGCCGCCGTTTTTCTACCGGATTGAACGTCCTGTGCAACATGAACGACGACATCCGCGCCACGTTGTGCCATCGCCAGTGCAATAGCCCGGCCGATGTTGCGTGATGCGCCGGTGACCAATACGGCACTGCCTTCTAATTCCACCGTCATTGTCCTGCTAATTCCTGGATAAGCATATAATCGCCCTTCCGATTACCGATCTGATCGCAGACATCGAGCAACTGATCACCATTATTGCAACCACCGAATTCCACGTTGGCGCGAAACTTATCTTCTATTTCCTGTTTTGACAACGGCGCATCAACACCACCCCGTATAAAACCCTGCTCCACCTCCTCGACCCGGCCGTCGTTATAGACCAGTCGGACATGACCGGTGAATGCATCGGGGTATGGGTTGTCCGGATCAATCTCAAAATCAACAAGCTTCATAATCTTCAACAGGGACTCATCGTTAATGGCTTCCTCAGTGTAGTCATTGAGATGAGCGTGACCGCGCACGAGACCGAGCGCAACACCGAATGGTGTTGAAAATTTGGCGGCATAAGTGGTCGGCGGGCGACGTTTCAGTTCCAATGGCTCCCACAGACGATGCACAATTCCCTCCGCTGTCTTACAGATAACAGAAGTGATGCCGTCAAGGCTCACGCCTCGGTCACGAAGCTGAATGGCACAATCAATGTACGGCTGAATCATGCCGCCGCACGGATAACACTTAAAGGCAATCATCTCGCTCACCCAAAACTCACCCAGGCGGTTAAATAACTGCTCGGTTCGTGGCTCTATAGACGGCGCAAAAGTACTGAACGCGCCATGCACACCTTCAAAAACCGCTTTGGGACCAACAAACCCGGCCTTGGCCATAGCATAGGCCCGTAGCGCAGACTGCGCTGCCCAGCCGGGATGCATACGCTTTGTCCAACTGCCATCGCCCAGATATTCGATTATTCCGGAGGCCATGCTGCCGACAATCCCGAGTGCATTGGCTGTCACCTTTTCATCGGCGTTGCAGGCGACACAGATGCCAAGCGTGGCACCGAAACCACCCAGTACCGCTGTTGGGTGAAATCCCGCTTTGTGGACCGCTTTCGGTAAGGTCAGCGCGAGCCGACAGAGCAGCTCGGAACCGGCGGCCAATCCCAGCACAACACGATCGTTGTTCAGCTTATAGGTCTGGGCAGCCGCCAACAATGCAGGCACCAATACCACCCCTGAATGCACAGGACCGCCCACAAAGGTGTCGTCAAAATCTTCACCATGAGCGGCAGTACCGTTGATGAGAGCTGCACTGGACGGCGAAACCCGTTCACGATGACCGATGATGATATGATCGCCCGGTTCTGCCGCCGCCTTGGTCGCCAGAACATAATCCTGATTGCGGGCGGCGATGCACAGGCCGACAATATCCACCAGGATATTCCGGTTCTTTTCGACAGTTGCAATCGGTAATTCATCGGGAGCGAGTGATGATGCCCAACCTGACAAACGTTGTGACACCGTCAGCTGATTGAGTTCAACGGTCATGCTTTTTCCTCCGAATCTGTGGAGATCGAGGTCTGTTTCTCCTTCCTGATGAAGGCGAAAAAACGGCGTCCGAGTGATCCTGCAATAAACAGGAAGGAGACCAGCAGCAGCACCAGCGATATACGATCATCAAAAAATATACTCCAGTCATCTCCAGAGATAACGAGGGACCGGCGCAGGTTGCTCTCCACCATGTAACCGAGCACAAGACCAAGAACTGCCGGTAAAAAAGGAAAACGTAACATCCGCATGAAATAGCCGATCACACCTGCTGCAATCATGATCCCAAGATCAAACAGACTGTTGTCAATAGAATAAATACCCGAAAGAATCAAGGCGAAGATGAAGGCACTGAGATAATGACGCGGCCGGTTGACGAGCCAGATACAGGCCGGAAGCAAAGCCATGCCAATGAAAAGCAAACTAATTGCCGAGACGAATAAACCGGCATACAAGCTGTAGACTACTTCGCTTGAGCTTTGAAACAGCATGGGCCCCGGCCTGATGCCATGGATCAGGAAACCACCCAGTAAAATAGCGGTCGAGTTCGAACCCGGTATGCCAAAAGACAACAAGGGTACCAGGGCCGTTTCAGCAACCGCATTGTTCGCACTTTCGGGAGCCGCAATGCCCTCTGGAGATCCTTTACCGAATTCCTCGGGATGCCGCGACCAGCGGCGGGCCTCGTTATATGACATGAATGATGCAACCGTTCCGCCGGCGCCGGGCATTACCCCTTCAAAGGTACCGATGATGCAGCCGAGTGCTTGCGGAAAGGCAAGACGCCGGGCCAGTTTCAAGCCGGGAAACTGTATTCTGGCCCGGGCCGCGGTTTGTTCAGCCTTTACCTTACTACCCGCCTGAACCAGCAGTTCACTCATGGCAAACAGGCCCACCATGATCATAACCGGCGCAATACCCGACAACAGATTCGAACTGCCAAAGGTAAAGCGGTTAGATCCGGCAACAGGATCTGTCCCGATCGTGGCAACCATCAAACCGAGCAGCGCGGCGATGAAACCCTTGATTAAGGACTCGCCCGACAGGGTCGCTATGACACTCAGCCCAAGAACACCCAGTGCAAAATAGGCTGGAGGCGTAAACGCCAGCGCAACGCTTGCCAGTGGCCCTGACAATAACATCAGCATCGTAAGCCCGAACAGACTGCCAAGGACTCCCGAATAAAGCGAAATTCCCAGAGCCAATCCGGGTTTGCCCTGTTGATTCATGGTATAGCCGTCAAGTACGGCTGCCGCGGCAGCATTGGTGCCCGGTGTTCGAATAAGAATGGCGGGTACCGAACCGCCGTACTCCGCCCCAACGTAGGTTGCCGCCAGCAGGACAATGGCACTGCCTGGTTCCATGGTGTAGGTAAAGGGCAGCAGCAACGCCATGGTAATCGAAGGCGAGATACCCGGCAATGCCCCACCCATGATGCCCCAGGCAACACCGGTCAACGCTGCAATAAGGACATTTATGTTAAGAAGATAGGCAGCGGAGGCAAGGATCGTTTCCATAGGTTAACTCCAGTTCCAACGGGTAGCGTCCTCCGTTGGCAGATTAAATACCGAAAACTTTTAGAACACCTGAAGGCATGCGAACACCGAGCACCACTGCAAAGATTATCCAGAGAAAAATTGCGCCAACGATACCGGTTAAGAGCAACCGGAATCCCATCGGAGCTCCCCGATACAGCGCTACGAGCGATCAGCAGTAAGGCAATGGAGAGTAAATATCCCAGAGTGTTCACAATGAGCAGGTAGGCAATTCCAAAACAAACGAGACCGGCGGCTTTGAGGGTTTTCAAGCCTTGCCCCTGCCATTCGGATGCCAGAGATTTTTTTTCCGGATTGCGCAGATAGGCCACAATTGATTGAAGGCTAAGGATTGCTCCAAGCATCACCATCAACCATCCATAAACCCGTGGGACTCCACCAGCACCCATGGTATCGGCAAGCGCACTGGCCCGGATGCCATACGCAAAATAAAGATAAACGGTACCGAGCAGCATCGAAACAAGACCGCCGGCTAAATTACGCGTAAGCATGATGTTTCCTGTTCAGAGATTATTCAGAAAGGAGAAAGGGCCATTACGAGATGCTCGAAATGGCCCGGGACCTTACTTGATCACACCCGTTTCACGAAGGAAATTCTCGGTTTTAGCACCGAAGTCACTGATGAACTTGACGTAGTCAGCATGCGAAATATACTCTGCACGCAGGTTCTCGGCTTCGTAGGCAGCCTTGTATGTCGGGTCGGCCAGTACTTGCTGTACGGCTTTTTCCCACATTGCCACGACATTGTCCGGCAACCCCTTAGGACCGGCTAATCCACGGAATTTCTGAACGACAACGTCATATCCCAGCTCTTTAACTGTTGGAACATCCGGATAGTTTGCCAGACGCTCGGCACTGAAAGTTGCCAGAATTCGCAGTTGTTTTGCCTCCAGCTGTGACTGCAATTCCTGAACTTCACCGACCCCGATGTGCAGCGTTCCGTTAAGAACGTTAATCATCAGATCACCACCGCCCTCATGGGTTACCACCGCCGCATTCACATCTGCTGCTGTTTTCAATTGCTCCAATGCCTGTCGTTCAAGCGAAGCTGGGGTTGCCGCACCCCATCGCCCCCGGCTCTCCCGGGCTGCCTTGATAACATCTTCAAGGGTCATGTAGGGGCTGTTAGCCGCGGTGTAAATGACTTCAGGGTCTATGAACATGTTCACCAACGGTTCCAGATCGGTGTATTTGTATTGAGGAGTAGACAAAAGGGAAGTGTAAATAAATGTTGGGGTTGTTGCATAGAAAATGGAACCATCTGCCGGAGCCTGAGCAATTGCCGCCATGGCCTTGGCCCCCGAACCACCTCGAATATTCTCGACTACAATGTTAACGCCGAGTGCCGGTCCAATGTAACCTGATAGTTGACGCAAAAAAACATCACTACCGCCGCCTGGGCTGGAATGCGTCGCCAGGGTGACTGTTTTAAGGGGATAACTTTCAGCAGCATGAGATGATGCTGCCGTGAAACCGATTGTTGCTATCGCTGCCAAAACCAGGATTTTACGCATTGTCTTTTCCATTGCTCTCTCCTATTGTTTTTTTTATTTCAACGAAGCCACATCTTAAGATACGAGCGGCTTAGGAATTAAAGCATCGCTCGCCCAAGAGGTTACTCCAGCCTCCCGAATTTATTGGATGATCAGGTTTTTACCGTCTGCAACGGACAGGCAGGCAACCGCCACTTCAGTAGAACTGAACACTGAAGTGTATTCAAACTGAGAAAAACGTCGTCAAAAGAAGCTAACTGAATTTTTATTTTGTCGTTTTTTCTCCTCCTTGTGGAAAATGAAATTACGTTTGCCGTGCCTCTTTCAGGCACGGCACAACCCGCTTATTCATCTATGCGGTTATCACCTTCTGCATCACGCATTCGCTCCAGCAATTCTTTACATCGGCTGGTGTTAAAGATGCCGCAGGTGCAAGGTCTGGTCAGTTGCAGTGCTCCATCCTCAGGAGTCTGCTCGCCTTCCCTGACTTTTTCTGCAACCGACCGGACAAGCGCTGATGCCACGAGAGAATGCCCGCACATGGTGACAATTTCCCTGGTTCCTTCTTCCGGCAACAGAGATTTTTTTCCGAAAGTCCCCAGGGATAAAAGCGCTGTGTGCGGTTTCAGTTCAGCCTCCCGGGCTATTTCCTTCACCTCGTCAATCAGGCCGCTTACAACGACCGAAATGCCAAGATCGGCCCCCTTCATCTTCTTTAAAACACCGAGCACCGACTCTCGATCGTCGAATGTACCGATAATGCCATATGAACCATCCAGGGATTTTGCATACTCCTCCAGGTCGAGGCCGGCCAGAAAGCATTTTTTGGAGTGACTGGAACCAAAGTTAACGGCTTTGCTTGAAAGATATATATCGAGTATTTTTCGAAGCTTATCTCCACAATTGTCACGATTTACTCCCCGTGCGGCGCGTGAATAAATGCAAAAGTCATTCTTCAGGTTTTCAGCTAGATCCATAACGATGTAAAGAGTGGCTCATGGGGTCTAACTCCTATCGAATCAGGGGCCGTCCGAGGCCGACATTTAT
Source organism: uncultured delta proteobacterium (assembly GCA_963745765.1). Classification (GTDB taxonomy): domain Bacteria; phylum Desulfobacterota; class Desulfobulbia; order Desulfobulbales; family Desulfocapsaceae; genus Ww85. The sequence goes on along the minus strand of CAVUYQ010000001.1, from coordinate 7,748 downwards.
TTTGGCGTTAGGCCGGACTTTCATTCCAAGTTTATCCAAGTCCCGAATAACGGGAAGGTTGTCATTTTCTTCAAATCTGGTGACGAGCCCAACCGAAACGACGGTATCAACATCGCTGAGCAAGGGAATAATCTTTTCAACAACCTCGGCGAGTCGCTCTTTTCTGAAACGGATTTCAAGAATTACGGAAAGCACTTTCTCGTGCAAAAACTCCTTTTTAATCCGGCCGGTTTCCGTGTCCTCCATCAAACCGTAAACGGGATTTCCCTTTAGAATCTCCAGGCCCATTTCGCATATCGCCATGGCGATTTTCTGCACTTCGGTAAATCGCGTACCGGTGACAGGACGGCCGAATTCAAAGAGCATACCGTATTCTCCATGAGAGAATTTCCCGGTCACATCATTGGTTTTCGCTTCTTCGGTGCCTCTGCCCCAGGCTTTGAAATTGGGATGCTCCGCTCCAGGATCGCTAAACTGCATTCGTATGGCCCGGGGATAGATAAAAGACTCCTCGGGCTGATAGATTGCATCGACAACGCAGACCCCGGTATGCAGGCAGACGCCGCATTCCACGCATTCATCCTGATCGATGAAGACGTCTTCTCCCTCGTGGATACAACCCATCGGACAGTAATCAATACAACTCAGGCACGATACACACTGTTCAGCATTGATCTTCACTGTTTCCCTCCTCTTCTTCAAATCTATGAGTCAGAAGCGTGATGTTGGCGAGGATTGATTCTTTTCGGATTTTTTCCGCACCCTCGGCATCCCCGGATTCAAGAGATCTGATAAGAATGTCATGCTTTTTGAGTGATTCTTCCATCCTGCCCGGAAAAGAGAGAACTTCCTTCCGATAGCGAGCCGTCTGTTTTGAAAATACGGTCAGCATCTGGATAAGTTTTTCATTACCGCATTCATTGATGATCGTTTCGTGGAACTGATCATTGAGCCGGTAATATTCTTTTTTGTCCCCGACATAACAGGCATCTTCCACTTCTCTGTTTAACACTTTGAGCTCTTCTACAAGACCGGGCCTGTTGTTTTTTACGGCAAGATACGTTGCCAGGCTCTCCAGATTCGCCCGGATCGTATAAGCGTCCACCGCTTCCTTGAGTGTCGCCATGGCGACGGTGACACCTTTTCGTGCCTGTTTTACCAGAAAACCCTGATTTTCCAGAACAATAAATGCTTCGCGCACGGGGGATCGACTTACTTCGAGTTGCTCACACAGTTTTTGCTCCGCTATTCGTTCTCCCGGTTTCAGCTCACCGGTGAGGATCTGCTCTTCAATGCTTTCTACAATTGCGGACACCAGGCTTTTGTGCCCTAATGGTCTTGTTTTCAAAATTTTCTGCTCCACAATGCTGTTTTAGGTACATTGTCGATTGTATACAAAAACGATCTGATGTCAACATCTTTTCCAATCTGATTGAGCACAAAGGACTTGCCCGGGGTTTGCCAACGCGTAAAACAAATGAATGGGGACTGCAGGCGTCCCGTATCAGAAAAATTATTCCGGGTCTTTTGGCAATCATTGCCATTTATTCATTCATTTGATCCGTTGCTGCTTCAGGTTGTGGCTGGAGCAGGATATCATATAAATTAACATATCGAATGGTAATCTCTATTATATTGTACCAGTAGAATGTTGAGACGGTCCTGTTCAGGAAACATCTCAATCAATATAATCGGTCGAGCGGCTATGGTTGCCGATGGTTCAATAAATATCGTATAGTGAACGATATTCAGTTTATGAGTAATTAATCATTGGCTTTGATAGGTGAGACTCAATGGATGAACACTTTGTTTTGCAATTATAGCAGTCGTATTCGCCTTGATGACATTGGCGGGTAATGATTGCACCTTGAAAGGGTTGCGAGACTGCTTGAAAAGATAGATCCTGGCTCACAATGAATGCAGGTCCTGGGAAATTTCTTACAGTTTCCTACTCATGTATGCGTACTTGATGCAGATAGCGACTTGGCGCGTGTAATGTAAGGAGTATTATCAAGAGATGAAAAAGCGAAATTTAGGGAATACTGGGACGACTGTTTCCGCGGTAGGAATAGGCGCGATGTCATTTTCCGACTTTTACGGCCAAACGGATACGGAAAAATCGCATGCGATATTGTGCAAGGCCTTGGACCTCGGCATCGATCATATCGATACATCAAACGTGTATGGCGCAGGCGTATCGGAAGAACGCATTGGCTCGTTCCTCAAAGGTCAGGGCGTCAGGAAAAATGATTTGTTCAAGATCGCGACAAAAGCCGGCATTAAACGCGGTGACGACGGTCGCAATCATTTTGACAACAGTTCTGATCATTTAAGGTCGGAACTAGATAAGTCCTTAAAGCGTTTGGGCGTCGAGCAAGTTGAACTCTTTTATATACATCGGCGTGATCCAAATTGCCCAATCGAAGAGGTGACGGCTACGCTGGCGGAACTCGTCAAATCCGGGAAGATCAAACAATTCGGTTTTTCCGAAATCGCGCCAACGTCACTTCAGCTGGCGGCGGACATTCATCCAGTAGGTGCCGTGCAATCTGAATATTCGCTGTCTACGCGATTACCAGAATTGGGTTTGGTTCAAAGAACAAGAGAACATGGCGCTTCCCTCGTGGCGTTCAGTCCGGTCGGGCGAAGCTTGCTGACAGATAATCCGCATTCTTTCGAAAAATCCCAATCGATCGCATTTATGAAAGGGAACCCGAGATTTCTCGAACCGAATTACCGCCGTAACATTGCCGCGACGGACCGGTTCCGATTGCTCGCTAAGGAGATGGGATACATGACTGCCTCACTCGCCATTGCGTGGCTTTTGCATCAGGGGGAGCATCTTCTGCCCATTCCCGGTACGCGATCCGTTTCTCATTTGGAGGAATTAGCAGCTGGTGCTGACTTATCGCTTAGTGAAAGCGATTTGCAGGCGATAGAGAATTGCTTACCGATCGGCTGGGCGCATGGCGATCGGTATTCGGTAGCGCAATGGAATGGACCAGAAAAATACTGCTGACCTGGTTGCTTTCAATAATGGCTGGACTGAATATGAGGAGACTTTAATCGATGTGCAGGCATGATAATCGTCTGCTGCTGATGGCAATGAGTAAGCAACAACATTCCAGGATCATCTTCGGAAGTTGTCCAAAGTGTAGACCGATCAATATCAAGGATCTCGCAGCGTGTCGTCTCAGTTCATGAAGTCGAAGCTCAATCCCAACCAAATTTCCTGCTTTATTTACTTTTGACCAAGTTCAGCTTATCGGCATTGGCATCAGTAAGCAGATGTGAACTAGTAGATCGTTCTTTAAATATCATTACATTATTCGGTAGCAATTTCTTCCATTTTGTATCGCCAGCGAAAGACAACAGGTGCTTCGTTAATTTCTGCTATTCCTTGATAAATACGTTTCACGAGTTCGGCTTTGCTGTCAACCCGGATATGACGAAGGAAGGATCTAGCCATTTTGCTAAAAACTGATTCTATAAGGTTCGACCAAGAACCGTGCTTGGGAGTGAACACAAAATGGAACCGGTTTGGCTTTGTTTTTAAAAAAGTTCGTGTTTCTTTGGAGATGTGAGCAGAGTGATTATCCAAAACTATCCTGATAACCCAATCAGCTGGGTATTTTTCATCAATTATCTTGAGAAACTCGATGAATTGATCAGCGACAATTATAATTCCCCCTGACGACAATTATTTTTCCCGGATAACTGAGAACAGATTATTCATATTTCACCAAGGAGGAATATGAATGATCACAGACGTTCAGGTGAGGAAATTGAAGAAATATCTCAGTCAGGGAAAAACGTTGGAAGTAGCATCAGCCAGATCCGGCATGGATGAAAAAACCGGTCGCAAGTATCGAGATTCTGGCAAGCTACCGAGTGACATCAGGGCAGAGCGAACCAGGGATTGGCGAACTCGTGATGATCCATTTGATGATGTCTGGGACAAGGTTCTGCCATTTTTGGAGAACAATGAAGGCCTGGAGGCCAAAACACTTTTCGAGCATCTCCAGAGAGAAAATCCGGGCAGTTTCAGTGATGGCCAACTTCGAACCTTTCAACGGCGGGTAAAAAACTGGCGGGCTACAGCAGGCCCATGCCGGGAGGTTTATTTTCCACAAAAACATCAACCGGGTAGATTGAGCCAATCTGATTTTACCTGCATGGCCAAACTGCAGATCAGCATTGCCGGGCAGCCATTCGATCATCTTGTGTACCATTTTGTACTGACCTATTCGAACTGGGAGACCGGCACGGTCTGTTTTTCGGAGAGTTTCGAGAGCTTGAGCGAGGGGCTGCAGAAGTGTTTATGGAAACTGGGAGGCGTTCCGGAATTCCACCAGACCGACAGACTGTCTGCGGCGGTTAACAAACCAGAAAGCCCAGAAGAATTTACGGCAAAGTATCAGAGTCTGTTGGCTCATTATCAGCTGTCTGGACGAAAAACGAATCCGGCAAGCCCCAATGAAAATGGGGATATTGAGCAACGACACCATCGCTTCAAAAGAGCGGTTGACCAGGCCCTGATCCTGCGAGGCAGTCGCGATTTCAAAAGCCGCGCAGGAATATGAAGCATTCTTGCAGAAGCTGTTTGAACAGTTGAACCAGGGAAGGCATTTACGCTTTCAGCAAGAGCAGGCTGTTTTGCACCCCCTCCCTTCGTCGAAGTTAGATGCATGTACTCGGCTTGGAAGTCCGGGTAGGGCCAAGCAGCACAATCCGTGTCAAACACAAGGTGTATTCCGTCAACAGTCGTCTCATAAAGGAACTGGTAACTGTTCGGTTATATTCAGAACATCTGGAGGTGTGGTATGGCCAGACCATGGTCGAAAAAATTCCCCGCATACGTGGTGGCACTAAACACCACATCCAGTATCGCCATATAATCGACTGGCTGGTTCGTAAACCGGGAGCATTTGAGAATTATCGGTATCGGAGTGATCTTTTCCCCACAAGCCGATTTCGGGTAGCCTATGACAGTTTATGTGCGCATCATTCCGGCACCAGAGCCGACAAAGAATACCTGGCTGTTTTACAACTGGCAGCCATGGAAAATGAGGCGGCGGTTGATGACGCTCTGCGCTACCTGATTGATAAAGAAGAGCAAATAACTGCAGTCCGGGTGGCAGCAATACTTCGCTCTGATAGGCAACCTGAGGCCGTCACCGATGTATTCATTCAAACCATTGCCCTTGCCGGATATGACCAGCTCTTGCAGGAGGTGTATGAATGAGTCAAATAAACAACGAGCCAGACGCTGGATTCTTGCCTCAGACAATTGTACCTGTCGACGATCCGCAGCTGTTATCAGGAAGAAGCAAATCTGGCCAGACAGGAGTCATTGAGTTATGAAGCGTACCTACAGGAACTGGTGACCCGCGAATGCGAAGAGCGTCGTCATAAGCGTATCACTCGGTTTTTAAGGGAATCAAGGTTGCCGCTGGAAAAAAGCCTGGAGGCATTCGACAAGTCCCGGCTCCCTAGCCAGAATCAGTGGTTTGGTGAACACCTTGCTGGACGGTTCATTCATCGATAGGTGCGAAAACATCCTGGCTTTTGGCAACCCGGGCAGCGGAAAAACTCATCTGCTCTGCGCCATAGCGCAAGAGTTGATTAATAGAGATAAACGAATTTTCTTTACCCCCTGTAGTTTGCTGGTGCAGGAATTACTGGTTGCAAAACGGGACCTGGTTCTGCCAAAAGCACTTAAAAAACTCGCAAAGTATGATGCTCTGCTCATCGATGATATTGGCTATGTACAGCAGAGTCGCGAAGAAATGGAGGTGCTTTTTACCCTTCTGGCATATTGCTACGAAAGAAGCAGCGTGATGCTCACCAGCAATCTACCTTTTTCGCAATGGGAGAAGATATTCAAGGACCCAATGACCACAGCAGCGGCCATTGATCGGCTTGTTCATCACAGTGTCATACTTGAACTTAACCTGGACAGTTATCGACTGAAAAAGGCAAAACAGAACATGGCGGAAAATTGAATGCCCAGAGGTGCAGGGGGCTCTGCCCCCAAACCCCCGAGGTTTAACGCCTTAAGGCCATATGGATGGAGAAAAAAGAAGACCGGGTCAAAAAATAACCCGGCCTCCATCCTTATGGCATTCATCTCGGCGCTCGGGTCGCTCCTCAGCGTTGCCCTATCCTCCGGATGAGTAGTGAAAGGTTACATTGACACAACAAGTAGTTGCAAGAAAAAAGAACAATGATGAAAAAATATATTACGTAATATTAGACAGATAAAACCGGAATTATAGTTGTCGCTGGCCGGGAATTATAATTGTCGTTGAACAAACAGATTATTCCACCGAAATGTCACGTAGGAAGAGGGCCAACTAGTCTTACTCCCACGATAAATCAGAATATGTCATCCAGTACTCTCGTTGCTTTCTTGGTTGTCTTATCCAGTATGGAAGCGTACCTCTGAGTAAGCTCAATGGTAGAGTGACCGAGCAACCGTTGAAGCACATGGATATCCACCTTGCCACTGTTAGCCAACAATGTCGCATAGGTGTGTCTCAGAGAGTGGTAGCGGATTTTCTTGGTGATGACTCCTGCTTGTAATAGCCTTTTAAGCAGTCTATACCAGTTAGTCTTGAACCCGTGACGTGTGTACTGGAATAGTGTCAAGCTTTCCTCTGGAGCTATCCTGAAAGCCTCTTTAAGATATTCTATTGCCGTTTGGTTCAGAGGGAACGTCAGGGTCTTGCCGTTCTTGGTATTTCGGCAGGTCATAAAGCCTATACTCAAGTCAACGTCCTCTTTCCTCAAATCCAATAACTCTCCTTGCCTCCTACCTGTCAGCAAACCAAGCCCTACGATCAAGGCCATTGGTCTGTTCTTATGCTTTGGTAAGTAGTCAAGTAGACCTGCGGCTTCCTTCTCAGTTAAGCCATCGTTTAACCTGTTGTCTACTTTGGGAAGTTTGATCTTCGCTGCTGGGTTTATTCCCGTAGGGTGGAGATCATTTTCAATGTGCCAGTTATGGAATCTCTTGATAAAGGTGAACACATGCCGGACAGTTGCTGGCGCATATCCTTTGTCTTTGAGATTAGCAAGTGTGTTTTCAATGCCTTCCCTTGTCTCATAATCTGTATGTGATACGTGGTTCTTCCAGTAATCGCAGTCCAGTCGATGAGACTTCTTAACCAACCGTGCTGAGGCGTAATAAGCATCGAATGATAGCTTTTTATTGCTATTCTTTTGTTCGTCTTCCAAGATCCCTTCGGAGCTTGATTTATAAACGTATAGTTAATGAAGTTGATTTGGGTATTGGATACATCTCGGAGGGTATGTCGGAAGACGTTTGAGCCTTCGTAACCTGCATTATCATTTATTTCCACGGGTACTGGATATTGATGGTTTGAAAAAGTAGGAACGGAACTATGCAGCAGTGTCGGATTGGGGGCTTCCTGCCACGATTTCAAGACAGATTTTGCTTCAGATAATGATGATACAGTCTTTACCTTCCATTTGGTCTTTCCATCAACTCTGAATGAGGTCTTGACTCGGTATTTATTCCTCAATTTCCGAGAGCAGTTTGAACATGTCGTGCGGTGTAGTTTGTTATCGGTGCGGCAGTAAGGACAGTGGGCATAGATATGCATCTGAGTATGCTTCTCCTCTTCTTTTTGAGGAAAGACATTCCCAGATGACAGTGGGAGAGTGTGCCTTTGCTTGCTGCCTTGTCGAACATAAGTTTCTGAAATAAAACCGCAAATTCGAAG